>DASZXA010000085.1:0-21022 GCA_035546455.1 Pseudolabrys sp.
TGCGCGTCATCTCGGGCCTGATCCGGCCGCGCAAGGGCACGATCGCGATGGAGGGGACGAACGTCCTCGCCACCGCGCCGCACCGCATCGTCAGCCTCGGCATTGCCCATGTCCCGGAGAACCGCCGGCTGTTTCCGCGCCTGTCGGTCGAAGACAATCTGCGCATCGGCGCGTTCATCCCGCAGGCGAGAGCGCGCTTCGCCGAACAGCTTGACCGGGTTTACACGCTGTTTCCCAAGCTCAAGGACCGCCGCAACCAGTTGGCCGGCACCATGTCCGGCGGCGAGCAGCAGATGTGCGCGATCGGCCGTGCGCTGATGTCCAAACCGAAATTGCTGCTGATGGATGAGCCGTCGGCCGGTCTGGCCCCGATCGTCGTGCAGCAGGTGTTCGAGCTGGTGCACCGCATCCGCGAGGAGGGGCTCACGGTGCTGATCGTCGAGCAGAACGTCCAGCAGGTGCTCGACGTGGTCGACCGCGCCTATCTGCTCGAGGTCGGCCGCATCAAGCTGTCGGGCACCGCGTCGGAGCTCAAGACCAACAGCTTCATTCGCCAGTCGTACATGGGGCTGTGATGGATTTTTATATCCTCGAAGCGATCATCAACGGCATCCTGCTCGGCGGCGTGCTCGCTCTGCTCGCGCTCGGCCTCAATCTGATCTTCGGCGTCATCGACGTGGTGTGGATCGCCTACGCCGACATCGTGATGTGCGGCATGTACGTGATCTACTTCCTCTATGCGCAATTCGGCGTGCCGCTGCCGCTCGCCGGTTTGATCGCGATTTTTGCAATGGCGGCGATGGGCGTTCTGGTGCATCTCATCATCATTGCGCCGGTGCTCAATTCCGCGCCGATCAACCAGTTGCTGGCAACCGGCGGCTTGCTGTTCTTCCTGCAAAGCTTCGCGACGCTGCTGTTCGGCACCGACTTCCGCAACATCGGCGTCCGCCTGCCGATCCTCGAGTTTCACGACATCTACATCAGCTTCTCGCGGCTGCTGGCGTTCGGCATCGGCCTGGTCGGCGCCGTAGTGCTCTACATCTTCCTCAAGCGCACCTATATCGGCACCGCGATCCGCGCCATCGCGCAGGACCGCGACATCATCGGCCTGATGGGGGTCGACCAGCGCAAGATCTATCTCGTCACCTCGGCGATCGGCGGCGCGCTGGCCGGGCTCGCCGCATGCCTCTTGGCGCTGCAATACGACGTGCACCCGTTCATCGGTAACCAGTTCGGCCCGGTCATCTTCATGATCTGCGTGCTCGGCGGGCTCGGCAACATGATCGGCGGCTTCGTCGCCTCCTTCATCATCAGCATGATCATCGCGATCGGCGGCTACTATTCGAACACCGAGCTTGCTTACGTGTTCGCCTTCGCCTTCTTCATCGTGCTGATGTTCGTGCGGCCGCGGGGGTTGTTCACCCGATGATGACCCAGCGCAACATCCTGCTTGTCGTTCTGGCCGTCCTGCTGGCGGTGCTGCCGCTCGTGACGCCCGCTTATTTCATGCATCTGGTGATCCAGATCCTGATCTTCTCCTGCATCTACACGGGCTGGGCGGTGATGGGGCGGTTCGGCTTCGTCTCGTTCGGCCACGGCGCCTTCATGGGCGTCGGTGCCTACGTGCCGGTGCTGCTGTGGAATTACTACGGCGTTACGCCGTGGCTCGGCATTCCGCTCGCAATCGTATTGTCCTGCGCGATGGCGGTGGTGATCGGTTATCCATGCTTCCGCCTGAAGGTGGTCGGCCACTATTTCGCGCTGGTGACGCTGGCGCTCAGTCAGGTCGTGCTGCTCTCGCTCACCGCGGCGCGCGATTACACCGGCGGCTCGCTCGGCGTCACGGTCAAGACGGTCGGCCATTCCTGGTACGCGCTGCAATTCCCGGAGAAGTCCTATTTCTACGGCATCGCCATCGTGCTGTGGCTGATCGGCCTCTATGCCTGGCATTGGGTCGACCGCGGCATCAGCCGCGAGGCGCTCGAGGCGATCTCGGAGGACGAAGACGCCGCCGCCGCGGTCGGCATCAATGTGCTGCGCGAGAAATTGCGGGTGACGATCATCAGTGCGGCGCTGACCGCGCTAGGTGGCGCGATCTACGCGCAGTACTTCATGTATCTCAATCCGGACACCGTCTCTGGTATCGGCATCTCGCTCCAGATCGTGTTCGCGGTGATTGCCGGCGGCCTCTATTCGCTGATGGGGCCGACGGTCGGCTCGCTGCTGACGCTGTCGCTCACCGAAGGCCTGCGCGTGTTCTTCGGCACGCACTTCATCGGCGCCGCCAACACGATCTATGGCATCCTGCTGGTGCTCTGCATCATCTTCCTGCCGCAGGGCATCGTCGGCAAATTGCAGGGCATCCGGCTGCGCCGCCGTCCGCCGGCGCAGTCAGTCACCGCGCCGCATTAACTAAAGCGTCACCCGTTTGCCGTCGTCCGCCGCCCAATAGCCGGCGTATTGCACCTTGATCGTTTCGTAGGCGAGGGCGAGGTCGGCCAGCGGCTGGCGGCCGTGTGCGACGCATTCCATGAAGTCCTGCGTTTCCTGCAGGTAGCCGCGCGTCCATTCCTCTTCGAGGCAGATGTATTGCCAGCCGGTCTTGCGGTCGACCTTCTCGGTCACATAGACGTCCTTCAGCTTCTCCTCGTCGGTCATGTAGCTCCGCATGTGATTGTTCGGCGTGATGTTGGCGAACAACGAGCCGCCCGAGGTGTAGACCTCGACGAGATTGCGCACGCCGCCCAGCATCATGTCGCCGGAGAAGATCGTGCCCTTGGTGCCGTCGGAGAACGTCATCGTCAGCGTGCCCCAGTCCTCGACGTCGACCGGCTTGGCGAGGATGTACTTGCGCTCGTCCGGTTTCAGTCCCGCCGCGACATTGCCGACGTCACAGGTCACCGCGCTCACGCCGATTTTCTCGCCGCGCGCCTTGGCCTCGACCTGCTTGAGATGGAGCAGGGCGGACAGCGGGTGGCAGCCCATGCGGATCAGCGAGCCGCCGCCGGTCGAGCCCCATTGCGCGGCGTGGGCGGCATGCGAGCCCGCGTGGCTCTCTTCGCCCTTCATGAACAGTACCTTGTCCTTGGTCGCCTTGATGAACTCGGCCGCCTTCGTCACCGCCGGCGCATAGACCCAGTCTTCGGCGTACATGAACAATTTGCCGCTCGCCTTCACCGCGGCAACTGTCTTGTCCATTTCCTCCATCACGCGCTGGTACATCACGGACTTCGGCACGTGCTTGCCGATCGGTGTCTTGTCGCCGTCGCGGCCGAAATAACCGGAGAACGGCTTCTCGCAGATCACGTGCTTACCCGCCTGCATCGCCTCGACGATCATCGTGGCGTGCAAGTTCGGCGGCGTGCAGATGTCGATGACGTCGATGTCCTTGTCGGCGATCAGCTCTCCGAAGCTGCGGTAGGTTTTGCCGATGCCGTGATTCTTGGCGAACGCGACGACGCGATCGCCGCGCGCCGCCACCGCGGTGACTTGCGCATCGATACCGTACACGCGCTTGTACGAATACATGTGCAGCTCGGAGACGAAGCCGCAGCCGACCATGCCGATTCGAACCTGTTTCGCCATGTCTGATTATCCTTATCGCAGCGGCGAAAACGGTGCCGGCAGGTAGATGTCGTTTTCCATCCGCACCAGATGATCCGGCCCGCCCGGTGGCGGCCATACTTTCTCGTTCACCGCCTTGGCGCGCAGCCTGGCACGCTCGTCGAAGCTCTTGTACGGCCAGATGTGCATGAAGCGCGCCACCGTGCCGCTCGACGACACCATCGCGGTGACGATCGGCGACACCTTGGCGCGCTTGGGCAGCCATTCGCGCCATAATGCCTCGGTCGGCATCACGCCGTCCGGCTTGAACACGTAAGTGCGGACCTCGAAGCAGGGCCCCATTTCGGCCGCCATGATCGGCGCGACGAAGTCGAACGCCGTGTAGGTGTCCATCGTCATCTCGGTGATCAGGTCGCCGATGCCGAACGGATTGCGGGCCGCGACCACCTTGCGCCGCTCCTCGAGATTGGCCGCGAGGTCGGTGATGTTGCGCAGGATCATGATGCGGTTGAGTGCGCCGATGTCGCTGAACCAGCACGCCAGCAGGCCGGGCATGGTGGCAAGCTGGTCCTTGAGTACCGGCAGGGCCTTGGGGTGCGTGTTGGGCCGAACGGTGATGGTGGTGACGTCGTAATGGTTCGGCACGGGTTTCCTCCTCGGGCGCTTTGAGATAGCGCGCAATTGACAGGCCTTATGGGCCTTTCTAACGTGGTCAGACCACTTTGACGCTAGTGGAGACCGCCAGACCTTACAACGCCGGACGCCAGACCAGACCCTAAAAATCGCGCCGGTGCGATCCAAACAAAAACCAACAGCTCCCAGGGAGGGACCTTTGAAACGCACGCTCGTTCTGTCTGCCGCTGCGGCCGCATTCGCCGCCCTGCTCACGGCTGCCAATCCGGGGCACGCCGCCGACAACGTCAAGGTCGGCATTATCTGGCCGTTGACCGGCAATGCCGGCGCGGCCGGCCAGGCCTCGAAAGCCGCCGCCGAAATCGTCACCGACATCGTCAACAATGCCCACCCCGAACTGGGCGACCTGCCGCTTGCCAAGGGCACCGGCCTGCCGGGCCTCGGCGGCGCCAAGCTCGAGCTGATCTTCACCGACCACCAGGGCAATCCGTCGCTGGCGCAGCAGCTCACCACGCGCCTCATCACGCAGGACAAGGTGCACGTCCTGCTCGGCGCCTATCAGTCGTCGTGCAGTTTCACCGCGACCGCGGTCGCTGAGAAGTACGGCATCCCGATGATGGTCGGCGAATCTGCCGCCGGCAATATCACCGGCCGCGGCTTCAAGTGGACCTTCCGCGGCACGCCGATCGCCAGCGATTACGCCCGCACCTACATGCGCTTCTTCGCCGACATGAAGAAGGAGGGGAAGAAGATCGGCAGCATCGCGATCGTCAACGAAAACACCGATTACGGCACCTCGGTGGCACAAGCCGTCACCGAAGAAGCCAAGAAGGCGGGCATTCCGGTCGCGATCCAGATTCCCTACAGCGCCTCATCGACCGACGTCAGCGCGCAGGTGCTGCAACTGAAGGAGAAGAACCCCGACGTCGTCATTTTCATCAGCTACACCGCCGACGCGATCCTCTACATGAAGACGATGGCGAACCTCGCCTACAAACCGCCGATGGTGATTGGCGACGATAGCGGATTCTCCGATCCGTCGTTCGTTCCGGCGGTCGCCGATGTTGCGCAGGGCGTGATGAACCGCAGCGCCTGGGTGATCGGCAAGCCGGGTTCCGCCACCTACAAGCTCAACGAAATGTACAAGGCCAAGACCGGCCGCGATCTCGACGACACCAGCGCGCGCAACATGCAGAGCTTCTTCGCGCTGGTCGACGCCATCAATCGCGCCGGCTCGACCGACCCGGAAAAAATCCGCCTCGCGTTGACGCAGACGGACCTCAAGCCCAACCAGTTGATGATGGGCTATCAGGGCGTGAAATTCGATCAGACCGGCCAGAACATTCTGGCCGCGACTTACCTCATCCAGTTGCACGGAAAAAATTACGACCTGGTCTGGCCAGAGAACGCCGCGGATGCCAAGCTGGAATGGCCGATGGCTGGGGCCGTCAAGAAGTAGACCAAGTCGCTGATGCTGCTTCTGCAAGTCATCGTGGGTGGCCTCCTGCTGGGGGCCATCTACGCCTTGTTCTCCTCGGGTCTCACGCTGATCTGGGGCATGATGAACTTCATCAATTTCGCGCATGGCGAGTTCGTCATGCTCGGAATGTACGCGGCGCTGCTCGTCGTGGTGTACATCGGCGGCGGCCCGGCCGCATTCGGCTTCGGCGCCGCGATGGCACTCTTCATCCTCGGCGTCGTCATCTATGCCGGCCTTATCAAGCATGTGATGCGCGGGCCGATGCTATCGCAAATTCTCTCGACCTTCGGCCTCGCGCTGTTGCTGCGCTACACCGCGTTCTGGATTTTCTCCGCCAACTTCGTCTCGCTGCCGCAGACCTCATTGTCCGGCACGCTCAACATCGGCGGCATCCTGCTGCCGGTGGCGCAACTTGTCGCCGGAATCCTGGCGATTGCCTTCACCATCGGTCTTCACCTGCTGCTCACCCGCACTACGGTCGGCAGCAAGCTGCTGGCGGTGTCGGAAGACCGCAACGCCGCGATGCTGATGGGCATTCGCCCGGACCGGATGCAGGCTTTGGCCTGGGGACTGTCGGGCTGCGCCGCCGGTATCGCCGGCGCGCTGCTGGCGACTGCCTATCCGTGGTCACCCTCGGTCGGTGAGACGTTCGGGCTCACGGCGTTCGTCGTCGTGGCGCTCGGCGGTTTCGGCAGCGTGCCGGGCGCGCTCTACGCCGGCCTCATCATCGGCCTTATCCAGGCGGTGTCAGCCTATTGGTTCGGCCCGATCTACAAGGACATCGTCGTCTACGGGCTGTTCGTCGCGCTGCTCTGGCTCCGCCCGCAAGGCCTGATGGGCAAAGCGTGACAAAGTTCTCGCCCCCTTGGAGCGCGCTCATCATCGGCGCCATCCTGTTGATCTACCCGATGGTGTTCTCGGGAGCGTTCTATCTCGACATCGGCACGACGTTCCTGCTCGCCGCCATCTCGGCGTCGGCGTGGAACATCGTCGGCGGCTACGCCGGTCAGGTGTCGGTCGGCCACAGCGTGTTCTACGGCTTCGGCGCTTACTGCCCGCTGCTGGTGTTTCAACTGTTCGGCTGGCCGCCGCTGGCCGGCATTCCGATCGGCATCGGCGTCAGCATCGTCGTCGCCATCCTGATCGGCCTGCCGACCTTCCGGCTCACCGGCCACTATTTCAGCATGGCGACCATCGCGGTTGCCGAACTGATCCGCATCTTCACCGGCACCTGGGACCTGGTCGGCGCGGCGATCGGCCTGCAAGGCCCGGCGGTGGCGCGCGGCTGGTGGGACCTCACGTTCCGCGGCGAGCTGCCGTACTACTACATCTTCCTCGGCGTGCTCGCGGTGCTGCTCGTCATCACCGCGATGATGGAGCGCCGCCGCTTCGGCTATTACCTGCGCGCCATCAAGACGCGCGAGCGCGCGGCGCAGAGCCTCGGGGTCCCGGTGCTGCACACCAAGATCAAGGCGCTGGTGCTCAGTGCGGTGTTCACCTCGATCGCCGGCTCGCTCTATTCGCTCAAGACCGGCTTCATCGATCCGGAGAGTGGCTTCGGCATTTTGATCTCCGTGCAGATGGTCATCATCGCCGCGCTCGGTGGGGCGGGGACGCTCTACGGCCCGCTGCTCGGCGCCGCGATCCTCATCCCGTTGCAGACCGCCACTAACACCTGGTTCGGCGGCGGCGGCTCCGGCCTCACTTACATTCTCTATGGCGGCATCATCGTCATCATCGCCCGCTTCGAGCCGGGCGGCCTGCTCGATCTGTGGGATCGCCTCGCGCCCCGGAAATGGAGGCGTAGCCGTGCTGCTTGAGGCGAAAAACGTCTCCAAGGCGTTCGGCAGCTTCCGCGCCGTCGCGGGCGCCGATCTCTCCGTCGAATCCGGTGAGATCATCGGCCTGATCGGCCCGAACGGCGCGGGCAAGTCGACCTTCTTCAACTGCATCGCCGGCGACATGCCGGTGACCACCGGCACGATCGTGTTCGATGGCCACGATCTCACGCGCTCCGCGCCGGAAGCGCACGCGTTGGCCGGCATCGGCCGTACCTTCCAGGTCCCGGCGACCTTCGAGGATATGACGGTGCTCGACAACGTCATGGTCGGCGCGTTCCTGCGCCATCCGCATCGTAACGACGCGCGTGACCATGCCCGCCAGATTCTCGACCTCACCGGCCTCGCGCCGCTCGCCAACAACTGGGCGCGCACGCTCGGCACGCCGGGCCGCAAGCGCTTAGAGATTGCCCGCGTGCTCGCCACCACGCCGCGCTTGATGCTGCTCGATGAATCGCTCGCCGGCCTGACGCCGACCGAATTGATCGAGGCGATCGCGCTGGTCCGCAAGATTCACGAGACCGGTGTCACCATCGTGATCGTCGAGCACATCATGGAAGTGATTATGACGCTGACGAAGCGCGTGCTGGTGTTCAATCAGGGCCACGTCATCGCCAGCGGCAAGCCGGAAGATGTCGTGAAGGACGAAGGCGTGATCGAGGCCTATCTCGGCCGCGGCAAACATACGAAACGCGGATGACGATGGATCTTGAGGTCGAACATCTCGAAGTGCGGTACGGCGACCTGGTCGGCGTCTCCGACATTTCGTTGAAGGTCGAGGCCGGCAAGATCGTCGCGCTGCTCGGCTCGAACGGCGCCGGCAAGACAACCACGCTCAACGCCATCGCCGGTCTCGTCCGCCCGACTGGTGGCCGCGTCACCTGGCGCGGCGAGGAGATCGCCGGGCAGGCCGCCTATCAGATTGTCAGCAAGGGGCTGGCTTTGGCGCCGGAAGGCTGGCGGCTGTTCGTCTCGCAGACCGTCGAGCAGAACCTGCGGCTCGGCGCCACGCCGCTCGCCGACAAGGGCCGCATGTCGGCTTTGTTTGAACGCGTCTACGCGCTGTTTCCGCGGCTCGCCGAGCGCCGCAAGCAATCGGCGGGAACCCTGTCCGGCGGCGAGCGTCAAATGCTGGCGGTGGGGCGGGCGCTGATGAGCGAGCCGAAAATGCTGATGCTTGACGAGCCGTCGCTCGGCCTCGCCCCGGCGGTGGTCGAGACGATGTATGACCGGCTCGAGCAGCTTCACAATGACGGTTTGACGCTGCTTCTTGCCGAGCAGTCGATTCCGCTCGCGCTCGGTATTGCGGATTACGCCTATGTGCTGCAAACCGGGCGGATCGCCTTGCAGGGCAAGGCGTCCGAGCTTGAGAATAACGAGCAGGTCCGGGAGATTTATCTCGGCATCGGCGGGCGCGCGGCAGCCGCGCGGTAACGGGAGGAGTGAGTATGGCCAGGGCGCAAGATACGGCAGCACGGCAATCGTCGTCGCCTGTGCCGGCGCTCAAGAGCGCGCGCAAGTCCGATCAGGTGTTCGAGGAGATCACGCGCTTCATCCGCTCCGGCCGTTTCCCGCCGGGCAGCCGTCTGCCGGCCGAGCGCGACCTCGTCACCATGTTCGAGACCAGCCGCCAGACCATCCGCGAGGCGATCTATCGCGCCGAGTTGATCGGGCTTGTCGAAGTGCGCCACGGCGCCGGCACGTTCGTCGTCTCGGCGACGCCGACCGTCGGTGAGAAGGCCGTCGACGAGCTCATCAAGATCGAGGCGCACAAGGTCGGCGAATTCTTCGAGATCCGCCGCGCGCTGGAGGGCTGGTGTGCCGGGCAGGCGGCCAAAGCCGCCGGCAAGCCGCACTTGAGTGCCATGAAGGCGCGGCTCGACGCGATGAAGACCCTTGACGTCACCAGCGACGCCTGGGAGGAAAACGACATCGGCTTCCACGCCGCGCTTGCCGCCGCGACCGGCAATCCACTGGCGGTGCGGATGATGGAAATCATGCGCGACAGCTTCACGGCGTTTTACCGCCTCAAGCGCTACATCCCGAACCGCGAGGAGCAGACGCTGATCTGGCAGCACCACGCCGACATTTATGAAGGCGTGCAAGCCCGCTCGCCCGAGCGCGCCCGGGCCGCTATCATCGGGCACATGGATTTCATCGAAGCCAAGCTGGCTGAAAGCCTTGAGGAGTTCGACGCCGGCGAGGCCTGATTAAAAAACCAAAGAGTAGGGAGGTTGTAATGATTCGGATGTGGTGTCTCGCTGCGGTCGCGGCCGCGGCATTGTTTGCCGGTGCTCAGGCGAACGCAGCCGACGTGAAGATCGGCGTCATCTACCCGCTCACCGGCAACAGCGCCGGCGCCGGCCAGTCAGCCAAGGACGCCGTCAATCTCGGCGTCGAGATCGTCAACGGCGCGCATCCCGAGTTGAAGAGCCTCCCGCTCGGCGCGACCGCCGGCCTGCCGAACCTCGGCGGCGCCAAGATCGTGCTCGACGAAGCCGACCACCAGGGCAATCCGCAGGTCGGCCAGCAGCAGACGCTGCGCCTCATCACGCAGGATCATGTCGCGGCGATGCTCGGCTCCTATCAGTCGTCGGTGTCGCTGGTTGCGACCGCCGTCGCCGAGCGCCAGGCCATTCCCTTTGTCGTCGCGGATTCGGTTGCGGTGAACATCACCCAGCGCGGCTTCAAGTGGACCTTCCGCGTCACCCCGATCGCGCCCGACTTCGCCAAGGCCTACACGGCGTTCCTCAATGACATGAAGAAGGCCGGCCACAAGCTCGACAGCATCGCGGTCGTCAACGAGAACACCGACTACGGCACCTCGGTCGCCGCCAGCATCGTCGAGGCGGCGGATGCGGCGCACATCAAGGTGGCCGCGAAGATTCCGTACGGCGCCAACGGCTCCGACGTCAGCGCGCAGGTGTTGCAGCTCAAGACGCTCAACCCCGACGCCGTGATCTTCGTCAGCTACACCGCCGACGCGATCCTCTACATGAAGACGATGAAGAACCTCGACTATCTGCCGCCGATCCTGATCGGCGACGACTCAGGGTTCTCCGATCCGTCCTTCCTGTCGAACGCCACCGACATCTCGCAGGGCGTCATCAACCGCAGCGCCTTCGATGCCGGCAAGCCCGGCACCAACAGCTACATCATCAACGAGATGTTCAAGAAGAAGTACGGCCGCGATCTTGACGACACGTCGGCGCGCTGGATGCAGGCCTTCTTCGTGCTGGCCGACGCGATCAATCGCGCCAAGTCGACCGAACCCGCCAAGATCCAGGAAGCCCTCAAGGCGACCGATCTCAAGCAGGATCAGCTGATGATCGGCTACAACGGCGTGAAGTTCGATCAGACCGGCCAGAACGTGCTGGCCTCGACCTACCTGATCCAGCTTCAGGGCAAGGACTACAAGTCGGTGTGGCCGGCGAACCTCGCCACCAACAAGCTTGAGCTTCCGATGAAGGGCTGGCGCAAGTAGGAATCATCCGGGCGGCGCTTTTGGGCGCCGCCCGTTCTTCCCGCAACAGTCGCGGGCTTTCTCACGTGACATCTCCTTCAGTCAGGATTGGCGTCGATATCGGCGGCACGTTCACCGACGTGGCGCTCGAAGTCGGCGCGCGCCGTTACACCGCCAAGGGCCTCACCACGCCGCGCGCGCCGGAAGAGGGCGTGCTCACCATTTTGCGATCGATCGTTGCCGAAGCGGGCGTGCAGCCCGGCGACGTCAGCCTCATCATTCACGGCACCACGCTCGCCACCAACGCGCTGATCGAGCGGAAGGGCGCCAGGACCGCGCTGCTCACCAGCGAAGGTTTCCGCGACGTCATCGAAATCCGTCACGAGAACCGCTTCGAGCAGTACGACATCAACATCGACCTGCCGCCGCCGCTGGTGCCGCGCCGCCTGCGGCTCCCGATCCGCGAGCGCATCGACGCGCAGGGAAACGTCCTCATTCCGCTTGATGAGGCCAGCATCAAAGCCGCGCTCGACACGCTGATCGCGCAGAAGGTGGAGACGGTTGCAGTCGGCCTGCTGCACAGCTTCACCAACCCCGATCACGAGCGTCGTGTCGGCGAGGCGGTCGCGAAGCGGATGCCGGACGCCACCGTAACGCTGTCGTCGGACGTGTCGCCGGAGATGCGCGAATATGAGCGGTTCTCCACCGCCTGCGCCAACGCCTATCTCCAGCCACTGATGGGCCGCTACATCACGCGGCTCGAAACCGAGCTGACCAAGGCCGGCTTCCGCTGCCCGATTTTGCTGATGACCTCGGGCGGGGGCATCACCTCGACCGACACCGCGATCCGTTTTCCGGTTCGCCTCGTCGAATCCGGCCCGGCCGGCGGCGCGATCTTCGCCGGCTGCATCGCGCGGCAGAACGGCCTCGACGACGTTGTGTCGTTCGACATGGGCGGCACCACCGCGAAAATCTGCTTCATCGACGATGGCCGCGCGCAGACCGCGCGGGTGTTCGAGGTCGCGCGCATCTATCGCTTCGTCAAAGGCAGCGGCCTGCCATTGCGTATCCCCGTCATCGAGATGGTCGAGATCGGCGCCGGTGGCGGCTCGATCGCCCGCGTCGATACGCTCGGCCGCATCAATGTCGGGCCCGACAGCGCGAGTTCTGAGCCCGGCCCGGTCTGCTACGGCCGCGGCGGCACCGAGCCGACCGTGACGGATGCCGATGTCGCTCTCGGCCGCATCGATCCCACCGCGTTCTCTGGCGGAAAAATGAAGCTGGATGGTAATGCCGCGCAGAAAGCCATCGCGGCGAACATCGGCGCGATGCTCGACCTGTCCGCCGAACATGCCGCGCTGGGCATCAGCGAGATCGTCGACGAGAACATGGCGTCGGCCGCGCGCGTCCACGCCATCGAGAGCGGCAAGGACATCCGCACCCGCACCATGATCGCGTTCGGCGGCGCCGCGCCGCTGCATGCCGCGCGTGTCGCCGAAAAACTCGGCATCAACTGCGTGCTCATTCCCGCCAATGCCGGCGTCGGCTCGGCGGTCGGATTGCTGCGCGCGCCGGTCGCCTATGAAATCGTGCGCAGCCGCCTGATGCGGCTCAACAGCTTCGAGCCGAAACTGGCGAACGATCTCTACAGGGAAATGCGCGCGGAGGCGGAGGAGATCGTGCGTCGTGGCGAGCCGCGCGCCGCGCTCACGGAAAAGCGCTCGGCCTTCATGCGCTACCGCGGGCAGGGCCACGAGATCGCGGTCGAGTTGCCGGTGCGCGCCTTCGCAGCGAAGGACACGGCGGAAATCACCAAACTGTTCGAAGAGGCCTATGGCCGCCTCTACAGCCGCCCGATCCCCGGCGTCGAAATCGAAATCCTGAGCTGGGTGCTCTCGGTCAGTGCGCCGTCGGAAGGCGAACTTGCGACCGCGGTCGCGCTCAAGCCCGCCGAACCAAAGCCCGCCGCGCGGCGTCAGGTGTTCGACCCCAACAGTGGCGCCTTCATCGACACGCCGATCTACAACCGCGCGGAACTTTCACCCGGCGCGCACATCAAGGGGCCCGCCATCATTGCCGAGGACGACACCACCACTGTCATCTCGCCCTCCTTCGACGCCATCGTCGACCGCTTCGGCTATATTGAGCTCAACCGTCGGGACAACTGACCATGGTCGCACGCCCCAACGCCGCGCTCGCGCAGATCCACACCCAGATCATGTGGAACCGGCTCATCGCGGTCGTCGAGGAGCAGGCGCAGACCATGATCCGCACCGCGTTCTCGACCTCGGTGCGCGAGGCCGGCGATCTGTCCGCCGGCGTGTTCGACCGTCACGGCCGCATGCTGGCGCAGGCCGTCACCGGCACGCCCGGTCACGTCAACTCGATGGCGAACGGCGTCGTCCATTTCCTCAAAAAATATCCGCTCGCCGGCATGAAGCCGGGCGATCACTACATCACTAACGATCCGTGGCAGACCTCCGGCCATCTGCACGACATCACTGTGGTGACGCCGACGTTCTATCGCGGCGAGCCGGTCGCGCTGTTCGCCAACACCATTCACGTCGTCGACATCGGCGGCCTCGGCATGGGGCCGGATGGCCGCCAGGTTTACGAGGAAGGTGTCGCCATTCCGATCATGCCGCTCGCCCGCGAAGGCGTGATGAACGAGGACCTGCTGCAACTGGTGCGCGCCAATGTGCGCGAGCCGTTGCAGGTCGAGGGCGACATCTACGCCTGCGCCGCCTGCAACGACGAGGGCAGCCGCCGCCTGATCGACATGATGGACGAGTTCGAGATCGCCAATCTCGACCGGCTCGGCGAGACGATCATCGAGGCCTCGCGCGAGGCGACACTCGCGAAAATCCGCGCACTGCCGAAGGGCACCTACCGCAACACCATGACCATCGACGGCTACGACAAGCCGCTCGAGTTCAAGGCGGCGCTGACGATCTCCGATGACGGCATCAACGTCGACTTCGACGGCACCTCGTCGGCGTCGCGCTACGGCATCAACGTTGTCTACAATTATTGCCTCGCTTACACCGCGTTCGGCGTGAAATGCCTGGTCGCGCCGGAGGTGCCGAACAATTACGGCTCGCTCGCGCCGATCACCGTCACCGCGCCGGAAGGCTGCGTGCTCAACGTCAACCGGCCGTGGCCGGTCGCCGCGCGCCACACCGTCGGCCAGATGCTGCCGGACGTCGTGTTCGGCTGCCTGCAGGACGTCATCCCCGGCGGCGTGCCGGCCGAGGGCGCGTCGTCGCTGTGGAATCCGCAGATCTTCGGCGGCGGCTCGCTGGTCGACGAGGTCGCGGAAGGCGAGGACGCCAATGCGCTCGCTGCGTTCAGCACCGTCATCTTCCATTGCGGCGGCGCCGGCGCGCGGCCCGGCAAGGACGGCCTCTCCGCCACGGCGTTTCCGTCTGGTGTGCGCACCATTCCGGTCGAGGCAACCGAGAGCGTCGCGCCGGTCGTGTTCTATCGCCGCGAATTCCGCGACGGCTCCGGCGGCGCCGGCAAATATCGCGGGGGACTTGGGCAGGCGATCCATCTCGGGGGCGCCGGTGCAAATCCGGTGGCGCTGCTGTGCAATTTCGAGCGGGTGAAAAACCCGGCGCGCGGCCGCGCCGGCGGCAAGGCGGGCGGGGGCGGCACCGTTTCGCTGCGCTCCGGCCGTCCGATCCGCCCGAAGGGCCGCCAGACCGTGCCGCCGCGTGACGCCATCCAGCTTGGCCTGCCCGGCGGCGGTGGTGTCGGCAATCCGTTCGAGCGCGAACCGCAACGCGTGCTCGACGACGTGCTCGACGGTCTCGTCAGCGTGGATGACGCGAAGCGCGATTACGGCGTCGTCATCGTCAATGGCGCGATCGATCAGGCGGCGACACAGAAGGCCCGCGCATGAAAGCCCGCGCGCTCATCGTCGTTCTCGTCGCGCTGCTGTGCGGCGCCTGGGAGCCGGTCAAGCCGTGGCCGATCGAGGACACCTACACGACGCGCGTCATCGTCACCGGCAAGGACGAGCGCAACCGGCCGATGGGATTCCGTATGTGTTTCGAAGATGTGCTGGTGAAAGCGTCGGGCGACGTGCGCATCCTTGAGAACAAGCGGGCACACGCGCTCGCCGTGCATGCACATCGTTACATCACCGAGTTTTCCTACCGCGACCGTTTGGAAGGCAAGCCGCTCGGCGACGAGCAGGGCACCTACGACCGCCCGCATTATCTCACCTGCAAATTCGATCCGAAGAAGATCGACGCGGTCCTGAAGAAGCTCCATCGCAAGCCATGGGCCGGCAAGCACCCGCATCTGGTGCTGGTGGTTGCCGTCCATGGCCGCAAGGCGAGCGGCATGCTCACCAAGGACGGCCCGCTCGACCCCGACATGCGGGAATCGCTCGACGCCGCCGCGATCCGCTACGGCATGACGGTCGAGCTGCCGACCGAGGCGGCGCTGCAAAAAGACAACATTACGCTCGACACCGCGCCGCAGGCGAGCGCCGCCGCGCTCAAGGATGTCGCGGCGTCGGCGAAAGCCGATCTGCCGGTGCGCGGCGATCTCACCTTTAAAGAAAGCGCGCTCGGCTGGATCGCCAACTGGGATTTCGACGCCAGTGGCAAGCACGTTCACTGGTCGGTGCGCGGCATCAACTACGACGAAGCCTTCCGCAACGCCATCCAGGGCGTCATGCTGACGTTGTCGGGCAACGGGCGGCGGTGATCTCTCCGCTGTCATGCCCGGCCTTGTGCCGGGCATCCACGTCTTTCTTTTTTCCAAGGCGTGGATGGCCGGGACATAGGCGTTCTTTAGAACGCCGTTCTTCGAACGGCTAAGCCCGGCCATGACGTGGTTAGGTTTTCGGCTTGTGCGACGCCAGCCAGACGCCCGCTAGGATCAGCGCAAAGCCGGCGACATGAAACGGCGCGAGATTCTCGCCGAGCAGCGCGGTGCCGACAATCGCTGTGAAGATCGGCACCAGATGCAGGAACGGCCCTGAGCGGATCGCGCCGATCAGCTCGGCGCCGCGGTTCCACGCCGCGAAGGCCAGCACGCTGGGAAAAATCGAAACATACAAAACCGCCCCGATCGTCAGCGGCGTGAAATGAAACGTGACGCCGCTTGCCGCCTCCCAGGCCCAGAATGGCGCCGTGGTCAGCGCCGAGATCGCGCCGAACACGAACATGAAGGAGAGCCAGTGGATTTTCGGCGACAGCCGCAGGCAGGCGGCATAGATCGAGAACACCGCCATGTTGAACAGGATGATGAGGTCGCCCCAGTTGAACTGAAGCGTTTTCAACTGCGCCAGCTCGCCGCGCGCGATGATGACCAGCACGCCGATCGACGACGCCGCGATGCCGGCGATTTGCATCGGCGTGATGCGATCCTGAAAAATGATCGTGCCGGCGGCGACGATCAGCACCGGTACCAGCGAATTGAGCACCGAGACGTTCAGCGCACTTGTGTATTGCAGGCCGACATATTGCAGCGTCGTGAACAGCGCGCCGCCGGTGACGCCGAGCCACAGCATCGTCTTCCAGTGCGCGCGGATCGCCGGCCAGTCGCGTGTGATCTGCGCGCGCGCCAGAAAGAGCAGCGCGATCGACGGCAACGCCCAGCGCACCGCGGAAATCCCGATCGGCGGCACGACGCCGTGGATGGCGCGGCCGACGATGTGATTGCCGGACCAGAACAGCGCGGCGGTCGCCAGCAAGAGATAGGGATTGTCGCGGAACTTCATGCGGGACGTTTCTTCAGCGTCCCTTGAAATCCGGCACGCGCCGTTCCGCCACCGCCTTGACGCCTTCGTGGAAATCGTCCGTCCGTCGCAGCGCGGTCTGCTGCTTCAGCTCATTCTCGGTCGCGGCCTTTACGCGCTCGGCCAGCTCGCCGCGCAGCGATGTGCGCGTCGCGATCAGGCCCAGCGGCGAGTTCTCCGCGATTTCGGCCGCCAGTTTCATCGCCGCGCTCCGAACCTCCGCGAGTGGCACCAGCACGCTGGCGAGCCTCATCTTGAATGCATCCTCGCCGCCAAAACGACGCGAGGTGTAAAGCATCAGTGCCGCATTGGTGGCGCCGATCGCCTCCGGCAGCGTCACCGTCAGCCCGAAGCCCGGATGAAACCCGAGCCGCGTGAAGTTCGCCGCGAACCGCGCCTCCGGACAACACACGCGGAAGTCCGCCATCATCGCCAGCCCCAGGCCGCCGCCGACCGCCGCGCCTTGCACGGCGGCGACAATCGGCTTCTTCGTGCGGAACAGCCGCAGCGCCTCGGTATAGAGCGCGCGGATGCCCGGCATCTCGCCGCCGGCTTTCTGGCTCTCCTCGCTCATGTCGGGATCGCCACCGAAATTCGCGCCGGCGCAGAACACCTTGCCCTGCGAGGCCAGCACGACGGCACGGCAATCGCCATCCAGGTCGAGCGCCTCGAGCGCGGTGGCGATCTCGCCGATCAGTGCGACGTCGAAGAAATTGTTCGGCGGCTTGCGGATTTCGACCAGCGCGACGTGGCCGCTTTTTTCGACCGCGATGTCCTTGAATGGCCCCATCGCGTCATGGTGCGGTGCGAACGGCGCGAACGCAAGCCGCGTATGCGTTGCTCGCCCAAGCCCTGCACATCTGAGAGTTCTCTGTTACAACGCGGGCGAACTGCAAAGGTCATGCGATGCCGGAAAAGTCCGCCAACACCTCGAAGATCAATCCCAATCCCTTCACCACCCGCCCGGAGATCGAAGGCACCTTCGGCGTCGTCACCACAACGCACTGGATCGCCACCGCGGTCGGCATGGCGGCGCTGGAAAAGGGCGGCAACGCCTTCGATGCCGCAGTCGCAACCGCCTTCACGCTCCAGATCGTCGAGCCGCACTTGAACGGCCCCGGCGGCGACGTGCCGGTGATCGTGCACGACGTGAAGCGCGGCAAAACGGAAGTGATTTGCGGGCAGGGACCGGCCCCCGCCGGCGCCACCATCAAGTATTACCGCGACGAGTTGGGACTCGATCTGGTGCCCGGCACCGGCCTGCTCGCCGCCTGCATCCCCGGAATGTTCGACACCTGGATGCTGCTGCTGCGCGACTACGGCACCATGAAACTGGCCGACGTGCTCACACCCGCAATCGATTACGCCAAGAACGGCTATCCGCTGGTCGAGCGCATCAGTGCCACCATCGACACCGTCAAGGACATGTTCCGTGACCACTGGAAGACCAGTGCGGCGGTTTACATGCCCGATGGAAAAGTGCCGCCGCCCGGCACGCTGTTCCGCAACACCAGGCTCGCCGAGACTTACGCGCGTGTGCTGAAGGAAGCCGAAAGCGTGGGCGGCGATCGCGTCGCGCAGATCGAGAAGGCGCGCAAGGTCTGGTCGCAGGGTTTTGTCGCCGAGGCGATCGACAAGTTCTGCCGCACGCAGGATGTGATGGATACGTCAGGAACGCCGCACCGCGGCGTCCTCACCGGGCAGGATATGGCGAAATGGCAGGCCACCGTCGAAGCGCCGATCCATTACGATTATGGCCGCTTCCGCGTGATGAAGACCGATACCTGGTCGCAAGGGCTCGCCACGCTGCAGACGCTGGCGATCCTCAAGGGTTACGATCTCGACAAATTATCGCCGACCGATCCCGAATTCATCCATCTGCAGATTGAAGCGGTGAAGCTCGCCTTCGCCGATCGCGACACCTTCTACGGCGATCCGAAATTCGCCAAGGTGCCGGTCGATATCCTGCTGTCGGATGCCTACAACGCCGAGCGCCGCAAGCTCATCACCGATCGCGCCTCGCTCGAGCAGCGTCCCGGCAGCATTCCCGGTTTCGGCAAGCGCCCGAAGATCAGCAACGCCGAGGGTGCACGCGCCGCGGTCGCATCGTCGGGCGCCGGCGAGCCGACCGTCGGCCGCATCTGGACGCATGACGATCACAATCTGCCGGATGTGCCGGATGCACGCGCCAGGATGGGCGCGACGCCGGGCGACACCGTGCATTTCGACATCGTCGACCGTGACGGCAACATGGTGTCGTCGACGCCGTCGGGCGGCTGGCTGCATTCTTCGCCGATCATTCCGGAGCTCGGCTTCTGCCTCGGCACCCGCGCGCAGCAGTTCTGGCTCGACGAGGAGCACCCGAATTCGCTGCAGCCCGGCAAGCGGCCGCGCTCGACACTCACGCCCACGATGGCGCTGCGCGATGGCAAGCCGTATCTCGCCTGGGGCTCGCCTGGCGGCGATCAGCAGGATCAGTGGATCTCCCAATTCCTGCTGCGCCACGCGCATTTCAACATGAACCTTCAGGAAGCGATCGACGCGCCGGCCTGGCACTCCGAGCATTTCCCGGCGTCGTTCTGGCCGCGTCAGGCGCGGCCCGGCGTGATGGTGGTGGAGTCCCGCGTGCCGGATGCGACCGTGAAGGAGCTGCGGGCGCGCGGTCACGAGGTCGAAGTCGGCCCGGCGTGGTCGGAAGGCCGTCTCACCGCTGCGTCGCGGGTCGACCCGTATCGCCGGGCCGCCGCCAATCCGCGCGGCATGCAAGGTTATGCGGCCGGGCGGTAGTCAATAGTAGAATCGAATAATTCGATTATGAAAAATAATTAATGTTCGGGAGCGGCCGCCGCTTTGCGACGAAAGAAGCATTGCCCCAGCAGCAATAACAGTCGCCAATACGCGATCAATGACGCGGGCACCGTGCGCGCCATAGCTGTCATTTGACCAAGTGCAGTCCGAAAACTGCCAAGAGTTTTGGTGGGGCGATTTCACATTCACACAGTTCCTTAGGGAGGAAACTGAATGACTAAGCGAAACGAACTGAACGACGGCGTGTCGCGCCGCACGTTGCTCAAGGCGGGTGCGGGTTTTGCCGGCGCCTCGATGGCCGGTCTGTCCATGGTGATGCCGGTTTATGCCGACGACAAGCCGGCGATGGGCACCTGGCCGGAAGGCTCGAAGGGCGACACCGTCAACATCGGCGCCGCCGTGCCGCGCACCGGCGCTTATGCCGTGCAGGGTGAAGATGAGCTCAAGGGCATGCAGCTTGCCGTCGAGCACATGAACACCAACCACGAGCTGATGAAGAAGATCGCGCCGAAGGTGAACAACGGCGTCAACGGCAAGAAGGTCAACCTCGTCGCTGCCGACTCGGCCGCCAAGCCGAACCAGGCGGTGCAGGAGCAGCAGACCTTCATCAACCAGAACAAGGTCATCCTGATGACCGGTTCGACCTCGTCGGCGGTCGCCGTTGCGCTCAACAAGTTCGCGCAGCGCGAGAAGGTGCTCTACATCGCCGCGATCTCGGGTTCGAACGATACCACCGGCAAGGACTGCGTGCGCTACGGCTTCCGCCAGAACTTCTATGGCGAGACCGCGGCGAACGCGATCGGCCCGGCCCTCGTGAAGGCTTACGGCAAGGGCAAGAAGGCGGCGTTCATGACGCCGGACTACACCTACGGCCACACCGTCACCAAGTCGGTCAACGACTATCTGACCAAGAACGGCGGCTGGACCATGGTGACCAACCAGATCTCGCCGCTCGGCACGCAGGACTTCAGCCAGTATCTCACCAACATCGCGAACTCCGGCGCTGACGTCATCGTCAACGTCAACTGGGGCCGCGACGCGGTGCTCTCGGTGCAGCAGGCCAAGCAGTTCGGCCTGACGCCGAAGATGAAGATGGTGATCCCGTACCAGATCCCATTCCTCGCCAAGGAAGCGGGTCCGGAGCTGATGGAAGGCGTCTACGCCTCGACGGATTACTGGTACACCATCCAGGACAAGTATCCGCTGGCGAAGATGTTCAACGAATCCTTCAACAAGAAGTACGGCTACATGCCGGAATGGGGCGCCAACAACGGTTACATGCAGTTCGCCATCTGGGCGCGCATGGTGTCGGAGGCGGGCAGCTTCTATCCGCCGGATGTCATCAAGCAGTACGAGAAGGGCGAGAAGTTCGAGTCCACCGTCGGTGAAGTCCACTTCCGTCCGGAAGACCACCAGCTCGTCCGTCCGGTCATCATCGTCCGCGGCAAGGCTCAGAAGGACATGAAGGGCAAGGAAGACTA
>DASZXA010000086.1:0-4462 GCA_035546455.1 Pseudolabrys sp.
GGTCCGCGCTTCCTGGGACGAGGCCTCGGACGCTGTTAGCGGCCTTCAGCCAATCCCAGTCCAGCGAGCTCCTCGCAGTCAGGGCGTAGTGCCTGACGGGCGGGTCCCGGGGCCTCCCGAGTCCCTGCTTGCGAGGCAGGGCCGCGGGCGCCGCATCCAATCCCACCACCAGAACGCCTCATGATGGCGCCCTTCGACGGACCGGACGATCTGCATATAGTCCTAGTTAGGAATGTTGTCAATAGCATTGCCGCGCTTGACCCGGCAATTCATCTCACTTGTTAAAAGATGGATGCCCGGCTCAAGGCCGGACATGACGTGGCGAGTTTCGACGTTATTCTTTTTTCTCGTCCGCTTTCTTCTCGTCCGGCGCGGCGATGATGAAGGCCCAATAGACCTTGTACTTGGACGACGGCGTGTAGGCCGTCGCGATGCCGATGCGCGTCGCGTCCCTGAGCAGCATGTTCGCCTTGTGCGGCGGCGAATCGCGCCAGCCGGAGAAGGCTTCGGCAAGCGTGTGATAGCCGGCACCGATATTCTCGGCGGCCAGCCTGGCGTCATAGCCCGACGCCTTGAGGCGGGTAATGAACGGCTTGCCGGCGTTGTGGTCGAGCTTGTCGCGCTTCGCCATCGCCGCGGCCTGCGCCTCGGCCATTGCCATCAGATGCGGATCGAGCGTGACGGCCGGCTGGCCGTTATTGGCGCGGTAGCCGGAGATCATCGAGGCGGCCGCCGTGGCGTCGACCTTGGCGCCGGGCTGCGCCAGGTTGGCATAGAAGCTCGGCTGGCCCGGCGGCGCGTATTCGGCGGCACAACCCGCCAGCGCAAGCGCGACGACAACGATGGCGATCAGGCGCTGCATGTCTTCTCCGGTTTCGTTCTGGCGCGGGACACTTCGCTTGGCCTTCGCGCAGTTAACGAAGGGTTAATGGCACGGATGTGTTCATTTGCCGTTAACCGCAAGACAACCGGGGTCGGCGATGATCCGGCAGAGCCAGAGCCCGACGATGCCCGATTCCACCCCCCGACCTGCAGCCCCCCGCGACTGGCGGCCTTATGCCCTTGCGGCCGCGATCGCCGGCATCACCGTTGCGCTGTGGCCCGCGGAATTTTCGGTGGCGAGCGGCGCCTTCGCATTGTCGGCGGCGCTGGCGTGCGGCGCCATCGCGCTTGCGCTGGCAATGACGTTTCAAATGAAGCGGCACAACACCCGCATCCACACCGCGTTCGGCAACATGTCGCAAGGCTTGTGCATGTTCGACGCCAACGAGACGCTGGCGGTCACCAACAAGACCTATCTCGACATGTACCGGCTGCCGGCCAATGAGGTGAAGCCGGGCATCAGCCTGCGCAAGCTGCTGGAGATCCGCAAAAGCACCGGCAGTTTCGATGTCGATATCGACCAATACCTCGCGGCGCTGCGCGCCTCGATGGAGGGTGGCAGAACGACGGCGGCCGAAACCACCTCGCCGGACGGACGGCTGATCTCGCTGCTGAGCCGCCCGATGATCGGAGGCGGCTGGGTCGCCACCCACGAAGACATTACCGACCGCCGCGCCGCCGAGCGCGAGCGCAACGAGTTACAGCAACACGAGCAACGCCGCGCCGCGATCGACGCAGCCATCGCCTCGTTCCGCGCGCAAGTCGAGAGCCAGCTCAGCGCCGTGACCGGCACCGCCGAGGACATGCGCACCACCGCGACCGGGCTGCTCAGCAATTCCGGCCGGACCTCGGAGCGCGCGCAGAGCGCGGTGTCGGCCTCCAACGAAGCGGCGACCAACGTCGAAACCTCCGCAGCAGCCGCGGAAGAGCTCAACGGCTCGATCACCGAGATCAACCGGCAGATCGTGATGGCGACCGACATCGTACGCAAGGCGGTGACGGAAGCACGCGCGACCAACGACGAGATTTCCGCGCTGGCGAAAGCCGGGCAGAAGATCGGCGACGTCATCAAGCTGATTCACGCGATCGCCGGACAGACGAATTTGCTGGCACTCAACGCCACGATCGAGGCGGCGCGCGCCGGCGACAGCGGCAAGGGCTTCGCGGTGGTAGCGTCCGAGGTGAAGACGCTCGCGGTGCAGACCGCCAAGGCGACCGAGGAAATCTCGAAGCAGATCGGCGCGGTGCAGACCGCGGCGACCACCGCCGTGGCGGCGATCGGGCGCATTTCGACCCGCATGCAGGAAATCGAGGGCGTCGCCACCGCGGTCGAGGGCTCGGTGCAGCAGCAGGCCGCCGCGACCGAGGAAATTTCGCGCAACGTCATCAGCGCCGCCGAGAGCACCAAGCTGGTGGTCGGCGCGCTCGACGGCGTCGCCACCGCCGCGGCAGACGCCCGCGAAGCGGCAGCTATAGTGCTCGGCAATTCGGAAGACGTCGAACGCGCCGCCGCCGAGCTGCGGGGCGAGGTCGAGACCTTCCTGCTGAAGGTGGCGGTTTAGGCGCGGTCTAGTGTTTGTGAGCCTTCCGCCATTGTTGCGGCCGCTCGAAATCGCCGGCCCAGAGGCCGCGACCGCCTAACCGAGCACCGATCTCGGCCATTTTATAATCAAGACTGAAATAGGCGACCGCCAAGCCTTCGCGAACCAGCGTCCCGCCGAGATCGCCGCCAGTCGACGATGTGCAGACGGCAAGGGTGCGCCCGTATCGATCGTGGCCTGTGGGGCTGCATGTCACAGTGGAGCTCGCCACCAACGCCGCCAAACGCCCACGCGCCGCGCTGCCGCATGACCAGTCACGGCCCGATGCATCGCGGCAAGTTTGGTGAAGCTCAGGAGCATCCATTCCGACAAGACGAATCCGCTCACCGCGAATCCGGATCGTGTCGCCATCCACAATGCTGGCGAAGCCTACGATTGGGACACGACGCTCTTGCAAAGGTCCAATCGCGAAGCCGATAGCGGCACAGGCTGCTATGCCAACAATGATCCAGCGATAGCGGCGCAGCACCAGAAATGGCCGCGGCCATAGCTTCCACGGCCGGCGATACCGGGGCCGGAGAGGAATGACCTCAGCCATTCTTGATAGGTAGCGTCACCGCGGTTACCCATCGGTTCGCTGGAGCATTAAGATTTGCAGGACTGCTGAAGGTGGCGGTTTAGGAAAACAGGCCGGACGCCCAGTAGATCAGCGCGGCGATGACGGCCGAGGCCGGGATGGTGATGATCCAGGCGGTGACGATCCCGCGCGCGACACCCCAGCGCACCGCCGACACTTTCTTCGCGGCGCCGACGCCGATGATGCAGCCGGTGATGGTGTGCGTGGTCGACACCGGGATGCCCAGCTCGGTGGCGGCAAACAACATGATCGAGCCGCCGGTCTCGGCGCAGGCGCCCTGCACCGGCGTGAGCCGCGTGATCTTGCTGCCCATCGTCTTCACGATGCGCCAGCCGCCCGCCAGCGTGCCGATCGCCATCGCCGCCTGACACGACAACACGACCCAGAACGGCACGTGGAAGCCGCCGTTCATGTAGCCCTGCGAGTAAAGCAGCACGGCGATGATGCCCATGGTCTTCTGCGCATCATTGCCGCCATGGCCGAGCGAGTACAGCGAGGCGGAGCCGAATTGCAGGATGCGGAACGCGCGATCGACTGCGAAAGGCGTCGACCGCACCGATGCCCAGGACACGATCGCCACCAGCACCAGCGCCAGCAGGAACCCCACCAGCGGCGACAGCACGATGGCAAGCAGGGCTTTCGACAGGCCGCTCCACACTGCAGCCGAGAATCCTGCTTTTGCCACGCCCCCGCCCACAAGCCCGCCGATCAGCGCATGCGAACTGCTGGAGGGAATGCCGAGCGCCCAGGTAATCAGGTTCCAGACGATCGCGCCGATCAGCGCGGCAAAGATCACCTGCGCGTCGATCACGCTGGGTTCGATGATGCCGACCCCGATCGTCTGGGCGACATTCAATCCGAACGCAGCGAAGGCGACGAAATTGAAGAAGGCCGCCCAGAACACGGCATATTGCGGCCGCAGCACGCGGGTCGAGACGATCGTGGCGATGGAATTGGCTGCGTCATGCAGGCCGTTGAGGAAGTCGAACAGCAGCGCAACGGCGATCAGCCCGACGAGGATGGGAAGACCCAGCGTGGAATCCACAATGCGGCCCTGCCCTAGACCTGCTCGATGACGATGCTGTTGATCTCGTTGGCTACGTCGTCGAAACGGTCGGCGACTTTTTCCAGGTGATCGTAGATTTCGGCGCCGACCACGAAATCCATCGTGTTGGCGTTGCGGTGCTTGAGGAACAATTCCTTCAGGCCGATATCATGGAGATCGTCGACCCGGCCCTCGAGCTTGGTCAGTTCTTCGGTAATCGCCGTCAGCATCGTGACATTGTGGCCGATCGACTGCAGGAGTGGCAGCGCGCGGCCGACCAGATTGGCGCACTCTACCAGCAGCCCCCCGATTTCGCGCATCGGCGGCTCGAAGCTGCGGACCTCGAACAGCACCACC
>DASZXA010000087.1:0-34770 GCA_035546455.1 Pseudolabrys sp.
GACGATGTTGACCAGGCCTGACGCGGCGAACTCGCCGAGCAGTTCGGCCATCGCTTCGGGGCTTTCGTCATACATGCCGAATTCGTTCGGCAGGCCGGCGTTCGGATAAGCGCAGACCAGCGTATCGGCGACGCGGCCGATCTCCGCGATGTGCGCGCGCATTTCTTTGGCGCCGAGCGCGCAATTGAGGCCGATGCTGAACGGGCTGGCGTGGCGCACCGCGTTCCAGAACGCCTCCGGCGTCTGGCCGGAGAGGAGCCGCCCGGATCGGTCGGTGATCGTGCCGGAGATCATCAACGGCACGTCGATGCCGCGCGCCTCGCACGCTTCGGCGATGGCGTAGATCGCCGCCTTGGCGTTGAGGGTGTCGAAGATGGTTTCGATCAGGAGGAGATCGGCACCGCCGTCGAGCAGCGCATCGGTCTGCTCGCGGTAAGCGTCGCGCAACTGATCGAAGGTGATGGCGCGAAAGCCGGGATTGGAGACGTCCGGCGAGATCGAGGCGGTGCGATTGGTCGGGCCGAGCGCGCCGGCGACGAAGCGCTTTTTGCCGTCTTCCTTCTCGGCGATGGCGGCGGCGGCGCGGGCAAGCCGCGCGCCCTCGATATTGAGCTCGCGGACATGCTCTTCCATGCCGTAGTCGGCCTGCGCGACGGTGGTCGATGAAAATGTGTTGGTCGAGACGATGTCGGCGCCGGCGCGGAAGTAAGCGAGATGGATGTCGCGCACCGCATCGGGGCGCGTGATGTTGAGCAGGTCATTGTTGCCGCGCACGTCACGGTTCCAGGCGTCGAAGCGCGCGCCGCGATAGCCGGCCTCGTCGAGCTTGAGGCCCTGGATCATCGTCCCCATCGCGCCGTCGAGGATGAGGATGCGCTCTTTCGCGGCGGCGAGGAGCGCAGTTCGGGCCTTGCTATGGGACGGTGTGGGCATGACTGACTAACTGGCTAAAACTTCCCACTCGGTTTCGGACGCGGTGGTGTTGACCGGCACCGGGCGCAGGCCGAGCAGATGGCAGATCGCGTAAACGAGATCGGCGCGGTTCATTGTGTAGAAATGGAAACTGCTGACGCCGCGGTCGAGCAGATCGATCGCCTGCTCGGCGGCGACCGCGGCGGCGATCAACTTGCGGGTCGCGGGGTCGTGGTCGAGGCCCTGGAAGCGGTCGGCCAGCCACGCAGGCACCGACGCGCCGGCGCGCGCGGCAAAGCGCGTCATGGTCTGGAAGTTCTGCACCGGGATCAGGCCCGGCACGATCGGAATGTCGATGCCTTTGGCGCGGACGCGATCGAGGTAGCGGAAATAAAGATCGTTCTCGAAGAAGAACTGCGTCATCGCGCGGGTCGCTCCGGCATCGACCTTGGCCTTGAGCATGTCGATATCGGCATCGACCGACGGACTGTCCGGGTGCTTCTCGGGATAGGCGGACACCGACACCTCGATGTCCGGGTAGAGCTTCTTGATGCCGGCGACGAGATCGGCGGCGTTGCGATAGCCGCCCGGATGCGGGGCGTAGCGCGACCCCGCCCCGCCCAGCGGATCGCCGCGCAGCGCCACGATGTGACGGACGCCGGCATCGTGATAGTCGCGCACGATGGCGTCGATCTCCTCGCGCGTTGCGCCGACGCAGGTCAGATGCGCGGCCGGCGTCAACGTGGTCTCGCGCAGGATGCGCTTGACGGTGGCGTGGGTGCGCTCGCGGGTCGAGCCGCCGGCGCCGTAAGTGACCGAAACAAAATTCGGCGCGAGCGGTGCAAGACGCTCGATCGATTCCCACAGGGTCTTTTCCATCTCCGGCGTGGCCGGCGGAAAGAACTCGAACGAGACGTGCAGGCTGCGCCCACCCGGCTTGAGGTAACGGCTCTCGCGGGGGGCCGCGTTCATCACGCCACCTCGCGGTTGGAGTTGGCGGCGATCAGCGCGCGCGGGTCGCGGGCGAGCCAGAGCGACACGCCGATCTTGCCGTCACGGCCGGGCGGCAGGCTCTTGTGCATGGTCGGCTCGAGGCCGGCGGCGGCGAGCCAGTGATTGACGATGTCCGGCGCGAAGCCGAGGCGGCGATGTGCGTAATCCTCGCGCAGGAATTCCAATTCGTGCGGTGCGAAGTCGACCACGAGGATGCTGCCGCCGGGGCGCAGCACGCGGGCGGCTTCCTTCACGGCGCGCGCGCCGTCGTCGAGGAAGTGCAGCACCTGATGGATGATGACGACGTCGAACGAGTCGTCGGCGATCGGCAGATCGTAGATGTCGCCCTGACGGACGCTGCAATTGCGGAGCCCGGCGCGCTCAAGCCGGTCGCGCGCCAGCAACAGCATGTCGAGCGACAGGTCGATGCCGAGGCCGCGCTCGATCTGCGGGCCGAACAGCTCGAGCATGCGGCCGGTGCCGGTGCCGAGATCGAGCAGCGCGCGGAACGGCGGGCCGGCGAGCGCCGCGCGGATCGCCTCCTCGACCGCCGCGTCGGCGACATGCAGCTTGCGGATCTTGTCCCACTCGGCGGCGTGCTCGCGGAAGTATTTCTGCGCGGCGGCGGCGCGCGCGGCGCGCACAGACGCGAGACGCTCGCGGTCGCGCTTGATGACGCGATCCGACAGATTGAGTTGCGCGAGGATGGTGCGGGCCAGCTCGGCGCCGCCGCCGATGTCGGCGAGGCGGAAGAACGCCCAGGTGCCTTCGCGGAAGCGCTCGACCAGCCCGGCCTCGGCCAGCAGCTTGAGATGACGCGAGATGCGCGGCTGCGACTGACTGAGAATGTCGGTGAGGTCGGAGACGGTCAGCTCGGCCTCGGCCAGCAGCGCGACGATGCGCAGCCGGGTGTCCTCGCCCGCCGCCTTCAGCGCTGTGTTGAGGGCATCGAAGGTGAGCTTTTCGGCCATCAGCCGTTCGTCCCATTACATAAAGATATCTTTATCTCTCTATATAGGATCGACGACGGGAAAGCCAGAGGGGGCAGCGCCGTTCACACCACCGGTAATCTTACCGTCTAACCAAAACCTTTGGTTGTGCTTTAGAAAAATCACAACCTAGATCATGGTCCTCCGCGCCGGGCACTCCCGCCCGGCGATAACGGAGGAACGTCGATGAAGAAGATCATCATCGCAACCGTGGCGCTCGTGGCTTTCGCCGCGCCGGCTTTGGCCGGGGGTCATGGCGGCGGCTATGGCGGCTACGGCCACGACAGCCGCGGCAACAACCAGGCGCTGGGCGTCAAGGTCGGTGTCAACACCGGCAAGGGCGGCCTTATCGGGTCGCTGCTGGG
Source organism: Pseudolabrys sp. (assembly GCA_035546455.1). Taxonomy (GTDB): domain Bacteria; phylum Pseudomonadota; class Alphaproteobacteria; order Rhizobiales; family Xanthobacteraceae; genus Pseudolabrys. Next base: position 3,260 of record DASZXA010000087.1, read on the forward strand.
CACCAACAACGGTCGCGGCTCGACCGGGCTTGGCGTCAAGGTCGGCGTCAACACCGGCCGCGGCGGCGTGCTCGGCTCGCTGCTCGGCGGTGGGCGGGGCTCCAGCCACGGCTGGTGAGGTGGTGGCGGCGCGCTACGTCCCACCCAGAGCGCCGCTGTTGCCTGGTGAGCGGCGGCAACGCCGCTCACCTTTTTTCGTTTTGCGCGAGGTTGAATTTCTTCGCGAGCGACAACGAGACGACCGCGCCGGTCATCGGCTCGCCGTCGATCAGCGTGCCGCGTTGATAAGCGGCGTCGAGGCCGAGCGTCCAGTCCTTGCCGAAGCCGTAATCCGCGCCGACGCCAAGCGCATTCGTTTTGGAAACGAGATCGACGCCGGGATAATCGATGCGCAGATTTTTCGCCGAGACCCGCAACGTGATTTGCGATGTCAGCTTGTATGACAGACCGACGGCGGCGGCGGTCACCAGAGTCACCGGCGCATAAGGAAACGTGGTGTCTTCGGCGGTGCGCTTGGCGGCGAGGTCGAGCTTGAAATCGCCGAACGTCTTGCCGAGTGAGACATCGTAGAGCGTCGCCTGCACGTCCTCGAAGTTTGAATCGCTCCAGCGGCCATCGAAATGCGACACCGAGGCAGAGACATCGAGCGTGTCGTCTTTGTAAGTCGCAAACAGAAACGGCTGGATGCGGGTGTTGTCGCGGTTGAAGCCGAGCGGATCTTCGTCGTTGGTGTAGTGCGTTACTGAAAAGCTGGCGGAGACACCGAACTCGAACTTGTCGCTGTGCACGATGGCGAAGCCGGGGATCACCGTGCCGCGCACGAACTTCTCCGGCTCCGGCAGGAAGTCCGCGAACAGGATGTTGGTCTCGTTGAGCGTCGAATAACGGACCTCGCCGGTGATGAACGGGCGGAACACGCCCTGGCTCGGCCGCAGCTTGATGTTGCCCGCCATGTTGAGGGCGCGGGTGTCGTAGCTCGTCACGTTGTCGGCGCGCACGCTGGTGCGGAGAGTCCAGCCGATATCGAGATCGTGCTCCGTCTCCAGTGCAAACTTGGCGCGATCGGCCGGTGTGATGCCGCGTGAAAATTCGGTGTGCTGCCCCTCGCCGGCAAACGCGACCTTGCCGCCGACATAGTCGCGTCCGATCGCAATCGCGGCGCCGGCCGTGATGAACCCGTTCCCCTGCGCGCTGTCTTTCGGCAGCCCGGTCGGGTTGGCGTCATAGCCGCCGCGCAGTTGCACGGTGGCGAGCGACTCCTCCCCGCCCGACGCCGGAGACGCCGCGAGCAACACACCCAACACAAGGATGGAGCCGCGCACGGCGCGAGATTGCATCGCGTCGGCGATACAACTTTAACGTTAATAAAATACTGACTGCTACCGGGGGTTATTCGGCCGGCCTTGCACCTCTCCGCCGTCATGCCCGGCCTTGTGCCGGGCATCCACGCCTTTCTTGCCGCCAAGGCGTGGATGGCCGGGACAAGCCCGGCCATGACGTGGAAGGATCGGGCGGTCATGGCTCCCGAAAAGGACAAACTCGAATTCGGCGTCTGGGAGGGCGAGGTCACGACCGACCTGCCCGCCGCCACCGACGCCGGTGTCTATTTCATCGGCCGCATCTGCACGCCCTGGACCGAGCGCAAGCAGTGCCCGAAGAATGCCCGCCAGTCAGACGAAGTCTGCACGCTGGAATTCGATGAACGCTGGGTGCCGGCACTGAAAGATGTCGCAAGTTGCTCACATCTGGTGGTGCTGTACTGGATGGACCGCTCGGTGCGGAACCTGGTGCTGCAAGTGCCGTCGCACTATGGCGTGCAGCGCGGCACCTTTGCCCTGCGCTCGCCGGCCCGGCCGAACCCGATCGCGATGAGCGTGGTGAAATTGGTTGGGATCGAAGGCTCAAAGGCGAAGGTGGTTGGGCTGGATTGCCTGGACGGCACGCCGTTGCTCGACATCAAGCCGTATTTCGCCTCGACCGACAGCGTGCCGGAGGCGCAAGTCGGCTGGCATCGCGACCGGAATCGCTGAATTCGCCTGCGATTCCAGCCGGTTCCAAAAGTTCCGCACACATTTCTTTGACCGGCTTCGCAAGTTCGTGAGCGAACGTTGAACCTCGCTCGCCGTTGCCTCGACGAACTTGAGGCACACGCGGGAGGGTTTCATGCGAAAGCTCGTTTTATCGTCGGCCGTCGTGCTCGGCGCGGTCATCGCTGCCGGCAGCGCACAGGCGCAGACCTTCGCCTACCTTCCGGCTCCCCAGCAGCAATATGCGCCCCAACAGGCGGAGCAGCCGCTGGCGACCGACGAGAGCGTCTCCGAGGACGCGCAGCTCGATCCGCGCCTCCAGCGCCAGATCGTCGATTACCGCACCAACGAAGCGCCGGGCACCATCATCGTCGATACGCCGAATACCTTCCTCTACCTCGTGATGGGGAACGGCAAGGCGATGCGCTACGGCATCGGCGTCGGCCGCGAAGGCTTCACCTGGTCGGGCACGCATCCGGTCGTGCGCAAGGCCGAGTGGCCGGACTGGTACCCACCGGCCGAGATGATCGCGCGCCAGCCTTATCTGCCGCGCATGACTGCCGGCGGCCCCGGCAATCCGCTCGGCGCGCGCGCCATGTATATCGGCGGCACCGAATATCGCATCCACGGCACCAACGATCCGTCGACGATCGGCAAGACCGTGTCGTCGGGCTGCATCCGACTCACCAATGAGGACGTCACCGATCTCTACGAGCGCGTGAAGGTCGGCGCCAAGGTCGTCGTGCTGCCGCAGACGCACAACACCGCGCAGCGCAAGGTGCAGCAGCAGGCGAACTATGCCGCGCCGGCCTCGATGCAGGCCTCGAACGCGATCCGGCCGTCCGGCCTCTACTAATCCGACTCATCTACGGGACTTGAACCTCCCATTTACTAGGCCCGCGGAGTTCCCGCGGGCCTCTCTTTTTTGTGAAATGCGAAAGCGGCCGGCGGGGTTATCCTGTCCCTGTTGGTCGCGGCTTTGCCTGACCAGCCTTTGCGACTGGCCATCCATCCGTCGCGGCCTCAACCCGAACCCGGGAGGCTCGCTCATGGCTCAGTCTCATATCCTCGTCGGTGCGACTTCAAGCGCACAACCCGTCATCCGCCAGATCGGAATCGACGACCTCAAGGACGCCTTGCGCGAGGGCTGGGCGGATTTCTCGGCGATGCCGAGCCACGCGATCTTCCTCTGCATCATCTATCCGGTGGTCGGCGTCGTGCTGGCACAGCTCATTTTCGGCTACGCGATGCTGCCGTTCCTGTTTCCGTTGGCGGCGGGCTTTGCGCTGATCGGACCGGTCGCTGCGCTCGGCCTCTATGAATTGAGCCGCCGCCGGGAATCCGGGCTTGAGAGCCACGCGGCCCACGCGCTCGACGTGCTGCATTCGCCCTCGATCGGAGCGATATCGGCTCTTGGTCTGCTGTTGCTCGCGATCTTCTTCGTCTGGATCGCGGTGGCGCACGCGCTTTACGTCGCCAGCTTCGGCTACGCGATGCCGGCCTCGGCGGAGCAATTCGTCAGCGACCTCTTCACCACCGCGGCCGGCTGGCAACTCATCGTTGCCGGCAATCTGGTGGGCCTGGTGTTCGCCATCGTCGCGATGATGTTGAGCGCGATCACCTTCCCGCTGCTGCTCGACCGCGAGGTCGGCGCCGCAACCGCGCTGTCGACGTCGATCCGGCTGGTGCAGAAAAATCCGGCGACGATGGCCGCATGGGGCGTGATCGTCGCAGTCCTGCTACTGCTCGGCTCGATCCCGCTGTTCATCGGGCTTGCGGTCGTGATCCCGGTGCTCGGCCACGCGACATGGCATCTCTATCGCAAGGCGATCGACGCCGGTGGAACGCCGAAGGCGAAGTTCCGCGAAGTTCAGCGCGCGCATCGCCATGCGGCGGATTTCCCGGCGGCGCTGTTCAAGTAAGGAGTGCTGTCTTGATTGCCGGTGCGAGAGGCGCACACTCCGCCTCGCACCCTCAAGTACGGAGGTTTGCATGACACCACCGGGCCAGAGCGCCGCTTCACTGCCGCGGTAACCGTTCGGACTTCGGCATAGCGGGAAAGCCACGGACGAGAGCGCCGGCGACGGGCCGCAGCGGGTCACATCAGTCAGGCATGACCCCAAATGGCCGCCCCCGGCGCTCTTTTATTTTGCGCGCGCGCGTGTCTATGTTCCCGCATTCTTGCGGGAGTCTTCCATGAAAATTGCGGCAATGGCGGCGGGTGCGGTCGGCGGTTATTTCGGCGCACGGCTGGCGGCGGACGGGCACGACGTTTTCTTCATCGCGCGCGGCGCCAACCGCGAGGCGATGGAGAAGAACGGCCTCAGGATCGAGAGCGTCCACGGCGACCTCCATCTACCGAAAGTGAACGTCACCGACGACCCGAAGACGGTGGGTCCGGTCGATGTCGTGCTCTTTGCCGTTAAACTCTGGGATACCGAAAAGGCCGCCGAGCTGACCAAGCCGATGGTCGGGCCGAACACCCGCGTCATCACCGTGCAGAATGGCGTCGACTCGGTCGAACGGCTGGCGCCGATCCTCGGCGCCGACAAGGTGGCCGGCGGCGTCGCCTATATCGCCACCGTGATCGAGGCGCCGGGGCTCATCAAGCAGACCAGCCAGTTCTGCGCGCTTCGCTTCGGCCGCACCGACAGGAAGCCCGATGCGGTGCTCGAAGCGTTCGCGGCGGCCGGCAAGAAGGCGAACTGCGATCTCGACATATCGAAGGACATTCAGGCCGAGCGCTGGGAGAAATTCATTTTCCTCACGGCGATGGCGGGAGCGACGGCGTCGCGCCGCTCGTCGATCGGGCCGATCATCGAAAAGCCGGATGGGCTCGCGCTGTTCCGCAACCTGATGGACGAGGCACGCGCGGTCGGCAAGGCGTCCGGCACGGAGATCGGCGCCGACTACATCGAGCAGCGCATGCAGTTCCTGGCCGGCAAGGTTCCTTCGGGCATGAAGGCCTCGATGGCGCACGACCTCGAGCGCGGCAACCGGCTGGAGCTCGACTGGCTCAACGGCAAGGTCGCGGCGCTCGGCGACAAGTACGGCATCGATACTCCGGCGAGCGACGAGGTGGTGGCAAAGCTCGACCGCTACAAGATGGGCACCAAATGAAGCGGGCGATCATCACCACGCTGATCGTGATGGGCGTCACGTTTGTCGTGGTGCTGGTCGCACTGGACGTGCTGTTTCCGCGCTGAGGCGCGGCATTTGACGCGGGTGGCGTGGCGGACGTGGCGCGCTACCATCATCGCAGGCGATTCGGGAAATTGCCGCGATGGCTGGGACGTTCATCTATTACATCACCGCGCCGATCCGGCTGTTCGGCCGCTCGGCTGCATTCCGCTGGGCGATCGCGGGCATTCTCGTGGTCGGTGCGTTCTTCAGTGCGACCCTGTGGGCGATCGACACATTCTTCCCCGCAGCAGTCGTTGCGAAAAACCGGCCGGTGCTGAAAGCGGTGCCGCCTCTGCCGCCGATGACGCGGCAATCGACCATCGTCGCCCCGGTTGCGATCGCCCTGCCCGCCATCCGCGCCGCGCTCGACAACGCGGCGCCGCGCGAATTCGCCGGCAAGAAGGACAACGCGCTGACGCAACTGCTCGGCAAGGCCGACATGGGCGTCGAGGTATCGCGCGGCGCGATGCAGGTGACCGGGCAGACCGACGCACTGACGATCACCACGCCGCTCAACGGCGCCGTTCACCTGACGGGACAGGTCGGCACCACGGCCGGCAAGGTCGCCGGCGGGCTCGGCCGTGAGCTTGGCAACCTGTTCGGCAAGCAGGTCGGCCAGACGGTGGGCGACCTCGCCGGCAAGCCATTCGACCAGAAAACCGAATTCCGCGGCAACGCGGTGGTGACCTCGCGCCCGGTGCTGACCGCCAACTGGCGGATCGAGCCTAACCTCAACGGCTCGCTCGCGTTCAGCGACAGCGGCATCAACATCGCCGGGGTGAAGCTCAATCTCGGCAACGAGCTCAAATCGGTGATCGACCCGCTGGTCAACGAGCAGATCGCGCGGCTGCAAAACCGGCTGCGCAGCGACCCGATCATCGAGCAGACGGTGCGGAAAGAATGGGAGAAGCTGTGCCGCTCGATTCCGCTGGGCGGCGGCAAGACCGGCTTGCCGGCGCTGTGGCTGGAGATGAAGCCGGTGAAGGCGTTCGCCGCGCAGCCGAAGATCGACAACCGCAACGTCACGCTGACCATCGGCGTGCAGGCCGACACCCGGATCGGGCCGTCGGAAACCAAGCCGCAATGCCCGTTCCCGTCGCAGATCGACCTGCTGCCGCGCGCCGACGCAGGACGGTTGGCGATCGGGGTGCCGATCGACGTGCCGTTCACCGAGGTCAACAAGTTGCTCGACGCGCAGCTTAAGGGGCAGGTGTTCGGCAAGGAAGCCGGCAGCGCCGCCGAGGTCGAGGTCCGCAAGGCAGCGATCGCGGCTTCGGACGACCGGCTGCTGATCTCGCTGCTGGTGAAGGCGCGCGAGAAGAAAAGCTGGTTCGGCTTCGGAGCCGAAGCGACGGTGCACATCTGGGGCAAGCCGGCGCTCGACGCGCAGAAGCAAATCCTGCGGCTGACGGATCTCGAAGTGGCGGTTGAATCCGAGGCGGCTTACGGCCTACTCGGCGCCGCGGCGCGCGCCGCCATGCCATACATTCAGGACTCGCTTGCGGAAAACGCAGTGATCGACCTCAAGCCGTTCGCCGCCGACGCGCGCGGCAAGATCGGCGAGGCACTGGCGGACTTCCGCCAGGTCAGCCCCGGCGTGCGGGTCGATACCGCCGTCGATCAGTTGCGGCTGGTCGGCATCGCGTTCGATTCCAAGACGTTGCGGATCATCGGCGACGCGGAAGGCCGCGCCTCGGTCGCCGTCACGGAATTGCCGCGCTAGTTGTTCCCGCTGCACATTGACAGCCTCCGCCACAAGCCTAAATTCAGGGCGTTCCGAGGGGTGCCCTAATTCGCGGGCTGAGAGAGTCCCTTAGAACCTGATCCGGGTCATGCCGGCGAAGGGACAGGACGCAGTGCAGGCTTCAATCTTCATCGCCAGGCTGGTTGGGCCGCTGTTTGCGACCATCGGCGTCGGCATGCTGACCAACACCGAGACCTATCGGCGGATCGCCGAGCAATACCTGTCCAATCCGGCCATCATTTATTTTTCCGGGATGATGCTGCTGCTGATCGGCCTCGGCATTCTCAATGTGCACAACGTGTGGACGCGCGACTGGCGCAGCTGCGTCACCTTCATCGGCTGGCTGATGACGGTGGTCGGCGTGTGGCGGATCATCGCGCCGCAGTTCATCCCGTTCGTCGCCGGCGCGGCCACCGCCAACAAGCATTTCTTCGTCGCCTTCGGCGCCATCATGATCACGCTGGGCGGCTTCGTAACCTACAAGGCTTACGCCCCTCCGGAGGCCAGAGAATGAACAAACCCGTCGCACCGGCCGATCTCGTCACCCCGAAGGTCACCACCGGACCGCTGCCCGCCTCGCGCAAGATCCACGTGTCGCCCGATGCGGCGCCGGACATGCGCGTGCCGTTGCGTGAAATCGTTTTGTCGGAAGCCTCGAAAGAGCCGCCGCTGCCTGTCTATGACACCACCGGCCCCTATACCGACGATAATGCTGCGATCGACGTCGAGAAGGGCTTGAAGCGCACGCGCATCGAATGGGTCAAGGAGCGCGGCGGCGTCGAGGAATATGAGGGCCGGCCGATCCAGCCGGTCGACAACGGCAATGTCAGCGGCAAGCATCTCGCCCGCAATTTCTCCAACACGCCGAAGCCGTGGCGGGCGCTGGACGGCAAGCCCGTCACCCAGCTCGAATGGGCGCGCAAGGGCATCATCACCAAGGAGATGATCTACGTCGCGGCACGCGAGAACCTCGGCCGCAAGCAGCAATTGGAGCGCGCGGAAGAGGCGCTGAAGGATGGCGAGAGCTTCGGCGCATCGGTGCCGGCGTTCATCACACCGGAATTCGTGCGCGACGAGATCGCCCGCGGCCGCGCCATCATCCCCTCCAACATCAACCACGCCGAACTCGAGCCGATGATCATCGGCCGCAACTTCCTCACCAAGATCAACGCCAATATCGGCAATTCGGCGGTGACCTCGTCGGTCGAGGAAGAAGTCGAGAAAATGGTGTGGGCGATCCGCTGGGGCGCCGACACCGTGATGGACCTCTCCACCGGGCGCAACATCCACAACACGCGCGAGTGGATCCTGCGCAATTCCCCGGTACCGATCGGCACGGTGCCGATCTACCAGGCGCTGGAGAAGGTGAACGGCGACCCCGTCAAGCTCGACTGGGAATGCTACAAGGACACTTTGATCGAGCAGTGCGAACAGGGCGTCGACTACTTCACGATCCACGCCGGCGTGCGGCTCGCCTACGTCCCGCTCACCGCCAACCGCGTTACCGGCATCGTGTCGCGCGGCGGGTCGATCATGGCGAAGTGGTGCCTGTCGCGGCACAAGGAAAGCTTCCTCTACGAGAAGTTCGACGAGATCTGCGACATCATGCGCAAATATGATGTGTCGTTCTCGCTCGGCGACGGCCTGCGGCCCGGCTCGATCGCCGACGCCAACGACCGCGCGCAGTTCGCGGAGCTCGAGACCCTCGGCGAGCTGACCAAGATCGCCTGGGACAAAGGCTGCCAGGTCATGATCGAAGGCCCCGGCCATGTGCCGATGCACAAGATCAAGATCAACATGGACAAGCAGCTCAAGGAATGCGGCGAGGCGCCGTTCTACACGCTCGGGCCGCTGACGACCGACATCGCACCGGGCTACGACCACATCACGTCCGGCATCGGCGCGGCAATGATCGGCTGGTTCGGCTGCGCGATGCTTTGCTACGTGACGCCGAAGGAACACCTCGGCCTGCCCGACCGCGACGACGTCAAGGAAGGCGTCATCACCTACAAGATCGCGGCGCATGCGGCCGATCTCGCCAAGGGGCACCCGGCGGCGCAGCTTCGCGACGACGCGCTGTCACGCGCGCGCTTCGACTTCCGCTGGGAGGACCAGTTCAACCTTGGCCTCGATCCGGTGACGGCGCGCGAATATCACGACGAGACGCTGCCGAAGGAGGCACACAAGGTCGCGCATTTCTGCTCGATGTGCGGGCCAAAGTTCTGCTCGATGAAGATCACGCAGGACGTGCGCGACTATGCGGCGACGCTGAACGAGCAGCAGTCGGGCATGGCCGCGATGAGCGAGAAATTCAAGGCGCTCGGCAGCGACGTGTATGTCGACGCGGAGAAGGTGAAGGCGAGCAACAAGGCGCTGTAACGGGGCTCTTGCCGCCAACGAGAGGAGTCGCTGTGTCACACGTCATCTATCGTATCGTCCGTCACGATGGCGGCTGGGCTTATAAAGTCGGTGACGTGTTCTCGGAACGCTTCGATTCTCACGATACCGCGCTCACGGCGGCGCGTCGCGCCGCCGCCGAACAACGCGTGCCAGGCGACACTCACGGCATCGAGTGGGAAGATGCCAACGGCAAATGGCATCGCGAGGTTTCAAGCGGCAGCGACCGGCCTGACACCGAGGTCAAAGATGGTTAGCCGCGGTCTCGCGGCTTTCTCCTCCCGCGCCGCCATGCGCATCGCGACCCCAAGCGTCCGATAGGCAAGATGTCGCTGACTAAACCCACGCCGTATTCGCGGCTTCGCGCAGCTCGGCGGCGCGACGGCGCTTCTGCTCTTCCTGGTGCTCGAGATCCTCGGCGATCTCGGAGGAGAGGCTGAACAGGCCGGCAAGCTTGGTGCAGATGAAATTCTGCTCGGCGGCCACCGCTTCCGCCGGGATGCGGCCGTTCTTCTCCGTCGTCAGCAATTCCACCGCGACCTGCTGCGTCATGCTGAGCACGGCGCTCAACGCGACCAGCTTGGTGCGCTCGGCGTGGCCGATGGTCGGGCGATCGGAATAGGCGCGGATTTCGCGCGCGTTGAACGACAGCAGGCTGGTGATCGTGGACTTGAGGCCGGGCGTGTCGAGATCCTGCGCATAGGCGTTGATCTCGCCGCTCAACGAGACGACGGCGCGGCGCAGATCGTAAAGCCGCTTGTGCGCGTCGACATTGGCGTGGCTCTCGGCTTCGAGCCGGTGCAACAGATCGAGCGCCGCGGTGACCGATTGCGCGCGCACCTGCATGTAAACCGGCCGCGCCGCCAGCCCCGCCGCCGCCACGGCGATGACCGCCGCGATGAAGGTCTGGTTCTCCAGCCAGATCTGGTAGGCGGTCTTCATGGCCGACTGGTCGAGCATCTCGGCCAACAGCCAAGCCATCGCGACGATCGACGCCACGACGACCACTACGATAAGCGCGGAGAGACGCAGGACCTTTTGCATTGCGCGGGGAGACTAGCGTATCGGTGGAGCGGCGGTCGATATCTTCCACCTCCCCCAATTGACGCTTGCCATTCTGCAATCCTAGGATATGCCCCGAAATTAACGGGGGGAGCCGTCATGACGGTAGGACGCCGTAAATTTCTACGATCATCGGGGAATGCACTGGCGACCGCGATTGGCGCCGGACTGGCAAATAGCCTTTTCGGCCGCACCAGCAGCGCCAGCATTTTCGCGGGTCTTTTCGTGGAGCCAAACCGGGCCGTTCAAGTGCCGTCCGGATATTACGACGAGACCACTCAACTTTACTTCGACGCCACCAAGCGTCAGCCGATGTTCGTCGAACTGTCACAAGGGCCGGCCAAACGGCTATCCGGGGATGACCTTCAGGAGTTGATCGACAACGGCTGGACAAGAGAGAGCCCGCTCAGTCCGAAAGCGCGGATGGCGCAATGGTGCACTGCCAGCCGCGAAACCAGCTATTCGACGACAAGCTGTTGCCCGATCGTGACCGACACGTCGTCGGATACCGGCTGCGACGATACAGGGTCCGATCCACCTCCGAGGTAATACAACAGCCAGGAGCGCGATCCGCATGCTGGTAGCAACCGGCTGAGACATCATGCCGGACCGGCACGCCAACAAGATTCTGATCGTCAGTCACGAATTCGATCCCCACGTGGATCGAATGGTCGTCTTGCTCAATGACATCGGCGTCGAGTGCGTACGTTGGCGGCCAAACGCCTTTCCGTTGCAATCGAAGCTGCGCCTTCGATCTCACGAGACAGGGTTCGATGGCCGCATCGATACGTCTGCCTGGCATGCCGACCTGCGCGGCATACGAAGTGTCTGGTATCGGCATCCCGCACCGCCTCAACTCCCGGACTCGCTCGGCCCGCAAGAGCGGAGATTTGCCGAAGCAGAAGCGAGGGCGGCGCTGACCGGCCTCTATCAAACTTTCGATTGGTTCTGGGTCAATCACCCGGATCGAAGCCGCATTGCCGACTCGAAGCCTCTGCAATTGAAACTGGCCAACGACCTTGGATTTTCCATCCCGAAAACGCTTATCACCAACGACCCCTCGCAAGTCCGCGCCTTTTACGAAGAATGCCGCGGCGACATTGTCTATAAGCCGTTCAATTCGGGGTTCTTCGTGGGAACGGAAAAAGCCTGCTACACGTCACCGGTATCCTTGCGGGAGCTCGATTGCATCGATCTGATCTCCCACACACCGGGAATTTTTCAGGAGAACATTCAAAAGGAATTCGAACTGCGAATCACCGTGATCGGACATCAGGTCTTCGCAACGGAAATTCACTCTCAAGCGTCCGCGCAAGGGCGGAACGACTGGCGCCGGGCCGACATCGAATCCTTGCCTCACGAGATACACCGGCTTCCGGCGGACATAGAAAAGCGCTGCTTGGAATTGATAAGTCGCCTCCAGCTCTCCTATGGGGCGATAGACATGATCGTCACGCCGTCCGGGCAATATGTGTTTCTGGAAAATAATCCAAACGGCCAATTCGGCTGGATCGAAACCAAGACCGGACAGCCCCTCACCGAAACCCTGGCGCGGATGCTGATTGCCGGCAATCCGCGCTGACCGACCGGTACGGCGGCTAGGCTCGCACTTCCTTCCCGGAATAACAGCCGCGCTCGATCTCCTCGATCAGCGCGCGCGCAGAGGGCTTCCAGCCGAGCTCGGCACGCGCCCGCCTGGCGCGAACGCGGCTGTTCGAGCCCATGGTGTTCTCGGCGGCGCCCTCGCCCCACTCGGCGGCGGCTTCGGCGATGCTCATGCTCTGCGTCCTGCCACCCTGCCCCAGCATGCGGCTGATGGCCTCGCAGACCTCGCGCATCGCGTTCTCGCCGTTCTCGGCAAAGTAGAAGGCGCCGGGCGGCGCCTTCTCGATCGCGGCCAGATAGAGCGGCACCAGATCGTCGATGTGCACATTGGCCCAGCGGTTTTCGCCGGAGCCGATGTGCTTCGCGACGCCGGCCTTCCTGGCAAGCGCGATCAGCCACGGCACCTGCACGCTGTCCGGGTTAGCGCCGTGGCCGAGCCCATAGATCAGGCTCGGCGCAATCACGATACCGCGCATGCCGGTGGCACCACGCACCATGTTGTCGATCTCGACCCGCGCCTTGCGGGCAGGCGGCGGCGTGAACGGCGTGTCTTCATCGAAAATCGCCGCGACGAATTCGCCGCGCGCCGGTGTGCCGACGATGCTGGAGCCGCTGGTGTGGAGGTAGGTCTTTCCGGTGCCAGTCAGCGCCTCGACGATCGCTTCGGCGGCGCCGCGATGGTCGGCATTGGCGGCGCCGATGGTGACGTCAGCGGCTTTGGCGGCGGCCGCCAGCGCGGCGGCATCGTCCAGTGCACCACGCACCGGAGTGATGCCGCGCCGCTGCAAGGTGGCGGCAGTTTCGCCGGAGCGAGCGAGGCCGCTGACTTCGTGCCCCTGCTTCGTCAGCGCGGCCGCAATCGAGCCGCCGATATAGCCGCTGGCGCCGACGATGAAGACTTTCATGAATCCACCCGAGCGATCTCGATTTCGTTTTCGCGACCGACATTCATGCACGGCCGCCGCAAGAATGAAACGGGCGGCACAAATGCCGCCCGTTCCAGATCAAACAGACCAAGCGATTAGCGGATCGAGATCGCCAGACCGTTGAGGTCCGCGGCGACGATCGCACCGACCGAGCGGCCGCTCAGCGTCAGAGTCGCGCCATTCGGATTCTGCAGCACGATGGCGTGCGCGCCCGGACCGACCGCAGCGCCGGCGCCGGCGGCGGCATAAACGCCGGCGACGTCACCCGGCCGGCGGATGTTCGATACGCGTCCCGAAAAATGGGTGTCCGAGGCGCCGAAGGTGAAGCCGTAGCTCAGACCGCCGATCGAGATCGGATAATGACGGCCGTGGAAGGTCAGCGTGCCGCTGCCCGCCGAGCCGCCGATCACGAAGCCGGCCTTGACGACGTTGAAGGAAATGCGGCCGCTATCGGCCTGCGCGGCCGAGGTCAGGCCCAGGCTCAGGACCGCGGCAATCGCGATCATAGCTGCTCGAAATCCGGAGAATTTCATGACAAATGCCCTTTTGGTGGTGGGTGGACCCCTGACAACCCGCGAGACATGCCGAGTGTTCCGTAGCCTGTCGCACGGGGATGAGGAGACACGGTAAACGCGCTATCTTGCTGCAAATTCAATGGGAGTCACCCTATGGCCGGCCTTCTCAACAACCACATTGCCGTTATTACCGGAGCGGGCTCAGGCATCGGCCGGGCCATCGCGCTCGGTTATGCGCGAGAAGGCGCACACGTGGTGATCCTCGACGCCAACGAAAAGGCTGGGGCCGGCGTGGTCAATGAAATCAAGGCCGCCGGCGGCCAGGCCTCGAGCTTTACCCTCGACGTGACCAAGCGCGACGCCTGCTTCGCCATCGCCAAACAGGTGACCGACAAGGTCGGCACCGTCACCATCCTGGTCAACAATGCCGGGATCGCCCGCCGCAATCCGTTTGCCGGCGACGTCGAGACAATGGCCGGCGACTGGAACGACATCATGGCCATCAATCTGGATGGCGTATTCAATGTAACGCAGGCGTTTATCCCGCAAATCCGCGCCAGCAAGGGCCGGATCGTCAATCTCGGCTCGATGCAGTCATTCATCCATGTGCGAACGCCAAGCTCGGTGGCCTACACCGCCTCGAAGCACGCGGTGCTCGGATTCACCCGGGCGCTGGCCGCCGAACTCGGCAAGGATGGCGTGCGGGTCAATGCGATCGGGCCCGGCCTGATCGCCACGCCGATGAACGAGAAGATGCGGAGCAATCCGGAATTGCTGAAGGTCTTCATTGACCACACACCAATGGGCCGGGTCGGCCAGCCGGAAGATATCGCCAATGCCGCGATCTTCCTCGCCTCCGACATGGCGTCATTCGTGACCGGCACGCTGCTGATGGTCGACGGCGGCTATCGCACGCTCTAATAATCGCCGCTCATGAACCCGTTCGACGCCGCCGTTCTCGGTCTCACGCTGGTTGCGGTCGTGACCGGCTTTTCCGCCGGCCTGCTGCGCGGCCTCGCGACGATTCTCGCTTATGTTGTTGCCGCGCCGGTCGCGCTGGCTGCCGCGCCGACCGTGACAGCGATGCTGACCGAACGCGGTTTCTTGCCGATCGCCGGCATCCCGAATTCGGTGTCCTACGTCCCGGTCGTCCTGGTGATCGTCATCGCCATGGTGCTGGGCGCGCTGATGCGCGGCGCGGTCGGCGCGGCGGCCGGACGCATGGGCATCATCGACCGCATGCTCGGCGCCGTGCTCGGCGCATTCCGCATCGGGCTGCTGGCGGTGCTGCTGGTGATGATCTTCGAGCGCATCATTCCGGCAGGCAGCGAGCCGGACTGGTTCAGCCAGTCGCAGGTGCGGCCCTATTTGTCAGCCGCCGGCGCGCAGGGATTGCGTGCCCTGCCCCCGCAGATCGCCGAGCAGATCGACCGCTTCAAGCGCCAGTACGGGCTCTGAAGCGCATAGTTTTGAGCATGATCTTGTCCGAAAACCGGCGCCCACTTTTCGGGATCATGCTCTCTATCGCTTGTACAGCCCCATGATCTCGGCTTTCGCCAAAGTGGCGAAGTGGAGATTGAAACCGACCACCGCCGCCGACGTGTCGGCGCCGACGTCGATCTTGTCCTTGCCGACTGCGAATACCGTGAACAGGTAGCGGTGCGGATGATCGCCTTCCGGCGGGCACGGGCCGCCGTAACCTGGCTTGCCGAAATCGGTGCGGGTCTGCAGCGAGCCGGCCGGCATCTTGCCGCCGGCGCTGCCGGCACCGAAGGTGAGCTCGGTGACATCCGGCGGAATGTTCACGACCAGCCAGTGCCAGAAGCCGGAGCCGGTCGGCGCATCCGGATCGTAACAGGTGACGGCGAAGCTCTTGGTGCCCTCTGGCGCACCGCTCCATTTCAGGTGCGGCGACTTATTGCCGCCGGCGCAGCCGAAGCCGAAATCGGTCGACAGGATGTAATCCTTGCCGAGATAGTCGCCGTCCTTGAAGCTGTCGCTGGTAACCGTGAACGCCATGCGCGGTCTCCTTTTTTCAAGCCAAGAATACACCTGACGGCCTGACGTTCCAGCCGGTTTGCCCGATGCAACCTATCGGTGCACTATCGCTCCCGGCTGGAGGGATCGTGCGCGGGTTATTACTTCCGATAGCGCTGCTGTCGCTGAGCGCGTGCGCCGGCGTGCGCGACCCAACGGTCGGCACCACCAATACCGTGCAAGCGGGCGAGTGGCGGATCGAGAAGCAGATCGACCGCATTACCGGCGCGCCGCTCGAAAGCGCGCTGGTGGTTGCGTCAAGCTCGCATAGCAGCGAGCCGTTTCCGAAGAAAGTCACCATGCAACTGGCCTGCTTCAACAAGAAGCCGCTGGTGCGCTTCGCGTTCGAAACGAAGGTTGGCACGACCTACAGCAACGAGTTCGGCTATCGCTTTGACGACAGGCCCGGGCACCAGATCGAAGCCGGCTTCCTCGGCAACGACCAAGTCGCCGTGATCGAGAATGGGCCGGATGTCGCGCAGTTTCTCGACGAGCTGAAGGACTCCAAGACCCTCTATCTCCGTATCCGCTCGCTCGCCTTCGGGCGCACCACCGCGGATTTCAACGTCGAAGGCGCCGACGCGGCGATGGCCGCTACGACCGCACATTGCCCGCCGGTGATCGAGGACGTGAAGCGCCGGCGTAACACGCGCCAGCCGCACCGCTGATCAGGTATATTTCGGATCGCGTTCGAGCAACTCGATCGAGATGCCCTGCGGACCGCGAATGAAGCAGATGCGGATGCCGGGACGCGGGCTGTTCGGTTCCATCGTGAACTCGACGCCCTTCTTTTTGAGATCGGCGGCAATGGCATCGACGCCCTTCACCGCAAGGCCGAAATGATCGAGACCCTGATACGGCGTCGCCGGCGGCGCGTTCACACCATCGCCCGAACTGACCGGCGCGATGAAGATCGTGCTGCCGCCGAGCTTGAGGTCGACGCGCGGCTGGCCCTGCTGCGTCGAGCGGATCACCTGGGCGCCCAGCATTTTCTCGAACCATTGCGCGGTCGCCTCCGGATCGGGGCTGCGCAGATGAACATGATCCCAGGTGCAGGCGAGCATTGAAAGGTCTCCCGATGTTGCGTCGGTGGATAAAAAGCTCAGGCCTGCGCCGCGGTCAATGGATGAAAGCGGCGAAACGCCAGCACCCCAAAGATGATGAAGGCGGCGAGCACCGCGCCCTGCGCCAACAAGAACGGCGGCTCCGATTGCGTCGGCGCCAGCGCCTTCAGTGCCGGGATCTTCAGGAAGGACTGCACCACCAGCACGAAGCAGTTCAGATAGAGCGCGAGCATCGCGGTGACGACATAGATCCGTCGCCATCCGCCCATCAGCCGGAATGCGTAGAGCGCGAGCAAGGCCGACGTGAGAACCACGGTGGAGATCAATCCGGTGACGAAGGCAGGAGTCACGGCACCGAACGGAAACATGAAACCGGTGACGGTGGTCAGAACGGTCGTGAGCAAAAACAACATCGTCCAGCCGGGCTGAATACTCGAGTTCAACAGGCCGGCAAACGCGACGAGACCGGAAACGATGGCAACGAGACTGATGATGACATGCACGATTGTGAACGTCGCGATGGACATTCCCAGCACCATGACAAAGCCCCCCTATTGCAACAATGACGCAATCGTTGGCTTGTGGCCGGTTATCGTCAAGGCACCTTCCCGCATATCTGTTGGGCCGCCGCCGATAGCGGAAAACCATCGCTATTCCACAACACAATATTTACCGCCGGCGGCCTAGAAGCGGGCGACCTCGCGGAGCGCTGTCGTGGACCTGTCGCCGGGCCTGCTCTATTTCTGGATCAAGCTGAACGCGCTGCTGTTCTCGTTCGGCTCGCATTTCTCGTTCACATCGCTCGGCGCGGCGCTGATCCTTGCGAGCGCCTTCTACGCCTTCAAGCGCGTCAAGCGCGGCCGCCGCCTGCGCTGGAAAACAATCTGGCGCGCACTGTTTCCAAAACGCATCGTCAACAATCCGTCGAGCTATGCCGACCTCGGCTACATGTTCTTCAACGTGTTCGTGTACGGCATCGTGTTCGGCTGGGCGATCCTGACCTACCAGGCCGTCACCAACGGCATCATCACAATGCTGGTCGATGTGTTCGGCAGGCCCTCGCCTTCAGTGCTGCCGCCGCTCGCCGCCAACGGCATCGTCACGCTGATCCTGTTCCTCGCCTATGAGCTTGGCTACTGGTTCAATCATTGGCTCAGCCATCGCGTCCCGTTGCTGTGGGAATTCCACAAGGTGCATCACTCGGCCGAGGTGCTCACCCCGCTGACCAATTTCCGCGTGCATCCGATCTACGCCTGGATTTTCGCCAATATCCTCGCGCTGGCGACGGCGATCGCCAACGGCTTCGCCAATTACCGGTTTGGCAACACCGCCTATCAATATGCGCTGGCCGACACCAACATCATCTTGGTGTTCTTCATCCACATTTACGTGCACTTGCAGCATTCGCACATCTGGATTTCGCTTACCGGGTTGCTTGGCCGGATCTTCGTGAGCCCCGCGCATCACCAGATTCATCACTCGAAAAATCCGAAGCACTTCAACCGCAATTACGGAAGCTGCCTGGCACTGTGGGACTGGATGTTCGGCACGCTCTACGTGCCGAGCAAAAAGCCGGAGAAGATTTCGTTCGGCGTCGAGCCCGACCAATATCCCGCGCATACCATCACCGGCGAACTGATCGCGCCGTTCATCCGCGCCTTCGCGCTGGCGCGGGCAAAACTTCCCCGCATTACTTCCCGCGCTTCGCGGCGCGCGCACTCAGCTTGAGCTGCTCGCGGAAGTCGGCGCTGCGGCCGTGCTTCTTGAGCAGGTCGCGGAACGCCTCCTCGGTAATCTCCTCAACGCTCTTCATCTGATCGCGCGCCAGCAGATCGACCGCGTTCCAGGTCTCGCGGTCGAATTGCAGACGCTTGCCGACCAGATCGTCCGGCTTGCGCACCGCCTTCTTTTTCTTCTTCACCGCACGCTTGGCCATAGCGAACTCCGTTCCACACCGACCGATGACAAAAATTTAATCTGCGGAAATGCCCATTCCATCGAATTAAAACACGCCATTCAGCCGCTGTTCACGCGAAAAATCCGAACCTCCCTGCGAGCACAAGCGTTATCGGTGCGACGAAGTTCGGACCCAGGAGGTGCGACATGTTGAAGACACTGACAGGTATTGGCGCGGCGGCGGCCCTCACGGTCGCCATGGTCGCGGCCCCTCAACCGGCGCAGGCGCGCCATTGGCACCACCACGGCGGCGGGGTGGCGGCCGGGATCATCGGCGGCCTCGCGGCCGGCGCGATCATCGGCTCGGCGGCGAATGGCGGCTATTACGGTTACGGCCCCGCTTACTACGGCGGCCCGTATTACGCGTATGGCCCGCGTTGCTGGTGGAGTCGTGAGCGCGTATGGGGTCCCTATGGCTGGCGCTGGCATCGGGTCCGCGTCTGTAACTAAGGAAACTGAACAGCCGTTCATCGGCTGAACGGAAGCCCGGTCTCCCCAGGAGGCCGGGCTTTTCCCTGCCGAATTCCATGTCTCCGCTTCGCAACAAATTTCCGACATATTAAGATCGCCCCACTAGACGCATTCGACGACCCGTGATTGGACGGTCCATGGCCCGAGCGGCCACTTTGAGGAGAACCCCATGAAGAAGGTTTTGATCGCATTGGCTGCGGCCGCGACCATCGCGGCCGGAACTCTGTCGGCGCCGACCAGCGCGGACGCGCGTTGCTATGGCTGCGCCGTCGGCGCAGGCGTGATCGGCGGCCTCGCGGCCGGCGCGATCATTGGCGGCGCAGTCGCCAACAGCTATCCGCGCTACGCGCCGGCGCCGGGCTATGTCGTGTACGAAGGCTACGGCCAACCGTATCCGGTTGCTTGCCCGGGCGGTTATTGGGCTCGCCGCCCGATCGCGTTCGACGCTTACGGCAACCCGATCCGCTGGAGCCGCGCGCGCTTCGTCTGCCCGTAAGGCAGGACGTAACGCCCGGTTAAGGGACTTGGGCGGATGCTCGAAGCCGGATTCGGCTTCGGGGGATGCCCAATGCGAATACTGACTCTGGTTTGCGCCGTGGCCGCACTCGTGGCCGCGGCGCTTCCGTTTTCCGCCCACGCTTATTGTCGGGGCTGCGTGATCGAAACGCCGGCGGCGGCAACCAGCGCCGAAATGCTCGCGCTGACCGCGCGCGCCGAAGCGCCGCCGGTGACCGTCAAGGCGTCGTGCCATTTCGAAAAGCGGAAAGACATCGTCAACGGCCGCGCCCGCTGGCGGCGGGTCGAAATCTGCGAATAACGTCATCGCATTTGACTTAAAACGCCGGCGTCCGGCCAGCAGTCGACCTTGAGGCCGCGCGCTTTCTGAAAGGCGCCGAGCGCCGCGCGGGTGAGCATGCCCGCCTTGCCGTCGATCTTGTCCTTGTAGAAGCCGAGCGCGGTAAGCTTGCGCTGCATCTCCTCGACGTCGTGGGTGCGCAGTTGCGACGTCTGCGACCACGGCGTGACGAACGGCCCGCCGCCGCCGATCAGATCGCTGAGGTGGCCGACGAACAGCACGTAGAGATCGGAGTAATTGTATTCCTTGAGGACGTAATAGTTTTTCGGCGTCAGGAATGCGGGGCCGTAGTCGCCCTCCGGCATCAACACGGAGGCTTCCATCGCCAGTTGCCTGGGCGGCAGCTTGCGGCCATCGGCCGGCACCACGCCGAGCTTGAGCCAGACACCGACCGGCGACACCGTGCTCGGCTCCGCCAGCGTGCAATCGAAGCTGCGCGGCACCTTGACCTCGATCGCCCACGGCTCGCCGGACTGCCAGCCCTTGCCGGCCAATTGCTTGGCAGCCGAGGCAAGTGCGTCCGGCACCGAATTCCAGATGTCGACCTTGCCGTCGTGGTCGAAATCGACCGCGTATTTGTAAAGCTCGGACGGCAGGAACTGCGTCATGCCCATCGCGCCGCCCCAGGACGAGCGCATGATGCTGCGCGGCGTGCCGTTCTGCAGCATCTTCAGCGAATAAAGAAATTCGTTGCGGAAGAAATCTTTGCGCTTGCCGGTCCAGGCCTGGGTCGCCAGCACGCGGACGACGTCGTAAGGCAATTTGTAGCGGCCGTAATCCGTCTCGCGCGCCCAGATCGCCAGCACCACATCGCCCGGCACGCCGATCTCGCGCTCGATGCGCGCCAGCGTGTCCTTGTATTTCGCGGCGAGCAGCTTGCCTTGCGCGGTGAGGCGCTGGAACGTCGACTCCTTGAGATATTGCGACGGGGTGAGGACGAATTCCGGCTGGGCCGGCGGCTTTTCGGTGCGGCCGGGAATGTCGAGATCGGGCAGCGAGAGGTCGGGCTGGAGGCCCTTGATCGCCGCATCGAACGTGGCGCGGGAGACGCCGAGCTTCTGCGCCTCCGGCCAGGTGGATTGCAGGAAGGCGTCGAACGGTTCCGCGGCGGCGCAGGTCAGCGAGGACAACAGGAGTGCGATGACCAGCGCCGCGCGCTTCATCAATGCGTGCCCGGCTGATGGTTCGCCTTGCGCGTATGGCCCTGCTCATAGACCGGCATCGAGATGCGCTCGACCGCGGCGATGCCGATCGCGGACAGGACGAAGATGGCGTGGATGATGGCCTGCCACATCACGCCGGTTTCGGTGAACGCGCTCTCCGGCTTGCCGAGCTGGCCGGCATAGATGAAGGTTCGCAGCAGGTGGATCGACGAGATGCCGATGATCGCCATCGCCAGCTTGATCTTCAGCACGCTGGCATTGACGTGCGACAGCCACTCCGGCTGGTCGGGATGGCGCTCCAGTTCGAGGCGCGACACGAAGGTTTCGTAGCCGCCGACGATGACCATGATGAGCAGGTTCGAGATCATCACCACGTCGATCAGGCCCAGCACGATCAGCATGATGTCCTGCTCGGTGAACATCAGGGCGCCGTGGATGAGGTGCCACAACTCCTTGAGGAACAGCACGACGTAAACCGCCTGTGCGACGATCAGGCCGACATAAAGCGGCAACTGAAGCCAGCGCGACGAGAAGATGAGCTGCGGCAGCGGCCGCAGCCGACGATCCGGCCGGATTATGTTGTCGTCCGCTGACATCGACATGCGTGAAAGGCCCCACTTTTGTTTGCGTATGATCAGGCGCTTTATAATGCGATTCGCCGGAGACGCCGTTGCGGCGAGAAAATGCGGCAAATAGCCCTTCGCCGGGCGCGCCTTTTATTAGAGCATGATCTTGTCCGAAAACCGGTTCCCATCCCCGATCGGGGTTCGGGGACATGCTTTTCGGGATCATGCTCTAGCGGCTTAATTCCGCCACGACCCGTTCGAGCGGCGCCGGCGACACCTGGATGAGGCCGTCGAACGGCACGTCCATGTCCAGGATCAAATAGATCACGCCGCCGATCAGCATCGACGAGATCACGAAGCTGGCGCCGACAAAGCGGTTGTTCGGGGCGCGAAAGCCGTAGCTCGCGAAGATCAGGATCAGCCACAGCGTCACCATCACGATCAGCGCGGCCGGCACCGTGCCCTCCGACTGCTCGACCAGCGACCAGCGCATTTCATAAATCTTGGAGAAGCGCCGCTCCAGTTCCAGCTTGAGGTCGGCGCGTTCATCGTCGGCCGGCTGAAGCTTCTGCACCGCCTCAACGGTGTCGCGCAGCAGGGACTCGGCGGTCCCGCTGCTCAGGTTCGGATCGCTTTGCCGCATGCGGGCGGCGGCCTGCCGGGCATAGGCCAGCAATGTCTTGCGCGCCTCCGCGGTTTCCGCGGTGCCGTAGTGCCGCATGTCGCGATCGAACAAAATGAGCTGCACCGCGTAAGCGTGGACGCTCTTGTCGGCCGCCTCCAGCGTGCTCTTCGCCTGATTGAGCATCAGGCTGATGACCAGCGACGTCATCACCACGAAGAAGCTGGCGAACAGCCGCACCACCGTTTCGGTTTCGCCGGCGCGGTGCCGCCGCGGCAGACGCTCATAGAGCACCCGGCTGCCGAGCGAGGCAGCCAGCAGGCAGACGAACACGACGAGGCCGACGACGATATCGCGCATGATGGAACTCTAGCCTGAGGGCCGCCGGCCACAAAGTCCGCGGCCGGCCGGCCTGGCATTGCCGTTCTCAAGCTGCGCCGCCGCCTCATGGATCTGCTCCGGCGTGTAATGAGCCATGATCTTCGGGAAGACGATGTTTTCGATCTCCTCCCTTGTCTTCGCTCCGGCGACGCGCGCCTTGATCGCCTCGCGATACAGGTCCTTGCGGATTTCCGGCAAATCCCACCAGAACGCATCGAAACACGGCGCACCCTCACCGACGCATTGGCTCTTGCGGCGGCAGCGGCGATTTTCGCAGCGGGCGTAAAAGCCGAATACCAAGGCGATGAACCGGCGCACACCGCATTCATCGGTGATCGACGGCATTCTCCGTTGCAAATCGGCAAGACGGTTTTTTGGCATAGGTTCTCCTTCTCGCGGCGCGATCGTCGGGTGGCGTCCGAGGTGTCGGGGTTGGAGTGCCCCTCACGTGCGTTGCACGGGGGCTGGTTGGCGCTCGCTTGGGCGCGCGGAGACCGCGCGATGAAGCGAGGGGACGGAGCACCGCAAGGCGCACTGTCCTTCAGTAAGGGCGATCCTGTGCGGCAAAGCGCGTAGCGCGTTCGCCAGCAGGCTCGCCGCGCCTTGCGGCGCTCCGATGCGGCGTTTTTCCCGCGGCTCTCACCGCGCGTTCCACCCCAGGTCCGTGCTTCCTGGGACGCGGCTCCGACGGGCGTTACCCGGCTTCGGCCTGTCCCAGTCCAGCGGACTCTCCGCAGAGCGGTCGTGATGCCGCCCGGACGGGTCCCGGAGCAGCCCGGGAGCGGAGGCAACGACCCCCCGCCCGCAGGCGCCGCCCCTCCCCCGCTCTCAAGGCGTTCCCGAGGGAGCGCCCCTCATGGGGAGGGTCGGATAGGAATATAGGCTGATGTAGGAAGAAAGTCAAGAGACTCCCGCTAGTTAAAAATTATCCGGTAAAATCAACAAATGGACCCGCTTGACGCATTCCATAAAGAGAATCCATTTCCCTTCGATATCAATGCTTTTGGGTCGGATGACCTGAGCAAATTCGACACTCCACCTCCTCCTAGCTTGTTCAAATACTTCCCAGAAGACCGCTCATCATTTTTCATTCGACCGATCATTAGATTTACCAACCGGCAGGGGTTGAACGATCCGTTTGAGTTAATGAAGAGATGGGATGAGTTTGGAGGTGTATCCCTACGAAAAGCGATGGCGGATCACCTCCAAGCGCTTTTTCAAAAACTTGCGACCAGAAGCGACTTACTTCTCGGGCTATTTAAGAAGGAACAAGCAGAGAGAGGCGTCTTTCTAAGCCCATCTGACATCGCAACGGTATCGCAGATGTTCTTGAGCCCGGAGGGGCAATCACACATCGCCAAGGTGATCACTGACGGCCAGAAGGAATTGCCGGCGATGGTTGAAAAAATATTTGAGCTATTAACGCTTACGTCGAGCTACTGGATAGAAAATGTGACATCCAAATTAGGTATCCTTTCGCTCAGCGCCAACCCTTTTAGTCGAGTGATGTGGAGTCTTTATGCATCTGCTGGTCGAGGCTTTTTAGTTGAGTTCGACACCGCCCACTCTTTTTTTCGAGCTCCGACCGGAAGGCATGTAGTTTGGCCTGTAAATTACAAAGACGAATTTGGCCAAACGTTCTTTGAAAATCCGATGTCCCTCCTTGTCACTAAACACAAGGAATATTTCTTTGAAGATGAATGGAGGATGGTCAAAAACCTAAATGAATGTGATGAAATCATACCGACGTCGGCTGGCGACATGCATTTTTGCAAGCTGCCTCCAGGTTCTATTAAATCAATAGTTTTTGGATACAATTACGATCGATCGAGCTTCCCCACCGATACTGCGCACATTAAAGTTCTGTTTGATAAAAACGTCCAAATCAAAATTTGTAGGGTAAATCGCGAGACAGGCAACTTTGAGTTTCACGAACTGAAGATAGATTAGATTTACCCAGTTATCCGAAACGTCAGTTTGATCCTCATGGTAAGGAGCCCGCGCAGCGGGCGTCTCCAACCGTGCAGGCCCGGGCCTCCACCTTCGAGACGGCGCTACGCGCCTCCTCAGGATGAGGGTGAGAGTAGTGAGCGCCGCATTTTCATCGTCATGGCCGGGCTCGTCCCGGCCATCCACGCCTTGCTAAGTTCGCTCGGCAAGAAAGGCGTGGATGCCCGGCACAAGGCCGGGCATGACGTGGGGAGATCGTCGCTCGATGCCGATACGCCGGTGATCGCTGCCTAATGACACGCGCCCTTGTAGCCCCGCGAAATCAGCCAGCGGTTGACCGGGAACGCGGCGGCGCCGGCCAGCACCAGTGACACCACCAGGCTGATCCAGAACAGCGGCGAGACCAGCGTCGCCGTCATGGCGCCGGGCACCAGCAGCATGAAGACGTTGTCGACGATTTCCATGGTCACGATCGAGGCGGTGTCGGACGACAGCGCGACACCGGCCGCCGACCGAAACGGCATGCCGCCCCGCAGCAGCGGCATCATCGTCAGCCCGTAGCCGAACACGAAGGCGAGCAGCACCGAGATCACGACGGTGGCGAGGTTGCTCCAGCCGAAAGCGGTGCCGAGCACCATGCCCAGCACTTCGCCGATGGCGCAGCCGGTGAGGCAATGCACTGTGGCGCTGAAGGCGATGCTGTTGAGCGAGGCCCCGGCCTGGGCGTGATGGTGATGGGTCATGGCGCTAATCTAGGCCGGCCCCGGAACTCCGCAATGTCCACCGGGCCACTTCTCCGCATGGCCGGTCCTGTGCTTTGCTGGCGCATCGCATTTCTTGCGAACTGGGGCAGAGGAACGATCCATGAAAAAGCTGACCACCGCGGGGCTGGCCGTGACCGGCCTGCTCATCACCTCCACCGTCGCGTCGGCGCAGGCGCTGTGCGTGCTGCCGATCATGATCTCCGCGGCAATCGTCGCCGCCAAGGAGAACCGCGAGCTGACGCAGAAGGAAGCGATGTGGTGCGGCCTGGTGCGCGACGACGAGGGCGTCAAAAAGATGCAGGCGGAAAAGGCCGCGAAGGCCGCGCGCAAGAACGCGGAGCGGCAGTAGCGCGCTAGAACTTCTTCTCGAGCACCGGGCCGAAGGTCGTCCCGCGGCCCGGGTTTTCGTATTGCTTGAGGCCCGGCGCGCCGCTGCCGCCGATCTTCTGGTCCTCGTACGGCGTCGTCATCTTGCCGCCGAGCGACCAGCCCTCGCCCATGTCGCGCTTGATGGTGGTGCTCGACGAGCCGAAATAGCCGTCACTCTTGGTCACGGTGTCGACCGACCACGGGCTGCCGTTCAGGTTGGGCGCCGGCTTCTCGACAGGCTTCTTGTCGGTCTTGGTGTCCTGGGCCTGCGCGGCCGCGGAGAGCGCGGCGAGCAGAACGAGAGACCACACAGTTTTCATCGGCGTCACTCCGGCGATCGGCTGAGCGCATCATAAAATTATGGCGGTTTTTGTTCTGTCGTCATGGCCGGGCTTGTCCCGGCCATCCACGCCTTGGCGACAAAAGAAGGCGTGGATGCCCGGCACAAGGCCGGGCATGACGGGGAGAGGCTCTCGCAAAAGCGCGGCCGCGGTTCCATATAGGGACGGCACTCAGGAGCACATGATGGCCAAAGACGGAGCGAAGCAGGCGACACTCTACCGGATGGTGATGGACAAGCATGTCTGCCCGTGGGGGCAGAAGTCGCATTATCTGCTGCGCCGCGAGGGCTATGAGGTCGACGATCGCCAGTTGAAGACGCACGCCGAGACCGAGGCCTTCAAAGCCGAGCATGGCGTGAAAACCACGCCGCAGACTTTCATCGATGGGAAGCGGGTCGGCGGCTACGAGGACCTGCTGCGCTATCTCGGCAGGCCGGTGCCGGACCCGAAGGCCACCAGCTATCGCCCGGTGATCGCGGTGTTCGCGATGACGGCGCTGATGGCGCTCGCTGCGAGTTACGCGGCATCCGGCACGGTGTTCACCGTGCGCGCCGGCGAGTGGTTCATCGCCTTCTCGATGTGCGCGCTGGCGATGCTGAAATTGCAGAATGTCGAGAGCTTCTCGACCATGTTTCTGGGCTACGACCTCTTGGCGCAGCGCTGGCTGCCGTATTCCTACATCTATCCGTTCGCGGAGGCGCTGGCCGGCGTGCTGATGGTGGCGGGCGCGCTGAAATGGGTGTCGATCCCGGTCGCGCTGTTCATCGGGACGGTCGGCGCGGTGTCGGTGTTCTACGCGGTCTATATCCAGAAGCGGGACATCAAGTGCGCCTGCGTCGGCGGCTCCAGCAACGTGCCGCTCGGCTTCGTGTCGCTGACCGAGAACGTGATGATGGTGGCGATGGCGCTGTGGATGCTGTTCGCACCGGCGTCGATGATGCACTAGCCGGGCTTCGCCCGGCGGGGATGCACTAGCCTTTCGCGCTAAACTTGGAGCGCGGCCTGCAGCGCCGAAGAGGCGCGGTAGAGCGGCACGTAACCGCGCAGCAGGATTTGCGCCGAGCGCTTGTAGGCGGCGCGTGCGATTTTCGTCTCGCCGCCGGCGTGCGTGCCCTCGATGGTGGCCGAGAGAATGCCGGCCGGATTTTCGATGTCGACCTGCACTTCCGACGGCGTGGCGCCGAGCGCCGGCAGGCCGCGCGCGATTTGCTGCGCGACCGAGCCGGGAATGAGGCAGGCGGCGGCGAGACAGCAGCCGCCGGTCACCGCCATGGTGGCGTGGCCGTCCTGCGGCGTGAAGTAGCGCGTCGAGATGTGGCCGTTGCCCTGCGGCGGGCCGACGATGCAGACCTTCGGGATGGTCTCGCTGGCGGCAAGCTCGGCGGCGCTCATCGGCGTGCCGTCGCGCTTCTTGAGGCCCATCTTCTGCCCGCCCTCGACCCACAGCGTGCGCAGCGCCGCGAAGAACGTCTCGTCGGCGCGCAAATCCTTCACCGGCTCGGCGCCGGTCTTGCCGAATTCCGAGGCGCGCGCGATCACCATCGGCACCGCGACGTCGACGCACGACACGGTGTAGGCGCCGAACTTGTCGGTAACGTTGCCGGTCGGCAGCATCTTGCCGGTCTTGGCGCCGGCCGGACTGGCGAGGAACAGGTCGACGCCGGGAAATTCGCCGTCGACGCCGGGGATCGCCGCCATCGCGTAAGCGTCGCCGTCGAGCGCGACGCGGCCGGTCATCGTGGTTTTCGTGTTGGTGTTGTAGATCTCGACTTCACCGCGGCCGTTGAGCTCACGCGGCAGGAAGCCGAGCTCGATCGCCCAGTACGGCAGCGCGGCTGACATGTTGCCGCAGTTGACGCTCCAGTCGATCGCGGACTTGCCGGAGGCGAGTTGCGCCAAGGTGCTGACGATCTGCGGCTGGCCGGATGACGTGCGCGACATTTCCGCGAAGAACACCTTGTTGCTGGTGGCGTAGCCGCGGCCGAGGCCGGTGATCTGCTTGGCGTCCGACGAGGTGCCTTCGAGCGGCAGACCCATCAGGTGGCGCAGCAACTCCTCGCGCAGCGCGACATCCTTCGGCGCGGCGCGCTCCCAGATGACGAGCCCGGTCGAGGTGCCGCCGCGCACATGCAGCACCGGAAATTCCCAGATGCCGTTCACCTTGCGCGGCTTCTGATCGATGGCGACGGGCGCTGCGATGTTCATGGGTCGCTCTTTTTCGCTTCTGCCGCGCCTAGCGGCTGAACTTCTTGTACTTCAGCCGGTGCGGGATGATCGAGTCGGTGCCGAGCCGAGGCAGCGTATTCTGCTACCTCAGGGACACTGGCGATAGCCGAATTTGTGGATCATGTCGCTGCCGGAGATGGTGTGAAACTCGAACGTATCCACATAATGGTTCGACACCAGATAGTTGCGCAGCTTTGAATTGTAGGAATTCAGCATGAACGCCTGCCGCTTCGGCGGCGGCTTCTGGCCCGCCTCGTTCGGAAACAAAGCCGCGTGGAACAACAACCTCGCATTCGGATCGATGCAGACATTCCTGATCGCCAGCAGCGTCGTGCAGGACGACTGGCAGCTGCCCTCGATGCGGAAGAGCTCGCCGCTCTTGTTGTATTTGCTGATGATGGCAGCGGCGTTGATCGGTCCGCCGCCGCCATAAGGCCGCGACGAACCGTCGGCCAAGGCCGGGACCCCGAGGCCCGCGAGGCCCGCGGCGCCAAGAAGTGCAAAGCAACAGGCAATCCCGATGGATGCCTTCAACAGCGTCCGGATCATGTGCGCCCCCATCCCCGGACGCCAGCCTAGCAAAGGACGCGAGCCCGCCAGCAGCGACAAATTAGCGCGAGAACTTCTTGTACTTGAGCCGGTGCGGGATGATCGAGTCGGTGCCGAGCCGGCGCATCTTGTCCTTCTCGTAATCCTGGAAGTTGCCCTCGAACCATTCGACGTGGCTGTCGCCCTCGAAGGCGAGGATATGCGTGGCGATGCGGTCGAGGAACCAGCGGTCGTGGCTGATGATGACGGCACAGCCGGCGAAATCCTCCAGCGCCTCTTCCAGCGCGCGCAGCGTATCGACATCGAGGTCGTTGGTCGGCTCGTCGAGCAGCAGCAGGTTGGCGCCGGATTTCAGCATCTTGGCGAGGTGGACGCGGTTCCTTTCGCCGCCCGACAGCGCGCCGACTTTCTTCTGCTGGTCGGCGCCCTTGAAGTTGAACGACGACACGTAGGCGCGCGAGTTCACTTCCTTCTTGCCGAGCAGGATGATGTCCTGCGAGTTCGAGATTTCGTCCCATACGGTCTTGTTGCCGTCGAGCGCGTCGCGCGACTGGTCGACGTAACCGAGCTTGACGCTTTCGCCGATCTTGATGGTGCCGCTATCCGGCTGGTCCTGGCCGGTGATCATGCGGAACAGCGTGGTCTTGCCGGCGCCATTCGGGCCGATCACGCCGACGATGCCGCCGGGCGGCAGCTTGAAGGTGAGATCGTCGATCAGCAGGTTGTCGCCGAAACCTTTCTTGAGATTGGTGAAGTCGACCACATTGTTGCCCAGCCGCTCGGCGACCGGGATGATGATCTGCGCCACGGTGTTGACCTTGGCGTTGGCGACCTTGAGCAATTCCTCGTAGCGCTCGTAGCGCGCCTTCGACTTGGCCTGACGGGCCTTGGGCGACGACTGCACCCACTCGCTCTCGCGCTCCAGCGTGCGGCGGCGCGCTTCGTCCTCGCGGCCTTCCTGCTCCAGCCGCTTCTGCTTCTGCGCCAGCCACGAGGTGTAGTTGCCCTCGTAGGGGATGCCGCGGCCGTGATCCAATTCGAGAATCCAGCCGGTGACATTGTCGAGGAAGTAGCGGTCGTGGGTGACGATCAGAATGGCGCCCGGGTATTCGCGCAGATGGCCTTCCAGCCAGTGCACGCTCTCCGCATCGAGGTGGTTGGTCGGCTCGTCGAGCAGCAGCAGATCGGGGCGATCGAGCAGCAGGCGGCACAGCGCGACGCGGCGGCGCTCGCCGCCCGACAGCTTGTTGACGTCGGCGTCGTCCGGCGGGCAGCGCAGCGCGTCCATCGCTTGATCGACCTGGGAGTCGAGGTCCCACAGGTTCTGGCTGTCGATCTGGTCCTGGAGCTTGGCCATCTCGTCGGCGGTCTCGTCGGAGTAATTGGCGGCCAGCTCGTTGTAGCGCTCCAGCAGCGCCTTCTTGGCGGCCACGCCCTCCATGACGTTCTCGCGGACAGTCTTGGACGGGTCGAGCTGCGGCTCCTGCTCGAGGTAGCCGACCCGGGCGCCCTCGGCGACCCAGCCCTCGCCGGCGTAGTCGGTGTCGAGGCCGGCCATGATGCGCAGCAAGGTCGACTTGCCGGAGCCGTTGACGCCGAGCACGCCGATCTTGGCGTCCGGGTAGAAGGACAGGTGGATGTTATCCAGCACCTTCTTGGACGGCGGATAGGTCTTGGTCAGACCTTCCATGTGGTAGATGAACTGACGGCCGTTCATGGCGATCCCCAAAGCTTCGATTTGACCCGAATCCACGGCCGCGCGCGGCACGCGCCCTGCGCCGGATACCGTTATCGGGAAGACGCGGCTGATGTAGCGAGCGAGCGACCAAAGGGCAAGCACGGCCGCCTTAGGGTCACCGGCGGCCGGCAACTTTTCGGAAAGCTTGAAAAGAAAATTCCGGCATTTCGCGCGCGAACCACCCGAATTTAACCGTTGCGCCGCCATCATTGACGGCCATGAACCCGACCGTCGCGGCAAGCGACGAAACGGGGTGCAGGCGGATCAACCGTCGGCAATTCAGGTGGGTAACGGTGTCATGACTCGGGCCATCGCGGTCCTTTCGGCGGCATACCTGCCGCGTCCCTTCACCAGCTTCGGCCGTGCCCTCGCTGCCTTTTGGCACGAGATCACCCGTGACGCGGTCCGGCCGTACCGGCCGGAACAGCACTACATGCGCGGGCCCGGTCCGGCCTGGCGCGCCAAGCACGGCCTCCAACAGTGATCGTCAATCCGGGGGGCGCTTGAAGGCGCGAACCCGGAAACGAGTACTGTCGCCCCGGCGCAAGCCCCGGATTCCGGATGCGCTCGCTGGCGCGCGCCCCGGAATGACAACGGTGCATGACCGCCCTAGTCTGGCGCCGCCCGGACTGCTCCGGGCCCCTCCAGCACAAGGACATGGGCATGATCCGGGCCGCGATCCTCGACGACTACCAGAATGTTGCGATGTCGATGGCCGATTGGTCGCCCGTCGCCAAGGACGTCGAGATCAAGGTCTTCAATCAGCCGTTCAGGAGCCGCGACGAGGCGATCAGGGCGCTGCAGGGCTTCGCCATCATCGTCGGCATGCGCGAGCGCACGCCCTTCCCGCGCGCGATGATCGAGGCACTGCCCGATCTCAAACTGCTCATCACCACCGGCGCCCGCAACAACTCGTTCGACCTGAAGGCTGCGGCCGAACGCGGCGTCACCGTCTGCGGCACGACGACCTTCGGCTCGCCGACCACCGGCATCGTCTTC
>DASZXA010000088.1:0-40288 GCA_035546455.1 Pseudolabrys sp.
GCGCCGATCAAGTCGGGCGCCCCTTTGTGCACGGACCTGGCAAAGAAACGGCGCGAAAGCTGTCTGGCGCGGGGCATTCTGGGCTGTGTCTTGGGGGCAACAGATAGAGAAACTTTAGAACTGTGCGCGTTATGATCCTCGCCGTGCCGTGATTTGGCCATAGGCTGCGCCGAAATCGAGCCCGTCGCAAAGTGGCGCCGGGCTTTGGTTTTTAACAGTTCGCGACAGGTGGGGTGGGCCGCCGGGCTCGAAAAGTGAAATGGACGCCAAGACCAATTTGAAGTCGAGACTGCCGAGCCGGCACGTGACCGAAGGTCCGGCTCGTGCGCCGCATCGTTCCTATTACTACGCGATGGGGCTGACCAAAGAGCAGATTCATCAGCCATTTGTGGGAGTTGCGAGCTGCTGGAACGAGGCGGCCCCATGCAACATCGCGCTGATGCGCCAGGCTCAGGCCGTCAAAAAGGGCGTCGCTGCCGCCGGGGGAACCCCGCGCGAGTTCTGCACGATTACCGTCACCGACGGCATCGCGATGGGGCATGCCGGCATGTACGCCTCGCTGCCGTCGCGCGACCTGATCGCCGACTCCGTCGAGCTGACGATGCGCGGTCACGGTTATGATGCGCTGGTCGGGCTTGCCGGCTGCGACAAGTCTTTGCCGGGCATGATGATGGCGATGGTGCGCATGAACGTGCCGTCGATTTTCATTTATGGCGGCTCGATCCTGCCGGGCTCCTTCCGTGGCCAGCCGATCACCGTGCAGGACATGTTCGAGGCGGTCGGCAAGAATTCCGTCGGCGCGCTGTCGGATGAAGACCTCGACGAGATGGAACAAGTTGCGTGCCCCTCGGCGGGCGCCTGCGGTGCGCAGTTTACCGCGAATACAATGGCCACTGTTTCGGAAGCGATCGGCCTTGCTCTGCCTTATTCGGCCGGAGCACCGGCGCCGTACGAGATCCGTGACCGGTTCTGCATGACCGCAGGCGAGATGGTGATGGAGCTGGTCGCCAAGAATATTCGCCCGCGCGACATCGTCACCCGCAAGGCTCTCGAGAATGCCGCTGCCGTCGTTGCGGCGAGTGGGGGCTCGACAAATGCAGCGCTGCATCTTCCGGCGATCGCGCATGAGTGCGGCATCGATTTCGACCTGTTCGACGTGGCGGAAATCTTCAAAAAGACTCCGTATGTCGCAGATTTGAAACCGGGTGGCCGCTATGTCGCCAAAGATATGTTCGAAGCTGGCGGCATCCCGCTTCTCATGAAAACGCTGCTCGACAACGGCTACCTCCACGGTGACTGCCTGACCGTCACTGGGCGGACCATTGCCGAGAATCTCAAGTCGGTGAAATGGAACGACAAG
The DNA here is from genome assembly GCA_035546455.1 of Pseudolabrys sp. Classification (GTDB taxonomy): domain Bacteria; phylum Pseudomonadota; class Alphaproteobacteria; order Rhizobiales; family Xanthobacteraceae; genus Pseudolabrys. Next base: position 1,361 of record DASZXA010000088.1, read on the forward strand.
CAGGACGTCGTTCATCCTGCGAGCAAGCCGATCACCAAGACCGGCGGTGTCGTCGGCCTCAAAGGCAACCTCGCGCCGGAAGGCGCGATCGTGAAGGTTGCCGGCATGACCGAATTGAAATTCAGTGGTCCGGCGCGCTGCTTCGACGGCGAAGAAGCTTGCTTCGATGCCGTGAAGAACAAGAAATACAAGGAAGGCGAAGTTCTGGTCATCCGCTACGAAGGTCCGCGCGGCGGTCCCGGCATGCGCGAGATGCTGTCGACGACAGCGGCGCTCTACGGCCAGGGCATGGGCGGCAAGGTGGCGCTGATTACCGACGGCCGCTTCTCGGGCGCAACGCGCGGCTTCTGCATCGGCCATGTCGGCCCGGAAGCGGCGGTTGGCGGTCCGATCGGGCTGCTCAAGGATGGCGATGTCATCACCATCGATGCGGTTGCCGGCACCATCGACGTCAAGTTGACGGCCGATGAATTGGCCGCGCGCAAGAAGGACTGGAAGCCGCGCGAGCATCACTTCGGTTCCGGCTATCTCTGGAAATACGCCCAGCAGGTCGGTCCCGCGGTGAAGGGTGCGATCACTCATCCGGGCGGCAAAGGCGAGAAAGAGTGCTATGCGGATAGCTAATTTCGCATTGCCCTTGACGCTGCTCGCGGCTGCATTCGTGCAGCCGGCGCTTGGCTTCGACGGAACCAAGGCGACCGATCACCGGACGCCGATGGAAGCGTTCCGCTTCGGTGCCGCTGCACTCAAGGATGGCGAAACGGAGAAGGCTGTCGTTTCCCTCGAGTACGCGGCCGAAAACGGCCACGCGATCGCGCAATGGAAGCTTGGCCGCATGTACGCCGAAGGCGAGGGCGTGCCGCGCGACGATTTGCGCGCATTCGAATATTTCCGTCGTATCGCCAACAGCCACGCCGACGACAATCCGGATACGCGGCAGGCACGGTTTGTCGCCAATGCGTTCGTCGCGCTTGGCCAGTATTATCTTGAAGGCATTCCGAAGACGGCGGTGAAGCGCGATCCCGATCGCGCGCGCGAGATGTTCTATTACGCCGCGTCTTACTTCCGCGATGCCGACGCACAGTACAATCTCGGCCGCCTTTATCTGGAAGGCGTCGGTGCGCCGCACGATCCGAAGCAGGCGGCTCGCTGGCTGCATGCCTCAGCGCAGAAAGGTCAGGCGCAGGCGCAAGCTTTGCTCGGCACGATGCTGTTCACGGGCGAGGGGCTGCCGCGTCAGGCGGCGCGCGGCTTGATGTGGCTGACGCTCGCCAAGGACGCGGCCGCCGCCGGACAGACCTGGATCGCCACGCAATACGATAGCGCGGTCAAGCAGGCTTCCGAGGATGAGAAGGCGCTGGCAGGGGTTTATCTGCAGCGCTGGATGTCGACCCGCCACGAATAGCGCTTCACCGCCTCGGCTCAATATCCAGATCAACGTAAACCGGCACGTGGTCGGACGGCTTTTCCCAGCCGCGCACATGCTTGTCGATGCCCGCGGCCTGTAACCGATCGGCCGCTTGCGGCGACATCAGAAGGTGGTCGATGCGGATGCCATCGTTCTTCTGCCAGGCGCCGGCGGTGTAATCCCAAAACGTATAAGCGTCGGACGAGTCGCTGACGGCGCGAATGGCGTCCGTCAGGCCAAGCTCGGTGAGGGCGCGAAACTTTTCGCGGGTCGCCGGCAGGAAAAGGGCGTCGTTGACCCATGCGGCCGGGCGGCGCGCATCGGCCGCGGCCGGAATGACGTTGAAATCTCCGCACAATACGAGCGGCTCTTCCAGCTTGAGACGTTCAAGTGAAAAGGCAATAAGCCGATCCATCCAATTGAGTTTGTAGGTATATTTTTCAGTCGAAGGTGGGTTGCCGTTCGGCAAATAGAGGCTCACCACGCGCATCACCCCGGTTTTGGTCGAGATGCAAGCTTCGAGAAAGCGGGCCTGTGCATCGTCAGAGTCGCCGCCGAGCCGGGGGGTGACTTCATCGAAAGGGAACTTCGACAGCAAGGCAACGCCATGGAACGTCTTCTGGCCGTGGACCGCGATGTTGTAGCCGAGGCGTTCAAGCGGCTCGCGCGGGAAGGCGTGGTCTTCGCACTTGATCTCCTGAAGGCAGACAACGTCCGGTTGTCGTTCTGTTAGCCATGCCACGAGCGCGTCGATGCGCTGTCTCACCGAATTGACGTTCCACGTTGCTATTCGCATGCAGGTTCCGGCCGCCATTATGTTCAGACGCTATTCAGATGGCCTTATTTACCAGTCGTTTGGGACAGATGCACAATAGCCGGTGTTTATGATAGAAGGCGGCGCGCCGTGGGGACCGGCGAGCAGTCAAAAAGGGAGAGCCCGGCCAGACCGAAGGCGGCCTGGGCCTGAATTATCGATGACCAAGCGCAAATGGCTCTTTGGGGGGGCGGCGATCGTCCTGATCGCTCTGGCCGTGCTCGGTCGCGGTGTTTTCAGTGGAGATGGTGCTGCAGCCAAACGCAATGTGTCGCAGCGGGCCGTGCCGGTCGACGTCGCCAAAGCCGAACGCAAGATGATGCCGGTCAAGCTCGACGCGCTTGGCACCGTGACGCCGATTGCGAGCGTTGCGCTGAAACCGCGTGTCGATACGACGATTACCGCTGTGCATTTTGAAGACGGTGCGCGGGTCAAAAAGGGCGACCTGCTGTTCACGCTCGATTGCCGGCAGGTCGAAGCCGATATCAAGAAGACCCAGGCGGTGATCGACGGCGCGCAAGCCTCGCTCGAGCAGGCACAGCGAGACGTCGAACGCTATACCGATCTCGCCGCGCGTAACGCCACGCCGATTGTCACGCTCAACAATGCGCAGACGGCGGTCAATGTCTCCAAAGCGACGGCGGAATCGAACCGCGCTCAGCTGGAGAACCTGAAGGTTCAACTGGGCTTTTGCGACATTCGTGCGCCGATCACCGGGCGCATCAGCATGGCGAACGTGAAGGTCGGCAACTTCGTCCGCCAGGCCGATACGACGCCGATGGCGACCATCATTCAGCTCGCACCGGTCTATGTAAGCTTCACGGTCCCGCAGAAGAATCTTCCCGATATCCGGCAGGCCATTGCCGCCGAGACCGCGACGGTCGAGGCGTCGATCCCCGGCGAAGAGAAACGCGCGAGCGGGCAGGTGTCGATGATTGAAAACAGCGTCGACACGGCCACCGGCATGGCGACGATTCGCGCAACGATGCCGAACCAGAATGAACTGCTCTGGCCGGGCACGCTGGTCACCACCGAGATGACCCTGCGGAATGAGAACAGCATTGTCGTTCCGTCGACAGCCGTTCAGGTGAGCCAATCCGGAAACTTCGTTTTCTTGATCGAGAACGGTGTCGCCAAGGTTCGTAAGGTCGAGGTCGAACGGCTGATTGGCGATGAAACGGTCATCACTCAGGGATTGAACGGCGGGGAGACCGTCGTGACCGACGGTCAATTGTCGCTCTCGGAAGGTACCCACGTCGCTCCGCGGCAGCATAAAACCGCGGGCAGCTGAGCCATGACGATTTCTGAACTCTGTATTCGCCGCCCGGTACTGACAACACTGCTGACGGCGTCACTGGTCGTGTTCGGCGCCTTTGCCTACCGGTTGCTGCCGGTTGCGGCGCTGCCGGCAGTCGACTTCCCGACCATCCAAATTACCGCGACGTTCCCTGGCGCGAGCCCCGAGACGATGGCGGCTTCGGTCGCATCGCCGATCGAGCGCCAGCTTTCCACGATCTCCGGTATTTCCTCGATGACATCACAGTCATCGCTCGGCTCCAGCCAGATCACCATTCAATTCGATCTCAACCGCAATATCGACGGCGCTTCCCTCGACGTGCAGACCGCACTTGCGGTCGCGCAACGGCGTCTGCCGGTCGAAATGACCACGCCGCCGTCGTTCCGCAAGGTCAACCCGGGCGACTTCCCGGTGCTCTACGTCAGCATGCGCTCGGACACCCTGCCCCTGTCGAAGATCGACGATTACGCGGAGACGGTTCTCGCGCCGACTCTGTCGCAGTTGCCGGGCGTCGCGCAGGTGCTGGTCTACGGCGCTCAGAAATTCGCGGTTCGGGTCCAGGTCGATCCGGTTGCGGCCGCTGCCCGCAATATTCCGCTCAACGACATCAAGAATGTCGTCGCCGCGGCGAATTCATCGACACCGGTCGGCACACTGCAGGGCCCGAAAGAGGCGGTGACCCTGCTGGCGACGGGCGCAATGCCGAAGGCGTCCGACTATCGGGACGTCATCGTTGCCTATCGCAATGGCGCGCCGATCAAGCTCAATCAGGTCGCGCGGGTGATCGACAGCGTCGAGAACGACCGCGTGGCGAGCTGGTTCAACGACGCGCGCGCCATTGTGCTGGCTATTCAACGCCAGCCCGACGCCAACACCGTCGAGGTGGTCGATCTGGTGCGCGAGAAGCTGCCGGCGATGCGAGCGCAGGTCCCGCCGGCAATTCAGATGCAGCCGCTGTTCGACCGCTCGACATCGATCCGCGCGGCGGTGGTCGACGTGCAGGAAACTCTGGCGATCGCCGTCGCGCTGGTGATCATGGTGATCTTCCTGTTCCTGCGGAAGCTGTCCGCCACGCTCATTCCGGCGCTGGCGGTGCCGATCTCGCTGATCGGTACCTGCGCCGCAATGTATGCGTTCGGATTCTCCATCAACAACATGACGCTGTTGGCGCTGACCTTGTCGGTCGGTTTCGTGGTCGACGATGCCATTGTCATGCTCGAAAACATCGTGCGTCATATCGAAGGCGGAATGCGGCCGTTTGAAGCGGCACTCAAGGGCGCGCGCGAGATCGGCTTCACCATCGTGTCGATCACATTCTCGCTGATCGCGGTGTTCATCCCCGTTCTGTTGATGGGCGGCATGGTCGGCCGCGTGTTCCGCGAATTTGCGGTGTCGATTGCCGTGGCAATCGTTGTGTCGGGATTCGTGTCGCTGACGCTGACGCCGATGCTGTGCGCGCGCGTGCTCAAAGGCCACGCACCCGATCATGAGGAAAAGCAGAATTTCATTCTGCGGACCTTCGAGCGCATGTTCGAGGGTATGTTGCGAGCCTACGAGTGGTCGCTCGATCTCGTCTTGCGCGCCAAGTCGGTGATGCTGCTGGTCACGATTGCGACGTTCGTGGGTACGATTGTCCTCTACGTTATCGTTCCCAAGGGTTTCTTTCCGACCGAAGATACCGGCTATGTGGCCGGCCTTACCGAGGCGCGGACTGACATCTCGTTCCCGGCGATGGCCGAACATCAGCGCAAGCTCGCCGATATCGTGCGAGCCGATCCTGCGGTCGCCTACGTCAACTCGACAATCGGCGGCGGCGGGCCGAATTCGATCCTGAGCAGCGGCCGTATGCTGGTCGCGCTGAAGCCGCGCAACGAACGGGATCCGCTGCCAGTCATTCTCGCGCGGCTGCGCCAGAACGCCAATGCGGTGGTCGGCATCCGCATCTTTTTCCAGCCGATCCAGAACATCAATCTCGGCGGGCGGCTGAGCAAGAGTCAGTATCAGTACACGCTGCAATCGAACGATACCGACGCGCTGTATTCGATAGCGCCGCAGCTTCGCGACAAAATCGCGCAGATTCACGGATTGCTCGACGTCACCACCGACCTCTACATCAAGAATCCGCAGATCACGATCGAAGTCGATCGCGAGAAGGCTGCCGTTTATGGCGTAACGGTCGATCAGGTCCGGCAAGAACTCTATAACGCGTTCGGCACCCGCCAGGTGGCGACGATCTATACCGCCGCGAACGACTATCAGGTCATTCTGGAAAGCATGCCGGAGTTTCGTTCTCAGCCGGACGATCTCAACAAGCTGTTCCTGAAGACGACGAACGGGACGACGGTACCGCTATCGGCGGTGACGAAGTTCGTGCCGAGCGTCGGCCCGTTGCAGATCAACCACCAGGGTCAGCAACCGGCGGTGACGATTTCGTTCAACCTCGAGCCGGGCTTCTCGCTCGGCCAGGCGGTTGACGCGATCCAGAAACTGGAGCGCGATTCAAATCTGCCGGCGACCATCACCACCGGGTTCCAGGGCACCGCGCAGGTGTTCCAGGATTCGCTGCGCGGGCAGGGCGTCTTGATCCTCGCCGCCATCTTCGCCGCCTATGTGGTGCTCGGCATTCTCTATGAGAGCTTCATCCATCCGATCACGATCATCTCCGGCCTGCCATCGGCCGGTATCGGCGCGATCCTGACACTCATGCTGTTCCGGATGGACCTCTCGGTGATCGCGATGATCGGCATCGTGATGCTGGTCGGCATTGTGAAGAAGAACGCGATCATGATGATCGACTTCGCAATCGAACGACGTCGCGTCGGCCTCGGCGCGGAAGCTGCGATCCGCGAAGCCTGCCTGCTGCGCTTCCGGCCGATCATGATGACGACGTTTGCCGCGATCTTCGGCACATTGCCGATCGCGCTCGGCACCGGCGCCGGCGCCGAGCTGCGCCAGCCGCTTGGCGTGGCCGTGGTCGGCGGCCTGATGCTGTCGCAGTTGCTGACGCTCTACATCACGCCCGTGATCTATCTCTATCTCGATCGCATCGACCGCCTGGTGAAGCAGCGCCTCAACCCGCCGCAAGGCGAAGTTGCGCACGCGCCCCCGGCCGTCGCCGCCGAATAATTAGAGCGAGAAGCTGGTGCCGCAGCCGCAGGCCGCGGTGGCCTTCGGGTTTTTTACCTTGAACGACGCGCCGATCAGGTCGTCGACGAAGTCGATTTCCGAGCCGGCCATATAGTTCACGGACACCGCGTCGATCAGAACGGTGGCGCCGTCCCGCGCGATCACGAGATCGTCGTCCGCCTTGGCGCGCTCGATGCCGAATTTGTACTGGAAGCCCGAGCAGCCGCCGCCTTCCACACTGACTCGCAGCATGGTGCCCGGCGCCTCGCCCTTGAGAATCTCGTTGATCCTGCGGGCGGCGCGTTCGCTGACGGTTACGCCTTCGGTCATGCTGGGCCTTCTATTGGCAGATGCCTTGAAGGATAGTTAGGTGCGCCGGTCGGCAAGGTCAATTCACCGGAAAGCGCGGAAACGCACGCTATGGCTATCGATACGGCACCGCCCCGGGCGCCTTTTGCCGCCGACCCCTCGCAAAGCCGCGGCCGGCTCTATGCCGAGCCGCCAAGCGCGACCCGCAGCGATTTCCGGCGCGATTGCGACCGCATCATCCATTCCACCGCGTTCCGGCGGCTGGCGCACAAGACGCAGGTCTTCATCTTCCACGAGGGCGATCATTTCCGCACGCGGCTCACGCACACGCTGGAGGTGGCGCAGATTGCGCGCTCGCTGGCGCGCGCGCTCGGGCTCGACGAGGATCTGAGCGAAGCGTTGGCGCTGGCGCACGATCTCGGCCATCCGCCGTTCGGTCACGCCGGCGAACGTGCACTCGATGAGTGCCTGAAATCGCACGGCGGTTTCGACCACAATGCGCAGGCGTTGCGTGTCGTCACCGAGTTGGAGCGCCACTACGCGCAATTTCACGGCCTCAACCTGACTTGGGAAACGCTGGAAGGGCTGGTCAAGCACAACGGTCCCCTGACCGATCACGCGGGCCGGCCAATCGGCCGCTATCGCGACAGCGGCATTCCGACCGCGATCCAGACGTATCAAAAACGAAGCGATCTCGAGTTGTGGAGTTTTGCCAGCGCCGAGGCGCAGGTGGCGGCGCTTGCCGACGACATCGCCTACGACGCGCACGATATCGACGACGGCCTGCGGGCGGAGCTGTTTGGGTTTAGCGATGTTGGCGAGGTGCCGCTGATCGGCGACATCTTGCGCGAGATCGATGGCGCTTATCCCGATCTCGAACCGGCGCGTCGGGCGCACGAGCTGGTACGCCGTCTCATCACCCGCATGATCGAAGACGTGATCGCGGAGAGCGGCCGCCGGCTCAACGACCTCAAACCGCGCGCCACCGCCGACATCCGCACCGCGAGTGCGCCGGTGATCGGATTTTCCAGCGCAATGGAAGCAGCAGACAAGGGGATCAAGGGCTTTCTCTATCCGCGGATGTATCGGCATTCGCGCGTCATGCGGATCATGGCCGATGCCGAACGCGTGCTGCGCGATCTATTCGGCCATTACGCGGCCGCGCCGGACGATCTTCCATCCGGGTGGGGCGAGGGGCTGTCCGACAATGATGAGTTGAGCCGCATGCGGCGTATTGCCGATTACGTGGCCGGGATGACGGATCGCTATGCATTGATCGAGCACGCCAGATATTTCTCGAATACGCCGGAGCTGCGGTGACGGGCGTGTCCAGCCTTCATCACGTTGCAAGGAAGCTTTGACTACGCCGGAAAACTACGTTAGCCGCAACGCACAAATGCCGACGAATAATCAACCCAAGCACCTGTTCGCTGAGATGCTCGCGCGGGTGAACGCCGCCACCGCAAGCGTGCTCGGTCCGGTCGATCAATCGCGCGTGGTGGTCGAGCCGCCGCGCGACAAGACCCATGGTGACATGGCGACCAACGCGGCGATGGTGCTGGCAAAAGATGCAGGCAAAAAGCCGCGCGAGCTTGCCGAAGCGATTGCTGAAAAGCTGCGCGCAGATGCGCTGGTCGAGAAGGTCGATATCGCCGGTCCAGGCTTTATCAATCTGACGCTCAAGCCGTCGGCGTGGATCGATGAGCTGCGGGCGGTGCTGGAGCAGGGCGCGCGCTATGGCGCAAGCGGCATCGGCAAGAATGAAAAGGTCAATGTCGAATACGTCTCGGCCAACCCGACCGGGCCGATGCACGTCGGGCACGGCCGCGGCGCGGTGTTCGGCGATGCGCTTGCAACCCTGCTGAAGTTCGCCGGCTTCGACGTCACGCGCGAGTATTACATCAATGACGCCGGCGCACAGGTCGACGTGCTCGCACGTTCGGCTTTTCTGCGTTACCGCGAGGCGCTCGGCGAAAATATCGGCGGGATCCCCGATGGCCTTTATCCGGGCGATTATCTCAAGCCGGTCGGCGCCGCGCTGGCGGCCGAATATGGCCACGCGCTGAAGCAGAAGCCGGATGACGAATGGCTGCCGGTCGCGCGCCGCAAGGCCATTGACATGATGATGGATGTGATCCGCGAGGATCTCGCGGCACTCAACGTGCGCCACGATGTCTTCTTCTCGGAGCGCTCGCTGATCGATGGCGGCAAAGATCAGGTCGCGGACACCATCGCATCGTTGCGAGATCAGGGCGAAGTCTATGAGGGCCGCCTGCCACCGCCAAAAGGCGCACCGGTCGAGGACTACGAAGACCGCGAGCAGACGCTTTTCCGTTCGACGGATTTCGGCGACGACGTCGACCGTCCGCTGAAGAAATCGGATGGCAGCTACACGTATTTTGCCTCCGACATCGCCTACCACAAGTCGAAATACGACCGCGGCTTCCGCAACATGATCGATGTGTGGGGCGCCGATCACGGCGGCTACATCAAGCGGATGCAGGCGGCGGTGAAGGCTGTCAGCGCCAACGAAGCTGCGCTCGACGTCAAGATCGTGCAGCTTGTGAAATTGCTGCGCGCCGGCGAGCCGGTGAAAATGTCGAAGCGCTCGGGCGATTTCGTTACGTTGCGCGAAGTGGTCGACGAAGTCGGCCGCGACGCCGTTCGCTTCATGATGCTCTACCGCAAGAACGACGCGGTGCTCGATTTCGATCTTGCCAAGGTGATCGAGCAGTCGCGCGACAATGCGGTGTTCTACGTCCAGTACGGTCACGCGCGCGGCGAGTCGGTGTTTCGCAACGCGCGCGCGGACGTTCCCGATCTTCCGCTCGATGCGAAGGCCCGCGCTGCGTGGCTGGTGAAGGCGGAACTTTCTCGACTCACCGACGCCGGGGAACTTTCCTTGATGCGCGCCATCGCGCTTTACCCGCGATTGATCGAAGCGGCGGCTTTGGCGCATGAGCCGCACCGTGTCGCTTTCTATCTTTATGAACTTGCAAGCGAATTCCACGCCCAATGGACGCGCGGAAAGGACTTGCCTCATTTACGCTTCATTATCCAGAATGATCGAGAACTGACCGCGGCGCGCCTCGCACTGGTGCAGGGGATCGTCACCGTGCTGGCTTCTGGCCTTGCTGTGCTCGGAGTCGAAGCGCCGTCGGAAATGCGATAGCGTCACCGCGGCTGACCGGCGAATTGCGGACCGCTACACCGGGGACTGAATGGCGGACGATCATACTCAGCGAGCATATCGCTCCAACGAATACGCGCATGAGTCAATGAAGACCGCGCAGGGGAGCGATCCTCTTGCGGAGCTCGCGCGTTTGATCGGCCAGAACGACCCATTCGCTGAATTCGGCCGCAAGCAGCAGCCAGCTCAACAGCAACCGGCTCAACATTCGCAGCAGGATTGGGCGCCGCAGCCGTATCCGCAGCAGGCATATGACCAGCACGCTGACGTCCATGCGGATCATAGCCAGGCAGGGTACGCCGAACCTGTCTCTCAATATGACAGCGATCCGTATTATCAGGATGGCGCGTACCAAAACGACCAGCCCTATGACGATGTGCCGCCGCCGGCGTCGCGTCGCCGCCTCGGCATTCTCGCCATTGCGGCCGTGGCCGCGCTGGCCGTTGTCGGCACGGCCGGCGCCGTCGGTTATCGCGCACTGTTCGGCTCGTCCGGCAGCTCGCCGCCGCCCGTCATCAAGGCTGACGTCACGCCGTCCAAAGTTGTGCCGCCGACCAAATCCGAGCAATCGAACAAGCTGATTTACGATCGGGTCGGTGAACGCAGCAGTGGCGAGAAGATTGTCTCGCGCGAGGAGCGGCCGCTCGACATCAACAAGGCGCCGCAAGCGGTGGCATTCCCGAACGCGCTTCCCGCTGCCCAGCCCATGACTGCGGGCAGTGGAGCGGTCGCATCCGCCGACCAGCCCAAGAAGATTCATACGATAGCAATTCGGCCGGATCAGCCGATGTCGCCGGAGCAGGCGCAGACGCCACCACAGCCGCAAGCGGCACAAGCGCCGCCAACTGCGCCACAACCGCGCGCGGCTCCTCCACAGCGCCTGGCCAGCGCGCCACAAGTTGCAACCGCCGACGCGGAAGCGCCGGTGGCGCGCGCCGCGCCTGTCCACCAGGCGCCGCCGCCGCGTAATGCGCCGTTGTCATTGAGCCCGAACGCCGCGCCTGCGCCGGCCGTGCCCGTGCGCACCGCATCGGTGCCGCCGCCGGCGCGTAGTCCGGCACCCGCAGCCAGCGCCGCCGGGCAATATGCCGTGCAGATTTCGTCCCAGCGCAGCGAGGCTGAAGCACAGGCTGCGTTCCGCGCGCTACAGGCGAAATATCCGAGCCAGCTTGGCAGCCGCCAGCCGATCATTCGCCGCGCCGATCTCGGCAGCAAAGGCATCTACTACCGCGCGCTGGTGGGGCCATTTGCCGATGGCAGCGACGCGGTGGCGCTCTGCCAGAGCCTGAAGTCGGCCGGCGGCAGTTGCCTCATTCAGAAGAATTAGCGCGACATCCAGAGGATTTAGCGCCGCTTGCCTTGACCCTGCGCGCAATCGCGCGGTAAGCGGCGGCCCATGGCGCCGCGCGCATTCATCACCGGCATCGTTGGCCTAGAGTTGTCGTCCGACGAGGAGGCCTTTCTCCGCGAGGCCGATCCGTGGGGGATGATCCTCTTCAAGCGAAATATCAGCGACCCGAAACAGGTTACTGAACTTACGTCATCTTTCCGTTCTGTCCTTGGACGCCACGTGCCGGTTTTAGTGGACCAGGAAGGCGGGCGTGTGCAGCGGCTCGGCCCACCGAATTGGCCGGTCTACCCGCCGGCACAAGCATTCGACCGTCTCTACGAGCGCGACCCGGCGGCCGGCTTGGCCGCCGCTCGGCTCGGCGGACGCTTGCTCGCAGCCGATCTGCAACCACTCGGGATCGACGTCGACTGCCTGCCTTGCGCCGACATTCCGGTATCCGAGGCGGATCCGGTAATCGGCGATCGCGCCTATGGCGACCGGCCGGACAAGGTGGCGGTGCTGGCCGGCGCGCATGCGCGCGGTCTGATGAATGGCGGCGTGCTGCCGGTCCTCAAGCATCTGCCCGGTCACGGCCGCGCCACCGCCGACAGCCACAAGAGCCTGCCGACGGTCGAGGCCGATCGTGGAACTTTGGAGGCGACTGACTTCGCGGCGTTCCGGCCGTTGGCGCGGCTTCCCCTTGGAATGACTGCACATGTTGTGTTTTCCGCGATTGATGCAGCGCATCCAGCCACGACTTCGGCCACAATGGTGGGCGAAGTGATTCGTGGATTCATTGGGTTTGAAGGGCTCTTGATGAGCGACGACGTTTCAATGGGTGCCCTGTCGGGCACGATCGGCGAACGCAGCAAGGCGGCGATTGCGGCCGGTTGCGACGTCGTCCTGCATTGCAACGGCAAGCTCGACGAGATGCAGGAGGTCGCTGCCAGCGTGCCGCGCCTGTCAGGCGAAGCCGCGCGGCGTGCCGGGGCCGCCTTGGCCGCGCGCGAAACGCCGAGCGAGTTCGATGCCGTGGCCGGACGTCGCGTGTTCGAGGACATGCTGGCGCCGGTCTGGAAGGCCGGGGAGGCGGTGGCATGAGCGACAACGAGCCGCAAGCCTCGCAGGACAATGCGCCGCCGTCCGAAACGGTCACCGAGGCCGATTTCGACAGCGCCATCGCGCAGACTTTGACGGACGAGCGCGCTTCGAGCGATCCGGCGCTGGTGGTCGATGTCGAGGGCTTCGAGGGGCCGCTCGACCTGCTGCTGATGCTGGCCCGCACGCAGAAGGTCGACCTGTCGAAGATTTCGATCCTCGCGCTGGCCGATCAATATCTCCAGTTCATCGAGGCGGCGCGCAAGCTGCGCCTCGAGCTCGCGGCCGATTACCTCGTGATGGCGGCCTGGCTTGCTTATCTCAAGTCGCGGCTGCTTTTGCCGCGCACGGCGGAAGAGGGCGGCCAGACAGCAGAGGATATGGCGCTGGCGTTGGCGCATCGGCTGCGGCGGCTCGAAGCTTTCCGCAATGTGGCGGCGCAGCTCATGGGCCGTCCGCAATACGACCGCGACGTGTTCGGCCGCGGCGCGCCGGAGCCGATCGAAGAGGTCAAGAACGCAGAGTGGTCGGCCACGCTCTACGACCTGCTCACCGCCTATACTGTGCAGCGCCAGCATTCGACGCTGGCGCGCGTGCGCTTCGCCAAGCGCAAGGCGTGGTCACTCGCCGAAGCGCGCGCGGCGCTGGAGCGGCTGATCGGACAGACGGCGGATTGGACCCGGGTCGACGAATATCTTTTGACCTATCTGGTCGATCCGTCGATGACGGCCACCGTCGTGGCGTCGTCCTTCGCGTCCGCGCTCGAACTTGTGCGCGAGGGCGAAGCGGAGATACATCAAAGACAGGCATTCGCGCCTCTGTTCATGCGTAAGCGCGTCGGGGTGGGCGCCGGTCAGGCTGTTGTCGAGGCCACGCCCGCCGCGCAAGGCGGGTAAGGTTTTCGCATGTGGAGGAGAGCTCGATGCCGAGTGCGGCAAAGAAGCTGGTGATCGTGAAAAACGACGACCAAGATAACGACGACAAGACGCCGGAACCGAAGGCGCGCGCCGAAGAGCTGCGCCTGCTGGAAGCGTTGCTGTTCGCGGCCGCGACGCCGCTCGACGAAGCGCAGCTTGCGCGGCGCTTGCCCAACGGCGTGAACGTGCGCGACGCGTTGATGCAACTGAAGGCGGAATACGACTCCCGCGGCGTTAATCTCGTCCGGGTCGGCAAGAAGTGGACTTTCCGCACCGCGTCCGACCTGTCGTGGCTGCTCACCAAGTTCACCAAGGAAACCAAGAAGCTCTCTCGCGCCGCGGTCGAGACGATGGCGATCATCGCGTATCACCAGCCGGTCACTCGCGCCGAGGTAGAAGAAATCCGCGGCGTCGCGGCGTCGCCCGGCACGTTCGACGTCCTGATGGAAACCGGGTGGGTAAGGCTGCGCGGCCGTCGCAAGGCGCCGGGCCGGCCGCTCACTTACGGCACCAGCGAGAAATTCCTCGAGCATTTCGGTCTCGAAGAAGTCGGCGATCTGCCCGGTCTTGAGGAACTGCGCGGCGCGGGCCTGCTCGACCCGCGGCTGCCGCCGGAGTTCGCCGTGCCGGTTCCCTCCGACGACAACGCACTGCGCGAGGACGAGGATCCGCTCGAGCCGAGCGATCTCGATCTGTCGCTTGGCCCGCCGCCGGAGCGGATCGAAGAGAAGTAGCTTCGGCTGGCTTCGCGCTGAAATAGGGTAAACGCGGGCGATTTCTTATGGCGCTGCGGCCCTTTGCCTGCATTTGGCCGGCGGAGAAATCCTTGTTTTTGCCCCGGGCCGAGCCTAGGTTCAGGTCACGTTTCTGGACAAAACAGACGGGACAACAGCGGCTTAACGCTGCGGGAGATTGGTGATGGGTTCGTTGAGCATTTGGCACTGGATGATCGTGATTGTGGTCGTCCTGCTGCTGTTCGGCCGCAACAAGATTTCCGACCTGATGGGTGACGTCGCCGGCGGCATCAAGGCCTTCAAGAAGGGCATGGCGGAAGACGATACGCCGCCGAAGACCGATCCGAAGACGATCAATCACAGTGCGCAAGCGCCGGCGGCGAATGCCGCCGACACCAAGGCGCGCGCCGACTCGTAATCGGCTGCGGCCAGTGTCAGGCAACCTGCGCAAGGTGACCGCCCTGACGCAGCGCGGGTGGAGTTGAATCCCCATGTTCGGCATCGGCTGGAGCGAATTCGTCGTGATCGGCGTGGTCGCGCTGATCGCGATCGGGCCGAAAGAATTGCCCGGTGTGCTGCGCATGGTCGGGCAGTCGCTCGGCAAGGTCCGCCGCATGGCGAACGAATTCCAGGGCCAGTTCCAGGAAGCGATGCGCGAGGCGGAAATGGCCGACGTGCGCAAGGAGTTGGACGATCTCAGCAAGTCGGCGACCGACATCGGCAACATCGACCCCGTTGCCGACGCCAAGGCGAGTAGCGAGATCGATCGTGTCGTCAGCGAGAGTGCGGCCGAAGTGACACCGGTGGAGACGACACCCGTCGAGGTAGCGCCGCCGGCCGAGCCGACGCCGCTGCCGGCGCCGCCATCGCCGGTCGAAGCCGCTGCCGAGCCTGAGAAGAAGGCGGGCTGACGATGAGCCACGACGACATCGAGGCCAGCAAAGCGCCCTTGATGGATCACCTGATCGAGCTGCGCTCGCGGCTCATCAAGGCGCTGATCGCGTTCGCTGCGATGTTTGCGCTATGCTTCGTGTTCGCCAAGCAGATCTACAACGTGCTGGTGTGGCCGTTCGTGCTGGTGGCGGGACCGGAGAACTCGAAGTTTATTTACACGGCGCTGCTCGAATACTTCATCACGCAGATCAAGCTGGCGATGTTCGGCGCGGCGTTCCTGTCGTTCCCGATCGTTGCGTCACAGGTCTACATGTTCGTCGCGCCGGGCCTCTACAAGAAAGAGCGCAAGGCGTTTCTGCCTTATCTCTTCGCCACGCCATTCTTCTTCACGCTCGGCGCGCTGTGCGTTTATTTCCTCGTGTTCCCGATGCTGATCCGATTCTCGCTGCACATGCAGCAGCCCGGCACCGAGAACGAAGCGACCATCGCGCTGATGCCGAAGGTCGGCGAATACCTGTCGCTGATGATGACTTTGGTGCTGGCGTTCGGCGCGGCGTTCCAGCTTCCGGTGGTGCTGACGCTGCTCGGCCGTATCGGCGTCATCACGTCTGAGCAGCTTCGCAACTGGCGGCGCTATTTCATCGTCGGCGCATTCATCATTGCCGCGGTGCTCACCCCGCCGGACGTCATCAGCCAGTTGTCGCTCGCCGTGCCGCTGCTGCTGCTGTTCGAGGGCTCGATCTGGTCGGTGAAGATCGTCGAGAAGCGGGCGGCGCGGGAGAAGGCGGCGGAAGAGGCCGCCAAGAACGCGCCGCCGGCCGATGACGCCGCGACCAAGCCGGCGGAATAAGCCCGCGCGGCTTTTCGGCGTCATGGAATGACGCTAAGAACCAGCCATGTTCGACATCAAATGGATTCGTGACAACCCGGATGCGTTCGACCGCGGCCTGACGCGGCGCGAGCTCGCACCGCTGTCAGCAAAGCTGATCAAGCTCGACGAGGAGCGCCGCGCGCTCATTACCAAGCTTGAGCAGGCGCAGGCGCGCCGCAATTCGGCGTCGAAGGAAATCGGCCAGGCTAAGGCGAAGAAGGACGAGGCGACCGCGCAGAAGCTGATGGCGGAAGTTGCGGAGCTTAAGACGTCCATTCCCGATCTCGAAGCAAAAGAGAAAGAGGCGTCGGCTGCACTGGAGCGAGAACTCGCGCAGATTCCGAACACGCCGCTCGATGAAGTGCCGGACGGTAAAGACGAGCACGATAACGTCGAATATCGCGTCTGGGGCAAGAAGCGCGATTACACCTTTGCGCCGAAGCAGCATTTCGAATTAGGCGAAGCGCTCGGCCAGATGGATTTCGAGCTGGCGGCCAAATTATCCGGCGCGCGCTTTGTCGTGTTGCAGAAGGGGCTGGCGCGGCTCGAACGCGCGCTCGGTCAATTCTTTCTCGATGTGCATACCAGTGCGCCGCATAATTATACGGAAGTGAACCCGCCGATATTGGTGCGCGACGAGACGATGTTCGGCACCGCGCAGTTGCCGAAGTTTGAAGATGACCAATTCGGAACTGAAGTCGCCTTGCTGCGCTCCCCTTACGAGGGAGCTCCAAAGTCGGTGGACGGTGGGTATTTTGATGTTGAGTTCAAGGAGCCGGAAACCAAGAAGCGATTTGATCTTCTACAAAAAGATCGAAGATTTTCGATAACGTTCTCGCGGGGCCGAGATCGCCCAGTGGTTAGTGTGAACGATAGACTTTGGCTCATCCCCACCGCCGAAGTGCCGCTGACCAATCTCGTTCGCGAGTCCATCGTCGAAGAAGACACGCTGCCGCGGCGCTACACCGCCTGCACGCCATGCTTCCGTGCCGAGGCTGGCGCGGCGGGCAAGGACACCCGCGGCATGATCCGCCAGCATCAGTTCACCAAGGTCGAACTGGTGTCGATCACGACGCCGGAGAAATCGAAAGAAGAACACGAGCGCATGCTGAATTGCGCCGAGGAAGTCCTGAAGAAGCTCGATCTGCATTATCGTGTCGTCACGCTCTGCACCGGCGACATGGGCTTTGCCTCGCAAAAGACTTACGACATCGAGGTTTGGCTGCCGGGACAGAACATGTTCCGCGAGATCTCGTCGTGCTCGGTGTGCGGCGACTTCCAGGCGCGGCGCATGAATGCGCGCTTCCGTGGCAAGGACGGCAAGCCGCGGTTCGTGCACACGCTCAACGGCTCTGGCGTCGCGGTCGGTCGCGCGCTGATCGCGGTGATGGAAACCTACCAGCAGGCGGACGGCTCGATCGCCGTGCCGGACGCACTGGCGCCGTATATGGGCGGCGTGAAAGTGATCGCGAAATCGTAATGCGCATTCTCATCACCAATGACGACGGCATTCACGCGCCGGGCTTGCAGGCCTGCGAGAAGATCGCGCGTGCATTGTCGGACGACGTGTGGATCGTGGCGCCGGAGACCGATCAATCGGGCGTGTCGCATTCGCTGTCGCTGAACGACCCGCTGCGGCTTCGCGAAGTCGACACGCAACGCTACGCGGTGCGCGGCACGCCGACCGACTGTGTCATCATGGGCATTCGCCACATCATGAAGCAAAAGCCGGACCTCGTGCTGTCCGGCGTCAATCGCGGCCGCAACGCCGCCGAGGACGTCACTTACTCGGGCACCGTCGCCGGCGCGATGGAGGGCACCACGCTCGGCGTGCCGTCGTTCGCGCTGTCGCAGGCGTTCAGCGCAGCGACCCGCGACGCGCCGCTGTGGGAGACATCGGTGAGGCACGGGCCGGACCTGATCCGTCGCGTGCTCAAGCTCGGCATTCCGACCGATGTGCTGGTCAACATCAACTTTCCGGATTGCCTGCCCGACGAAGTGGCGGGGATGGCGATCTGCGCGCAGGGCAAGCGCGATCAGGAGTTGCTGCGCATCGATTCACGGATCGACGGACGCGGAAATCCGTATTTCTGGGTGGCGTTCGAGCGGCAGATCAGCGGGACGCGGCCCGGCACCGACATGCGTGCGCTCGCGGAAAAGAAGATCGCGGTGACGCCGCTGCGGCTCGATCTGACCGACGAGCCGTTCATGACGCTGCTGGCCGGCGAGCTCGGCTAAGCGCCCGGCAACGCCCGCGCGAGGATTGCCTGCAGATCCTGCATCTGGAACGGCTTCTGCAAGGTCGGCGCGTCGCGATAATGGTCGGGCAGGCCGCGCGCGCCATAGCCGGTGATGAAGACAAACGGCAGCTTGCGGCCGCGCAAGATGTCGGCGATCGGGAACACCTGCTCGCCGTCGATGTTCACGTCCAGGATGGCGAGATCGATCTGCGCGGTTTGTGCGGCCTTCTTGCCGTCCTCGAGATTGGACGCTACCGCCGCGATCGAGCAGCCGAACTCAACCAGCATGTCCTCCAGCAGGAGGCGGATCAGGTATTCGTCCTCGACGATCAGCAGGCGTGCATTCGGCATCGGTCCGTCCAGCGGCATTGAGCCGCCAGCTTCTGCATTCACCGTTGGTCCGCCCTATTCCCCGCCAGCGGTTGGCTTTTTCGGCGACGGGCGGCGCGATGTCAATGCGGCCCGGCGCGGCCACGGGGGAACGGCTGGAGCCGTCGGCAGTTCCCAGACTCAAGGGGCGGCCTTACACTACGATTTACTCGGGGTGACCCTTGAGCACGCAGTCCACAAAAAACGACGAGCGGATGCAATTTCTGCTCACGCTGCGCCGCCGCGGCATCGCGGATCAGGCGGTGCTGCGAGCGATGGACGAGGTGCCGCGCGAGCGCTTCGTCTCGCGCGAGATGGCCGGCAACGCGTATGCCGATCACGCGATGCCGATCGACTGCGGCCAGACCATCAGCCAGCCTTATGTGGTCGCCTACATGACCGAGCAACTCGGCCTGCTGCCGCATCATCGCGTGCTCGAGGTTGGAACCGGGTCCGGCTATCAGGCCGCGGTGCTGTCACGCCTCGCGCGCGAAGTGCTGAGCATCGAACGCTACCGCACCTTGGCCGAGCAGGCGCGCGGGCGGCTGCGCGATCTCGGTTACGACAATGTCGAAGTGATCGTCGGCGACGGCCTCGCCGGAGTTCCGGACCGCGCCCCATTCGACCGCATTCTGGTGACGGCGGCCGCCGAGGACGTGCCGCAGACGCTGGTCGATCAGTTGGGCGAGGGCGGTGTGATGGTGTTACCGGTCGGCCCGCATAACGGCCCACAATATATTGTGAAGCTCACCAGGACCGCGGCCGACTTGACGCGTGAGAGCCTGATCGGCGTCCGCTTCGTCCCATTGCTGCCCGGGCAAGCCCGCGAGCTCTGACCGTTAAGGTCGAATGCTGCCGGTTCAGTCCGCCGACGACCCGAAAAGTGTGGCTTTTCGGCCAGACTCACCCCGTCCGCGCACTGTCTCGCAAAACTTAAAACCTTATTTACTCCGACAGTGTTTATTCAAATGTCAGTGTTGTTGCGTAATGTGTGAGTAACCGCATGCCCGCGTCTGTTGTGTCGTCCCGCGCGCGGATTTCAGCGCGCGCTGTCGCAATCGCCATCGCCGCAATCGGGCTTGCCGCTTGCTCGGACTCCGGGCGCTTCGAGGTCAACAACCCGTTCAATTATGACAGCGCGTCGCGTCCCTCGCAGGAGGTGACCGGCTCGGTCTCGCCGCGCGCGCCGACGTCGCAGATTTCCCGGGCGCCGCTGCCGGCGCCGAGCCGCCCGCAAACCGTCGCCTCGGGTGGTGTTTCGCAGGGGGCGGGCGGGCTGGGCACCTATCGTCCGGCGCAGCCGCAAACCAATTCGCAGGATATCACCGGGTCGGTCGCAACGCCGCTCGCCGGGCATTGGACCTGGGAGGGCGGCACCCCGGTGGTGGTCGGCTCCGAGGACAATATCGAGGCGATCGGCCGCAAGTACGGCGTGCCGGCATCCGCCATCATGCAGGCCAACAATATCAGCGATCCGTCGTCGATCCGCCCCGGCCAGCGGCTTGTCATTCCGCGCTATGTGTCGAGCGCCACTGCGTCGCGCCCGCAACCGGCGCCGGCGCGTGTTGCTGCTGCGGCCGCTACGCATCCGGCACCCGTCGTTGCGCCGCCGCAATCCGCGCCCGCGAGCGACAATGTTCACGTTGTCGCGGCAGGCGAGACGCTGATGGCGATCTCGCGCAAATATCACGTCAGCCTGAGCTCGCTCGCCAAGGCCAATAACATCAAGCCATTCACGAAAGTCGCGATCGGTGACCGGATTACGGTGCCGGGCCGTCATATCGCGCAGGTGAAACAGCCGGCGGCGCCGCAAGCCGCCAAGCCACAGGTTGCACAGCAGCCGCAGCACGTCGCGCAGAAGCCCGCACAGTCCGAGACACAGGTCGCCTCCGCGGCGCCGGCCGCGCCGGTTGCCACCGTTCCGGCAACCGAGAACGCGCGCGTCGCCACCGAGGGTCCGGTTCATCAGGAGAATGCGGCGAAGGCGGAGCCGACCGGCGCAATGCCGTCCTTCCGCTGGCCGGTGCACGGCCGCATCATTTCGGCATTCGGCAGCCGCGCCGCCGGCGCACAGAACGATGGCATCAATCTCGCGGTGCCGGAGGGGACGCCGGTGAAGGCGGCTGAAGATGGCGTGGTTGCTTACGCCGGCAACGAGCTTAAAGGTTACGGCAATCTCGTTCTCGTGCGCCACTCGAACGGCTACGTGTCGGCCTATGCCAATGCGAGCGAGCTGATGGTGAAGCGTGGCGACACGGTCAAGCGCGGACAGACGATCGCGCGCGCCGGCCAGACCGGCAACGTCTCATCGCCGCAACTGCACTTCGAGATCCGCAAGGGTTCGACGCCGGTCGATCCGACCAAATATCTCAGCGGCGGCAATAACGGCTAATCGCGTAGCGCGACGCCGAGGCGTCCCGCTAAATCCTGGATGTATTGCCAGGCGACGCGGCCGGAGCGCGAGCCGCGCGTGGTCGCCCATTCCAGTGCTTCGCGGCGCAAATCGTCGGCGGCGACCGGGATTTTGTAGTTCTTCACATAGCCCTCGACCATCGCGAGGAACTCGTCCTGGCTGCAGCGGTGGAAGCCGAGCCACAGGCCGAACCGATCCGACAGCGACACCTTTTCCTCGACGGTCTCGCCCGGATTGATCGCGGTCGACCGCTCATTTTCCATCATGTCGCGCGACATCAGATGGCGGCGGTTCGACGTTGCGTAGAATATCACGTTGTCCGGCCGGCCTTCGATGCCGCCATCCAGTACGGCTTTCAGCGACTTGTAGGACGTATCGTCGCCGTCAAACGACAGGTCGTCGCAGAACACGATGAAGTGGTACGGCAACGGCCGCATCATCGTCATCAGGTCGGGCAGGCTTTCGATGTCCTCTCGATGAATTTCGACAAGCTTGAGTGCCGCCTTCTTGCCATCCTTGCGCAGCATCGCGTTGACGGCGGCATGCGACGCCTTGACCAGCGACGACTTGCCCATGCCGCGCGCGCCCCAGAGCAGGGCGTTGTTGGCGGGCAGCCCCTTGGCAAAGCGCTCGGTGTTGTCCATCAGCACATCGCGCATGCGGTCGATGCCCTTGAGCAGCGACATCTCGACGCGGTTGACGTGCGGCACCGGAATGAGGCGGTGGCCGTCCGGCTGCCAGGCAAATGCGTCCGCCGCATTAAAATCCGGCAATGTCAGCGCACGCGGTGCCAGCCGCTCAAGCGCGTTCGCGATGCGCTCCAGCACCGCGCGATCGGCAGCGGAATTTGCGGGAGCGGAGTTTTTCGGAGTCTTTTTTGCGGATTTTGACTTTGATTTCGGCATACGCATAACCACCATCGGCGGCTTGCTCTTAGCGGCCCGCCGTCGCACCCGCAAGCTGATCGGCCGGAATCGCCATGAAAACAAGGCTTTCATCCAAGGCCGCATCGTTGCAATTGAGGCGCTGCCCGCTATAGTCCGCGCGAAAATCGGACGCCGCAGCCGGACAAAGGGAACACCGGCGGCGAGACGCCACGAGAGGACCAATCAATGTTCATTACGCCTGCTTTCGCCCAGACCCCCGGCTCGTTGTTCGGCGGGGGCGAAATGATCACCCAACTGCTGCCGTTCGCACTGATCTTCGTCATCATGTATTTCCTGATCCTGCGGCCGCAGCAGAAGCGGGTGAAGGCGCATCAGGAGATGGTGAAGAACGTGCGCCGCGGCGACACCGTTGTCACCAATGGCGGGCTGATCGGCCGTGTTGCAAAGGTCGTGGACGACAACGAGATCGAAATTGAGATCGCCGACGATGTCCGCGTGCGGCAGAGCCGCGGAATGATCGCCGAAGTGCGCAGCAAAGGTGAGCCCGTCAAGGAAGGCGCAGCCGCTTAAGGCTTCGCAACCGGCCGGTATCGAGGATCATGCTTTATTTCACGCGATGGCGGGCGCTAGCGATTGTGCTGACGGCGTTCGTCGTCTGCCTTTGCGCGGTCCCGAATTTTTTCCCCGAGAAGGTCGTCGATAGCTGGCCGAAATGGGCGCAGCGTCACGTCGTGCTGGGCCTGGACCTGCAGGGCGGCTCGCACATCCTGCTCGAAGTCGACACCGCTGCGGTGCGCAAGGAAAAGCTTGAGGCGCTGCGCGACGACGTTCGCCGCGTGCTGCGCGATGCGCGTATCGGCTACACGGGTCTCGTCGTTCGCGGCAACAGTGTCGAGGTCCGGATTCGTGAAGGCGCCAACTCGTCGGACGCGCGAGCCAAGTTGCAGACGATCGCGCAGCCGGTCGGGAGCGTGTTCGGCACGACCAGCGCCTATAGCGTCGATATCTCGGAGGAGGCCGGCGGCCTCTATCGGCTGACTGTCACGCAACCGGCGATCAACGAATACATCCGCTCCGCCGTCCAGCAGTCGATCCAGATCATCGAACGCCGCGTCAATGAGCTTGGCACCGTCGAACCCCTGATCCAGCGGCAAGGTTCGGATCGCGTTCTAGTGCAGATGCCGGGCCTCCAGGATCCGACACGGCTGAAAGAATTGCTCGGCAAGACGGCCAAGCTCGATTTCCGGATGGTCGACCAGTCGATGACCGTCGAGCAGGCGCAGCAGACCCGCGCGCCGCCGGATTCCGAAATTTTGCCGGGCACCAAGGGGCATGAACCTTACCTGATCGAAAAGCGCGTGGTGGTGTCGGGCGGCGATCTGACCGATGCGCAGGCCGGATTTGACCAGCGCACCAACGAGCCGATCGTCAACTTCAAGTTCAATACTTCCGGCGCGCGCAAGTTTGCACAGGCGACGCAGGAAAATGTCGGCAAGCCGTTCGCCATCGTGCTCGACAACGAGGTGATTTCGGCGCCGGTGATCCGCGAGCCGATCACCGGCGGCTCCGGCCAGATTTCCGGCAATTTCACCGTGCAGAGCGCCAACGATCTCGCGATCCTGTTGCGCGCCGGCGCGCTGCCGGCGCCACTAACCATCATCGAAGAGCGCACCGTCGGTCCCGGTCTCGGGCAGGACTCGATCGAGAAAGGCAAGCTGTCGTCTTATGTCGGCGCAGCGATGGTCATTGTCTTCATGCTGGTGACCTACGGCCTGTTCGGCCTGTTCGCCAACATCGCGGTCGCCATCAACGTGGCGATGATCTTCGGCGTGCTGTCGCTTCTTAATGCAACGCTGACGCTGCCCGGCATCGCCGGGATCGTGCTCACCGTCGGTATCGCGGTCGACTCTAACGTGCTGATTTACGAGCGCATCCGCGAAGAGGTGCGGCATGGCCGCTCGCCGATCAACGCGATCGACGCCGGGTTCAGCCGCGCGCTGGCGACCATTCTCGACTCCAACATCACCACCTTCATCGCTGCCGCGGTGCTGTTCTACATCGGCACCGGCCCGGTGCGCGGCTTCGCCGTGACGCTGGGCATCGGCATCATCACCACGGTCTTTACCGCTTTCACGCTGACACGGCTGATTGTCGCCACCTGGGTGCGATGGCGCAGACCGCAGCACGTGCCGATTTAGGATTTCCCTGTGAAGCTCCTCCGCATCGTCCCGGACGACACCAAATTCGACTTTATGCGCTTCCGGCGCATCAGTTTCCCGATCTCGGCGCTGCTGTCGATCGTGGCGATGCTGCTGTATTTCTACCACGGCCTGAATTTCGGCATCGACTTCCGCGGCGGCACCCTGATGGAGGTGCAGAGCAAGGCGGGTCCGGCGGATATCGCCAAGATGCGCACCACGCTCGGCGGTCTTGGTCTCGGCGAGGTTCAACTCCAGCAGTTTGGCGCGCCCAATGATGTGCTGATCCGTCTGGCCGAGCAGCCGGGCGGTGACGCCGCCCAGCAGGTTGCTGTGCAGAAGGTGCGTGGCGCGCTCGGCGATGCGGTCGACTATCGCCGTGTCGAAGTGGTCGGTCCGCGCGTGTCGGGCGAGTTGCTGTCCTATGGCGTGATCGGCCTCATGTGCGCGATCCTGGGCATTCTGATTTACCTCTGGTTCCGCTTCGAGTGGCAGTTTGCGCTTGGCGCGATGATCGCAAACGTGCACGACCTTGTGCTGACGATCGGCTTCATGTCGCTGGCGCAGATCGATTTCGACCTGACGTCGATTGCGGCGCTGCTGACCATTCTCGGTTATTCGCTGAACGACACGGTCGTCATTTACGACCGTATTCGCGAGATGCTGCGGCGCTACAAGAAGATGCCGATGCCGGACCTGCTCAACGCTTCGGTCAACCAGACGCTGTCGCGCTCGGTCATTACCCACGTCACGGTGTCGCTGGCGCTGCTGGCGCTGCTGCTGTTCGGCGGCCAGGCGATCCATTCGTTCACCGCAACGATGATGTTCGGCGTGGTGCTGGTCGGCACCTATACGTCGGTGTTCATTGCGTCGCCGATCCTGATCTATCTCGGCGTCGGCACCGGGCGTGACTCGCTGTCGTCATCCGACGACAAGCCCTGATGGCGCCGGCCGGCGCGTTCGAGCACTGCCGGCGGCTGGTCGCCGAATTCGACAAGGAACGTTACTGGGCGTCGCTTTACGCGCCGGCGGACAAGCGGGATGCGCTCTATGCACTTTACGCATTCGACCGCGAGATCGCGCGAGTGCCGGCCGTTGCACGCGAGCCGATAGCCGCTGAAATCCGGCTGCAATGGTGGCGCGAGGTGCTGGAGCGCAAGCGGGATGGCGAGGCGGCGGCCAATCCGGTCGCGGCGGCGCTGCTCGGCGTCGTGGCGCGACACGATGTGCCGGCGGGCAGGCTGATCGCGCTGATCGATGTGCGGGGCGGCCGTCTATACGACGAGCAGATCGACGACCTCGAAGCCTTCGCCGATGCGGTTTACGGCGCGATTATCGTGCTCGCGGCGCAGGTGCTCGGCGGTCAGGGTGAGGCAGTCGACCACATCGCACATCACGCCGGCGCGGCGCGCGCTTATGCGGAGGCGAACGACCCGACGCAGGCGCGCGGCCATCTCGATGCGGCACGCACTCTGTTGTCGAAAATCCCGCAGCAGGCGCTGCCGGCGTTGCTGCCGGCGGCGGTGATCGGGCCATCGTTCGGGCGCGACACGTCGCTCCCGCTCTGGCGCCGTCAGTGGATCATCTGGCGCGCCGCGCGCAACCCGCAGCGGATTTTCGGCTAGTTACTCGGCGGCTTGCGCCGTCTCGCCGCCGATCCAGACATCCATGTCGGCAAGTGCGCGCTGACATAGTGCGCGCTTCTTGGCGACGGCTTTCTCCGGGCCGCGTAGCTTCTTGCCGTCAGGTCCGAGTGTCGGCACGCGCGCCAGTGGCGGGAACAGCCCGAAGTTGACGTTCATCGGCTGGAACGAGCGCGGACCGTTGTCGATGGTCTCGATATGGCCGCCGGTGATGTGGCCAAGCAACGCGCCATGCGCCGTGGTCGGTGGCGGCATGGCGAGCGGTGCGCCCAATCGCTCTGCTGCTGCGAACCGTCCCACCAGTCCGCCAATTGCCGCCGATTCCACATAGCCTTCGCAGCCGGTGATCTGGCCGGCAAAGCGCAGCCGCGGCTCGGCGACGAGCCGCAGCGTGCCGTCGAGCAATTTCGGCGAATTCAGAAATGTGTTGCGATGCAAGCCGCCGAGCCGCGCGAACTCCGCGTTCTCGAGGCCGGGAATGGAGCGGAAGATGCGGACCTGCTCGCCATGCTTCAGCTTGGTCTGGAAGCCGACCATGTTGAACAAGGTGCCGAGCTTGTTGTCCTGCCGCAGTTGCACGACGGCGTAGGCCTTGGTCTGCGGGTCGTGCGGATTGGTGAGGCCGACCGGCTTCATCGGGCCGTGGCGCAACGTCTCGACGCCGCGCTCGGCCATCACCTCGATCGGCAGGCAGCCGTCGAAATAGGGCGTGGTCGCTTCCCAGTCGTGGAACGAGACCTTGTCGCCGGCGATCAGCGCGGCGACGAACGTCTCGTATTGCTCGCGCGTCATCGGGCAATTGATGTAATCGGCGCCGGAGCCGCCAGGACCCGCTTTGTCGTAACGCGACTGGAACCAGGCCTTGTCCATGTCGATCGAGTCGCGATGCACGATCGGCGCGATCGCGTCGAAGAAGGCAAGCGAGTCCTCGCCGGTCTTGTCGCGAATGGCGGCGGCGAGATCGGGCGAGGTGAGCGGGCCGGTCGCGATAATGGCGCTGTCCCACTCCGGCGGCGGAACGGAGATCTCGCCGCGCTCGACGGTAATCAGCGGATGCTTGGCAAGCGCATCGGACACCGCACCGGAGAAGCCGTCGCGATCGACTGCCAGCGCGCCCCCGGCCGGCACCTGATGGGCGTCGGCCGACTGCATGATCAGCGAGCCGAGCCGCCGCATTTCGGCGTGCAGCAGCCCGACGGCATTCTGCTCGGCGTCGTCGGAGCGGAAAGAATTCGAGCAGACCAGCTCGGCGAGCCCATCGGTCTTGTGGGCGGCGGTCTGGCGCATCGGCCGCATTTCGTGGATCACGGCGGGGACGCCACGCTGTGCGAGCTGCCAGGCGGCTTCGGAGCCGGCGAGGCCGCCGCCGACGATATGGACGGGTTTGATCGACAGATGCGCGGAGGACATGGGCCGGAAACTATGGCGGGGGTCCTGCGGGGACAACCCGCCCAAAACGAAAGCGCCCGCTTGAGGCGGGCGCTGTCCACGAACTCGCTGCTAAAGAGCCTTAGGCCTTCTGGGCCGCGCCCCAAGCAACCCGCGGGATGTCCGAACGGCTGATGCCGATATCGGCGAGTTCCCGGTCGCCCAAGCGGTTGAGCTCGTTGATGCTGCGGTTATAGCGCTTCCAGGAGCGGAGGAAGCGAACGATCTGGGTAAACATCTGATTTTCCTCGGTCTTCTGCGGGTCGGCCCGGCCGGCCCATCAAGTGACCGGTATATAGCTGGGAACTGTGCGTCGCAGTAGCGTTTATGTTGCGATGCAGCTAGGTGGAAAACGCATGGCGTAACTAATTAAAAATTAACCGGAAAATCTCGGGCAGCGATTAAGGGCCGTTCGTGCATAAAAATCGGCGAGTTTTCGTAGATTTTCAGTGCGGGCCGTACTTTTGCCGGTCAAAATGACACGACCGTGACGTGACCTTGGAGCATTCTATGCCGAAAAGGCTGGTCTGGATTTTGGTCGGTTTCGTGTTGCTGGCCTTCGTCCCCGTGGCGTCAGCGGCTGACCTCAGACTGCTGACCGCAGGCGCCTTCGAGCAGGTGGTTCGGGAACTGGTGCCGGGCTTCGAGCAGCGGACCGGCCACAAGGTCATGATCGACAAGGGGACTGCCGGGGCGCTGCGGACCCGGATCGACGGCGGCGAGGCTTTCGATGTCGCGGTTATCACCCCGGCAGCGATCGATCCCCTCATCAAAGCGGGCAAGCTGGCGGCCGAAAGCCGCACGAATGTTGCCACCGTTGGCGTCGGTGTCGGTGTGAAGGAGGGTGCGCCGAAGCCGGATATTTCCACGGTCGATGGCTTCAAGAAGGTTCTGCTCGACGCCAAGGCGGTCGCCTACATCGATCCGAAAAGCGGCGGCACCAGCGGCATGTACGTCGACAAGCTGCTCGAGCGGCTCGGCATCGCGGATCAGGTGCGGCCGAAAGCGAAGCTGAAGCAGGGCGGCGGCCATGCCGCCGATTTCGTCGTCGCCGGCGAGGCGGACATTGTCTTGCAGCAGATGAGCGAGATCGTTCCGGTGCGTGGTGTCGCGGTGGTCGGTCCATTGCCGGCCGAGATTCAGAGCACCACCACCTATACCGCGGCGATTTCGGCACAGAGCAAGTCGCCTGAAGCGGCAAAACAGTTGCTTGTGCTGCTGTCGGGGCCGGACGCCGCGGCCTTGCTTAAGGCCAAAGGGATGCGGCCAGCAAAATAGAACCGGTCGGCGCGGGACAAAGGCGGTTACGAGGTTAAAATGCGGCGTGGCTATTGAGTCTCAGGGTTCTGACCGCCGTGTCGTCATCGCTGTTCTTGGCCTTGTACAGATTCTCGGCTGGGGCACGTCACTATATTTCCCGGCTGTTTTTGGCGGTCCGATCGTTGCCGAAACCGGCTGGTCGCTCGGCTCCGTCGTCAGCGGCACCTCGATCGGCCTTCTGACCGGCGGCCTGATCTCGCCCCTGGTCGGCAACTGGATCGACCGGCATGGCGGCCGTCCGGTGTTGCTGACGAGTTCGCTGCTCTATGCCGTAGGGTTGGCCGGGATCGGGCTCGCGCCAAATCTGCCGGCCTATCTCGCCGCATGGGTCGTCATGGGTCTCGCAATGGGGAGCGGGCTTTATGACGCGGCCTTTGCGGCGCTCGGCCGGATGTACGGCCACAGCGCGCGCACCGCGATCACCAATCTCACCTTGATCGGCGGTTTCGCCTCGACCGTGTGCTGGCCGTTGAGTGCATTTCTAATTGATGCCGCCGGATGGCGGAATGCCTGTTTCATCTACGCCGCGCTCCATCTCGTCGTCGCGCTGCCGTTGCAGATGGCGGTGGTGCGCGGCCGGCGCGCCGCCGACCATGACGAGGAGGGCGGAGCGAGCGCCACCGGCAACACGTCGCGCGTCTCGGGCGAAACGACCGCGCTGATCCTGCTGGGCGTCGTTTTCTCGATCATGGCGGCGATCGGCTCGATCATGCTCGTGCACCTCATGATCTTTCTACAGGCGCGCGGCGTGACATTCGCCACGGCGGTCGCGCTGGGTACATTGTTCGGTCCCTCCCAGGTCGTCGCCCGCGTGGTCGAGCGCGTGTTCGGTGGTCACTATCATCCGGTGTGGACGATGATCTTCGCCTGCGTGACGGTGGCGGTGAGCCTCATCCTGCTGACGACTGGATTTCCATTCATGGCGATGACGATCGTTCTGTTCGGCGCGGGATTTGGCGTGGGATGGCTGGCGCGCGGCACGCTGCCGCTTGCGCTGTTTGGGCCGGTGCGGTTTCCGCGCCTGATGGGCCGGCTGGCGTTTCCGGCGCTGATTGCGCAGGCGCTGGCGCCCTCGGTCGGCGCGCTATTGATCGAGCGAGTGGGCGTCGATTGGACCATCGGCGTATTGACCTTCTTCGCGTTGATCAATGTTGTGTTGATCGCGGCGTTCTGGATGACGTGCCGCGGACGCCTGGTGAGTTCGGCCTGAATGCTGACTCTGCAAACGCTTTATTTCGAAGACCTGTCGGTCGGCATGACCGAGCGATTGAGCAAGACAGTCGCGTCGTCCGATGTTGTCGGCTTCGCGGAAGTCACCGGCGATCGCAATCCGATTCATCTGTCCGAGCATTTTGCAGCCAAGACGGCGTTCGGCACGCGCATCGCCCACGGCCTTTACACCGCGAGTTTGATTTCTGCAGTGCTTGGCACGCGGTTGCCCGGCCCGGGCGCGATCTACATTTCGCAGACCTTGAATTTCCGCGCGCCGGTAAAGATCGGCGACACCGTCGAGGTCAGTGTTGAGGTCGTCGAACTGATCCCGGAGAAATCCCGCGCACGGCTCGCTTGTGCGTGCAAGGTTGACGGCGAGATCGTTCTCGACGGCGAAGCCCTGGTGAAGGTGCCGTCAAAGCAATCCGGTGGCCGCCCGCCGCCGCGGGTCTGATCTACATTTCCGGCTTCGGCGCGAAGAAGCAGCGGTTGCTGCCGTCGGGCCGCTTGCAGCGCCAGTACGAGCCGTCAGGTGAGGGCAACGACTGGCTGTAGGGCACGACCTCATTGACCTCTTCGCGGTGGGTCGGTCCGTCAGCCACATTGCCGGTCGCGTCGGCGCCGTAGACGACGTCGCCGCGCAGCGAGTAGCCGCCCTTGATCGGTTTGACGGCATTGGCTGCAACGATCCCACAGTCGCTGGCGCCACAGCACCATTCGCCGGCCGGGTTACGATAGGAGCCGCGGCTGATCCAGATATCGTGCGCGAGTGCGACGGTGCTGAAAAGCACAGGTACGAAAACAAGCAGTGCGCGTAATGAAGTTCGCAACATCGGTGGCCTCCTCGAAATGCCCCATGTGGCGTTCACTTAACGGCGCGTGGTGACCTGTGTTCCTCCTGATGTGCCTGCCGTCGTCTGAAAAGCTGCGGCAGGCGTTCGACAAACAAACACGAATCGGCCGCATTTTATCACGCGGCGATAGTTTCGCTGCCGGCGATGAAAAAGCGCGATGTCGTCTGCAATCGCGAGACGATCACATTGCCGTCAGGGCCATCGTTATGCGTTTGGGGTGGGATCGGATGCCGTGCTAGTCGCAAACGATGACTGATGGAACTCCCGCGAAAGGCAAAAGGCCATGGCAGGTGTGGCGTGATCGGCGCGGCCGCGTCTCCGCGCTGCGACTGGTTACGCTTGCCGTTCTGCTGATCCCGATCGGCAAAGCGTTGTTCGATGCATCGCTGATCGCGCACAGCGCGCGCCCAATCAACGAGATGATTCACCGCGCGGGTTTCTGGGCGCTGGTGTTTCTCGGCGTCGCGCTGGCAGTCACGCCGTTTCGTCGCGTCCTGCGTTACGGTCAGTTGATCGATGTGCGCCGGATGATCGGCGTGGGTGCATTTGCCTATATCGCCGCGCATCTCACGCTGTTCTTCGCCGATCAGGGCTACAGCGTCGTCAAGTTCTTCACCGAGATATTCAGCCGCGTCTATCTCATCATCGGCATCGTCGCCTGGCTCGGGCTTGCGGCTCTGGCGGCGACGTCGACCGACGCGATGGTGCGCCGGCTTGGCGGCATGAAATGGCGGCGACTGCACCAGATCGTGTACGTGATCTCGCTGCTGGCGTTGATCCATTACTTCCAGCAGACCAAGGCCGATGTCACGGTGCCGATCTTTGCCGCTTCGCTGTTCGGCTGGCTGCTGCTTTATCGCTTCGTCGTGTGGTGGCGCGATGTGCCGGAGTTGTCGACGCTGGGATTGCTTGCGCTCACGATTGCCGTGTCGGTGCTGTCATTCGTGGGCGAGGCGGTGGGCATCGCGATTGCGTTTCACGTATCGCCGCTGGTTCTGCTCGAGACAGTATTCGACTTCGATGTGGGCATTCGCCCCGGCTGGGAAGTGCTCGCGGCCGGACTTTGCGTCGTCGTTGTCGATCTCATAAGGTCCCGCGCCGGAAAAGGGCGCCGCGCACAGGCTGTGGCGGCGGAATAGGGGGCTTCATTTCAATGGCGACGTTCGTGGTGGCTCATGGCGCCTGGTCGGCGGGCTGGGCCTGGAAGAAGATGCATCCGTTGATGGCGGCGCGCGGTCATCGCCTCATTACGCCGACTTACACCGGGCTCGGCGAGCGCTCGCATCTGGCGTCGGCGGACGTCGATCTCAACACGCACATCACCGACATCGTCAACGTGCTGGAATGGGAAGATTTGAACGACGTTCATCTCGTCGGTCACAGCTACGGCGGCATGGTTGCGACCGGAGTCGCCGACCGCGCCCGGCGGCGCATCGCCAAGCTGATTTATGTCGATGCCTTTGCGCCGCGTGACGGCGAGAGTGCATTCGACATCATGCCGGCGGCGACCCGCGCGCAGCGCGCCAATGGCGCCGACGCCAGCGGCTTTATTCCGCCGAGCCAGTTGCCGCCTGATACCGCGCCGGAAGATGTGGCGTGGAGCGCGACACGGCGGATGCCGCATTCACTGAAGGCGTTTGCGCAGAAGATTTCGTTGAAGCGGGAGTTCGACGGGCCGCGCCACTACATTCTCTGCCCGAAGCATTCACCGGATCGGCGCTTCCGCCCGTTCTACGATCGCGCGGTCGCGGAAAAATGGGCCGGCGCTTACGAACTCGACTCCAGCCACAATCCCCACGTCACCGTGCCGAACGAGCTGGCCGAGCTGCTCGACAGGATTGCGCATTCTTAAATCTTGCGGCTGTCGTAAGCCCAATGCAGCAGCGCCTGACGCTGGCGCGGCCGGCAGAACACGTCGCCGCGCTCGCAATGCTTCTGCACCTGTTTGACGTGACGGCGGATCGCCTTCCAGCGGCCGATCTGCCGCGCGTCGTCTTGATGGCGGCGGCCGAGATAGTAGCGGCAGTACCACTGAAACCAGCCGCGCGGGTCGTCGGGATGAATCCAGCCCTTCTTCTTCCAGACCGATAACGGCTGGCTGGCATCGACACCGAAGAAATTCAGGTCGATGTCGCGATGCTTCTTGGCGAGCTTGGCGCGGGTGAACCAGCCTTGCGGGAATTCCTTGCGGCAATCGGTCATGTACTTGCCGCCGAACACGCCGAGCGCGAGCATCTCCTTCGGCGTCAGGTCGGGCTTGAATTCCGGATCGAAGTTGCGGCCCGCCGGCTCGCTCAGCGTATAGCGATAGCCGCGCTGCATCTTGTCGCGAACGGTGACGGTGCGTTTCCGCACCGCGTCACTTGACGACGAGATCGGCGTATTCCGGATGGCGGCCGATATAGCCGCGCATGAAGTCGCACAGCGGCACGATCTTGTCGCCCCTGGCGCGGATCATATCGAGCACCCCCTTGGCAAGCGCGGAGCCGACGCCTTTGCCGCCCAGAGCCTTGGGGACCTCGGTATGGATCAGCTTGAGAACGCCGCCCTCGCGCCGGTAGGTGACGATGGCCGGGCCGGCCTCGGTGTCCATCTCGAAACGATGCAACGCGGGATTGTCACGAATGTCGGTCATGGTCTTCCGATATAGGCAATAAGCGCGCCGGCTGCCAACGCGGCGGGCCCGTGAAAAGCCAATTGGCGCGCTTTAAAATACGATATATCGAATGGCAAACGAGTCGTTCATCGGCCTTTCATTTTGCCGGGCCTATCAATGGCTCATCTGGCAAATCTGCCCCGGCGCAGGGTGCTGTCTGGCGCCTTTCTCACCAACGAGGGATGTCATGCGAAAACTCAAATTAGCGATGGTTTTGGCTGGCGCGCTCGGCGCGGGTTTCGCGCTGTCCGGCGCGGCACAGGCGGCGCCGGCAAGCGCGCAAGGTGCGGCGATCGGCGATGCGGCGACCACGCTCAGCGTCGTCGAGCATACGCAATATGTGTACGGCGGCGTCCGCCACTGCTGGTATCGCAGCGGCTGGCATGGCGCCGGCTGGTATCGCTGCGGTTACCAGTGGCGGAGGGGCTATGGCTGGGGCGGCGTGGCCGGCTGGAACGGCTGGGCGGCGCCGGGTGTCGTCGTGGCGCCGGCTCCGGTCGTCGTGGTGCCGGGCCCGTATTTCTATAACGGTCGCCACTACGCGCATCGCCGCTGGCGCGGTGGCCGCTGGTACTACTACTGAGCGGAACGCAGGCGAACACGCCAGGAATCAAAGCGCCGTCGCGGATATCGCGGCGGCGTTTTTGTTTCAGTGCTTGGCGGTGTGCGAGGCCACCCAGTCCATCAGCGCGAACATCACGCCGGACGCCAGGAAGGTGACGTGAAGCACCACCATCCAAAATATGCGATTGCTGTCGAAGCTCGTTTCAGCCTGCACCAGCGTGACGAACGCCCGCAGCAGCGAAATGGCCGAGATCGCGACGATCGACCCGATCAGCTTCATCTTCAGGCCGGAGAAGTCCAGCGTGCCCATCCAGCTCGGCCTGTCCTCGTTGCGGCCGGTCTTGATCTTGGAGACGAAATTCTCGTAGCCGGAGAACACCACGATCAAAACGAGATTGCCGGCGAGCGACAGATCCACCAGCGACAGCACCGCGAGGATGATCCGCTCGGGCGCCGGGTGGGAGAGCGTGTGGAACACCTCCGCAAGCTCGTACAGAAACGCCAGCAACAGGATCGCCAGCGAAATAATCAAGCCCACGTAAAAAGGCGCCAGCAGCCAGCGCGAAGCAAACAGCGCCGCCTCCAGCCAGCTTTCGATTGTCTTGGTTTGTGCCGCGTTGTTCCGAGCCATGTCGTCCCCCATTCCCGGCGCGGAGTGTGTCAAAGCGGGTGCAGGCCGTAAAGAACAGGCGGGGGCGTCGGCTTGCCGTTGCGCCACAGCGGGGCGTTTTTTGCGCGTCGCGTTAACCTTTTGCGCCCCCTTGAAATCCGAAACGGCCCACCCATTTTTTTCGCCGTCCAGAGATGGAGACCCTGAAAGGAGACCAAGGAGGGATGTAATGGACACCATCCGGCGAACGCCTGATACCGCTTTTGACTGGCGGACTTTGCTTCACCCGGCCTCGGCCTATGGCCACCCCGACGAGGTGCTGGCCGACCCCGATCTCACCACTGCGGAAAAGCGCGCGATTTTGTCGTCGTGGGCGTCCGACGCCTGCGCGGTCGACGATGCGCCCGGCCTGCGGCAATCGCCCGGCGCCGAAACCGCCGTGCTGTTCGACGACATCGTCGAGGCGCTGCATCTGCTCGACGGCGAGGAGCCGACGCCGCCGCGTCCCGGCGGCAAGGGCGCGCGCAAGCCGCCGTGGCAGCGCGACCGCGACGGCGAAGGCGGCATGCCGCAGGCGGCGTAGGGCGAAACGAGAGTCCTCTCCACGTCATGCCCGGCCTTGTGCCGGGCATCCACGCCTAAAATCTTTACCGCAATGAATACGTGGATGGCCGGGTCAAGCCCGGCCATGACCATCGGAGCGTGCCGCTGCGCCAGGCGCGGATCATCGTCCAGATCACGAAGCAGGCGAGGCCTGCCATCAAGGCGCGTGCCGGTGCGGGCATGCAGGCTCCGTCGGTGCGGAGCCGGAGGATAGGGCGGGTGGGTAAAGAAAGAGGTTCGCGGACTGGGCTAATCGACTTCATGCGGAAAGCCGACCGGAACGCAATGCCCACCGTAGAATTTCGCCTAGGAGCTTAATTCAACCAGCTAGTGGCTTTCAAACGATCATAAGCAAGATCTATCTGTCTTTCGGTGAAGCGCTTTTTCCGCTCGTTCCATGAGTACGTCAATCGCAATACATCTTTCTTAGTGACCGCCTTTTCGCGAGTAGCTACCCAGTGAATAGTTGCCAAGAGCTCCAACCCATAGGGAGTTTCGAACCCGTCAACGAGTTCTGCGACGCGGTCAAAACGTTTGCTCGTGTCGTGATCGGCAGCAAGAAGCCGAGCAGCATCATCAGTCGCGCCCGGCACGATAGAGATTTCTTTTTCCGGTGCATCACCCCCGTCAGCATAACCAGCGATAAAATAACCCTCAATGCTGCGCAGGACGTGGCGAAGATTTTCAGCATAAGGACCATAAGGTCCCTTTACATATCGCAATTTCAGCGGCTGGCCGGCTTCCTGCATGAAATACATAAGCTTATGAATTTCTAGCAGCGTTACGAATGGGTCTAAGAGACCTTTCAAATAACGTTCAACCAATACGACGAGCGCGGCGCGACCCGGAGTCATAGAAGGCGCGTTGCCTTTGGTCACCGGCTGGGGAACGTCGTGAGGTTCGAAAACAGAAACATTGACGTTGGGCAATTCCTTTAGCGCGTTCTCGATCCGAAGTCTTACTTCAGACCAAGGCAATCCGCCTAATCCACTTCCCAGCGGTGGAATCGCAATCGACTTTATTCCGAGTTCAGCAATCTCTTTCTTTAGAGCGGCCAATCCGCTTTCGATATCTTCGATCCGACTCTTTCCTCGCCAATGGCGCTTGGTTGGAAAGTTGATGATCCATTTAGGGCCGGTTAGTTCATCCAAGGGGTACACGAACATTTTCCCCGGCTGAACTTCGTTTCGAGCGCACGCAGAAGCATAGGCTTTGAAGTTTTGCGGATATAGATTCTTGAATTGAAGCGCGACGCCGCGCCCCATTATTCCAACACAGTTGACTGTGTTGACCAAAGCCTCGGCCTTGGAGTCGAAGATATTTCCGGTTCGGAATTCAATCATCGCGGCCTCAATAATACCAAGCCGTCATGATAACCGTTGGCGGTCGATACGGAACATTGTGAAGTGCATTAGAGACCTGTTGAGCGACGTCTTGCGAGTAAACTCCGATCCTCTGCACTAAGGACCAGTTAACGCTTGTTTCAGTCAGAAATTCGGCCTGTTTGCCTTCTTTGACCGATGGCGACACCCCTTGGCCCGACCACCGATTCGTTTGAATAGCAGGCCAATCAAGGTCCCCAAGTTTATTCAGGTCGTTCCGGCTTTCGAAATAATAAGCCCCTGCATTCGAAAGCGTGAAAGACCAGCGCCGGTTATTCTGGGCTGCCCATTTTACGACGGCCTGGAGGTCAAACTCTAAGTGCACAATCGGCTGCTGGCCGCCCCGATAGCTGAGTTCAGCGTGATTCGCCCTATGGAGCAAATAGAGCATGATTGAACGGGGGCAAAAGTAAAACGGAACGCATTGACCCACCATAAGTGTCGGATGACACGGGATCGGGAGACTGAGACGGCGACGTTTTATGTCGTTCATCCCAATAGTCGTACCGATCTGACCAGCGCGATTAGCTATGAGTGCGTCACACTGAAGCTCGCCGTCTTTCGCAATAGAAGACAGGCGGTCCACATGAACTATGTGGTAAATTTTTGGGTTGGAAGGTGCCGGCATAACTACTCCGCCGCCTGCTGGCCCTTCCGCCGCGTCGTCTTCCGTCCCAGCACGCCCTTGAGAAACTGCCCGGTGTAGCTGCGCTTCTCGGCCACCACGTCTTCCGGCGTGCCTTGCGCGACGATTTCGCCGCCGCCGTCGCCGCCCTCGGGGCCCATGTCGATCACCCAGTCGGCGGTCTTGATGACTTCGAGATTGTGCTCGATCACGACAACCGTGTTGCCGCTGTCGGTCAATTCATGAAGGACTTCCAATAATTTCGCGACGTCGTGGAAGTGCAGGCCGGTGGTCGGCTCGTCGAGAATATACAGCGTCCGCCCGGTCGAGCGCTTCGACAGCTCCTTGGCAAGCTTGATGCGCTGCGCTTCGCCGCCCGACAAAGTCGTGGCTTGCTGGCCGACATGGATGTAGTCGAGCCCCACGCGATGCAGTAAGGCCAGCACATCGCGCACGCGCGGCACCGCCTTGAAGAACTCCAGCGCTTCCTCGACCGTCATGTCGAGCACGTCGGCGATGTTCTTGCCCTTGAAGGTGACGTCGAGCGTCTCGCGATTGTAGCGCTTGCCCTTGCAGACATCGCAGGTGACGTAAACGTCCGGCAGGAAGTGCATCTCGATCTTGATGACGCCGTCGCCCTGGCAGGCCTCGCAGCGGCCTCCCTTGACGTTGAAGGAGAAGCGGCCCGGCTCGTAGCCGCGCGCCTTCGCCTCCGGCAGACCGGCGAACCATTCGCGAATGGGCGTGAACGCGCCGGTATAGGTCGCCGGATTGGAGCGCGGCGTGCGGCCGATCGGCGACTGGTCGATGTCGATGATCTTGTCGATGTGCTCCAGCCCCTCGATGCGGTCATGTGAGGCGACGGGGAGGGACGCGCCGTTGAGCTTGCGCGCCACCGCGGCGTAAAGCGTGTCGACCAGCAGTGTGGACTTGCCGCCGCCGGACACGCCGGTGACGCAGGTGAACAGGCCGAGCGGCACGTCGACGGTGACGTTCTTCAGGTTGTTGCCGCGCGCGTTGACGACGCGGAGCACCCGATGCTTGCTCGGCGCGTGGCGCTCGGGAACGGGGATGCCGTATTCGCCGGTGAGATACTTGCCGGTGAGCGAGTCCTTGCTCGCCATGATGTCGGCGGGCGTTCCCTGCGCGATGATCCTGCCGCCATGCACGCCCGCGCCCGGGCCGACATCGACCACGTGATCGGCGACGCGGATCGCATCCTCGTCGTGCTCGACGACGATCACCGTGTTGCCGAGGTCGCGCAGTCGCTTCAGCGTCTCGAGCAGGCGCGCATTGTCGCGCTGATGCAGGCCGATCGACGGCTCGTCGAGCACATAGAGCACGCCCGTCAGGCCCGAGCCGATCTGCGAGGCGAGGCGGATGCGCTGGCTTTCGCCGCCCGACAGCGTGCCAGAGGCGCGCGCCAGCGTCAGATAGTCGAGCCCGACATCGACCAGAAAGCGCAGCCGCTCCCGGATTTCCTTGAGCACGCGCACGGCGATCTCGTTCTGCTGCTTTGTCAGCTTGCCGGGCAATTGCTCGAACCATTCGCCCGCGCGCTTGACGCTCATCTCCGCGACCTGGCCGATATGCAGGCCGCCGACCTTCACGCAAAGCGCCTCGGGCTTGAGGCGATAGCCGTTGCATGCCTCGCACGGCACGTCGGTGAAATACTTGAGCAGATCCTCGCGCGCCCATTCGGATTCGGTTTCCTTGAAGCGGCGCTCGAGAGTGGTGATGACGCCCTCGAACGGCTTCTTGGTGGTGTAGCCACGCAGGCCGTCGTCATAGGTGAACTTGATCTCGTCCTCGCCCGAGCCGTAGAGGATCGCGGACTGCGTCTTCTTCGGCAGGTCCTTCCACTTGGTGTCGAGCGTGAAGCGGTAGTGCTTGCCCAGCGCTTCCAGCGTCTGCGTGTAGTAGGGCGACGACGATT
>DASZXA010000089.1:0-77547 GCA_035546455.1 Pseudolabrys sp.
GCGAGATCGTGGGCATCGCCGGGAAGCGCATGGATGCCGTTCCGCTCGTCGTCCACCAGCTCGGCCATGCCGCCGATGCCGCTGGCGATGATCGGGCGGCCGTGGAATCGCGCCTCGCCGATGGTGAGCGGGGCGTTTTCCCACCACACCGAGGGCACGATGACCCAGTCCACCGCGGACATAAGGTCAGGAACATCGGAGCGGCTGTACTGCCCGAGGCGGCGGACGTTGTCGCGTACGTCGGCAAATTTCGCCTCGAGGTCGGCGGTGAAGCCATCGCTCTGGAACAGCGCGGCGCCATGCATGCGCAGTTCGAAATCGACGTCGCTGGCGGCCAGTTCGCGGCAGGCGTCGAGGAGGACATTGACACCCTTCCACGGGTTGAGGTTGCCGAAGTAGCCGAAGACGTTGCGCGTGACGTGCGGCGGACCGCGGTGCGGGACCGGATCTTCGACGGGGTGGCCGTTCTCGATCACCGCGATGCGGTCCGCGGGGATGCCCCAATCGACGTAGCGGTCCTTCAGGAAGTGGCTAGGGCTGATGAAGGTGTCGACGGCGGCGAGATGCGATTTGATGTTGATCTCGCGCAGACGGAAATTCGCCGCGGACATTTCCGGGAAGCAGGCGTGGCAGCGATCGGGCGAGGCCTCGAGGCAGCGGCTGTGATCCCTGGTGCGGATCATCAGGCCCTCGTTGGCGCAGATCGGATAGTAGTCGTGGAGCATGAAGACGATGCGCGCGTTGGGCAGGACGCGGCGTACGAGCGCCGGAAACTCCGCGCCGACGAGCAGCAGATGATGTATTTCGACGACATCGGGGCGGAACTCCTCGAGGAGGGCGACGAGATCTGGCACGACACCGTGCAGGTCGATCTGGCTGAGCGCGAAGCGGTCGAAGTGGCCCGCCCAGAGGACAATCTCGTCGGCGGCGTCGCCAACCGCCTGGAAGCTCGTCCCCGGGCGGGCCTCGCGGTGCACCTGGTTGGTCGCCGCCAAAAACAGGGCGTCCCAGCCGGCGCGCTTGTAGGCCTGGAAAAGATCGTGGGCGACGATCTCGGTGCCACCCGGATGAAAGGCCGGGTGATTGTGAGCGACGACGAGAATGCGCGGGTTGGTCATTTCGCGTGCTTCTGCCCGAGGATGAAGATGTCCTGGAAATGCGCGGACGGACGCCCGCGCCACCGGCCGAGCGACTTGCGGCGCACCTCCAGGCCGGCCGCGTCGACGACCTCCTCGATCAGGCCGTCGTCGAAGGCGACGGCGCTCAGCGGGTTCACCTTGTCGACGTACCATTCCGGCCCGCCGTCGATGCGCTTGAAGTCGAGCCGGGGATCGCGGTTGCGGGGCGGTGCATCGGCGTTCTGCGTCATCACGAACGCGGTGAGCATCACAGTGCCGCCCGGAGCGAGGACGCGCGCGGTCTCAACGGCGTAGCGACGGAGTTCGGACGCCGGCAGGTGCGTGGCCACCGAGACGAGCATCACGAAGCTGAAGGCTGCGTCCGCAAACGGCAGCGTCACATCGTTGCCGCCGAGCGTGCCTGTGGGGTTGTAGATTGCGTGACGGATGTCGAGATGCCGGAAGCGGAAGTTCGCATAGGCCGGAGTGATGATGCCGTCACACCAATCGATGCCCGCCTTGACCGGATCGACGCCGTCGTAGGTGCCGCGCTCGGGCTCGAGGTACTGCGTCATGGGCACGGCAAGGCGGCCGATGCCGCAGCCGATATCCAACACATGCGCATCGGGACGCAGTCCGCCGAGCTCGACGGCGTGAGCCAGAAACTCCGCTCCTATCGCGCGATAGTCGCCGTCGCCAACGAACAAGCGGTCCTGTGGCGGGAACGGCATGAAACGATTGCGCCGGACCGTTTCGGCCAGCCAGCGGATCGGCGGCGGCTGTTCCTCGGGCGTCGCGACGACTTGCAAAGCTGCGCTCATGCGGCACTCCTCAGTGACGTGCCGCCCGCGGATGCCATGAGCCGACGCATGTCGTCGGCCCAGCGCCGGGCGTGCAGCCAACCGTTGTAGCGATCGGCCGAGCCGCGCATGTAGTCGGCGCTCTGGCGGATCGACTGGCGTTCGAGGTGGTACAGCTCGACGCCCGCGACGTAGGCGATCTCGTATCCGGAGCGGCGGACCTTCAGGCACAGGTCGCTGTCTTCATAGTCGCCGATGACGTAGTCCTCGGTGAAGCCGCCAACGGCTTCGAAGACATCGCGGCGGACGAACAGACAGGCGCCGGTCACCGCCGGCACGAGGCGATCAACCGTCGCCGGCGCATAGTTGCGCGGCAGCCCCTTATAGAAATGATTGTTGATCCAGCGGCCGAACTGATTGACCGAGAAGAACATGCCGGCGTGCTGGATCGAGTTGTCCTCGAACAGCAGCTTCGGGCCGCAAATGCCGACCTTTGGCGACAGGCGGCCCGCGAGACGATCAAGCCAGCCGGATGACATCGGAATGACGTCCGAGTTGAGCATCGCGAGAGTGACGCCGCGCGCGACGCGGGCGCCGGCGTTGCAAGCCGCCGCATAGCCGCCGTTGCGCGCCATCACTACCAAGGTGATCGGCAGCCCATGCAGCAGGTGCAGTCCCTGCATCAGATGGAGCACATCGGCCGCCTGCTCCGGCGAATCGAGGACATAGATCAGCTCGGCTCGCGCGAGCTCCGGATCGGCGGCGAACGCGCCGATCTGCGCGCGGAGGAAGGACAGATTCCGATAGAGAGGCACAACCACGCTGACCACCGGGTGCGGGACCGGGCTACCGATCTGCTCGATGCGCGGTGGCGGCAATGTGGCCTGGATCGTCTTCTGCAGCGTGCCCAGAACTGGCGCTAGAAATTCCGCCAGGATCGTTTCGCTGAGGTGCTGTTGCGGCGTAGCGCGGAGGAGCAGCGCCCGGCGGCCGATCGGGTCAGCCGGTTGCGGTCGAGGCACGATGCGATGCTGCGTGCCGGAGGTGAGGTTCAGGTAAAGGCGCGGCTGCAAAACCAGCGTTTCGGTTCGGTACGTCGCCGCGAATCCGATGAAGCCCGTGGGCGGGTTCGGGTTCGCGGCTGTCGGCGAAAGCTGGAAACGATGCCAGGCGACCGCGTGCCGCGCGCCGGACTCGTCCTCGGCCTCCAGCTTGTCGATGAAGCCGCCGGGATCGCGCATCCAGCCTGCGACCACCAGGCCGGCGGGCTCCGCGAGCGCCAACTCCACGCCGAAGGATGGCGAGCCGTTGCGGCCGGCGAGCTGGCGCGGCCGCAGGGGCGACTTCATCTGGAACTCGAGCGAGGCGGAGTGACCGTGCGGTCCCGCCTCCGCCACCGCGCGGGCGACGAACTCGCGCAGGCGGTCGCTGGCGGTCGCGACCTGCAACTGCCACCATTGCGGCAAGGTGAGGACAATGGCGGCGCGCCGCGGGTTGCGAATGGCGACGCCGTGCTCGCCGACGATGACCAGGCGATCGCTGGCAATGAAGTCAGCCGGCCCAACCAGACGCAGCACGCGCTTTTTCTGGCGCGCGTCGGCGCGGTGCCAGCAGCGCGGCAGATGCTCGATGCCTCTGGCGGAGACGGCATAGATGGCGCGGACATCGCCCAGCGCGTCCGGCAGGACGGTGCGGTGGAGCGCGCGGCCCTCCCCGATG
This sequence comes from Pseudolabrys sp., assembly GCA_035546455.1. Classification (GTDB taxonomy): domain Bacteria; phylum Pseudomonadota; class Alphaproteobacteria; order Rhizobiales; family Xanthobacteraceae; genus Pseudolabrys. The sequence continues at coordinate 3,638 of DASZXA010000089.1, forward strand.
TCAGCCTCAACGCTTGTGATCGCCGAGGAAGGCGACAGCGCCTCGGCGAGTTTGCGGATAGCACGGGCGAAGGCCGGATCACGGCGCAAGTGGAAGACACTCGACCAGACGCCAAGCAACGCCGAAACGAGCGAAATACGCGCGGCAGGCTCTAGTCCGGCGGCAAGCGCCGCCAGATCCGCTGGGCGGTAGCGCGCGCCGGGCTGGAGGTCGATCAGCCGGCCGGCGACCAGCACGCCGGTGAAGGCGCGCAGGACCAGCGGCCGCTCCGACGCCGGCGGACGAAACGCCCAGAGTACTCTCGTGCCTCCATTTGCGAGCGGCAGGCGCAGCGTCGTCAGCGGCGCCGGAGCGGCGCCGGAAAGTGTTTCGATACGCGCGGCGGAACGCAGGCGCGTGCCGATGTCGCAGGCGACCACCAACACGCCGCTGCCAAGAGTGCGGACGTCGAGAATGCCGTCGGCCGATGAATCGATGGTCGTCGTGCTCACAGATTTCCCCCGGAAGAAAAGCCGGGTGGCGCCGCAGTGGCGCCACCCGGGTCGGCGTTGGGTTAGTGCACGTTGAAGTACAGGCTGGGATCGGCCTGCACGTCGTCGGCATTGACGTTGTGCAGGGTGATCGTGTCGCCGTTGCCGAGGTCGACGATCGTGTCGCTGCCGACCTGGGTCACCCTTGCCGCGACATCGTCGGCCGTCGTGATGGTCGTGCCGTTGATGTTCTTGGCGATCTGCATGATGTCGTCGCCGGCCGTGAAGTCGACGATGACGTCCTGACCGCCGCCGCCGGTGAAGACGAAGATGTCGTGACCCGCGCCGCCGGTCAGCGTGTCGGCGTGGGCGCCGCCATCCAGCGTGTCGTCTCCCGCACCGCCGTTGAGAACGTCGTGGCCGGTGCCGCCGGAGAGGTAATCGTTGCCGGTGCCACCATCGAGGTTGTCGTTGCCGGTGCCGCCGATGAGCGTATCGTCGCCGGAGCCGCCGGTGATGGTGTCATTGCCGGTGCCGCCGTCGAGGTAGTCGTTGCCGCTACCGCCGTCGATGGTGTCGGAATGGTCGCCGCCGAAGATCTGGTCGTCGCCATTGCCGCCGGACAGATTGTCCTGGCCGGTGTTCCCGTAGATGACGTCGTTGCCGTCGCCACCCATGATGGTGTCGTTGCCGGTACCGCCGGTGAGCGTATCGTCGCCGGTGCCGCCGTCGATCGTGTCATCGCCAGTGCCGCCGTCGATGGTGTCGGAACCGGAACCGCCGGACAGCGTGTCGTTGTGGTCGCCGCCGTAGATCAGGTCGTCGCCAGCGCCGCCATCGATCACGTCCTGGCCAGTGTCGCCGATGAGGGTGTCATCGCCGTCGCCGCCCGAGATGGTGTCGTTGCCTGTGCTGCCCTCGACGTAGTCGTCGCCGCTGCCGGCGTCGATCACGTCGTCGCCGCTACCGGCATAGATGTGGTCGTCGCCGGAACCGCCGAAGATGTGATCGTTGTGCTCGTCGCCGTAGAGGAAATCATCGCCGGAGCCGCCGTTGATCTGATCCTGGCCGGTGCCGCCATGGACCGTGTCGTCGCCGCTGCCGCCGTTGATCGTGTCGTTGCCGGCGTTGCCGTTGAGGGTGTCGTCGCCGGAGCCGCCGTTGATGACGTCGGCTTTACTCGTCCCATTCAGGGTGTCGTCGTAGGCACTGCCTTCTAGAGTCGCCATCGCCCTGTCTCCATTGTCAGGCCCTCCGGCATGCTTGCCCGGGCCGCAACCGCCTACGATCCCCCGCGATTGCTACTGTAGACAGTATATCGGCGATGCTTGCTGCAGAACTTCTATTGTTGATCCGATACTGACTATCGGCTGCCGCAGTTAAGTCGCTTTAAACAGTTATAAGCCGAATTATTATTCGATGCTGTCAGTATATCTGGAAACTAGTTTGGAAGTCGAAGCGATATCGCGCAAATCCAGAAACAGCTCCGCTACTCCTCCCGAAACGCCCGATAAAAGGTCGCCGTGATCGGACTGAGGATGTAGTCGATCGCCTTCCGCGAGGCGCGCTTGATCACGACGTCGGCGGGCATGCCGGGGTGCAGCCGCATCTCCGGATGAGCGGCGAGCGCCGCGGCGTCGATCTCGGCGCGCACCGTGTAGTAGATCAGTCCCCGCTCGCGATCCTCGGTCTGGTCGGCCGCGACGTAGAGCAGCTTGCCGTCGAGGACGGGATAGGTGCGCGGGTCGTACGCCGTCAGCCGCACCTCTGCAGGCTCGCCAACCTTGACCGAGTCGATATCGAGCGGACTGAGGCGTGCCTCGACGATCAGCGGCTCGTCGCCGGGTTCGATGTCGAGCAGCGGCTGGCCGGCTGAGATGGCACTGCCCTGCGTGCGCACCTGCACGTTCAGCACGGTGCCGTCTTCCGGCGCGCGGATGGTCAGGCGATCGAGCGTGTCGGCCGCGACCTTCATCAGTTGCGTCGCGGCGTTGAGCTTGAGCTGCGTGTCCTGGATATCGTTGGCGATGTCGCCCTGCCACGTCATGCGCAGAGACAGCAGCGCGAGTTCGGCGGCTGCTTTCTCTTGCCCGGAGCGTGATCGTTGGGCGGTATAAAGGCCGACGTTGCCGCTGACCTGGCTGAGCTGCGCGGCGAGGTCGGTCGCCTGGCGTTTGGGCACGACGCCCTTATCCGCGAGGTCCTGGATGCTGACGAGCTGCTGCTTGAGGATGGTCTCCTGCTCGGTGGCGGCGGTTAGCTGCGCGGCATAGGCCTCGGATTCGGTCTGGAACTGTTCGACCTGTTTCTGCTGGACCGCGAGGTTGCCTTGATAGATGTCGCGGCGATTGGCGAAGACGTGGGTCTCGTCGCTCATCACCGACTGCGCCATGTCGCTGTGATCGGCGAGCAGTTCGTTGGGAAAGGTTATCGCCGGGGCCTCCGCCTGTTCAGCGCGCAGGCGTGCCAGGCGGGCGAGAAGGCCAATGCGCGTGCCGGCCGCACCCGCGAGATCGGAGCGGGCGCGTGTGTCGTCGAGCTTCAACAGAGGCTGCCCGGCTTTCACCGTATCGCCCTCGGCCACCAGAAGCGCCGACAGGATGCCATCCTCAAGGTGGCTCACTGTCTTCTTCCTGGAGTCAGCGATGACCGTGCCGGAGGCGACCGACGCACTGTCGAGATTGGCGGTGAACGCCCAGACCAGAAAGCCGCCGAAGCCGATCAGGATCGCGGCGATGCCGGCGATCGCCGGACGGCGAAGCGACATCATCGGCTCGAACGTCGCCGCGTCCGCGGGCATCTCCCACACGACTGCCTCGACGCGATGATGCGGGACGAGCGCGGTTGCGGCGACTGCTTGCGCGGCGGCGACGCGTTCGGCGGCCGCACGCCGCCACTCGACGAAATCGATCATGATTCGGCTCCGGCCGCGACAGCGCGCTTGACGACAACCTCGGAGTTCGCGCGCCGGATGGACTGGACGGCGTTTGCCGTCGGCGCTCGCTCCCCGAACTGGGCGATGCGGCCGTCCTGCAGGACGAGCAGCTTGTCGACGCAGTCCATGATGGATTGGCGATGGGCGATCACGATGACGATGGCGCCATTTTGCTTGGCGCCGGTGATCGCCGTGATCAGCGCCTGTTCGCCTTCTGCATCCAGGTTGGAGTTGGGCTCGTCGAGGACGAGCAGGTACGGCGCGCCGAACAGCGCGCGGGCGAGCGCGATCCGCTGACGCTGGCCGCCCGACAACGTGAGGCGGCCGTCGCCGATCGGCGTGTCGTAGCCGAGCGGCAAACGGCCGATCGTCTCGTGCACGCCCGCGGCGCGGGCGGCTTCGATCACCTGACGCGGATCGGCGTCGCGCATGCGGGCGATGTTTTCGCGCACCGTCCCCTCCAGGACGGACACCGACTGGGGGAGATATCCAGCAACGTCGCCGAACGAATTCCGCTGCCACAGGTAGACGTTGTGGCCGTTGAAATAGACGCCGCCGGCAGTTGGCTTTGTGACGCCGACGAGAAGGCGGGCGAGCGTCGACTTGCCGGCCGCCGAGGGCCCGGCGATGCCGAGCACCGTGCCCGGGGAAAGCGTGAAGGTTATGCCGCGCAGGACCGGCACATCCATGCCGGGCACGGCGTATACGAGGCGATCGACGACGAGGTCGCCGGGACTTTTCGGGATCGGGAAGCTTTCGCGCACGGAAGTGCGCACCTCGACGACGTCGCGGATGCGCTTCCAGGCGGCGCGCGCGAGAATCCATTGGCGCCAGTCGGCGGCGAGGCTGTCGAAGGGCAGCAGCAGGCGGCTCATGATCATCGTGCCGCCGATCATGGAGCCGGCCGATGCGAGATTCTCGATGGCGAGCCAGGCGCCCAGCGCCAGCACTACGATCTGCATGATGTAGCGGACGGCGCGTGTCAGAGCGTGCATGCCGCGGCTGCGGCGGTTGCCGACGTTGGTGAGATCGATCGAATGGAAATGAAGCTGACGCCAGCGCGCCGCCAACGCCGGCAGCATGCCCATCGCCTCGATCACCTCGGCGTGCCGCATGGCGCCGCCGATGCTTGTGATGCTCTCGATGCTCGCCTCGCTGGCCTCCTTCAACGTCGGCCGGCAAAGGACGTCGGAGAGGACGTTGAGGCTTACCATGACCACCACTGCGATCAGGCCCGCCAGGCCAAACAGCGGGTGGAGCGAGAACATCACCGCCAGGAAGATCGGCGCCCACAGCGCTTCGAAGGGTGCGGAGAAGGCGGTGCCGGTGATGAAGGTGCGGAGATCGGCGAGATCACGCAGGACCTCGGTCGCGCGGCTGGAGCCTTTCTCCAGTGCAGTCTGCATCGCGGATTCGATCGCAGGGAGATTGAGGCGGCTCAACAACTGTCCGGCGAGCGCCTGAAAGGCGAGCGAGCGGATGAATTCCAGCAGCCCGTACAACAGCAGTGCGCCGACCGAGAGAATCACGAGCATCTTCAGCGTCTCGACGCTACGGCTCAGGATGACGCGGTCGTGCACCTGAAGCATGAACAACGGCACGGTGAGCTGGAGCACGTTGATGAAGGCGCTGAGGACGCCCGCGAGAAGGAAGCCGTGCATCAGCACGCGGCGGCATGCGCGGATGAGCTCCTTGCCGTCAGCGACGCGTCTGGGCAGGGGCGTTGCGGTTTTGCGGGAGGCGAAATCGCGAGTTTCGGCGGTGCCGCTTGCATGGATGTCGATGGTCATCGGCCCTCAGTCCGCGCGGATTTCTACAATGTATCGCGAGGGCTAAAGGTTTTGTTCGGCGTTGCAACAAGTGTTCGCAAACTGCCTGAACAAATAAGTATACACTCTTCGAGCTAAAGTTTCGCAAGTATTTCGACTTTTGAAGCAACTGCGAAACTAAACGGGGAGCGACCATGACTATGGAGTCGGATAAACTTCTACTTGAAAGAGATATTTCTTTTCCTCAAGAGTCATCCTCCCCGGCAAAACCCGCGTCGCCCCCGAACGTTCGGCACCTCGATCTCGCCCGCGAGGTCGAGCGCGTGCACCGCCGCTATCTCGATCTGCTGCGCGCCGAACTCATGCGGCTCGGCATCGACGATGTCAGCCCGGCGCAGGTGCTGATGCTGTTCACGATCGGCGACGACCAGCTTTCGGTGCGCGACCTGCTCGAACGCGGCAACTATCTCGGATCGAACGCGTCCTACAATCTCAAGCGACTGCTCGAGGCGGCGTACATCGAGCGCGAGGCGTCCTCGCGCGACCGGCGCTCGGCGCACATCCGGCTGGCGCCGCGCGGCCACGAACTGTGCGCCAAGATCCGCGACATCGACCAGAGCTACCAGCAGCTCCTGGTGCGCGACACCGAGCAGTTGCGCGAACTCGAGACGACGGTGAAGACGCTACGCCGCATCGAGATGATGATCCTCACGACCGTGAAGTACGGCGACAGCCTCAAGGGTTGGGGCAACGATTGAAAATCGTCTTCGTTCATCGCCGCGGTGCGGCGCAGTTCCGTCATCTTGCCCGCCATCTCGCGGAGCGGGGTGCGGAGGTCACGGTGATCTGCGAGCAGCGCGACGCGCCCGTCGCGGGTGTGCGCTTCATCGTCCACCCTCCGGCGACTGAGCGGACCGGAGCCATTCCCCGCCATCTTGCCGTCGCCGACGAGTGTGCGCAGCACGCCAATCTCGTTGCCGAGACGCTGGAGCGCATGCGGCACGCCGAAGGCGCGCCTGATCTCGTCGTGGGTCACATTGGCTGGGGCGGGATGCTGTTCGTCAAGGACGTACTCCCGCGGACGCCGGCGCTGGCCTATTGCGAGTATTACTTTCAGCCGAAAGGTGGCGACATCGGCTTCGATCCGCGCACGCCCGTCTCCATCGCCGAACTCAGCCGCGCCCGCTTGCGCAATATGGTGCAGCGGGCGACCCTCGATGGAATCGAAGGCGGGATCAGTCCAACCGTGTGGCAACGCAGCCGCTATCCTGCGGCGATCCGGCCGCGCATCGCGGTCTGCCACGAAGGCGTCGACGTCAATCTCTGCCGGCCAGACGCGGCTGCGCGGTTCCGCCTTCCGAACGGCCGCTTCCTGTCACCGGGCGATCCCGTCGTCACCTACGTTGCGCGCGACCTTGAACCTTATCGCGGATTTCCGCAGTTCATGCGGGCGGCGGCGCGTATCGCGGCCCGACGTGAGGACGCGCTGTTCGTCGTCGCGGGAAACGACGGCATCAGCTACGGGCGAGCACACATCAGCGGACGCAGCTGGCGCGCGGTGATGATGGAAGAGACCGCGATCGATCCCAGCCGCATCTTCTTCCTTGGCGCTATCGACCACGCCTCACTGATCCGGCTGTTCCAAGTTTCGGCGGCGCATGTCTATCTCACCGTCCCATTTGTGCTGTCGTGGTCGCTGCTCGAGGCGATGGCGTGCGGCTGCAACGTTGTCGGTTCCGATACGGCGCCCGTGAAGGAAGTGATCGGCGACGGCCACAACGGCGCCCTCGCCGACTTCTGGGACGCAGACGCGATCGCTGCTCAGGTGATGGATGGGCTCGCGCGACCAGAGGCGATGCGGCCACGCCGGCTGGCGGCACGCGCCACGATCGAGCAGCGCTATCGGCGAGGCGATTGCCTGGCGCGGCAGGTCGACATCCTCGGTCGGACCATCATGGGCGAGATCAGCGCCGGCGCCGGAGGGCAGTGACGCCAGTGTGCGTAGCGGGTCGCGCCGTTTGCGCTAGCCGCACGATGCTTAGAGGTACTCGACGTTGCCATCGACGCTGATGGCTTGCCCCGTAATGTTGCGGGCCAGGTCCGAAGTCAGGAACAGCGCGAGGTTGGCGACGTCCTCGGCATCGACCATCCGCCTCAGCGATATTTTTGCGAGGTAAGACGCTCGTGTCTCCTCGACGCCGACGCCGAGCGCGTCAGCCCGGTCGGCAATCACACGATCCATACGCTCGCCGCTGACTACTCCCGGCAGAATCGCATTGACCCGTATGCCGGCGGGACCGAGCTCGATGGCGAGTGATTTGATCAGCCCGACGATCGCCCACTTCGTCGCCGCGTAAGGTGTGCGGTACGCATATCCGAGCCGCCCGGCTACGGACGAGATCGCCAGGATCGAAGGCTGCCGCGACGCCTTGATGAGCGGGACGCAGCGCCGCAGAAAATAAAACTGCGAATTGAGATTGATCGCAATCGTGCGATCGACGGCCTCATCCGTGTAGGAGTCTACGGCGCCGGTCGGGCCGGCGACGCCGACATTGTTCACTAGAACGTCGAGGCCGCCGAATTGCGCCTTAAGGTCGTCGACGACCTTGTCAGCGCTGCCCACTTCCGAAGCGTCGCCCACGCTGCCGGTGAGACCGGTCACCGACTTCAGCGCGTGGGCAAGGTGGGCAGCATCGACGTCGACGATATGAACGCGCGAGCCGGCGGCGATCATCTTCTCGGCGATGGCAAGGCCGATGCCGCTGCCACCGCCGGTAACCAACACGCGCAGGCCGCGCACCTCGAGAATTGGTGGCCGCTCCGGAGCCTGCATTTGCGTCCCACTCCGCGACGAGGGCCGGCTATCCCCACAACCGCTTTGATGCGATGGCGGCGCCGTCGCGGAGTGACTTGAGCTTTGCCCACACCACGTCCTCCGCGACCCACTCCCACCCGGTGAAGGTGCCGAAGCCGCAATCGACTCCGGCGATGACGCGCTCCCTGTCGCCGACCGCATCGACGACTCGCTCGATGCGCTGTGCGACCACTTCCGGGTGCTCGACGACATTGCTTTTGGAGTCGATCACTCCGGGAATGATGGCGATGTTGTCGGGCGGTCTGTTCGCCTTGATCGCGGCGCTCTCGTGCTGACGACGCGGGTTGGCGAACTCGAGTCCGATCGCACCGACCTTCGCCTTGTAAAGCGACGGCAACACCACCGACATCGCGACGTCGTGGACGTGCGGTCCTTCCCAGTTGCCCCAGCACACATGCAGCCGCACGCGATCGCGCGGAATATCCTCAAGCGCCTTGTTCAGCGCCTCGACGTGGCGCTCCGTCTGCTCGGCGAACTCGGAGTCGGTCAGGTCCTGATAGAGCAGCACGCGCTCCATCGCGAGGTCCGGTCCGTCCACCTGGAGGATGTAACCGGCATCGACGATCGCCTTGTATTCCTTGGATATTTCGCGCGCGATCGCATCGAGATAAGCCTCGTCCGAGTCGTAGTAGGCGTTCAACATCGTGGCCGCGATGATGCCCGGCGTCGGCGAGTTCATGAACCACTCGCTGACCTGGGCGTTCTTTTTCACGCCCTGCCGCTGCAGGCGGTCGATCTCTTTCTTGATCTCGCCTTCGCCGCGGTAGTGGACCTCAGCGATCGCCTCCGGCGCATCGAACACGCGTCCGGTTTTCGGTATGCGCTGCATCATCCGCTCGGTGAACTTCGGGAACTCGGCGAACTCCCTTCCGTAGGGACGGCTCGACTTGCCGCCGAAGCCACTCCACCGCTGCGGCACGTAAGTCTGAAATCCGACTCGCCCCTGCTCGCCGTCGTTGGGGATATCGAGGCCGACCTCGACTTCCTTCTTCGCGATGTACGCGACGCGTTCGTCAGCGACATCGTCGATCCTTTTGCGATCGACTCTCTTGCCTTCCTCCTGGTCGATCAGCAGCGATCCGAGAGGCTCGCCGCGGGGCATGCTGCCGGAGTGGGTAGTAAGAATCCTGTCCGTGCTCAGTTTCATTTTGAGGCTGCCCCTTGCACTGCGCGTCATCAGGTTGGAAACCCGATCGATCCTAGACTATAGTGCTTTGCTGTTGTAGCCGACGTGTTCGGCTCAACCAAAAAAGCAGTTTCGGCGCGGTCCTGAAAGACAATCCCAAGGGAGGGGACTAATGGCCTCAAGAATGCGACTTCTCATTTGTGCAAGCGCGATGGCTCTTGCCTGCCAGATGTTGGCAGGCCCGGCGAGCGCCGCGAACAAGTTTGCTGGCATCGATCTCGCCCCTGATAAAAAGGGCGGCATCGCCGACATGCAGGACATCTCGAAGTATTGCGGCACCAAGCCGCTGAAGGTCGCCTACTCCGACGGCTGGGGTGGCAACTATTGGCGGCAGATCGCCCGCGCGGAGTTCGAAGCCGAAGCGGCCAAGTGCCCGAACATCACCGAGGTTCGCTACACGGACGGTGAGTTCAAGGCAGAGAAGCAGATCGCTGACATCAAGGGCCTGATCGCCCAGCATTTCGATGTCATCCTGGTTTTCGCCGATACCGGCGTGGCGCAGCTCAAGGTCATGCGCGAGGCGCTTAACGCCGGCGTGGCGGTGATCCCGTTCGGCACCGGCGATGCGCCGTTCGGCGAGATTGGCAAAGACTATCTCACCCGCGTCACCGAGACCCAGATCGGTCTTGGCGAAATGCTCGGCAACTGGATGGTGAAGACGCTCAACGGTAAGGGCAACGTCATCGTGCAGGGCGGCACCGCCGGCAACCCGATGACGCTGTCGCAGGCAGTCGGCTGGCGCAAGGTGTTTGCCGCCAACCCTGGCATCAAGGTGCTCGAAGGCCCGGTCGACACGAACTGGGATCCGGCGCTGGCACAGAAGGTGACGGCCGCTGAGATCGCCAAGTACCCGCAGATCGACGGCATCATGGCCGAGACCACCGGACCGATCCGCGCATTCCTCGCGGCTGGCCGGCCGATCCCGGCTTGGGCGGGCCAGGACCTCAACGAGCTGAGCTGCCTGTGGCAGGACAACCAGGCGGCCAACCCGACCTTCAAGCTGGCGACTGCCAGCGCGCACACCTGGCTGGTTCGCCTGGCGCTGCGTAAGGGCCTCGCCGCGGTCAACGGCATAAACAATGACGAGCCGAGCCTGATCGACCTGCCGATGTCCGAGGACAGCACGTCCTCCGATCCGGCGCTGAAGGTGAAGTGCGACAAGAACCTGCCGCCGACCGCAATCCCCTCGTCGATGGTGTCCGGCGAGCAGATGAAGGCGATCCTGTCCAAGTAAGTAAGACCGCTTCGGCGCCGCCGCGATGATACCACCCAGAAATACGATTGCAGCCGATCAGCAATCGGAGCGGCGGCGGCCGGAGCGCACCTGGACGAAGCGTGAGGCCAAGGGACGCAAGAAGCCGCTTCACCGGCTGCTGATCGTCTCTGTAGCCACGGTTGTATTGCTGGTGGGCGGCGGGATCGCCGCCCCCAGCACCGTCTCAATCAGCGCACTACAGTTGATGCTGCCGTTTTTCGCGGTCCTTGCGGTCGCGTCTATCGGGCAGCATCTCGTCATCCAGCAACGCGGTCTGGACCTGTCGGTCGCCGGCATCATGTCGTTTGCGGCCGTCATCGTCTCGGCACTGCCGAGCTCCCAGGCAGGCGTTGGCGAGACGCTCGCCTTCGTGGCGCTCGCACTCGCGATGGGGCTCGGCGTCGGCGCCATTAACGGCGCGCTGGTCGCGCTGCTCCGCGTCAATTCGCTGGTCACCACCATCGGCATGAATTCGCTGATGCTGGGAATCACGATGTACGTGACGCGCGGATTTTCGCAGCAGTCGCCTCCCCCACTCAACCAGTTCGGCATCGGCAAATTCCTCGGCGTGCCGCTGACGCTCTACGTGCTGATCGTCATCGCTGCGATCGCTATCTTCATTCTCGAGAAAACGACCATCGGGCGGCGCTTCATCGCGACCAGCGTCAATCCGGACGCGGCGATCACGGTGGGCATCCCGCTCGACTGGTATCGCGTTGCCACTTACGCACTCGCCGGCTTCTGCTACGCGGTCGCCGGCGTGCTGCTGGCGGGTTACGTGCTGTCGCCGACGGTGTTCAGCGGCATGCCCTATCTGCTGGCGACGGTCGCAGCAGTCGTAGTCGGCGGCAATCCGATCGGCGGCGGCCTGCGCGGAAGTATTGCCGCCACCATCGTGGGCGCCCTGCTCCTGACGTATCTCGGCCAGCTTGTCGTCGCCGTGGGCTTCGACACGTCAGCCCAGAATATCGTCCAGGCCATCATCATCATCGCCAGCGTCGGCATCATCGAAGCCGGCCGGCGCATCCGCTACGAATGGATTCTCTTCAAGTTCTGGATCACCAAGCCTGACGTCGAGTTCCGGATCACCACAACGTTCAACCGCATGACCGACCGGCTTGGACTTTCCCGATTTGTCACGTCCGAGCGCAGAGGGCGCTGGGGCGCCGCCTGGATGCGGCTGAAGAAGCGGCTGGAAATCATAGAATGAGCGGGCCCAAGCGGAATCTGATGGGCGCCCCGATCATGGGGATCGTGGGCGCGACCAAATATTACGGCCCGGTGCAGGCGCTGAAGGCCGTCAGCGTCAACATCCGGCGCGGCCAGGTGCACGCCGTGGTCGGCGAGAATGGTGCGGGAAAGTCGACCCTGCTCGGCATAGCCTCCGGCGCCGTGCGGCCGGATTTCGCCGTGCTCCGTGTAGCGGGCAAGGAGATCAAGCGCCCCAACGCCCGCAAGCTGCATCGGGCCGGCGTCGCCGTCACCTTCCAGCACCCCGAGCTGCCGGAAGAGATGACGGTCATGGAGAACATCCAGCTGGCTGCGCCCCGGCTGACCGGCCGCGGCAGCCGGGCAGAAGCCAAGCGGCTGCTCGAGGCTGTCGGGTCCGACCAGCACGCGATGTCATTGGACGCGCGGGTTCGCGATCTGACCCTGGCACAGCAGCACATCATCGAGATCGCCGGCGCCATCGCTTCGAAGCCGAAGGTTCTCTTTCTGGACGAGCCGACCGAGCCGTTTCAGCAGGCCGACGTCGACAAGCTCTTCCAGCTCATCAGGCGGCTGCGAGACGAAGAGGACGTCGCGATCGTCTACGTCTCGCATCGTCTGCACGAGATCGAGCAACTCGCTGACCAGGTGACCGTGCTCCGCGATGGCAGGTCCATCGACAGCCGCCCGATCGCGCGGATGAGCACGAGCGAAATCATCACCATGATCGCGGGACGGCCGCTGGATCAGGTGTTCCCCCGCAAGATGCAGAGCCGGGGGGAACTCAAGCTCGAGGTCGACGATCTTTCGGGGCCTGGTTTCGCAAAGATCAATTTTGCGGCTCACGCCGGCGAGATCGTCGGTGTGGCAGGCGTCGAAGGCGAAGGCCAGCGCGAATTCCTCCGCACGGTAGCGGGACTCGAGCGGCGCAAGAGCGGATCGGTCCGGGTCAAGGGCGCGCCCGTCGATGGCACGTCGGCAGCCGCAGCCCGCGCCGCCGGCATCGGCTTCGTCACGGATGACCGGCACGAAGAAGGCCTATTCCTGACCTTGAGGCTGCGCGAGAACATCGGCATCGGCACGCTCGACAGCATCTCGACTGCGGGGGTGATCGACCGTAAGCGCGACCAGGCCCTGACAGACGCCGTGATGGAACGTCTCGGCATCTACACCGGCAATCGCGTCAAGGAACACGACGACACGACGGCTGCGGAGCTGTCCGGCGGCAACCAGCAGAAGATGCTGATCGGGCGCGAAATCGCGGGCGGCCCGCAAGCCATCATCATCGACCAGCCGACCAAGGGCGTCGACGTCGGCGCGCGCGCGGAAATCTACGACCGCCTGCGGGACCTCGCGGACAGCGGCGTCGCGGTCGTCGTTTCGTCATCCGACGGCATCGAGCTGGCGGGCCTATGCGACCGGGTGGTTGTGTTCGCGCGCGGCCAGATCGTGAAGGAGCTTGAAGGCGAAGCCCTGACCGACGAGGCCATCACCGCCGCCAACATGACAGCGAAGGTGGCGCGGGAAGGCGGCCCTGTCCGCAAGGAGACGGAAGACACGGGCTGGCGACGCATCATGGCCGCCGACAGGTTCCCGGCGGCGGTACTCGCCGTGCTCACCGCCATCGTGCTGTTCGGCACCAATGCGATCAGCGAGTACTTCCTCTCGCCGTTCAACATCGAGACGATGCTGACGTTTCTCGCGATCCTGGCGTTCCTGTCGATCGCGCAGTTGGCCACCATCCTGGTGGGTCGGATCGATCTATCGGTAGGCGCTCTGGCGGGATTTGTCGTCGTGCTCGCGTCGTATCTGACGGCCGACGGCGCATCGGCTGGTGACGTGTTGTGGGGCTCGGTGCTGATCCTGGCGATCAGTGCCGGATTCGGCCTGATCCAGGGCTGGCTGGTCACCTGGCTCAACATCCCGGCGATCGTGGTGACACTCGCCACCTTCATCGGCCTGCAGGGCATGTCCTTGCTCATGCGGCCGCAGGCGGCCGGCGCGATCACGGATTATCTTTCCGACGTGACGCAATGGAGCATCGCGGGCGTGCCGGCTTGCTTTGTCGCGATCCTCGTCATCGTTGCCGCCTTTGAAGTCATCCTGTTCCGCACGGGGCTCGGCCGGCGCTTGCGTGCCGTTGGATCCAATCCGGTGGGGGCGGCGCGCGTTGGCATCCGGGTCAATCGGCAAATTCTGCTCGCGTTCGTTCTGTCGGGATTTCTGGCCGGAATCGCCGGTCTTATTCTCGCGGGCCAGGTCGGCATCGGCTCGCCGGCCACCGGCATCGACTACACGCTGATGAGCATCACCGCCGTGGTGCTTGGCGGGACGCGAATCGCGGGCGGGCGCGGCTCGGTGCTGTCCGTTCTGATGGGCGCGGCGCTGGTGCAGGCTCTGTCGAGCGCGTCGTCCTTCGTGAACCAGGATTCCTCGATCCACCTGATCGTGCTGGGCGGCGTTACGCTGGTCGCCGCCACCTTCTTCAGCGTCGCGCGGCGGGAACGAATTGGCTAACGGCCGGAAGCGGAGGACGCCTTGCACCACCTGGTGAGAGCCGCGGATATCCGGCCGGCGCCGGAATACCCTCAGCACAGCGTCGGCATGACGCGCGCCAGCCTGGTCGATCGATCGGCGGGCTCGACGCACACGGCGTTTGGCCTGTGCAAACTCGGCGAAGGCGGCTCGCTCGACACGCACGTTCATTCGTTCGAGGAGCTGTTCTACATCCTCGAAGGATCGCCGATCCTGATCCTCGATGGCCATGCGGTGGAGCTTAAGCCGGGGGCCTGCGGCGTCGTCCCCGTGGGGATGGCTCATGCGTGGCGAGGACCGGCAAAGGGCGGCGCTACCTGGATCGACATGCGCACGCCGATCCCGCGCGGGGAAAGCGAACCGCCCGACACATTCTTTCTCGGCAAGGCGCCGCAGGGGCCGGCCCAGCCGCTGGATATCCGCGACCCGCGCAACCGGCATCTGTTCCTGATGTCGGAGGACGATATTGACGTCAAAAAGCTGCAGGTGGGATCGCGCGTGAACGCGCCAACCGTCTCGGCGAGCATGGCCACGGCGCTGCTCGCCTATAGCGGCATCGCGGTGAAGATGCTGGTCGATCAGCGTCTCGACGCGGCGCTCGCGACTATGTTCATGGTGGACTACCAGATGGGCGGGGTCGCCCATCCCCACGACCATCCGCTCGAGGAGGCGTATTACATGATCGAGGGTGAGGTGGAAGTGACCGCCGACGGCGTCACCTACACACTCCGCCCCGGCGATGCTTTCTGGACCGGCGTTGGCACCATCCACGCCTTCATCAGCCGCACTACGGCGCGGGTGCGATGGCTGGAGACGCAATCGCCGCAGCCGCCGGCGCGCCACTCCTACCGGTTCAACCGGGACTGGGATTACCTGACGAAGAAGCTGACGGATCAGTCGTAGCGCGGGACGGTGCTGCGGCCACGCTTCGGTCGTCGCGCCGCTTTAGAGCAGCACCCAGCCGCCGTCGACATTGAGATTGACCCCGTTGATCGCCTGGTTGTCGAGCAGAAACAGCGTTGCGTTCACGACCTCCTGCATGGTGGCCAGGCGACCGATGGGGGTGCGCGCGATGGTGCGGGCGAGCGCCTCCGATTTCCCGGCCCAGTAGGGGCTGTCGCCGATGATGCCTGGGTGGATCGCGTTGACCCGCATCGGGGCGAGCTCGGTCGCCAGCGTCCGCACCATGCTCGTCACTGCGCCGTTGACGGCGGTGACGGTGGTAGAGCCGGGATACGGGCGTTCCTTCGCCAGCCCGCCAAACAGCACGATCGACGCGTTCGGGACCATCCGCGCGTGCAGCGCATGGACCACCGCGGTGTAGCCGACGAGTTTCATCGTCACGAGGTTGATGGCGCGGTCGATGTTGTAGTCCTTGACCGTGTTGGTATCGCGTTCGATGGCGCCGATCACGAGATTGCGGACCGTGCCGACGCCAGCAAGCGCATGGGCGATCGCGTGGGGCTTCGAGATATCGAAACCGATGCCCTTGACGTTCTTGCCGAGCGTGGCGGCGATGTGGCGGGTCTTTTCCGGATCCCTCCCGGTAATGATGACCTCGCCGCCGCGAAGGGCCAGCGCTCGTCCGACTTCGGCCCCGATGCCAGCAGTGCCGCCTACAACTACACTCGTCTCAGCCACGCGCTTCCTCCCCCTCGAACAGACCTTCGAGCCTAGACGACCTCGAAGACATTGTAGATGGCGCCGTTGGACAGGCGGTGGCCGTGGGCGACCGCGACGATCCGGTTGAGCCAGCCGTATTTCTCCGACGAGGTCTCGAAGACCGGCACCACGCGCATGTAATAGGAATTCGGATTGACCGCCTCGCCGCGGCCGATCGCTTCGAGGATATCTTTCGGTCCGTGACGAAGGCCCTGATAGGTCATGCCGATGAGAGCGCCGTCGTCGGTCTCGAGCAACGTGCGAACGTTGATCGTAGTGGCGCCGTCGTCGCGCACAGCCTGCCAGTCGCTACCGCTGGTCAGAATCTTTCCCTTCAGACGATCGCCCTCGAAGTAACCGCCGGTGAGCTCGGCGATGCGCCGGTCGGCGGTGGGCGTCTTGCCGAGGTTGTTGGGCTTCTTGACCTCGAGGAAAAAGGTGAAAAGCGGCCGCCAGCGCAGCTCCTTCATCTCGGACGGCAAAAGGCCGGCTAGCGGTGGGCGATCCATCGTTGGGGCTTTCCTCCGAAGTATGAGGCGAGCCTAGCAATCCGCGGCTGCGGGGTCGAGGCAGGGCCGCCGCTCGCACCGTTTTCCTGCGCCGCCGATCCGGGTTAGGCTTGCTGCAACAAGACGCCTGGGAGGTTAGCCTTTGAAATACAATCGTCCGCAAGCAACCGCATCGTGGGGGACGCAGGCCAAGGACTGGGAAGGCGGCATCGATTACCACCGCCTGTTCAAGGACCGGCTGAAGCGCGCCCAGGAGGCCACCCGCCACGCCGGCCTCGGCGCGGTGCTCTGCTTCAACTTCGACAACATCCGCTACGTCACCGGGACCCACATCGGCGAGTGGGCGCGCGACAAGTTCATGCGCTATGCGCTCTGCCCGGTGGAAGGACCGCCCTACCTGTGGGATCCGGCGCCGCCGGCCAAGCGGATCTCTTCGCCGTGGATCGCCGATAACGTCGCTGCGCCAATCTCGACCATGCAGGGCGCGCTGCCACCGTTCCTCGGCGTCGCCACCGACTTCGCCAAACAGATCAAAAAGGCGCTGGTCCACTACGGTATCGACAAGGAGCCGGTCGGCATCGACATCATGGAGCTGCCGATGCTGCGCGCGCTCGAGGCCGAGGGCATCGAGGTCGTCGACGGCCAGCAGGCGCTGCTCGATGCCCGCGAGATCAAAACGCCGGATGAGATCGAGTTGCTGAAGCTTGCCGCCGCGATGGTCGACGCGACCTACGTCGATATCGCCCGTGCCATCCGGCCGGGCACGCGCGAGAACGAACTCGTTGCCATCGCCAACGACAGGCTGTTCCGCATGGGTTCGGAGCGCGTCGAGTGCGTCAACTCGGTGTCCGGCCCGCGCGGGCGGCCGCACTCGCACACCTTCTCCGACCGCATCATTCAGCCGGGCGACATGGTGTTTCTCGACATCATGCATTCGTTCAACGGCTACCGGACCTGTTACTACCGGACCTTCGTCTGCGGCGAGCCGACCAAGCACCAGATCGATGCTTACGAGACGGCGTCGAAATGGATCAGCGCTTCGATCGACATGATCCGTCCCGGCGTCACGCCCGACGAGGTCGCCCGCGTCTGGCCGGACGCAAAAGACTTCGGCTACCGCGACGAGGCGGAGGCCTTCCTGCTGCAGTACGGCCACGGCGTCGGCCTGTCGCTCTGGGAGCGGCCAATCTTCTCCAAGCGGTTCACCGGCCAGAACACGCCGCTGCGCGAGGGGATGGTGTTCGCACTGGAGACCTGGAAAGGCGCGGAGGACGGCTCGGGCGCGGCACGCATCGAGGAGGAGGTCGTGGTCACCAAGGATGGCTGCCAGATCATCACCAACTTCCCCTCAGACCGCCTGATCTCCTGCGGTCTGCCGGGCTGCGAGGTTTTCTAGGCGGCCCTACATATAGCGAGCGAGCGCCGGCATTCCGGCCGGCGCGTGGCGCGAGGAAACGAGTTGGCGCGGACTCCGGTCACGATCCTGACGGGATTTCTCGGGAGCGGGAAGACGACGTTGCTCAACCGCGCGCTCCGCGATCCGGCGATGGCGCGGACGGCTGTCGTGATCAACGAATTCGGCGAGATCAGTATCGACCATTCGCTGACCGCGACCAGCGACGACACGATCGTCGTGCTGGAAAACGGCTGCCTGTGTTGCACCGTCTTCGGCGATCTCGTCGGCACGCTGAACAATCTCTACCACCGGCGCGAGGCGGGCGAGATTCCGCTTTTTGACCACGTCGTCATCGAGACTTCGGGCCTCGCCGACCCTGCTCCCGTCGCGCAGGCGTTTCTCTCCGAGCCGACGCTTGCCGGCCTCTATCGCATCGGCATGGTGCTCACGACCGTCGACGCAGTGAACGGGCCCGGCACGCTCGACAACCATGACGAGTCTGTCCGCCAGGTGGCCCTCGCCGACCACATCCTGATCACCAAGCTTGATCTTGTTTCCTCTCCGGCCGACATGGAAGCGAGCCTCGCCGCCCGGCTGCGTAAGCTCAACCCGGCGGCGAAGATCAGCCGCATCGACGATCCCGCGCTCGATGTCATCGCGCTTCTGAGCGGCGCCGGCCTCGACCCGACCGACAGCGACGCGGCGGCTAAGGAATGGCTGAACCTCGCGGCCTACGAACACGCCGGACACGACCACGATCACGACCACGACGGCCATGACCACCATGGCCATCATCACCACGACGCCGACATCGCCTCGTTCGCATTCATTCGCGAGGAGCCGACGTCGCGCTATGCGCTACAGCTTCTGCTCAACGCGCTGGAACAGAACCTCGGCCCGAATCTTCTGCGCGTGAAGGGGCTGGTCAACGTTGCCGAGGAACCGGACAAACCGGCGGTCATCCAGGGCGCACAGCATCTGCTTCACAACATCGCCTGGCTCGACCGTTGGCCGGACAGCGACCGGCGGACGCGCATCGTCTTCATCACCCAAAACATCAGCCGCGCGAGCGTCGAGGAGATGATCGGGCTGCTCGATCGCGTCGCGACGCGCACCGCCAAGGCCCGCGAGCGCGCGGCCCAGGTCTGAGCGCACGGCGCTTTGCGGCATTACGGGCTTCGTGGTTATTTTGTGCAGGCGTTCGGGAGGAGTCTGCGCCATAGCGGCGCGATGCCAAGGCGGCAAAAGCCCTGGCACCACGCGGGGACCGCGGAAACGGGGGGCAACGGTGACTTTCGATCAGTTCAATCTGCTCAACGAATTCAATATTCTCCGCATCATGTGCGGGCTGTTCTTCATCCCGCACATCATCGGCAAGTTCACCGAGCCGAAGGCGCTCGAGCTTTTCGGCGCGTTCGGTTTCAAGCCGCCGCGGTTCTGGCTGCTGACCGCGTGTGCGATCGAAATCGTACTCACCGTCGGCCTCGTGTTCGGCATTTATACGCGGTACGTCGCGGCCGTCGGCGTCATTCACCTGCTCGTCGCTGCGGGCGCCACCTATCGCCTCAACGGCAAATGGCTTTGGCATATCGGCGGCGCGGAATACTGTGTGTTCTGGGCGCTTGCCTGCCTTGTCGTAGCGATGCACGGCTGACGCTCCTTCCCTCAAGCATCTTTTCGGACACCACCATGAAAGTAAGCTTCATCGGACTTGGCAAAATGGGTCTGGCGATGTCCGACCGCCTCCTCGGCGGCGGCCATACCCTCACCGTGTACAATCGCACGGCCACCAAAGGCTCCGATCTCGTCAGCCGCGGTGCGAAGCTCGCGGCCTCGGTCGCGGAGGCGGCGAAGGCGAGCGACGTCGTCATCACCATGCTCGAAAACGACGGCGCGCTGGCGAGCGTCGCTTTCGACAAGGGCGGGCTTGTCGAGTCGCTCGGCAAGGATGCGATCCATGTCTCGATGGGCACGCACAGCATCGGCCTCATCCGGAAGTTGACGGAGGCTCACGCGAAAGCCGGGCAGATTCTCGTCGGAGCGCCGGTGATGGGGCGCCCGCCGGCTGCCGCTGCCGGCCAGCTCGGTATCCTCGCGGGCGGTCCCGCGTCCGCGATCGAGAAATGCCAGCCCCTATTCGCAGTGATGGGACGGCGTACGTTCGACGCGGGCAAGGAGCCGGTCGCGGCCGCATCGGCCAAGATCTCCGTCAATCTGGTGCTCGCCTGCGCCATCGAGGCGATGGGCGAAGGCTTTGCGCTCGCCGAGAAATGCGGGCTGCCCGGCCCGGCTTTCCTCGAGATTCTCACCGACGGGCTGTTCGCAGCGCCGGCCTACAAGATTTACGGCAAGATCATCGCCGAGAAGGGCTACTTCGGCGACCCGGGCTTCAGCGCCACCACCGGGCTCAAGGACATCAACCTCGCGCTCGCGGCGAGTGAAGGGGTCGGCGTGCCGACCCCGGCGCTGAACGTCAGCCGGGACCGGCTGCTGGGGGCGATCGCGAACGGCCATGGCGACCGCGACTGGTCGGTGATGGCGCTCGAACAGGCGCGGGCCAGCGGCATCGAGTGACGCGCTGCGCGATGGCGTTCAGACGAGCAGGCGGACCGGATTTTCCACGATCGCCTTGAAGGCCGTCAACAGCTCCGCGCCAAGCGCGCCGTCGACGACGCGGTGATCGCACGAGAGCGTCACCGTCATCAGGCTTGCGAATGCGCCGGTGCCGTCGGCCTGCTCGACCATCTGACGGCGGACGCCGCCCACCGCAAGGATGGTCGCATGCGGCGGGTTGATGATGGCCGAGAACTCGCGCACACCGTACATGCCGAGATTGGAGATGGCGCTGGCGCCGCCCTGATACTCGTGTGGCAGCAGCTTCCGGTCCCTCGCGCGCGTGGCGAGATCGCGCATCTCCACCGAGACCGCGCGCAGCGACTTGGCGCCGGCGTCCCGAATCAGCGGGGTGATCAGCCCGCCCTCCAACGCCACCGCTACAGCGACGTCGGAGCGGGAGAAACGGAGGATGCGGTCCTCCGCCCAGACGGCGTTGGCCGCCGGGACAGCCTGCAGAGCCGCCGCCCACGCCTTGATGATGAAGTCGTTCAGCGAAAATTTGTAGGCCGGCTTGCCGTCTTTATCCTGCCACGCTGCGGCGTTCAGTTCTTCGCGGAGACGGATCAGCGCGCCCACCGCAACATCGTCGGCGATGTAGAAATGCGGGATGGTCTGAGCTGCCTGCTGCAGGCGGCGCGCTATGGTTTTCCGCATTCCGTCGAGGGGCACTTCGTCGAAGGGCACGTCCTTGTAGAGTGCCTTGACCTCGGCGCTGGTCGGGCCGGACGCGAGCGCAGCTGCCGCGGGCGGCGGGGCCGCCGCCTTGATATCGGCGGCCACGATGCGGCCGCGCGGGCCGGAGCCTTTAACCTTCGCGATGTCGATGCCGGCCTCGCCGGCAAGGCGCCGAGCCAGCGGGGTCGTCATCATTCCCGCGGCTGTCCGGGCCGTGCCGTAATTCTTCGCCGGGGTCCGCACTTCGAAATATGGGTCGATCGCGAGCGCGGCGGCGGGCGCTGGCGCGGGCTTGGGCGGCGTTGGCGCGGTCCTGGACGGCGGCGCGGGCTTGCCTGGTGGACCGGGCAGCGCTGCTGATGTCGCCGGCGCCGGGCTTGCGGGTGCCGCCGCGACGCTTCCGCCGATGATCGCCACCACTGCACCAACTGGCGCAACCGCACCGACCGGCACGCGGATATCGGAGAGGATGCCAGCCTCGGTCGCCTGTATCTCCATCGAGACCTTGTCGGTCTCAATCTCGAACAGGTTGTCGCCGGGCTGAACTTTATCGCCGACAGATTTGAACCAGGTCGTGACCTTGCCTTCCGACACGGTCTCGCCCAGCTGCGGCATCAGAACGTCCATCGTCGTCCTTTAACCCTGCAGCGCGCGCTTCACGCGGTCGGCGATGCGCGCGGCGTTCGGTATGGCGAGATCCTCCAGCACATCGGAGGCCGGCAGCGGAATATGCGGCGTGGTGATGCGAACCGGCGGGCCGTCCAGGTCGTAGAAACTTTCGTCGGCGGCGATCGAGACGATCTCCGCGCCCCAGCCGCAGAGACGCGGGTTCTCTTCGACCGTGAACAGTCGGCCGGTCCTGGCGACCGATCCAAGGATCGTCTGCGTGTCGAGCGGCACGAGCGAGCGCACGTCGATGACTTCGCAATTGATGCCATCCTCGGTCTGCAGCTTTTCCGCGGCTTCCAGCGCGCGCGGCACCATCAGCGCCAACGCAACGATGGTGGCATCGGTGCCGGCGCGGACGATCTTCGCGGTGCCAAGCGTATCGACGATCTCGCCGTCGGGGACTTCGCCCTTGGTGGGATACAGGCCCTTGTGCTCCAGGAAGATCACCGGATCAGGATCGCGCACCGACGCCGCCAACAGGCCGATGACGTCGACAGGGGACGATGGCGCCACAACCTTCAGGCCGGGAATCATCATGCACCAGTTTTCGACGCTCTGGCTGTGCTGGGCGCCGAAGCGGGCGGAGCCGCCGTTGCCGGTGCGCACGACCAGCGGCACCTTGACCTGGCCGTTGGTCATGTAGCGGCTCTTGGGGAATTCGTTCGCGATATAGTCGAAGCAGACCGCGAAGAAATCCGAGAACATGATTTCGGCGATCGGCTTTAGCCCGGTCATCGCGGCGCCCATCGCAGCGCCAAGGATCGCCTGCTCCGAAATCGGCGTGTCGCGCACGCGCAACGGACCGAACTGATCGAAGAGGCCGACGGTCGCCTTGAAGACGCCGCCCGCCTTGCCAATGTCCTCGCCGATCATCACCACGTCGGGATCGCGCGTCATTTCCTGCGCGAGACCACGAATGACAGCGTCACGGTAAGTTAGTTCCGCCACGCCCAGCCTCCATCGGCATAGACGTCGGTGGTGAGGACGTCGATCGAGGGTGGCGGCGCGGCCTTACAAACCTCCGTCGCGTCGTCGACGACCTTCTGCACCTCAGCCTCGATGGCGCCTATCGCGTCAGGCTCGATTCCGAACTGCGCCATGCGCTCGCGGTAAATCTTGATCGGGTCGCGCTCCTTCCACTTCTCGAGCTCGCCCGGGGGCCGATACTTGGCAGGGTCGGCACGCGAGTGGCCTGAGTGACGGTAGGTGAGGCATTCGATGAGCGACGGCCCCTCGCCCGCGCGCGCTTTGGCGAGCGCCTTCTGCGCGGTGCGGTAGACGACGTCGGCGTCGTTGCCGTCGATGACGATCGGTTCCAGTCCGTAGGCCGAGGCGCGGTCGGCAGCAGGGCGCGCGACCGCGGTAACGTCGGCGATGGGGGTGTATTCCATGTAGAGGTTATTTTCGCAGACGAAGACGACTGGCAGCTTCCAGATGACGGCGAAGTTCAGCGCCTCGTGGAAGGCGCCGATGTTCGTGGTGCCGTCACCGAAGAAGCAAACGGCGACATCCTTCGACCCCTTGTACTGGGCGCGCCAGGCGGCACCGCAGGCGATCGGCAAATGCGCGCCGATGATCGCGTACGAACCCATGACGCCGTGCTCGACCGAGGTCAGGTGCATTGAGCCGCCTTTGCCCCGCATCAGACCGTTGTCGCGCGCCATCAGTTCGCCGAGCACCTTCTCCACCGCAACGCCACGCGCCAGCGTGTGGGCGTGGCCGCGATACGTGCAGAACGAGAGATCGCCCGGCTTCATCGCCTCGCCGAAGCCCGCCGCGACGGCTTCCTGACCGAGTGACAGGTGGCTGGTGCCCTTCACCATGTTCTGGAGGAAGAGATCGTGGGCACGCTGCTCGGCCTGACGGAGCGTGTACTGGCTCCGGTAAAGACGGAGGCGCATTTCCTCGCCGATATCGTCATTGGCTGACTGAGGCCGCTCAACCAAGCCGGACCCACCGTTCGTTTTTTTTGCCACGAGTGAACCTTGGTCTTTTTCTTCGCCGCTATGGGGTCGGACGCCATGATACCAGCAACCGCGGCCGCGGCATCACGTCCATTCGTTCGTATCAGTCGGCTCGACAGCCTTCAAGGAAATGGCTGTGAACCCAATTGGATAGAACCAACAACCGCGCCGTGCGACCCGGTTGGCTCACGATGCCGGAGCTGCGGGGCTGATCTCGCCATAGAGCCGAGACAGCGTGCCTGCCAGGAATTCGCCCGTCCGGGCAATGCCGCCGAACGGGAAAAAATGGATCCGGCTGACGCCGTGGGCGGGAAACGACACGAGGCCCATCGCAAGGTCGCGCAACAGTTCCTCAGGCCCCACCTCGCCCAGGAGCCGGCCAACGGTATTCGGACGCATGCGGAGCGCGCGGAGCGAATTGCCGATGCCGCAACGTAGCCCAAACTTGACCAGCGTCGCCATGGTCGCCGGACCCGCGATACCAACCTCGACGGGGACGTCGAGGCCCTGATCACGGAAACGCCGGAGCCAGGCCAGCACGGGCGCCGCCGCGAAGCCGAACTGCGTCACCACAAACGCGTCGAGGCCAGCGTTGCGCGCACTCGCGATCTTGGCGGCAAGCGCCGCGTCGAGGATGGCGCGATCCACGACCGGGTGGCCTTCCGGGTGACCCGCGAACCCAACGGAGCGCACGCCATGCCGCTTCAGAATTCCGGAGCGGAGAACTACCATCGCCGAACTGAAGGGACCCGAAGGCGCGTTGGAGTCTCCGGCGATTACGAGAACGCGGTCGACGCCCGCCTCCCCCACAAGGCGGCTGACAAAATTGTCCAGCGCGGCATTGTCGGGTAGCGCGCGCGCGGCGATATGGGGCACTGGCCGGTAACCGGCGCGGCGCAGACGAACGGCGGTATCGACGACGGCCTGATAATCGCCGCCCGGCAGAAAAGTGACGTAGACGTCGGCACCGGGATCGAAATGTTCGTGGACATTCGCGATCGCCTTGGTGCCCCCGGCCGCGATCTCGATCGACGCGTATGTCAGAAGCTCGACCAGGAGCGGCACGAAGTCGCGATCCGCCGACGGCACGGGAATCATGTTCGCCGTCGCGAGATCACGTAGGACTCATCGAGGAACCAGAGCCCGCCGTGCTTGAACAGCACGTCGCGCGTGGCCTCCAGGTACGCACCCGAGCGCACCACATCATCCAGGCGCTCATCCTCGATCTGCGCGACGTAGATCGCCGCGTTCCAGGCGGCGAACAGCGTCGAGGTGCCGATCGGCCCACTCACCTCATTGGGCAGCGTGTTCATGTCGTAGCGGAAGATTGAACGGCTGTCGGAGTACGCATTGAAGTTGAACTCGTCGCGCACGCTGCCGATTTCCCGCTTCACCGCGTCGAGGATGGCGTGGCGCCCGGCTTCGAACGGATCCTCGCCCGGCCAGATGCGGTTGATGATCTCCATCCCGGGGTCGTGACCGTGGGAGTGGATGCCGATGAGGCGCCCTCCAGGCCCGAGCGCGCGGGCAAGCGGCGCGACGACGCGCGTCGCCTTGAACTGCGCCGGAACGCGCGCGCGATAGGGTTGCGAGGCGATGACGAGATCGTAGTTCGCCTCCGCCTGCCCTGCTTTCGGCACGATAGAATCAAGGAGGAAGCGGTGATCCTGGCGATAGAGCACAAGCACAACCGGCCGCTCGTAGACGGGATTGCCACTGACCGCGCTTGCCTTCGCTTTCCAGTTTTTGCCGAGGAACGGCTGCAGCTCGGCGATCTGATGCTCGAAGTCCAGTGAGGCCGTCCCCGCAAGCGGCACCTCGTGCCACACCATGCTGGCAGCATGCGCCGGCGAGTGAACGCGTAGCCACGGCGCTTCCGAGTAGAACATGTTGGTGAGGACGACGACGGTCGCCGGGTGTTCGTAGAAACGATCCGGCAGCTTGTCGAGCGTCAGCCGGATGTCCTCGAGGCTGATCTCCTTGCCGACAATGTAGAAGGGCATGGTGGGGAAGCGCGCGTGCATCGCGCGCATGACGCGGGCCAGCACTGTGCCATCGCCGACGCCCGCATCGAACACGCGGAGCGCCGGCGGGCGCGGGCGAATGTTGGCGAGTTCCTCGGCGACGCGGCTGGCGACCACCCATTTCTCGCCGCACGTCGTTACGAACAGAAGGTACTTCTGGCGGTTGTCGAAGAAACGGAAATTCCGGCGCGAGTCTTTCGCATCCGTCTCGGCGACCGGCTCCACTTCGCGTATCGGACGAACGACCGAGCGCGTTGCGCCATTGGTGATCGGGTGGTCGCTGATGTAGGCGCGGACCCGATCCAAAGTGCGACCGGTAATCCTGCCGCCGTCGCGGAGCCGCGCAACCAGCTTGCCGTCGTTAACGGCGAGCCGGCCGAAGGTGGTTTCGGCGAGCCCCGCGTCACGGCAGTAAGCGCCGACTTCACGAAGAAGTTCGCTCGCTTCCATTACTTCCTCCCGCTCCCTGCGTGCGCCTGGCCGGTGTTTTGGTCAACCACAAAAGCGCCCACCCCATAAGTGGGCAGATAGTGGGAAATCAAAGTAGCGCAAGGGCTGGCGCGGGACCTACGAAGGGTGACGTTGACTCTGCCCACTTATTTCCCGCTTCCGAATAGGCGCGGCCCACTTAAGTGGCCAGGGACGCCTGACCACAGACCGCGGAAGCGCCTGCCCCCGAACTGTCTTTGCTCGGTGCGGTAGCGGACCGGGTTTGCCTGCCGCGTTTCGGCCGTTGGAACCCGCCTCCGTCATGCCGGTTAACGGAGGCAAATCCCCCGGTCGGAGACGAATCCATGGCAAAGGCACCGAAGACGCTGGACGCGCTGTTCCACGACACGCTCAAGGACATTTATTTCGCGGAGAAGAAGATCCTTTCCACGCTGCCGAAAATGGCGAAGGCCGCGCAGAACGATGAACTCAAGGCCGCATTCCTCAAGCATCGCGAAGAGACGGAAGGCCACGTCGAGCGGTTGGATCAGGTCTTCTCACTGATCGACAAGAAGCCGCAGGGCAAGACCTGCGCCGCTATCATGGGCATCACCGATGAGGGTGCCGAGATCATGGACGAGTACAAGGGCTCGCCCGCACTGGATGCCGGCTTGCTCGCAGCTGCGCAGGCGGTCGAGCATTACGAAATTTCGCGCTACGGCACGCTGCGCACGTGGGCTGAGGAACTTGGCCTCGACGATGCGGCCTCGCTGCTTCAGCAGACGCTGGACGAGGAAGAAGCGACCGACGAGACATTGACGCAGATTGCGGAAAGCGTCGTCAACCAGGAAGCCGAGGAAGAAGACGAAGAGGCGGCCTAGCGCGCCAAATCGCGGTTCCGTCCATGTGGCGCTGGTTGCGTCATTTCCTGAATCGGTCGGCGCCGCCCGTACAGGCGGCGTTTTCGGCTACCGAGACCGCGGCCGTGGCGCACTGCGCTAACGCCGTGCGGTCGGCGGGACCTGAAGCCATGCGCGATCCGCCGCGCCGGTGGGACAGCGTTGACGAACAGGCGGACGAGTCTTTTCCCGCCAGCGATCCACCCGGCGGCTATTGACGACGCGGTGCCGATTTCCTGCGCCACACCGCGAGCCGAGCGCGATGTCGTCAACGTCGTGAAGGAGAAATCGTCGGCGCGGCGTTATTGAGTTGCTCGATCGCGAACCCCGCCGCCTTGCGATAGGCGGCCATAAACGCAGCCCGCTCGTCCGGCGGGATGACGTCGTCGATATTGTCAAATTCGCCGCCGCAGCGTTCATCGACGAGGTTGAGCAGGCCGAACGGACCGGCACCGCGGTTGCGCAGCACGAGCTGGGAAATCGGGCCGCAAAGCTTCTGGTCGAAGGCGGCCAGCGCATTTTCGTTCGCGCCGTGCTCCAGCATCGCGGCGCCCAGTACACGCGCATCGACGATCGCCTGGCTCGCGCCGTTGGAGCCGGTCGGGTACATCGCATGCGCGGCATCGCCGAGAAGCAGGACCGGGCCGTCGCGCCAGGTATGCACGGGGTCGCGGTCGATCATCGGATTCTCGAATATCGCGTCGGACTGGCGGATGAGCGCCGGCACGTCGAGCCAGTCCCACACCCAATCCTTGAACAGATCGATGAAATCGTCGGCCGTCACCTGCTGGAACCAGCCGCGTTTCTTCCAGCCCTCCTCGGAATCCATCGTCGCTTCGGCGATCCAGTTGATCACCGACAGGCCGGTGCGGGGATCGGGGTGCGAGATCGGATAGAACACCACGCGCTGGAGGTGCGTGCCGAGGCCGACCAAGGAAGCACCGGTGCGTATGGGTTTGCCGAGCGTGGTGCCGCGCCACATGACGGCCCCGCCCCAGTGGATCGGCGGCTGCGCCGGGTGCATCTGCGCCCGAATGGCGGAGTGGATGCCATCGGCGCCGATCAGCAAGGCGCCGTGTTGTTGCGATGTCGTGCCATCGGCGTGCTCGACCTCCACCTCCACCCCAGAGCCGGCGGCGCGATATCCGGTGACGCGGCTGCCGAGGTGGATGTTTTCCGCCCCGATCCTTTCGCGGAGCTTGTCGAACAGCAGCATGTGGAACTGGCCGCGGTGCACCGCGTATTGCGGCCAGCGATAGCCGGCGAGAAGTCCGCGCGGCTCCGAATAGATGTCGTTGCCGTTGAGGCCGACCAGCGCCCATTCCTTCGCCGGCAGGCCGACGCCGTCGAGGTCGTGTTCGGTGATGCCGAGGTCGTAGAGCTCGCGGACGGCGTTCGGCTGCAGGTTGATGCCGACACCGAGCGGCCGCATCTCGCGTGCCGCTTCGAACACGACGCACGGCACGCCGATCTGGTGGAGGGTAAGCGCGGTCGCCAAGCCGCCGATGCCGCCGCCTGCAATGATCACCGCACCGGATGTCATGGAAGTTCGCTCAAGATCGCGCGTCACTAGATGCCCAGATATGCCTGTCGAACACGATCGTCGTGCAGCAGCCCTTCGCCCGTTCCCGACAGGACGATACGGCCGTTCTCCATAACGTACGCCTTGGACGCGAGCTTCAGCGAGGCCGCGACGTTCTGCTCGACGACGACGCAGGTCATGCCGCCGTCGTTCAGCTCGCGGATCGTCTGGAGGACGTTCTGCACGACCAGCGGCGCCAGACCCAGCGACGGCTCGTCGAACATGATCAGCTCCGGCGCGCCCATGAGGCAGCGGCCGATCGCCAGCATCTGCTGCTCACCGCCCGACAACTGATTGCCCATGTTGCCGGCGCGGCGCGCCAGAGACGGGAAAAACTCGTAGATGCGCTCCAGCGTCCAGCCTTCACCCCGCGCGGTGGCGACCAGGTTTTCGCGCACCGTGAGGTTCGGGAAAATCTGCCGGCCCTCCGGCACCAGGCCGATGCCAAGTTTTGCAATACGAAATGAACTGCGGCCGCGCATGTCCTGCCCGGCGAAGCGGATCGTGCCGGCGCGCGCAGGCGTGAGCCCCATGATCGAGCGCACGGTCGTGGTCTTGCCCATGCCGTTGCGGCCGAGCAGCGTCACCACCTCGCCTTTGGCGATCTTCAGCGACATGCCGAACAGCACCTGCGAGAGGCCGTAGCAGGTCTCGACGCCGTCCAATTCGAGCAGCAGGTCAGGCATCGGTCGCCTCCTGCTCGCCGAGATAGGCGTCGCGAACCTGGCTGTTGGCGCGGATGTCCTCGGGCTTTCCCGAGGCGATGACGCGGCCATAGACCAGCACGGTAATGCGGTCGGCCAGCGCGAACACAGCTTCCATGTCGTGCTCGACAAGGAGGATCGTCAGTTCGCCCTTCAATTCGCGCATCAGCTTGACCATGCGCGCGGATTCCTCGGGGCCCATGCCGGCCATCGGCTCGTCGAGCAGCAACATGCGCGGATTGCCGGCCAGCGCCATCGCCAGTTCAAGCTGACGATGTTCGCCATGACTCAATGCGGACGCGACGGTGTCGGCGCGGTGGCCGAGGCCGACGCGCTCCAACGCGGCGCGGGCCGGATCGCGCAGCGCAGGATCGCTGCGCGCCGCCTTCCAGAAGTGGAACGAGTGACCGGCGTGCGCCTGCACCGCGAGGATGACGTTATCGAGCGCGGTGAAGTCGAGGAAGATCGAGGTGATCTGGAACGAACGCGCCAATCCACGGAGGCTGCGCGTGTGCATCGGCAGCGCGGTGAAGTCCTCGCCGTTGAAATGAACACTGCCGCTGTCGGGCATCAACTGGCCGATCAGTTGCGAGATCAGCGTCGTCTTGCCGGCACCGTTCGGGCCGATCACCGCATGCAGCTCGCCGCGCGGCACACTGAGCGTAATGCCGTCGCTGGCGACGATGCCGCCGAAGCGCTTCGACAGACCGTCAACCTGGAGCATGGCGTCAGTCACGGCGCACCTTTGCGTCGAGCATCTTGAGGAGGCCGTCGATGCCGCCGCGCGCGAACAGCACGACGAGCAGCAGCAGCGGGCCGAGAACGATCTGCCAGTATTCACCGGCCTTGACGGCGTCGGCGGGGTCGAACGGCGCCACCACGGCGCTGATCAAGGTCGGCAGAAACTGTTCGAGGAACAGCAAGGCCAATGCGCCGAACACCGGGCCGAACAAGGTGCCCATACCGCCAAGCACCACCATCACGATGAGGTCGCCGGAGCGGGTCCAGAACATCATCGCCGGGCTGACGAACTCGGTGTGGTTGGCGATCAGCGCGCCGGCGAGCCCGCACATCACGCCGGCGATGACGAAGCCGGCCAGCTTGTAGCGATAGGTCGGGA
This sequence comes from Pseudolabrys sp., assembly GCA_035546455.1. GTDB lineage: Bacteria > Pseudomonadota > Alphaproteobacteria > Rhizobiales > Xanthobacteraceae > Pseudolabrys. Next base: position 34,121 of record DASZXA010000089.1, read on the forward strand.
AGCCGAGCGCGCGCATGCGCGTTTCGTTGGAGCGGATGCCGCGCAGCACCATGCCGAAACGCGAATTGGTCAGCCGCCAGATCAGGAAGATGCTGGCGCACAGCAGCACGAAGCAGACGTAATAGAATGTCGTCTTGTTCGACATGTTAAGCAGGCCGCCGAATTGGCTGCGCTTGTCGAGGCCAAGGCCGTCGTCGCTGCCGTACCGCGCCATGCCGGAAGCGAGGTAATAAGCCATCTGTGCGAAGGCCATGGTGATCATGATGAAGTAAACGCCGCGGGTGCGCAGCGACAGCGCACCGACGACCAGCGCGAACAGCGCCGACACCGCGAGCGCGACCGGCCATTGAATAAAGCCGCTCTGGATTCCCTCGAACGCAAGAATGGCGACCGCGTAACCGCCGACGCCGAGATAAGCTGCGTGGCCGAAGCTCATCATGCCGCCATAGCCAAGGATGAGATTCAGGCTGACCGCAGCCATCGCGATGATGACGATGCGCGTGAACAACGTCAGCAGGAAGCGGTCGCCGGTGATCGACACGTAAAGCGGCAGCAATGCCAACCCGAGCAGCATCGCCACGATCACCACCGAGCGAGGTGTCACGGACGCGCTCATTTGGCGTTCGCCGCAAACAGGCCCTGCGGCTTTGCGATCAGGATTCCCGCCATCAGGATGTAGATCAGCATGGACGACAGCGCCGGCGCCGCGGTGGAGGCCGCCTGCCCGCCCAGAACCTCGCGCAGAATGCTGGGAAAATAGGCGCGGCCGAGCGTGTCGATGAAGCCGACCAGCAGCGCCGCGACGAATGCACCGCGGATCGAGCCGATGCCGCCGATCACCGTGACGACGAACGCGAGAATGAGGATGCTCTCGCCCATGCCGATCTGCACGGTGAGGATCGGCGCCTGCATCAGACCGGCGAGGCCGGCGAGCGCGGCGCCGAGGCCGAACACCAGCGTGAACAGCAGCTTGATGTTGACGCCTAGCGCGCCCACCATTTCGCGGTTCGACGCGCCGGCGCGGATCAGCATGCCGAGCCGCGTGCGCATGACGACAAGATAAAGCAGCGCGGCGACCGCGAGAGCGACGACGATGATCGAGAATTTGTAAGCCGAGTAATAGACGCCGGGCATCAACTGGATCGAGGTGTTGAGCCAGGCCGGCAACGGCAGGCTCAGGCCCGCCGGACCCCAGATCAGCCGCACCAACTCATCGAAAAACAGAATAAGGCCGAAGGTCGCCAGCACATGATCGAGATGGTCGCGGCCGTAGAGCCGGCGCATCGCGATCACCTCGACCGCCATACCGACCACCAGCGTGCCGAGAAGCGCGAGAACGGCACCGAGCAGGAAACTGCCCGTCAGCGCCGAGAAGGTCGCGGCGAGATAAGCGCCGACCATGTAGAGCGAGCCGTGCGCCAGATTGACCAGGTCCATGATGCCGAACACGAGCGTCAATCCCGCCGCCAGCAGGAACAGCAGCAGGCCAAACTGCAAGCCGTTGAGACATTGCTCGATGAACAGCATCAGGTTTCGCCTTTAGGCACATAAGCGAACGGCGGCAGCACGAGTACTGCCGCCGTCCACGATGAGCGTTGCGTTTACTTCATCGAGCACTGCTTGGCGTGCGGATTGACGACATTCTCTTCCGCAGTCGCCGTGGTCTTCTGGGTGTAGTTGTCACCTTCCTTCACCACCGTCTGCATGTAGAAGTTCTGCGTCGGATAGTGGTTGGTGCCGAACTTGAAGTTGCCGCGCACCGACTTGAAGTCCGCCTTTTCGAGCGCCTTCTGGACCGCGGCCTTGTCGGACAGATTGCCCTTCACCGCCGCGACCGCCGAAGCGATCAGGTTGGCGGCATCATAGCTCTGCGCGCCGTAGAACGACGGCTCCGATTTGAACTTCGCCTCGAAATCCTTGACGAATTTCTGGTTGGTCGGGTTCTTGAAGTCCGCCGTCCATTGCAGCGCGCTGATGACGCCGACGGCGGCATCCTTCTGCCGCGGCAGCGAGAGCGAGTCGATCGAGAATGTGGTGTAGAGCGGGATCGCGCCCTTCAGGCCGTTCTGCGCATACTGGTTGAGGAACTGCACGCCGGCAGCACCCGGATAGAACATGTACACGGCATCCGGCTTGGCGGCCTTGGCCTTGGCGAGCTCGGCCGAGAAGTCGAGCTGCGACGGCCAGGTGGTGTAGTCCTCGCCGAGCACCTTGCCCTTGAAGGCGCCCTTGAAGCCGCCGAGGTTTTCCTTGCCGGCCGCGTAGTTCGGGCCGATCAGGTAGACCGACTTGATGCCCTTCTTGTTCATGTAGTCGGCGACCGCGATCGGGTTCTGGTCGTTGGTCCACGCTGTCGAAAAGATGAACGGCGAGCAGTTCTCGCCGGCGAGACGGGTTTCACCCGCGTTGGCGATGATGAGGAACGTCTTGGCGTCGACGATCGGCTTGTACGAGGCGTACACGACGTTCGACCAGATGAAGCCAGCGACGAAATCAACCTTGTCGCTCTCAACCAGCTTCTCGGACTTCTGCTTGCCGACTTCCGGCTTCAGCGTGTCGTCTTCGTAGATCACCTCGACCGGCAGGCCGCCCATCTTGCGGCCCATGTGGTCGAGCGCAAGCTCGAAGGCGTTGCGCATGTCGTTGCCGATCGAGGCAACCGGGCCGCTGAAGGTCGACACGAAGCCGATCTTCACCGTTTTGTTCTGGGCCATCGCAGGTTCTGCAACTTGCCCGGCTGCGAGCGCCAGAATCGTGCCCGCAACCAACATTGATTTCCGCATTGAGATCCTCCCGAGGGGCCGTTTCGGCCGCTTTTGATGAACTCTAATTCTAGCGCCAAGGCCGGGGAAACGTCCATTGCTTCCGGGGTCGCAGGCCGTTCGCCAAAAGGCGCACGCGAGCGGCGGGATATAGTGCAACTTGACGGATTGACCGGAGCAACGCTCGCCCGCAGTGTGCCGCGCCATGACAATCCTGGTCGACAAACGCGGCGGCTATCGTGTCATCACGCTCAACCGGCCGGAGCGGCTCAACGCATTCAATATCGCGCTGCACGAAGCGCTCGCCGCCGCCATCGACGAGGCCGCGTCTGACGAAAGCTGCCGCGCCCTGCTGATCACCGGCGCGGGCCGCGCCTTTTGCTCGGGCCAGGACCTCCACGACCGGGTGATGAAGCCCGGCGACGTCGCCGCCAAGGCCGGCGAAGCGCTGCTCAAGCATTACAACCCGCTGCTGAAGAAAATTCGCGAACTGCCGATCCCGGTGGTCGCCGCGGTGAACGGCGTCGCCGCCGGCGCCGGCTGCAACCTCGCGCTTGCCGCCGACATCGTGCTGGCGGCACGCTCGGCGACCTTCATCGAGGCGTTCGCGCGGATCGGATTGATTCCCGACGTCGGCGGCACATTCTTCCTGCCGCGGCTGGCCGGCATGGCGCGCGCGCGCGGCATGACGATGCTGGCCGAGGCCATCACCGCCGAACAGGCGGAACAATGGGGCTTGATCTGGAAGGTTTACGACGACGACAAGCTCACCGGCGAAGCGCATGCGATGTGCGAACGGCTGGCGAAGGCGCCCACCTTCGCGCTCGGCCTGACCAAGCGTGCACTTGAAGCGTCGGTGAACAATGACCTCGACGCGCAGCTTCAGCTTGAATACGAATTGCAGAAGCTTGCGGGCTCGTCACCCGACTATGCGGAGGGCGTGCGCGCCTTTCTGGAAAAGCGCAAACCGAACTTTACAGGGAAGAAGCCGCAATAATGAGTGCGAAGAATTTACGAGTTGGATTGGCCGGCCTCGGCGGCGTCGGTCTCGAAGTCGCCCGCAAGCTGATCGACGGCGCGGTGCCGGGGCTCGTTCTTGCTGCCGTCTCAGTGCGCGACGCCGACAAGGCGCGGAAGAACCTACCGCAGATCGGCGACATGATCGCGTTGCGCAGCTACGAGGCGCTGGCCGACGATTGCGACATCGTGGTCGAGTGCTTGCCGCCGGAGCATTTCCGCAAGATCGCGGAAAGCGCGATCGCCAAGGGGCGGCTGTTCGTGCCGCTCTCGGTGGCACAACTGCTCGACAACTGGGACCTGGTGGCGCGCGCCAAGGAAAAGGGCGCCCGTATCCTGGTGCCGACCGGCGCATTGATCGGGCTCGATGCCGTGCGCGCGGCGGCCGAAGGCAACATCAAGTCGGTGACGATGGTCACGCGCAAGCCGCCGGGCGGCCTCGACGGCGCGCCGCATCTCGTGAAGAACGGCATCTCGGTGAAGAACCTGAAAGAGCCGCTCAAGGTGTTCGACGGCACGGCCCGCGACGGCGCCAGGGGCTTTCCGGCCAACGTCAACGTCGCCGCGGCGTTGAGCCTCGCCGGCATCGGGCCGGACAAGACACGGCTTGAAATCTGGGCCGATCCGGCGCTGACCCGCAATACGCATCGCATCGAAGTGGAGTCCGAAGTGGCGCGATTCTCGATGTCGATCGAGGGCGTGCCATCGGCCAATCCACGCACCGGCAAGATTGTCGCATTGTCGACGCTGGCGGCGCTGCGCGGGCTGGTGAGCGAGTTGAAGGTCGGCACCTAACTTTCTCCCTCACCATGAGGTGATGACGCCGCGCCGCATTTTCGCGGTATTTGATAACGCATGCTTCACACCATGCGCCTTCATCATCTCGCACTGATTGTCGCCCTGCTCGTCCCCGCATTCTCGTTCGCGCAGGAACCGAAATCGCCGCCGCACGACCAGCAGAACGCCGGCGTGCTGCGGCTGCTGCCGGAAGACAGCGTCACCGACCACAGCCTCAAGCTGCGCGACGGCAAGAAGCTCGATTACGCCGCGACCGCCGGCACGCTCGACCTGTTCGGCCAGGACGGCCAGCGCATCGCGGCCATTTTTTACACGGCCTATGTGCGCAAGGGCGGTGACACCGCAAAACGGCCGCTGACCTTCGTATTCAATGGCGGGCCGGGCGCGGCCTCCGCCTATTTGCATCTCGGCCTCGCCGGCCCGCGCGTCGCCAATTTCGGCGCCGACGGCCGCGACGGCGCCAATGCGACGATCGTCGACAATCCGGACACCTGGCTCGCCTTCAGCGATCTCGTCTTCATCGATCCGATCGGCACCGGCTGGAGCCGCACAGTAAAGCCGGACGACGCCAAGAATTTCTATAACGTGAAGAGCGACGCGCAGGTGCTGGCGAAAGTCATCGCGCTTTACACGGCCAAAAACGCACGCAGCTCATCGCCGAAATACCTGCTCGGCGAGAGCTATGGCGGCTTCCGCGCGGTGAAGGTGGCGCGCGCCCTGCAGCACGACCAAGGCATCGTCACCGGCGGCATCATCGCACTGTCGCCGCTGCTGGAAGGCTCGCTGCAATTCGGCGCCAGCCGCTTCGCGCTGGGCGCCGCGCTGCAATTGCCGTCGCTCGCCGCCGCCGAACTGGAGCGGCGCGGGCAATACACGCCGGAGGCGCTGGCCGAGGCAGAGACGTTCGCGATGACGGATTACCTCACGACACTGGCCGGCGCGCCGCCGCAAGGCCAGGCGGCCGATGCATTCTATCGCCGTATCGCCGACCTCACCGGACTGCCGCTCGACGTGGTGACGCGCACACGCGGCTTCGTGCGCGACGCCTACGTCAAGAACCTGCGCAATAACAAGGTCGTCAGCCCGTACGATGCCGACTTTGCGGTGCCGGATCCCTATCCGGAATCCGCCACGGCGGACAATGACGACCCGGTGCTTGACGGCTTCTCGCGCGCGCTCGGCGGGCTGGCCGCCGGCTATCTGCGCAACGAGCTCGGCTTCAAGACCGAGATGACCTACGAGCTGCTGGCCTCCGACATCAGCCGCAAGTGGGACTGGCAGGGCGGCAGCATGAGCCGCGCCAGCGTGACCGGCGACATCCGCGAATTGCTCGCGCTCAACTCAAGCTTCCGCCTGATGGTGGCGCACGGCACCAGCGACCTCGTCACCCCCTATGCGGTGACGCGCTATGTGGTGAACCACCTGCCGCCGATGGGCGGCGCTCAGCGGGTGCAGCTCAAGCTCTACCGCGGCGGTCACATGTTCTACTTCGCACCGGCGTCGCGGCACGCCTTCACCGGCGACGCGAGGGCGTTCTACGCGCCGACCGTGGAATAGCTCACTCGGCCGGCTGCACGGCGGCGGGCCGCTTGCGCGACTTACGCCACTCGTCGAACCGCTGAAGCACGACGAAGAACGACGGCACGAACAGCACCGCAAGGCAGGTCGAGGCCAGCATGCCGGTGAACACCGTGATGCCGATCGACTTGCGGGCATTGGCGCCGGCGCCGGTCGCCAGTACCAGCGGCAGCACGCCGAGGATGAAGGCGAACGACGTCATCAGGATCGGCCGGAACCGCGCCTGCGCGGCTTCGACGGCCGATTCCAGGATCGCCTTTCCTTCCGCCCGCAATTCGCGCGCGACCTCGACGATCAGAATGGCGTTCTTGGCCGACAGCGCGATCAGCAGCACGAGGCCGATCTGGACATAGAGGTTGTTGTCGATCTTCAGCGCGGTCAGTAGCCCGACCGGGCCGACCAGCGACATCGGCACCGCGAGGATCACCGCGAACGGCAGGATCCAGCTTTCGTACTGCCCGGCCAGCACCAGGTAGACCAGCAGCAGCGCCAGCGCGAACACCAGGAACATCTGGTTGCCGACGATCTTCTCCTGATACGACATCGCGGTGAATTCGGCGGCGGCGCCGGGCGGCAGCGTCCTTGCATTGAGCTGCTCGAGCAGCGCCATGGTCTGCCCGGTGGAGACGCCGGCCTGTGGGATCACCGTGACTGTGGCAGACGGATAAAGGTTGTACATGCCGATCAGGGACGAGCCGACCGTCGGCTTAATGCTGATGAGCGTCCCGATCGGGATGATGTTGCCGTCGGAATTGCGCACCGTGAGATTGTTGATGTCGTCGAGGCTGAGGCGATATTTCGAGTCCGCCTGGATGTAGATCTGGAAGGTGCGGCCGAACTTGTTGAACTGGTCGACATAGGCCGCGCCGATATAGCCGCTCAGCGTCGAGAATACCTGATCCGCCGTCACGTGCAGGTTCTCCGCCTTGGTGCGGTCCACCTCGACGGTGTACTGCGGCACGCTGGAGCGGAACGTGGTGAGCACGCGCTGGACGCTCGACTGTGAGGCGGCGTTCTGCTCGATCGCGCCGACAATGTTCTGCAGCTTGGCGAGGTCGAACGAACCGTCGCGCAGCTCGACCTGCATGGTGACGCCGGCGGCATTGCCGACACCCTGGATCGGCGGCGGTGGCACGACGAGAATTCGTGCCTCGGTCACCGCCTCCATCGCCTTGTTGAGCCCGAGATAGAGCGGCAGCAGGCCTTCATCCTTGCCGCGCTTGCTCCACGGCTCGAGGATAATGTAGGCGACGCCCGTATTGGCGAGCGACGCGCTGCCATCCAGCACCGAAATACCGGCGATGGTGACGACCTGCTTGACGCCTTTGGTGCGGCGCGCGATTGCGCTGACCTTGTCGAGCGCCGTCTGCGTGCGCTCCAGCGACGCGCCGTCCGGCAACTGCACACTGGCCAGCATGTAGCCCTGATCCTCGATCGGCAGGAAGCCAGTGGCGATGCGGGTGAAGCCATAGACCGAGGCAGCAATGATGATCAGCGCGATCACCACAACGACGCCGCTGCGCGCCGCCATGCGGCCGATCAGCCGGACATAGCCACGCTCGGCGCGGCCGTAGACGGCATTGAAGCCGCGATAAAAGAAATTGCGCTGCTCGGGTGGCTTGGGCTTGCGCAGCCACATCGCGCTCTGCGTCGGCTTGAGGGTGACGGCGTTGATCGCACTGAGGATCGCGGTCGCGGCGATGACCAGCGCAAACTGCGCATACATCCGCCCGGTCAGGCCCGGCAGGAACGAAGCCGGCAAGAACACCGCCATCAGCACCAATGTGATGCCGATGATCGGGCCGATCAGTTGGTCCATCGCGCGGATCGCGGCGTCGTGGCCGCTCATGCCCTTCTCGATATTGTGGGCGGCGCCTTCGACGACGACGATTGCGTCGTCGACGACGATGCCGATCGCCAGCACGATGGCGAACAGGGTCGACAGGTTGACGGAGAACCCCATCGCGGCCATCGCCGCGAAAGCGCCGATGATCGTGACTGGCACCGTAGTGGCCGGAACCAGCATGGCCCGCCAGTCCTGCAGGAACAGCAGGATGACGATGAGGACGAGGATCGCTGCCTCGAACAAGGTTTTATAAACCTCGTTGACCGACTCCTCGACGAACACGGTGGTGTCGAACGGCACGCCGTAGGTGACGCCGGGCGGGAAATCCTTCGCCAGCGCCTTCATCCGGGCATCGACTTCCTCGGCGACGTTGAGCGCATTGGCGCCAGGCGACAGGAAGATCGCGAGGCCTGCGGCCTGCTGGCCGTCCTGCGTGAAGATCTGTCCGTAGGTCTGGGCGCCGAGCTCGACCCGGCCGATGTCGCGCACGCGCGTGAGGCCGCCGTCGCTGCCGGTCTTGACGATGACATTGGCGAATTGCTCGGGGTCGTCGAAGCGGCCGATCACGTTGAGCGTGTACTGGAACGCCTGATCCTTCGGTGCGGGCGGCGCACCGATCTGCCCGGCGGTGACCTGCGCGCTCTGCTGCTGGAGCGACTGGATGACCTCCTGCGTGGTGAGGCCGCGCGAGCGCATCAGCTCGGGATCGAGCCAGATGCGCATCGAATACTGGCCGGCGCCGAACACCGTGACATTGCCGATGCCGGGGAGCCGCGCCAATTCGTCCTTCAGGCGGATATTGGCGAAGTTGCTGAGATAGAGGCTGTTGTAGCGGTTGTCCGGCGACGTCAAAGTGACGATCTGCAGGATCGCGGTGGAGCGTTTCTGGACGTTGACGCCCTGCACCTGCACCGCCTGCGGCAGCGACGACACCGCCGCCGAGACGCGGTTCTGCACCAGCACCTGCGCATAATTAAGGTCGGTGCCGATGTTGAAGGTCACGGTGAGCGAATAGGTGCCGTCGGCGCCGGCATAGGACTGCATGTAGATCATGCCTTCCACGCCGTTGACCTGCTGCTCGATCGGCAGCGCCACAGTGTCGATCACGGTGCGCGCGCTGGCGCCGGGATAGCGGGTCGTTACCTGGACCGTGGGCGGCACGATGTCGGGATATTGCGCGACCGGCAGCCGGTAGAGCGCGACGAGGCCGATCACCACCATCAGGATCGCGAGGACGTTAGCGAGGACTGGCCGCTCGATGAAAAATTTGGAGAGCATGGGGTCGCCTCAGCGGCTCGCCGCGGGTTCTGTCTGCGGATCGACCTTTTGCCCCGGCACGGCGCGCAGCAGGCCGGAGACGATCACGCGGTCGTCGGGCTTGAGCCCGCTCTCGACAACCCGCTTGCCGTCAACCGTCGCGCCGACCTGGACCTGACGCTGCTCGACGACATTGTCCTTGTTGACGACGAAGACATAGCGGCCGCTCTGATCGCTGCCGACGGCGACGTCCGGGACGAACAGCGCCTGCTCTGGCGAGCCGAGCGGCACCCGGACGCGCACGAAATAGCCCGGCAGCAGCGCGCGATTGTCGTTCGTCAGAATGCCGCGCACCGCCAGCGTCCCGGTGGCCTGGCTGACCGACGGCGCGGCGTAATCCAGCGTGCCCTGATGCGGATAACCGGTCTCCGATTGCAGCCCGACCTCGACCGGCACCTTGCGGAGATCCTCGGGCGTCAAGCCGCGGCGCTTCATCTCGGCGCGGATGCGCAGCACGTCCTGCTCGCTGATGCTGAAGTTCACATAGATCGGATGGTGCTGGATGATCGAGGCGAGCACGGTCGGCGTCGCGGTGCCGCCGACATATTGACCGACCGACACCTGGCGCGCGGTGACGATGCCGTCGAACGGCGCGGTGACCTGGGTGTAGTCGTAATTGATCTGCGCGAGCTTGGTGTTGACCTTGGCCTGATCCACCCCGGATTGCGCCGCGACCATCGCGGCCATCGCGGTGTCGTACTGCGCCTGGGTCGAACTCCCGCTCTTCAGCAACTCGGCCTGGCGGTCAAAGGCTGGCTTGGCCTGCTTGAGCGAGGCTTCGGCGCTGGCCTGCGCCGCCTCCGACTGATCGAGCTTGAGCTTGTAGGACTCGGGCTCGATCGTGAACAGCAGCGTTCCCTTTTTGACATCGTCGCCGTCCCGATAATTGACGCTTTCGACGAAGCCCGGGACGCGGGCTACCAGATCGGCCGAATTGATCGCCACCGTGTTGCCGGTAGTTTCGAGGTAGCGCGTATAGGGAGCCTGGGTCGGCGCGGCGACCGCCACCTTGGGCGGCGGCGGGGCGACGTACTGGTTTTCCTGCCCGCAGGCCGCGAGGCCAACCGCCACGGCGGCAAGGACCAAGGCTTTCATTCCATCGCCGAACATCGCATCCCCCTGAATTGCGGCCGCCATCCTACGCGGCGAGGAAATCCGCGTAAATTGCAGCCGCGCATGCTGGAGGTCAGGTACCGGCGGACCCGAAGCGCAATTCGTAAGTCTTGATGTAAGCCTGCGCGGCCGGCTTGAGATGCCGCCGCGTCAGCGCGATCAAATCGTCACGCCGCGCATGCTTCAGCGCCTCGATCATTTCGAGATGATCGCGCCGTGTCCCGCCCAGCACCGTGGCGTCGGCGTGCGCCGACGACCGGATCACCGATACCTTTTGCGAGAGCTGATCGATCGTCTCGATCAGGCAGGTGTTGCCGCAGAGCCCGTAGAGCGCACGATGAAACCGCACATTGCTGTGGTGGACGGAGAGCAGGTCGGCGGCTTTCACCGCCCGGCTGTGTTCGCGTTGAATCTCTTCGAGGCGGGCGATATCGGCGGGGTCCGCCGGCATCGGCAGCACGCGAACCGCCATCACCTCAAGCTCTTCCCGCACCGCATAGACGTCGCGCACTTCGGCCGGCGTCAAATCGCGGACGATGGCACCCCGATTGGGGATGCGCTCGACGATGCCGCGCTTTTCCAGCTCGAACAGCGCCAAGCGTACATCCGCCCGGTGCGTTTTGAAATGCGCGCAGAGGTCCTGCTCGACCAGCCGCTCGCGCGGATGGCGGCGACCGAGCACCACTTCATCCTCGATTTGAAAGGCAATTCGGGTGGCCACCGGCTGCCCGCCAGGACGCGTTCCAACCGGCGCAGAACTGGGGGGCGGAGCAACTCTCCGCCGTTTTGTCGCACGCATGATCGCGGATTGTATACTATCTTGAAAACAAAAAAAGGGCGGCCGATAATCCCGCTTGCCACGCGACCCAAACAAAAAACGCTCGGGAGGATCCAAAGTGAAGACGATCATAAAACTGATTTTGGCCGGCGCATTGCTGCCGCTGGCCGGGCTCGCCATTTCGGCGCCGGCCCACGCACAAAATCGCGCATTCACGTTCGCCTACGACCAGCCGAAGAACAGCGGCTACGGCGTCGGCGCCACGATCTTTAACAACAAGCTCAAGGAATTGAGCAAAGGCACGTTGTCGATCAACGAATATCCGAGCGCGCAGCTCGGCACCGAAGCGCAAACGATGCAGAAGGTGCAGACCGGCGACATCGACTTCGTAATGCTGTCGACCGCGAACGCCTCGACCGCGCAGCCGGAATCCGGCGTGTTCTCGATCCACTTCATCTTCAATAATGAAGCGCACGCCATCAAGGTGCTCGGCGACCCGAAGGTGATCGCGGCGATGAAGGATCTCTACGCCGCCAAGATCAAGGGCGCGCACATGCTCGGCCTCGGCTCACAGGGCTTGCGGCACATGTACGGCAAGAAGCCGGTGCAGAAGGTCGCCGACCTCAAGGGCATGAAGATGCGCGTGCAGGCGACGGTGACCGAAGACACCACCTTCCCGGCCTATGGCGCGCAGGTCGTGCACATGGCGTTCGGCGAAGTCTACACGGCGTTGCAGACCGGCGTCTGCGACATGGCCGAGAACGGCATCAACAACTACCTCGTCAACAAGCACTACGAGCCGGCGCCAGTTCTCTCGCTGACCGAGCACGAGGCGAACAACGCCGCGCTGTTCATCAGCGACAAGGCCTGGCAGAGCCTTTCCGACGAGCAGAAGAAGTGGGTGCAGGCGGCCGCGGACGAGGTTTCCAGGAACGAGCCGGCCGCCGCCTTCAAGCTCGAGCACGAAGCACTCGCCAAGCTTGAGAAGATCGGCGTGAAGATCGTCAAGGATGTCGACAAGAGCGGCTTCCAGCAGATCAGCAAGCCGATCCAGGACAAGCTCGCCAAGGACCTCGGCCCGAACGCCGTCAAGGTGCTCGAACTGGTCCGCAGCGTAAAATAGCCGCGTCAACATAACGGGGGGCCGGCCGGCTCCCCGTTTTTCTCTGGAATACGACGATGTCCGGTTTCGACAGTCTGGTCCTGCAGGAGCAGCGCCACCTAAAATGGCGCTGCCTCGATCCGCTCGAAAACCTGCTGATGGTCCTGTGCGGCATCTGCATCACGGGATTCAGCGTCACGGTGTTCGGCGATGTCATCATGCGCTCGATCGGCATTCCGTGGCTGCACGCGCAGGAACTGATGATGGCGCTGTTCCTGTGGGGCATTTTCCTCGGTGTCGCCGCCGCGACGCGCCGCAACGACCATCTCTATCTGGCGGTGCTGGCTGAATCGATGACCGGCTGGAAGCGACTGTTCTTTGAAATCTTCAATCGCGGCGTCGTGCTGGCCGTCGCCATCTGCTTCGTCGTCTACGGCTACAAGAATTTCCTCGACGGCTTCACCAGCCTGCGCATGCCGTCGATGACGCCGATGGCCTGGTTCTATCTTTCCATCCCGATCTGCGGCGTCCTAGTCGCGCTTTTCACGATCGAGCAGATCGTCAATGGCTGGAAGCACGGATTTGTCGACCCAACCGGCGTGCAGGAAGAGAAGAGGCAAACGCTGTGACCGCAAATGGCTGGCTCATTCTGCTGATGGGATTCCTGTTCCTGTTTCTGGGATATCTCGGCGTCCCCGTCGCCTTTGCGCTGATCGGCGCGGTGCTCATCGTCACCAGCTTCACCCCGGTAAGCCACGCCTCGATGATCGCACAGGTCTTCAACGGCATGGACGTCGAGGCGCTGATGGCGGTGCCGTTCTTCCTGCTGGTCGGCGACCTGATGACATCCGCCAATGTGACGATGCGGATGATCACGCTGTCGCAGACCCTGGTCGGCCATTTCCGCGGCGGCCTGGCGCAAGTTGTGACGCTGTTCTCGATGTTCTTTGCCGGCATCTCCGGCTCGTCGGCAGCCGACGTCGCGGTGCTGAGCCGCTCGATCGCGCCGGAAATGAAGCGCGAAGGCTACGACCTGGCTTTTACCGCGGCGCTCATTGCATCGGCCGCGACCATGGCAAACCTCATCCCGCCGAGCATCATGGCGGTGGTCTATGGCGCGACCGGCAACGTGTCGATCGGCGGCCTGTTCCTCGGCGGTGTCGCGCCGGGCGTCCTGATCGGCATCGGGCTGATGATCTACAGCCACTTCTTCGGTCCGGTCGGCTTCAAACGGCAACGCGCCACGTTCGGACAATTCACCGAGGCGTCGAAAAAAGCGGCAGTGCCGCTGATGATCCCCGTCATCATCATGGGCGGCATTCTGACCGGCTGGTTCACGCCAACCGAAGCAGGCATCATCGCGGTCGCCTACATCGTGCTGATCGTCATTCCGCTGCTCAACCCGCGCCACTTGCCACGCCTGCCGCGTGACATGGCGCTGACCGGCCTGCTCTATTCCATCCCCCTCATCACGATCGGCGCGGCGTCCGCGTTCGGCTGGATGCTCGCTTACCTGCGCGGACCCGCGGTGGTGTCGGAATGGATCTCGGAAGCCGCGGGCGGCGACCCATTCCTGATCATGCTCTACCTGACGCTGCTCTTCATCATCGTCGGCGACTTCATCGACGCGGTGCCGGCGATCATCATCTTCATGCCGTTGATCATCGACCTGACCAAGAACGCCGACATCAATCCGGTCCACATGGGCGTCGTCATCATCACGACGCTGGCGTTCGGGCTGATCACGCCGCCCTACGGACTGTGCCTGCTGATGGCGTCGAAATTCGTCGGCGTCCGGTTTTCCAAGGCCATGCTGGCCTCGCTGCCGATCTACATTGTGTTCTTCGTCGCCATCCTGTTCACGATCTTCCTGCCGGAGGTCGTGCTGTGGCTGCCGAAACACCTGCTGCCGCAATCGGTCGGCTGCTTCCGCAACCCGAGCGGCGACGGCTGGATCTGCCCGTAGTCAGCCGAGCTTGGTGAGGAGCCGCGCCACCGCGCGCCGCTCCTCCGCCGTGAGTGGCTTCAACGTCTCGGCGGTGGCTTCCATCGCGACCTTGATTACGTCTTCCGTTGCCTGCCGGCCGCGCGCGGTGAGCGCGACGGCGCGGCGGCGGCGATCCCGCGGATCGCTCAATGCCGTCACGAAGCCCCGCAACGCGAGGCGATCGACCACGCCCTTGATGGTGGCGGCATCGAGATAGATCAGGCGGCCGAGCTGATTCTGCGAACAGGGGCCGACCTCGTAGAGCTTGGCGAGCGCAGCGAACTGCGTCTGCGTCAACTGCTCGACCATGCGCGACATGAAGATCGACGTGTGCCGCTGCATCGCCACGCGGAGCTGGAAGCCAACCTGCGCATCGAGCAGATAGTGATCGGGCGGTACGGCGACCGCCTTGAGCCTGCGGCTAGACTGTGAGGTAGGCACGCTGCACCTCCGGATTGGCTTCGAGCTCGGGCATCGTTCCGCTCCAGCGGATCTGGCCTTTCTCGAGGACATAGACGCGATCCGACACCAGACGGGCAAAATGCACGTTCTGCTCGGACAGCAGGATCGACAGGCCTTCCTTCTTGAGTTCGACGATGGTGTTGGCCATCTGCTCGACGATCACCGGGGCAACACCTTCGGACGGCTCGTCGAGCAGGACCAGGAACGGGTTGCCCATCAGCGTGCGCGCGACGGTGAGCATCTGCTGTTCGCCGCCGCTCATGCGGCCGCCGGGGCGGCCTGTCATCTCCGCCAGATTGGGGAACAGTTTGTAGAGCTTGTCCGGCGTCCAGACCGGCGCCGGTTTGGCGTCGTTGAAACGGCGCGGCGGCTGGCGGCCGACATCGAGATTTTCCGCGACGGTGAGATCGACGAAGATGCGACGGTCTTCCGGCGTGAAGCCGAGGCCGCGCCGCGCGATCTCGTATGGCTTGAGCCGCGAGATGTCGCGGCCGTTGAAGCGGACGTCGCCCTCGCGCTTGGTGACCAGTCCCATGATCGACTTCATGGTGGTGGACTTGCCGGCGCCGTTGCGGCCCATCAGCGCAACCACCTCCCCGCGCCCGACCTCGAAATTCAGATCATAGAGAATTTGCGCGGCGCCATACCACGCACTCAACCTGTCGACGGCAAGCATGATTTCGCGGGTCATGACGCCCCCGCGAATGTCTTGCCGGTGCCGAAATAGACTTCCTGCACCTGGGGATTGTCGCGAATTTCCGCGGCAGTCCCGTCGGCGATCAACCGGCCGCGCGCCAGCACGATGACGCGGTCGGCGAAGGCAAACACCACATCCATCGAGTGTTCGGTGAACAGCACCGAGATGCCGCGCTCGACCACGAGGCGCTTCACCAACGCGATCAGCTCGTTGCGCTCGCGCGGCGCCATGCCGGCGGTCGGCTCATCCATCAGCAACAGCTTCGGGTCGTTGGCGAGCGCGATGGCAAGCTCGACGCGCTTAACGTCGCCATAGGCCAACTCGCGGCTGGCGCGATCGGCCTCGGCCTTCATGCCGACCTGATCGAGCAGCGCCAGCGCGCGGTCGCGATGCAGCGACGCAGCGGCGGGCCATACTTTATGGATTTCTTTGTGGTGCGAGATGAGCGCCATCTGCACGTTCTCGGCGACGGTCATCGAGCCGAAGGTGGCCGCGACCTGGAAGGTGCGGCCGACGCCGAGCCGCCAGATGTCGCGCGGATGCAGACCGGCGATATTCCTGTCGCCCAACCTGATCTCGCCGCTATCGGGCTTGAGCTGACCGTTGATCATGTTGAAACAGGTCGACTTGCCGGCACCGTTCGGGCCGAGCATTGCCAGGAACTCACCCGGCTCGATGTCGAACGAGACGTCACGCACGGCATGCACGCCGCCGAATGCCTTGGACAATGCACGGATCGACAGCGCAGTCATCGTTTCGCCCTCGACCCAAAGCGGCCGAAGATCGCCGCCGTGGTGCCGACGATGCCCAACGGGAACACCAGCACCAGAAACAGAATGATGGCGCCGAGCAGTGCGCGCCAATATTCGGTCTGGCGCATCACGGTGTCCTGCAACACGGCAAAGGCTGACGCGCCGACGATCGGCCCGCTCAACGTCTGGATGCCGCCAAGCAGCACCATCACCAGCCCATCGATCGAGCGGCCCAAGTGAATTGCTTCCGGCGAGATCGAACCTTTCGCGAAAGCGAATAGCCCGCCGGCAACGCCGCAGACGGCGCCGGCGGCGGCGAATGCGAGCCAGTGCACGCGCTTGACGTCGATGCCGATAGCTTCGGCGCGCAGCGGATCGTCACGGCCGGCGCGCATCGCGTAGCCGAACGGCGCGAACAGGAAACGCCGCAACAACAGCACGCCTGCGACCGCGAGGATCAGCGTCAGCAGATAGAAGATCGCGGCGTGATCGAACGGCTTCGGCGGCCAGGTGCCGACCACACCGTTCGAGCCGCCGGTCAGCGCCTCCCACTGGAACACTGCGGCCCAGACGATCTGCGCGAAGGCGAGCGTGAGCATCGCGAGATAGACGCCGGACAGCCGCACCGCGAACCAGCCGAACAGCAGCGCGCCGGCAAGCGCAACGAGCGGCGCGGCAACGAGCGCAAGTCCCATCGGCGCGGCGAGCCATTTCACCACCAGCGCCGCGCCATAAGCGCCGAGCCCGAAATAGGCGGCGTGGCCGAACGAATGCATGCCGCCCGGCCCCATGATGAAGTGCAGCGAGGCGGCGAACAGGATCGCGATCAGCACGTCGATGCCGAGCACCAGCAGATATGGGAACTGATCGGCGAAGAACGGCAGCGCCAGCAGCGCAATGAGCGCGAGCACGCCGATCGTGTGCACGGCCGCACCGGCGGGCCGGATCGGATTCTCCGGCTCGGCGATCGAGCGTACCGCGCCCTGCACCTTGCCGAGCAATCCGTAAGGCCGCGCGATCAGCACGATCGCCATCACCAGAAATTCGGCGACCAGAGTGAGCTTGGAGAAATTGACCGTCATGAAGCCGAAATCGACGACACCGATGCCGATACACAGCGCCTTCACCTCGGCGATGATGATGGCGGCAATGTAGGCGCCGGGGATCGAGCCCATGCCGCCGACCACGACGACGACGAAGGCGTCGCTGATGACGGTGAGATCGGTCGACAGATTGGCCGGCTCGCGCGCGATCTGAAGCGCACCGCCCAGCCCCGCGAGAAGCGAACCGACCGCAAAGGTGATCGTGAACAGCATCGCCTGATTGACGCCGAGCGCGCCGACCATTTCGCGGTCATGCGTGGCGGCGCGCACCAGGCGGCCGAACCGGGTCTTCGCCAGCGTGATGTACATCACCAGCAGGACGACCGGCCCAACGAAAATCAGGAACAGGTCGTAGCTTGGCAGATGACGCCCGAGGATTTCGACCGCGCCGCGCAGGCCCGGCGCGCGGGGGCCGAGCAGGTCCTCCGGACCCCACAGCCACAAGGTCGCGTCATTAATGATGAGCACCAGCGCGAAGGTGGCGAGCAACTGGAGCAGCTCGGGTGCGCGATAAATCCGCCGCAGCAGGACGAACTCGATCATCGCGCCGAACAGCCCGATCAGGATTGCGGTGGCGACGATGCCACCCCAGAAGCCGAGCACGCCGCCGAACTTCGTCGCGAAGGTGTAAGCGAGATAGGTGCCCACCATGTAGAGCGAGCCGTGCGCGATATTGATGACGCGCGTGACGCCAAAGATCAGCGACAGGCCGGCCGCGACCAGAAAGAGGCCCGATGCGGCGGACAGCCCGTTGAGGGCCTGAAACAGGAAGGCGTCGGGGCTCATGACCTGACCTCTCCCTTGTTACGGGGAGAGGTTCTCGGCGATCGGATCAGTTCGCGCCGGCCGGGCGGAGCTTCGCGACGTCCGCGTCGGATGGCAGCACCGAGGCCCCATCGACATATTTGAAGTCGACCATGGTGCCCTTGCCGTTCTCCAGCGCGAGCTTGCCGACGAAGGCGCCCATCGTCGCCTGATGATCGCTGGCCCGGTAGTGGAATTTGCCGAACGGGCTATCGACCTCGAGGTTCTTGAACGCTTCGACCAGCTTCTCGGTGTCGGTCGACTTCGCCTTGGCGATGCCGGCCGCCAGCGACTTGATCGTCGCGTAGCCGACGATCGAGCCGAGCCGCGGATAGTCGTTGAACTTCTTCTGGTAGGCGTTGAGGAACGCGGTGTGCTCCGGCGTCTTGATCTTGTCCCACGGATAACCGGTGACGACCCAGCCGACCGGTGTTTCATCCTTGAGCGGATCGAGATATTCCGGCTCGCCGGACAGCAGGCTCACCACCGGGCGGTTCTTGAATACGCCGCGGGTGTTGCCCTCACGCACGAACTTGGCGAGATCGGCGCCGAACAGCACATTGAAGATCGCGTCGGGCTTGGCGTCGTCGATCGCCTGCGCGACCGCGCCTGCGTCGACCTTGCCGAGCGGTGGCGCCTGTTCGGTGACGAATTCGACGTCGGGCTGCGCCTTCTTCATCAACGTCTTGAAGGCTTCGGCGGCGGCCTGGCCGTATTCGAAGTTCGGGTAGACCAGCGCCCACTTTTTCTTCTTGAAGCCGGTCGCGGCCGGAATGAGCATCGCCGTCTGCATGTAGGTCGAGGCGCGCAGGCGGTAGGTGTACTTGTTGCCGTTCTGCCAGGTGATCTTGTCGGTCAGCGGCTCGGCGGCGAGGAAGAAGATTTTCTTCTGGCCGGCGAAGTTCGTCACCGCGAGGCCGATGTGCGACAGGAAGGTGCCGGCGAGCACCGGCACACCTTCGCGTGTCACCAGTTCCTCGGCGACGCGCACCGCGGCGCCCGGGTCGGTGCCGTCGTCACGCGAGATCAACTCGAGCTTCTTGCCATCGACGCCGCCCTTGCCGTTGATCTCCTCGAGCGCGAGCTCCATGCCCTTCTTGTAGGGGTCGAGGAAGGCGGACTGCGTCTTGTAGCTGTTGAGCTCGCCGATCTTGATGGTGTCCTGCGCCGATGCGGGCGTCAGCGCCGCCGCGAGCGTTGCAGCGAAAACGAGAGAGAATACCGAGCGCTTGGTAATCATGACGACGTCTCCTCCCCTGCGGGTTTTTCCGCGAATTAGTTTGTATGCAAATAGTCTGCCGTCGTGACCGACGGAGTCAAGAAGCCCTGATTTAGCTGCGGTTCTTGTCCCTGAAGCGGTCCATCAGCGGCTTGTCCTGGCCACCGTCCACTTCGATCATGGTGCCGTTGACCATCTCCATCAGCGGCGACGCCAGCATGGTGACGAGGTTGGCGACCTCCTCGACCTCGGCGATCCGGCCCATCGGGATCGACGCCGGCGCGAGCGTGTCGGCCTCTTCGACGGAAATCTTCATATCGCGCGACATCGCCTTGACGAGGCCGGCCCAGCGCTCCGTTCGCACCGGGCCCGGATTGACGGCGACGAAGCTGATCTTGTGCTTGCCGTATTGGCCGGCGAGCGACAGCGTCAGGTTCTGGCCGGCGGCGTTCGCGGCGCCGGGGCAGATTTCCCAGTAGGACGGCTTCACGCCGTCATTGCCGATCAGGTTGACGACACGGCCGCCGCCCTGCTGGCGCATGATCGGCAGCACGTAGCGCAGGCAGCGCACGTAGCCCATGAACTTGAGCTGGAGGCCCTTCTCCCAGTCGTCTTCGGTGAGATGCTCGATGACGCCGCCGGCGGCCGACCCCGCATTGTTGACCATGATGTCGATGCGGCCGAGCGCCTTGTGCGCCTGTTCGATGAAATTCCTGGCGTCCTTGTCTTGACGCAGGTCGGCGGCGATCGGCACGATCTTGCGGCCGGTCGCCTTGGCAATTTCCTTCGCCGCCGCTTCGAGCGGCTCCACGCGGCGCGCGCAGATCGCGACATCGACGCCTTCCTTGGCGAGCGCGAGTGCGATGCCCTTGCCGATGCCTTCCGACCCGCCGGTCACCGCCGCGGTCTTGCCCTTGAGCATGAGGTCCATGACGCCGCTCCCTCGTTGGTGGTTATTTTTCGGATGACAACAGCGCGTCGCGTTCCCGGCGCCACAGGTCGCCGTAATCGACGTTCTGCCACTGCTCGAACCACGGGCCGCCGCGCGTGAAGTGAACCGCATTCGGCGTGCCGGAGGCCGGCTTCTCGTTCCAGCCTTCGAGCCAGTTCCAGGCGACCGGTAGCTCGCCGATCTCGTTATCGGCGGCCCACTGCATGCGATGCAGGTACGCGCCGCTTTCCTTGTTCACGACGTCCACCGTCAGCTTTCGTGTCGACGGGTGGTCGCAATTGAACAGCATCAGCGACGACCAGTTCTTGCGCGGATAGCTGGTCTGCACCGCGCCATCCATCTTGGTCTTTTCCTTCGGCGTATAGTCGTGGTGGACGCAGTAAACCGCCTTGCCGGGGTCGTTGTATTTCTGAAGGCCGGCGATATCGCCGAGCCACAGGAAGTCGCAGTCACAGAACAACGCCCAGCCCTTGAAGCCGGCAAGCGCGGGCGTGAGAAAGCGGGTGTAAGTGAACTCGGTCGACGCCAGCGGATCGACATCGCGCGAATACATCTTCTTCTCGCGCAACTCGTCCATCTTGATCGGCCGAACGTCGACCGGAATGCTGGCGCGTTTTTTCAGCGAGTATTCGGCAACATCATAGGCGATCGGTTCACGTTTATCCCAACCGATCAGCACACGAAATGGCACAGACACGGCGCTTGTTCTCCGTTGCTATTGTTTCGGCTTGTGCGACAGCCACGTGCCGCGCTCGGCCTCGGCGAAAAACTCCTCCAGCGCGGCGTTGAATTTCTCCGGCTCCTCGCTGGTGATGGTGTGACCGGTACGCGGCACCACGACGAGGCCGGCGGTCGGCGCGATGCGGCGCAGATAGACGCTCGCATCGACGCACCATTTGTCTTCATCGCCGACGATGACGAGCAGCGGCGGCGCAAATTTCTTCAGGTCCGCTTCCATCTCCTGAAGCGTCGGCCGCTTGGCTTGCAGGTTCGCCATGGTGAGCGAATGGCCCTTCGGCGAATGCTCGCTCAACATCTTGATGAAATGGGCGTAGCCGCGCGGGTCCTTGTACTTCTGCGACTGCCGGGTCGGGCCGTCGCCGTAAATCCTGGCGCCCTGCTCCATCGAGCTCGACGCGAACATCTTGGCGTTCTCGCGCGCGATGGCGCGGTTTTCCTCGACCTTCTTCGGGTCGGGGCTGGAGCCGAAGCCGCAGCCGGCCGCGGTAACGGAGATGCAGCGCCTGGGATGATGGATGCCGACGTGAAGCGAAGTCGCGGCCCCCATCGAGTGGCCGACGATGTGCGCCTTGTCGATCTTGAGCGCGTCCAGCAGCGCGATCACGTCGTCGCGAAACACATTCTGGAGATACTGGTCGTCCTTCTCCGGGACGTCGGACGGCGGATAGCCGCGCTGGCTGTAGGTGACGCAGCGGTGCGAGCGCGAAAAGTGCCGCATCTGCGGCTCCCATGTGCGGTAGTCGCCCGCGAATTCATGCACGAACACGACCGGAGTGCCGCTGCCGGCTTCCTCGTAATAAAGACGCGTGCCGTCCTTTGAGGCGATGTGCGGCATGAACGTGCCCTCCCGCGCTTTTGTTTGTGTGCAAATTAAATTGAACCAGCTTGCGGGAATGGCGGCAAGAGCGGTGCTTTTAGAGCAGATTTAGAACAAGTGATGCAGCGCCAGGTGGGCGCCGAGCAGCAACAGGCCGACAAAGAACCATTTGCGGAAGGTCTCTTCCGGTAGCCGATAGCGCAATTTCTGCCCGATCCACATGCCGACCAGCGAAGCCCCGAGCGCAACGATCGTCGGGACCAGCAAAGCGCGATTGAGCATTCCCGCGTGGGCGACGATACCGCCGAGCACCACGGTCGACACCGTGAAGGTGATGCCGAGCGCCTGCACCATCTCGTTTTTCTTCAAACCGATCGCCTGAAGATACGGCCCCGACGGAATGACGAACACCCCGGTGCCGGCGGCGATGAAGCCGGTCGCGACGCCGACGAACGGCGCGATCCACGGCTCGCTCGCGCGCGGCAGCGACAGGCGCAGGTTGAACAGGCCGATGGCTGCATAGATCGCCAGCGCGATGCCGAGGCCGACGCTCGCCCATTCCGCATAGGCGCCCGTCATCAATCCGGCACCGAGCCAGGCGCCGACGCAGATGCCGGCGAGCATCAGCCAGATGCGGCGCATCAACGGCACAAAATGCGGCCCGAACGACTGCCAGACATTGGTGGCGAACGATGGCACCACCACCAGCGCGGCGGCCAGCGGGACCGGCATCAAGGAGCCGAGCAGGCCGATCGAGATCGACGGCAGGCCGCCGCCGAGCACGCCTTTGACAGCGCCAGCAAAGATGAACACCACCACGATGAGTGGCAGGAAATAACCGAAGTCAGGCAAGACTCTCTCCGAAGTCCGCCGGTAGCTTGGCACGAACGACCGCGGCTTGCATCCGCGATCGGAGCATTCCGCCTATGTCGGCCGCTTCAGCGGGACCCGGGTCGTTTCATCGAACGAACGGGTGAACTTGTCGAGCAGCTTGGCGAAGCTCTTGCGCTCGGCCGGCGTGAATACGGCTTCGAGCCGCTTGCGGACGTTGTTCACACGGGGCTCGGCGCGGCGGCGCAGATCGTCGCCGGCCTTGGTCAAGCGCAGCACATAGCGGCGGCGGTCATCCGGATCAGGGGCGCGCACGATCAGCTTGCGGTCCTCCAGCAGCTTCACGACGAGGCCGGTGGTCGAGCGGTCGAAGCCAAGCAGCCGCGCGATACCGATCTGGTCAAGCGCGCCCGCGCGTGACAGCACCCACAGCACACCGAACTGCGTGGCCGTAATGTCGAGTCCGCCGCATTCCTCGATGAATACCGACTGCGAAATCTGGTGCGCCCGGCGGATCAGGAAGCCGGGACGCTCCTCCAGACCCTCCAGCGGGTTCGCGGCTTTCTTGCTGCGTTTCATGCCTCGTTTCTACGGGCTTTCGCGCGCTTGCGCCAGATTGACAGACCCCGGCGCGAGTCCTAGCCTTAAATCATCAGACGTCTGATTAATTAGAGGTTGCGAAGAAATGCTGGTGATCGACAATCTCACGGTCGAGCAAGTTCTCACCGTCCCCGAAGTGATCGACGCGCTCGAGCATGCGCACAACGCACTCTCGACCGGCGACGCGATCAACGCGCCGAACTACCGCGTGTTCACGCCGCGCAACGGCAAGGACTACGGGCCGAAATTTCCGGAAGGCGGCAGCCCGACGCATCACGCCTTCACGTCGTTGACCGGCGCGATCGCCAGCCTCGATGTCACGTCGGATCGCGTCGACTCCGACATCATCACGTACGTGAAACGCGGCGACAAAATGCGGCAGATCCGCGTTCCAGGCACGTCCGACCGCAAGTTCTGCGGCATGATCTATCTCTACTCGTCGAAGACCGGCGAACTGCTGGCAATGATTCACGACGGCTACTTGCAGAAATTCCGTGTCGCCGGCACGGCGGCGATCGGCGTCAAATATCTCGCGCGCAAGAACGCGAAGGTGATGGGGCTGATCGGCACCGGCTGGCAGGCGCAGGCGCAGGTGCTGTGCCAGCCCGCAGTGCGCGACCTCGACAAGATCAAGGTGTACAGCCCGACGCCTGGTCACAGCGAAGCGTTCGCGCGGCGCTGGGGCAACGAAGCCGGTGTCGAGATCGTGCCGGTGAAATCCGCGCGCGAAGCCTGCGAGGGCTCCGACTTCATCGTCACTGCGACCAACGCGCCGCAGGCTGTCGTGATGGCCGACTGGCTCGAGCCCGGACAGTTCATCACCGGCGTGAAGGACCAGGAACTGGAGATGGCGGGCTGGGAGAAATGCGACCAGGTGGTGGTGAACCGCCACGGCGCGTTCTGGCAGCGTTACGCGATCGGCGGCGTCGACGTGATTCCCGAACATGGCAGCGACCGCATCGGCAAGCCGTCCGACAAGATCGACTGGAGCAAGGTGCCGATCCTCGGCGACGTCATCTCCGGCAAGCATCCCGGCCGCACCTCGGACGATGAAACCATCGGCCTGATCATCGGCGGCGACGGCGTGCAGTTCACCGCGGTCGGCGCCCGCATCTACAAGCTGTGCAAGGAACGCGGCCTTGGCGTCGATCTGCCGCGCGAGCTGTTTTTGCAGGACGAGAAATACATCCCCTGACCACGGAGGGACGGCATGAAATTCTCACGTCTTATTCTCGCGGCGGCACTGTCGCTCACCGCACTGCCGGCAACGGCGCAGGATTATCCCTCGCACACGGTGACGATCGTCGCCGGTTATCCGGCCGGCACGCCGGTCGACACCATCGCGCGGGTGATCGCCGACAAGCTGCAAAGCCGCATGGGGCAGCCGGTCATCGTCGAAAACCGCCCCGGCGCCGGGAGCAGCATCGGCGCGGTGGCGGTCGTGAAAGCGCCGCCGGACGGCTACACGCTTTATCTCTCGTCGATCGCCAACACGACGAACCCGGAGTTCAACAAGCTGCAATTCGACTTCGCCAAGGACCTCGCGCCGATCAGCGTGGTCTGTGACGTACCGGTGGTGCTGGTGGTGCCGCCCTCCGGCCCGAAGACGGTGCAGGAGCTGATCGCGCAAGCAAAAGCGAAGCCCGGCGCTCTTGCGTTCGGTTCGGCCGGCGCCGGCACCGCGACGCATCTTTTCCCGGAGTTGTTCGCGCACGAGACCGGCACCAAGCTCACGCACATTCCTTACAAGGGCTCGTCGCAGGCGGTGGTCGATCTGCTCGCGGATCGCATCCAGATCATGTTCTCGCCGGCGGGCACCGTGCTGCCGCACGTCAAGTCCGGCAAGCTGAGAGCGCTGGCCGTCTCCGGCAAGCAGCGGGTTCCGGGCCTCGATGTGCCGACCTTCACGGAAGCCGGCATCAAGGGACTCGATTTCTCGCTGTGGTTCGGCCTCAACGCCCCGGCCGCGACGCCCGCGCCGGTGATCGCCAAGATCAACAAGGAAGTCGCGGCCGTGCTGGCCGATTCGGACGTGAAGGCGAAGCTGGTGCCGCAACTGATCTTCCCGGTCTCGAACACGCCCGAGCAGTTTGGCGCCTTCATCAACGAAGATCTGGCGCGCTGGAAAAAGGTCGTGGACGACGCCGGCCTGACAGCCAACCAGAAATAAGTTTCAACGCGGCCGTAAACCGTCGGGACGGACTCTCCGGCGTCCCGGCGGTTCTTTTTTGTGCACCGGTCGTGTGGCCTTGTTGCTTGGCTTCTCCGCCATGATTGATTGCGCCGTCGCGTGCATGATCGCAACCGCATCGGGCAGCGCCGGCAGATCGTGCTCGGCGGGATAGACGACGTAAGCCGGGATCAAAAACTCCGGCGCGTTACGCACGATGGTCAGCCGCTTGCTGCTCAGATGCGGCTGCACGATACGCCGCGGGAAATATCCGGCGCCGCCATTCCCCATCAGATGCTGAAGACCGAGCCAGCCGATGTTCACCGTGAGCGCGGCACCGCCGAAGTTCGGGAAGAATGTCTTGTGCTTGGTGTAAAACTCGGCGCCCCAGTCGACATAGACGTAATCCTGCCGTGGCTCCGGCGCGCTGCGCGGGTTGGTCGAGACGAGCACCAGCCGCTCGTCGAATAATTTTTCGATCTTCAGGCCGGGGCGGCTCTGCGGCGTGTACATCACGCCGACATCGAGCCGGCCTTCGATCAGACCCGGCATCAGGTCGGCTTCGAGTCCGCTCTCGGCGCGGACGGAAATTTCCGGACGTTGCTCGCGCATCGCGGCGAGCCAGTGCAACAAATATTCTTCCCACAAACCGATGCGGCCGCCGACCGCGAGCGTGCCGCGAAATCCATCCGGCACGCCGATGTCGTGGCGCGCCTGCTCGATGGTGCGCACGATCGCCGATGCGTGACGCTGAAACTGCCGGCCGGCGTGGGTGAGCGCTGCGCCGGCCTTGTTGCGCACGAACAGCACGCAGCCGAGCTGGTCCTCGAGCGCGTGAATGCGCGTACTGACGGTCGACTGGCTGACGTGCAGCCGCTCGGCGGCATGCACAAAGCTTCCGCTGTCGATCACCGCGAGAAAGGTCCGCGCCAGGTCAGTGTCCATCGTATGCCTTTTAATATCGATAAATCCGATATTAAGCTGCGAAACATTTCGTTTGTCAAAGACAATGCGCTGCCAGAGCCTGCGTGAACCGGGGGCGCGGTGCATCGATGTCGCCTCCGCGGATAACGCGATCCCCAGAGAGGGACGCTCACAGGGGAAGGAGACATCAATGGCAACGACAGCGAGCTTAGGCTCGAATTCATTTCTTCCGTTTCTCAACCGGAACCGCTCGATCGCGAAGCCCGGCTTCTCGCGCTGGCTGGTGCCGCCGGCGGCGCTCTGCGTTCATTTGTGCATCGGCCAGGCTTACGCGTTCAGCGTGTTCAACCTGCCGATGACCAAGCTGCTCGGCGTTTCGCAGTCCGGCCCGGGCGACTGGAAACTGACCGAGCTCGGCTGGATCTTCTCCATCGCGATGGCCGTGCTCGGCATTTCATCGGCGGTGTTCGGCCGCTGGGTCGAAGAAGGCGGACCGCGCAAGGCGATGTTCACCGCCGGCTGCCTCTGGGCGGGCGGCTTCCTCGTTTCGGCGTTCGGCGTTTCGATTCACAATCTGTGGCTCATCTATCTCGGCTACGGCATCTTCGGCGGCATGGCGCTGGGCATCGGCTACATCTCGCCGGTCTCGACGCTGATGAAATGGTTTCCCGACCGCCCCGGCATGGCGACCGGCATGGCGATCATGGGATTCGGCGGCGGCGCGCTGATCGCCTCGCCGTTCTCGGTCTGGCTGCTGGGCAAGTTCACGACGGCCGCGCACATCGGGGTGATGGAAACCTTCGTCGTCCTCGGCTGCGTCTATTTCGTCTTCATGATGGTCGGCTCGGCGCTGGTGCGCGTCCCGGCCGACGGCTGGAAACCGGAAGGCTATGAACCGCCGAAGGCCGCCAGCAAGCTGATCACTAGGAACGATGTCTATGTGTACGACGCGGTGAAGACGCCGCAGTTCTGGCTGATCTGGGTCGTGCTGTTCCTGAACACCACGGCCGGCATCGGCGTGCTCGGTCAGGCTTCGGCGATGAGCCAGGAGATGTTCCCCGGCCATATCTCGCCGGTCGCCGCCGCGGGACTGGTCGGCCTGATGAGCCTGTTCAACATGGGCGGACGATTCAGTTGGGCGTCGCTGTCCGACTATATCGGACGCAGAAACACCTACTTCGTGTTCATGACGCTCGGTTTCGTCCTCTACATCACCGTGCCGTTCGCGGGCGGAACCGGCAACGTCGTGCTGTTCGTCTGCTGCTTCCTGATTATCGTCTCGATGTATGGCGGCGGCTTCTCGACGGTGCCGGCCTACCTCCGCGACATGTTCGGCACGCGCTATGTCGGCGCGATCCACGGCATCCTGCTCACCGCCTGGTCGGCGGCGGGCATCATGGGCCCGGTGCTGATCAACTACATCCGCGAGTACAACGTCACCCACGGCGTGCCGAAAGCGCAGGCCTACAACACGACCATGTACATCATGGCCGGCCTGCTGGTGATCGGCTTCATCGCCAACTTCTTCGTCAAGGCGGTGGACAAGCGCCATCACATGAAAGCCGAAGCGGACACCGGGCCGGATTTCGCGGCCGCGGCGGCGCGACGCTAACTGCTTGAAAGGAGCAGAACGATGCAACACACCAAAGCAGAGCCCTCGATCGGCATGATGTTGCTGAGCTGGGCCTGGTATCACCTCGCACGGCGCGTGATGGAGATGCGAGCGAAGCACAAGGCGGTTGCGATCGCGGCGTTCACCGCCGGCAGCGGCAACCCGCCGGGCGCATGAGGAGCATGGACATGCGCGGCGCCGAATACACACCGACCAAACCGTACCAGCTTGTGTTGGCCTGGGGCTTTGCGGGTATTCCCCTTCTCGCAGGCGTGATTCAAACCCTGATCAACGCAGCCAAGCTGTTCCAGTAGCACACGGAGCAGCGCAACGAACCGCCGGGCGGGCTCTCCGCCGTCCCGGCGGTTCTTTTTATGCGCGGCTGACGAGAGCTTGTGAAGTCGAACGGCTGAAAATCGCGGTGAAACAGCCCCCCGGATACCGACTTTTAACGGCGCGAGCACAATGATAATGAAGCGGCGGAATTCCCGCCGCCTTGTTCCCCGATCCGCCTCGCCATGCCTGACGGCACAGCTACCGCACATCTGTTCAAGCCGAAGCTCTTCAACCTTTTCGCTGAAGGCTACAGCCTGGATTTTTTCCGCCGCGACCTGATGGCGGGACTGACGGTTGCGATCGTCGCGCTGCCTTTGTCGATGGCGATTGCGGTCGCCTCTGGCGTCACTCCAGAGCGCGGGCTTTACACCGCCATCATCGGCGGCTTCCTCGTTTCGGCGCTTGGCGGCAGCCGCTTCCAGATCGGCGGGCCGGCCGGCGCCTTCATCGTCGTCGTTTCCGCGGCGGCGAACGACTTCGGCCTCGACGGCCTGCTGCTCACGGTGCTGCTGTCGGGCGCGATGATGACCGTGCTCGGCCTGTCCCGGCTTGGCTCGCTCATCCGTTACATGCCGCACCCGGTGACGATCGGCTTCACCTGCGCGATCGCCGCGACGATCATGGCAAGCCAGCTCAAAGATCTCGGCGGGCTGACACTCACGGGAGCGGAGCCGGGTCATTTCTTTCCCAAGCTGGTCGTGCTCGGCAAGGCGCTGCCGACCATCAACGTCGCGTCGCTGGCCATCGGCATCGGGTCGGCGGCCCTGATCTTTGCGTTGCGCGCCTGGCGGCCGACCTGGCCGGGAATGTTGATTGCGGTCACATTATCTTCGGTCGCAGCGCTGGCATTTGGCCTGCCAGTCGAAACCATCGGCAGCCGTTTCGGCGCGATGCCGGATCATCTGCTACCGCCTCACCTGCCTCCGATCAGCCTGGAACTGGTGTGGCGCGTGCTCCCGACCGCGATCACCTTCACGCTGCTCGGCGGAGTGGAGAGTCTTTTGTCGGCAAAAGTCGCCGACGGCATGACCAACCGCAAGCATCGCTCCAATATGGAACTGCTCGCGCAAGGATTGGCCAACATTGCCTCAGCGTTATTTGGCGGCATCAGCGTGACGGGGACGATTGCGCGCACCGCCACCAACATCCGCGCGGGAGCAAAATCGCCGCTGTCGGGCATGATGCACTCCGCATTCGTTCTCGCGTTCATGCTGGTTGCCGCATCGCTGGCGAGCTACATTCCGCTCGCCGCGCTGGCCGGCGTTCTGGTGGTCGTCGCCTGGAGCATGGCGGAAAAGAAAGAGTTTGTGAGGCTGCTGCCCGACTGGCGCGCGGCGAGCGTGCTGCTGGCAACCTTCGGGCTGACGCTGGTGAAGGACCTGACCGCCGGGATTGTGGCGGGATGCCTGCTGGCCGCCGTTTACGCGCTGCTCGACCGCTTCAAGAAAAACTGAGACTTGCGGCTGCGCGCCGCTGCCGCTTTATAGCGGCGCATGGCACCTCCCCTTCTCCAACTGCGTAACATTGCGCTGACCTTCGGCGGCACGCCGCTGCTCACCGATGCCGAACTGTCGGTGTCGGAACGCGAGCGGGTATGCCTGGTCGGCCGCAATGGCTCGGGCAAATCGACGCTGCTGAAGATCGCCGCCGGGCTGATCGAGATCGACAAGGGTGAGATCTTCCGGCAGCCCGGCGCGTCGCTGCGCTACCTGCCGCAGGAGCCGGATTTCACCGGTTTCGCCACCACTCTGGCCTATGTGGAGGCGGGGCTCGGTCCCCACGACGACCCGCATGCCGCGCGCTACATGCTGGAACGGCTCGGCCTGACCGGCGGCGAGGACTGCACGCAGCTTTCCGGCGGCGAAGCGCGGCGCGCATCGCTGGCCCGCGCGATGGCGTCCAACCCCGATATTTTACTGCTCGACGAGCCGACCAACCATCTCGACATCACCACCATTGAATGGCTGGAGCAGGAGCTGGCGTCGCTGCGCAGCGCCATCGTGATGATCAGCCACGACCGCCGCTTCCTCGCCAATATGTCGCGCGTGACGGTGTGGCTGGACCGCGGCGCAACGCGGCGGATGGAGCGCGGCTTCCAGCATTTCGAGGAATGGCGCGACGAAATCCTCGAAAACGAGGAGCGCGAGCAACATAAACTGGAACGCAAGATCGCGGCGGAAGAGCACTGGATTCGCTACGGCGTGACGGCGCGAAGGAAGCGCAACATGCGCCGCGTCGCGGAGCTCAATGCGCTGCGCGAACGCCGCAAGGGCATGCGGCGCTCACAGGGCAATGTCGACATCACCGCGAGCGGGGCGGAACGCTCCGGCGCGCTGGTGATCGAGGCGAAACATATCTCCAAAGCCTATGGCGAGCGCGACATCGTCCGCGACTTCTCGACCATCATCGAGCGCGGCGACCGCATCGGCATCGTCGGGCCGAACGGCAGCGGCAAGACGACGCTGATCTCGATGCTGACCGGCGGACTGGCGCCGGACAACGGCAGCCTGCGCATCGGCAAGACTGTGCAGATGGCGCAGCTCACGCAGAACCGCGACAGCCTCGATCCGAAGATGACGGTGAGCGATGCGCTGACCGGCGGCCACGGCACCACGGTGTCGGTGAACGGCCGCAACCGGCATGTGATCGGCTACCTCAAGGACTTCCTGTTCACGCCGGACCAGACCAAATCGCCGATCAGCATCCTCTCGGGCGGCGAGCGCGGCCGGCTGCTACTGTCGATCGCGCTGGCGAAGGAATCCAACCTGCTGGTGCTCGACGAGCCGACCAACGACCTCGACATGGAAACGCTCGACGTGCTCGAGGAGATGCTGGTCGATTATCCTGGCACGATCCTGCTGATCAGCCACGACCGCGATTTCCTCGACCGGCTGGTGGCCGGCACCATCGTGCCGGAAGGCCGCGGCCGCTGGGCCGAATATGCCGGCGGCTATTCGGACATGCTGAGCCAGCGCGGCGCCGATCTGACGCGCGAGGCGCCGAAGAAAGAAAAGAAGGAAACACCGGTGCCAGTGAAGGCGGAACCCGCGGCATCCAAGAAGCGCATGAGCTTCAAGGACAAGCACGCGCTGGAGACACTGCCGCAGCAGATCGCCGACATGCAGAACAAAGCGAAGGCGCTGGCGGCAAAACTCGACGATCCGCAGCTTTATGTCCGCGACCGCGCTGCGTTCGAGACGGCGACGGCCGAGCTCGGCCAATTGCAGCACGATATCGAAGCGGCGGAAGAGCGCTGGCTCGCGCTCGAAATGGAGCGCGAGGGGCTCGGCGAACGCTGAACGTCAGCCCGCTTTCGGCGGCTCGCCCAATTCCTGCTTGAAAAAGGCAATGGTGCGCGACCAGGCGAGGTCGGCAGCGGCCTTGTCGTAGCGCGGTCCGCCGGTGTCGTTGTTGAAGCCGTGATTGACGTTCGGATACATGTAGATCGTGTAACGCTTCTTGTTCTCTTTCAGCGCCGCCTCGTAGGCCGGAATACCCGCATCGATGCGCTCGTCGAGCCCGGCGTAATGCAGCAGCAGCGCGGCCTTGACCGATGGCACGTCGCTCGCCGCCGGCTGCGCGCCGTAATAGGCGACGCCCGCCTTGAGATCGGGACTCCCGACGGCCATGCGGTTGACCATGCCGCCACCGAAGCAGAAGCCGACAGCGCCGACCTTGCCGTTCGATTCCACGTGTCCCTTGATGAAACCGATGGCGGCGAGCGCGGCCGCATACATTTTCTTCTGGTCGCTCTTGGCGTGGAGATCGCGCGCGGCATCGTCGGTCGGCGGCGTGCCGCCCGAGACGGACAGCAGATCGGGCGCCAGCGTCAGGAAACCTTCGAGCGCAACGCGGCGCGCGACATCCATGATGTGCGGATTGAGGCCACGGTTCTCGTGAATGACGATCACCGCCGGGCGCTTCCCCTTATTCTTGCCGCGGGTGAGGTACGCGCTGATCTTCCCGGCAGGCGAATCGTAAGTGACGCGCTCGGAGACGAGGCGCGGATCGTTCTCCGCGACCGTTGCGGCGCGCGCATAGTCGTTCGCCAGCACGGGCAGCAGCGCCGTCGCGGCGGCGGTCGATCCGGTCAACCCGGCGAGCCGATCGAGAAAGTCGCGGCGGTTCATGCCGCCATGCGTGAAGCGGTCGTAGAGATTGATGATCTGCTGATCCATTTTGCCCCTCGTCGCGGGTTGCAGTCTTTGTGCCGCTAACACCGCCGGGGTCTTATATTCTATTTTGACGGATGAGGTGCAGGTAGCGGGGGTCGAATTCGCCGAGGGCGGTCAATTTGTCCCAGTTGCGCACGGTCAGCGTGCCATCTCGAAATTCCATCGTGCCGGTGCGCCGCAACGCCTGCAACGCCCGGTTGGCCGTCACCACCGAAATGCCCAGAGTCTCGCCGAGTTGAGTCTGGCTGATGGGCAACCGGCAGGTATTTTCCGAATCCAGACCGGCGGCGCGGGCGCGATAGAACTGCTCGCACATGAAGTGGGCGATGCGGGTGCGGACCGGGCGGCTCGAATTATTGGTAATCGCCTCGCGGAAGATTGCGGCGTCGATCAGCGTCTCGCGCCAGAACGCATAGCCCGCCGACGGGCGGGTTTCGAACAGGCGCAGGATTTCCTGGTGGGGAAACACCGCGATGGAAGCGCCGTTTCCGATAGCACAGACGGAATGATCCATCTGGTCGAGGAACAGGCTCTGCGAATCCGGCATGTCGCCGGAAATATGGAAGGAGATGTACTGCCGGGTCCCGGCCGGACGGGTGTGATAGCGGGCGACCATCCCCGCGATGACCAGCGCCGCGATCCTGGGCTTGTCGCCCTGACGCACGACGTCCTCGTTCGGCGCCAACGAACGAAAGCTGTGACTCAGCGCCCCGATTGCCGAGGCATCCTCGGGTGAAAGCCGCGTGTGCTCCTTGAGCTTCCGGATCAAGACATCGGTTGCACTGTCCATTCCACGATCAGTCCGTCTTTTAGCCACCCATCAAAAGACAAACGCCCTTCGGCGCGATGAGTTCGCCTTTAGTCAAACGGCACAGGATCGGGGCTTGTCGGCATTGGCTTATCAGGTCATCATACAAGTGACCTGATCCATCAGGCTACATACAGGGGGTGACAATGCTGCGTTTGAAGACACTGGTGGCGCTCGGCGCCGCCGCTGCCGCGCTGCTTGCCGTGACCGCTCCGTCACAGGCACAGACCAAGCTGAAATGGGCGCACGTCTATGAGACGCCCGAGCCGTATCACACCCAGGCGGTGTGGGCGGCCGACGAGATCAAGAAGCGCACCAGCGGGCGCTACGAGATTCAGGTCTTCCCGGCCTCGCAACTCGGCAACGAGAACCAGATCAATGAAGGCCTCGCGCTCGGCACGGTGGACATGATCTACACCGGCGTCGCGTTCGGCGCGGCGACTTACAAGCCGCTCGGCATTTCCAACGCGCCGTTCGTGCTGCGCGACTTCGACCACTTCATGAAATATCGCTCGAGCCCGCTGTTCCGCGAACTGGCCAAGGGCTACGAGGACAAGACCAAGCACAAGGTGATCACGCTGACCTATTACGGCCAGCGCCACGTCACCGCGAACAAGGCGATCAACAAGCCGGAAGACATGAAGGGCATGAAGCTCCGCGTGCCGCCGGCGCCGCTGTTCCTGATGTTCACCAAGTCGGTCGGCGCCAACGCGACGCCGATCGCCTTCGCCGAAGTCTATCTCGCGCTTCAGCAGGGCACGGTCGACGGCCAGGAAAATCCGCTGCCGACCATCATGGCCAAGAAGTTCTATGAAGTGCAGTCGCACATCATCCTGACCGGCCATATCACGGAGTCGCTGCTCACCGTCGTCGGCCAGCATGTCTGGTCGAAGATGTCGGATGCCGACAAGAAGGTGTTCGAGGAAGTGCTGAGCGAAGCCGCACTTCGCGCCACCAACCAGATCCGCGAGTCGGAGCTGAAACTTGCCGACGAGTTCAAGAAGCTCGGCAAGACCGTGATCACGCCGGACCGCGAGGCGTTCCGCAAGGCGGCGCTGCCGCTGCACATGGACGGCAGTGGCGGCTGGACGCAGGCGCAATACGACGCGCTGCAGGCGATCAAGTAAGCGACACACGCATCAGGCGATGCCCGGGTAAATCCGGGCATCGTCACTCCTCATCATAATGACGACGAGCCTGGGTCCAACCCGGCCGCAATTGAAATGGGGCTGGGGATGGCCAGGAAACGAACGAAACCCACAAAAACCCGGGCGCCCGCTCGGAAGAAGACCGGCAAAACGACCCACCTGATCGTCGCCGAAGACGCCGAAGTCGTCATCGAGCGTTATCCCGAAGACTGGCTGGCGATGGCGATCTTCTGGTCGCTCGCCTTCATCGTCTTCCTGCAATTTTTCACCCGCTACGTCCTCAACGACAGCCTGTCCTGGACCGAGGAAATCGCGCGCTACGGCCTGATGTGGGTCGTGTTCATCGGCGGCATCATGGTGACGCGGCGCAACACTCATATTGCCGTCGAGCTGATGTCGAACCTGATGAAGCCGAGTCAGGCACGCCAAGCGCTGCTCGCCGGCATCGATATTGTGAAACTGCTGTTCCTCGCATTGCTCGCCTACTTCTCGATCACCATCACCGACCGCATGAGCGGGCAGGTCATGACCGTGTTCGACGTGTCGATGAGCTACGTCTATGCGGGTGTCTCACTCGGTTGCATCGGCATGTTCGTCCGGCAGGCGCAGAACGTGTGGCGCAACTACAAGGCCGGTTGGCGGCAGCCGCACGACATGCACGACCAAGTGATCGCGGACTAGGACGCAACCATGACCATCCTGCTTTTCGTTTTCGTCATTATCCTGGTCTGCGGCGTACCGGTGTTCATCTCGCTGGCGGGATCGTCGCTCCTCTACACGCACTTCATCGCAGGCATCCCGGATTTCGTGATCCTGCATCGCATGGCCGGCGGCATCGACAGTTTTCCGTTACTGGCGGTGCCGTTCTTTATTCTCGCCGGCAACCTGATGAACTCGGCCGGCATTACCAATCGCATCTACGATTTTGCCGTCGCAGCAGCCGGATGGACTCGCGGCGGCCTGGCACACGTCAATATTCTCGGCTCGGTGATCTTCGCCGGCATGTCCGGCACCGCGATCGCCGACGCCGCCGGTCTCGGCACCATCGAGATCAAGGCGATGCGCGACCACGGCTACGACAAGGAGTTCGCAGTCGGCGTCACCGCCGCCTCCGCAACGCTCGGACCGATCATCCCGCCGTCATTGCCGTTCGTGATCTACGGCATGATGGCGAACGTCTCGATCGGCGCGTTGTTCCTTGGCGGCATCCTGCCCGGCCTGGTGATGACCGTGCTTATGATGGCGTATGTCTATTACTGCGCGCGCCGCTACGGCATGGGACAGGATCAGCCATTCAGCCTGCGCACGCTAGGCGTCACGTTCGTCGCCGCCTTACCCGCGCTGCTCACGCCGACGATCATCATCGGCGGCATGACATTCGGCTGGTTCACGCCGACCGAAGCGGCCATCGCCGCCTGCTTCTGGGCACTGCTGCTCGGCGTGTTCCTCTACCGCACGATGACCTGGAAGCAGTTCTACAAAGTCACGCTCGACACCATCGAGACAACCGCCGGCGTGCTGCTGATCGTCGGCGCTGCATCGCTGTTCGGCTGGGTGCTGACGACGACACGCATCGCCGAGCAGGCGGCCGAAGCACTGCTGGTGCTGACCACCAACAAGTACATCATCCTGCTACTGCTCAACCTGCTGCTGCTGGCGGTCGGCTGCTTCCTCGAACCGATCGCGGTCATCAGCATCCTGATGCCGATCCTGCTGCCGATCCTGATCAAGGTCGGCATCGACCCAATTCACTTCGGGGTGGTGATGACGCTCAACCTGATGATCGGGCTGCTGCACCCGCCGCTCGGCATGGTGCTGTTCGTGCTGATGCGGGTGGCGAAGCTCTCGCTCGAGCGCGCCACCATGGCGATCCTGCCGTGGCTGATCCCGCTGCTCGGCTCTCTGATCCTCATCACGATGATCCCGGAAATCACGCTCTGGCTGCCGCGGCTGGCCGGACTGGCGAAGTAGCGCGCGAATGGCCTGAAAGACCCTGTAAAACCTTGGGTTTGGGCTAAAGATAGTATCTTTACTATTTGAGACCACCGCCGTAGCCTTGGCTCGTTCTTGCAAAGCTAAGGCGACGGCCGATGCCTGACACCCTGCCCCACGCAAGCTTGAGCGGCACCGCCACCGCGCGGGTGATGTTTGCCGGCCGCTCGTCGTCGCTCTCATCGCAAATCGTCGCCGACGTGCGCGACGCGCTGTTCGCCAAGCGGCTTGCGCCCGGCGACTTCCTCGGCACCGAAAAGGAACTGGCGGCGCGCCACGGCGTCAGCCGCATCGTCGCGCGTGACGCGCTGCGGACGCTGGAAGCGCTCGGCATCGTCGAGATCAAAATGGGCAAGGGCGGCGGCGCGCGGATCGCGAAAGGCAACCCGCGCCTGTTCGCCGAGGCGCTTGCGGTGCAGCTCGACCTCACCGGCGTCAGTGCCGCCGAGATCATGGACGCGCAGCGCGCGGTGGAAACATTCGCCGCCGGACTCGCCGCCGAGAATGCCACCAAGGCCGATATCGCCGGATTGCGGAAACTGCTGAAGGACGCCGAGACCGCGATCGGCGATCTCGACCGTTTCACCCGGCTCTCGCGCGACTTCCATATCGCCGTGGCGGAAGCCTCGCACAACCGCGTGCTGGTCGTGCACCTGCTCTCGCTCGGTCACATCTCATGGCCGCGCCACAACGCGACAGCTACTACCAAGCTGGCGCGCAAGATTCTCGACGTTCACACCAGACTGACCGACCTGATCGAGAAGCGGGATGCCACCGGCGCCCGCGATTTGATGGACGACCACGTCAACATGATCCGGGCCCGGCGCGTCGCCGAGCACGGCAACGACAAAGCGGCAGCCAATTGCTGCTGACAGCAAGGGAGTAACGAGAATGGCAAAGTTTCTGATCGAGCCGCATTTCCGCCTGCAAGAGTGGATCGCGCACGACAAGGGCTACTTCAAGGACGAAGGGCTCGACTATGACTTCCGCGAAACAATCCGTTCGAGCGACGGCAAGATTCACGACAAGGGCGACAAGCAGGGCGCCATGCAGTCGTTCGAGGCCGGCCGCAAGGCGGACGTCTCCTGCGCCTGCCACTGGACGGTGAACGTCGCCGCCTCGAAGGGCCACGGCCGGATGGCGAACGAGCTCTACTCGGTCACGCCGGCCGGAATTTTCGTGCAGCCCGACTCCAAGATCAAAACGCCGGAAGATCTCGCCGGCGTGCCCATCTCGGTCGGCTACCAGTCGGGCAGCCACTACGCGACCGTGCAGGCGCTCGAGCAGTTCATCCCGCAGGACAAGATGAACCTCGTCTATTCGGACGGCATGCTGTTCGCGCGGATGGACAAGCTGCTCGACGGCTCGGCGCCGGCGGTGAACCTGTTCAACGGGCCTTATTATCTGGCCGAGCAGCTCGGCTTCCGCAAAATCCTCGATACCACCTTCATGATCGGCATGATGATCCACGGCCAGCCGGACCCAGAAGACCTGCGCAAGTTCTTCCGGGCGCTGCGCCGCGCCCAGCGCGACCTCGACCTGCGGCCGGAGAAGTATACTCATTACTATCTGAAGGAATTCCCGGACCGCTATCACGCCAGGATGGACACCCGCCGTTGGGGGCCCGGTGAGCGGCTGGTTTTCGAGCCTTATAGCGAGGAAGTTTTCACCGAGGCCCGCGAGTGGATTGCGTCCCACGGCATCTTCCCGGACGGCAATCTGGGCGGTGGGCAGTATGAACAGGCGACTGTTTCGATAGCCTGAAATTCCAACCTATCCAGACAATAGGTCGCGCCGCGGGCCCATCCCGCGGCGCTTTTCTTTGCAACCAAGCTGGGGCATTCTTCCCTCCGGGCAAAAACAATTGGGTCTCCAACGATCCGCCTTAAGGGAGGGATTTAAGAATGAACCGTTTTCTCGTTAGCGCTGCCCTGCTCGCGGCCGTTCTGGCGCCGGGCGCGGCTTCGGCGCAGGACACCGTCAAGATCGGCGTGATCGCGGCCTACTCCGGCCAGTTCGCGGACACCGCGACGCAGATCGACAACGGCATCAAGCTCTACATGAAGCAGCACGGCGACAAGGTCGC
The DNA here is from genome assembly GCA_035546455.1 of Pseudolabrys sp. Taxonomy (GTDB): domain Bacteria; phylum Pseudomonadota; class Alphaproteobacteria; order Rhizobiales; family Xanthobacteraceae; genus Pseudolabrys. The sequence continues at coordinate 72,648 of DASZXA010000089.1, forward strand.
CGGCAAGAAGATCGAAATCATCCGCAAGGACACCGGCGGTCCGAACCCGGACGTCGCCAAGCGCCTCGCGCAGGAGCTGGTGGTCCGCGACAAGGTCGACATCCTGGCCGGCTTCACTCTGACGCCTGAGGCGCTCGGCGCCGCCGGCGTCGCGCAGGAAGCCAAGAAGCTGATGATGGACATGAACGCCGCCACCTCGGTCGTGACCGAGAAGTCGGACTACATCGTCCGCTCGTCGGTGACGCTGCCGCAGATCGCGTCGACCGCAGGCAACTGGCTTGCGACCAAGGGTGGCGCGAAGAAAGCCTACACGATGGTGTCGGACTTCGGCCCGGGCATCGACGCTGAAACCTGGTTCCAGAAAGCCTTCAAGGCCGCGGGCGGCGAGATCGTCGGTTCGGTTCGCATGCCGATCGCCAATCCGGACTTCTCCGCTTTCATCCAGAAGGCGAAGGACCTCAGCCCGGAAGCGATCTTCGTGTTCGTGCCGGGCGGCGCGCAGCCGGCCGCGATCGGCAAGGCGTTCGCCGAGCGCCAGATCGACCCGAAGAAGGTCAAGATCATGTCGACCGGTGAAGCGGTCGACGAACAGGCCGTGAAGGCGATGGGCGACGTCGCCGTCGGCCGCCTGTCGGCCTGGCACTATGACTACAACCACAAGTCCAAGACCAACGAAGCGTTCGTGAAGGCCTTCAACGCCGAGTTCAAGCGCAACCCGGACTTCTTCGCGGTCGGCGGCTATGACGGCATGCACCTCATCTACGAGGCGCTGAAGAAGACCAAGGGCAAGGCGGACGGCGACTCGCTGGTCGGCGCCATCAAGGGCATGAAGTGGGACAGCCCGCGCGGCCCGGCGATGATCGACCCGGCCACCCGCGACATCGTTCACAACGTCTACATCCGACGCGTCGAGAAAGTTGGCAACAACTACGTCAACGTCGACATCGACACGGTGAAGGACGTCAAGGATCCGACCCACAAATAAGGCCGGATCGTCGGACTCCCGGATGGGCCGGTCGCCACGATCGGCCCATTCGCTTAACACCGGCAGCCATTCGAACGCCTGAGGGCACCACTGGTCCCATGCTTCCTCCCGTGATCGGCGTGCTGTTCGACGGCCTGGCGTACGGCATGTTGCTCTTCGTGCTGTCGGTCGGCCTGTCGGTGACGCTCGGGCTGATGAACTTCGTCAACCTCGCGCATTGCGCCTTTGCGATGCTCGGCGGCTACGTGACCGCGACACTGGTCAACGACTATCACTGGCCGTTCCTCGCGACCTTGCCGGTGGCATTCCTGGCTGCCGCAGCGGCGAGTGTCTTTTTCGAGCGCACGTTGTACCGGCGGCTCTACGGCGCCAGCGATCTCGATCAGGTGCTGCTGACAATCGGACTCGCCTTCATGTCGGTCGCAGCCGCGGCCTACATCTTCGGCACCGTGCAGCAGCCGATCAGAACGCCGGAATTCCTGCGCGGCGGCCTGAGCGCGTTTGGCATCACGCTCGGCTATTACCGGCTGTTCCTGGTGGGCGTCGCGCTGGCCGTCACGCTCCTGCTGGTGCTCGGCCTCGAACACACTCGGTTCGGCGCCATGGTGCGCGCCGCGGTCGATAACCACCGGATGGCGCGCGGGCTCGGCATCAACGTCGGCATCACGTTCGCGATCACCTTTGCGCTCGGCTCCGGCCTTGCCGGGCTTGGCGGCGCGCTGGCGATCGAAGTGGTCGGGCTCGACTCCAATTTCGCGCTCGGCTTCCTGGTTTACGTTCTCATCATCGTCGCGGTCGGCGGCCTCGGGTCGATCACCGGCTCGTTCATCGCGGCGATCCTGATCGGGGTCAGCGACATCGCCGGCAAGTATTACGCACCGGAATTCGGGGCTTTCTTCATCTACGTCGTGATGGTCGCGGTGCTGATGTGGAAGCCGGCCGGCCTGTTCGGGAAACGCTGACATGACGGTCGCGGCGACAGGCTCGGCACAGACCTACCTCAAGGGACAAAGCCGCTGGCATCCGCTGGAGATCGCGTTCTGGCTGGCGACGCTGCTGCCCTACGTGCTGTTCCCGGACTACCTTTCGCTGGCGAGCCAGATCGCGATCACCGCGCTGTTTGCTCTCTCGCTCGATCTGATCCTCGGCTATGCCGGCGTCGTCTCGCTCGGCCACGCCGCCTTTTTCGGAATCGGCGCCTACGCCGCGGGCATCCTGTCGAAGACGTTTACGTTCGATTTCCTCGGTTCAACCGTCACCTGGCCGGGCTTGGGCGAGCCGGCGCTCGGCCTGGTCTTCGCGGCGCTGATGGCGGGCCTTGCCGGCTACGCGACGAGCTTCATCGTCGCGCGGTTCCGGCACTTCACATTGATCATGATCACGCTCGGCATCGGCCTGATCGCCGAAGAGATTGCCAACCGTGCGCATTGGCTCACCGGCGGCTCCGACAGCCTGCAGGGCATCAACATCAGCAATCTGCTCGGTGTGTTCCGGTTCGATCTCTACGGCTATACGGCCTACACATATTCACTGGCGGTGCTGTTCATCGTGTTCCTCGGCGTGCGCCGGCTGGTGAATTCGCCATTCGGTCTGGCGCTGCGCGGCATCCGCGAGAATTGGGTGCGCATGCCGGCAATCGGCGCCGCCAGCCAGGCGCATGTGCGCCTCGCCTACACCATCGCCGCCACCATCGCCGGCATCGCCGGCGCGCTGCTCACGCAGACGACACAGACCGCGGCGCTGGGCTCGATCAACTTCGGGCGATCGGCCGACGTCGTCGTGATGCTGGTGCTCGGCGGCGCCGGGCGACTCTATGGCGGCCTGGTCGGCGCGGCGATCTACATGGTCGCGCGCGACCAGTTCTCCGGCATCGCGCCGCAATTCTGGTTCTTCTGGATCGGCCTGATGCTGATCTGCGTGGTGATGTTCCTGCCGAACGGCGTTCTCGGCGGAGTGTCGGCGATCTATCGCCGCTGGAGGCATAAATGAGCGCCCCGGCGAAAGAAATCGCGCTCTCGACCCAGGGGCTCGGCAAGCGGTTCGGCTCGCTTGAAGTCGCGCGCAACATCGAACTCGCATTGCCGAAGGGCGCTCGCTATGCGCTGATCGGGCCGAACGGCGCCGGCAAGACCACGCTCATCAACCTGATGACCGGCATGCTGACGCCCGACAGCGGCCAAATTTCGCTCGACGGCGAGGACATCACCCGGCTTGCGCCGCAGCAGCGCGTGCACAAGGGTCTGGCGCGCACGTTCCAGATCAACACGCTGTTTCCGCGTCTGAGCGCGCTCGAGGCGGTGACGCTCGCGGTGTGCGAGCGCAAGGGCCTCGCCACGCAGTTCTGGCGCAATCTCGCCAGCTACAAGGACGAGATCGACGAGGCGCACGACATCCTCACACGCTTGCGGCTCGGCGACGATTGCTATCGCGAGACGCGCGAGCTGGCCTATGGCAGGCAGCGGCTGCTCGAGATCGCGCTGGCGCTCGCGACCAAGCCGAAGGTACTGCTGCTCGACGAGCCGGCGGCCGGCGTGCCGCATGAGGAATCCGGCGAAGTGTTCGAGGTGGTGGCAAACCTGTCCGACGACCTGACGCTGCTGTTCATCGAGCACGACATGCATGTGGTGTTCCGTTTCGCCACGCACATCATCGTGCTGGTCGGTGGCGCGATCTTCACGCAGGGATCGCCGGCGGAAATTTCCGCCGATCCGCGCGTGCGCGAGGTCTATCTGGGGACGCGTGCCCATGGCTGATGCTCTCCTGACCCTTGAGAAAATCCGTGCCGGCTATGGCGATGCGCTCGTGCTGCACGACGTCTCGCTCGACGTGCCGGAGAACGGCAGCCTGGCCGTGCTCGGCCGCAACGGCGTCGGCAAGTCGACGCTGCTGCTCACCATCATGGGCTACACGCAGTTGCGCGGCGGGCGCATCTCCTGGCGCGGCCGCGACATCTCGCGCGTCGCGCCGCACCGGCGCGCGACCGGCGGCATCGGCTGGGTGGCGCAGGAGCGCGAGATATTCCCGTCGCTGACGGTCGAGGAGAACCTCACCGTCGCGTCGCGGCCGGGCGCATGGACCCTCGATGCGATCTACAAGTTGTTCCCGCGCCTCTCCGAGCGCAGCCGCAACATGGGCAACCAGCTTTCCGGCGGCGAGCAGCAGATGCTGGCGATGGCGCGCGCACTGATGACCAACCCATCGCTGATGCTGCTTGACGAGCCGTTCGAGGGACTGGCGCCGGTGATCGTCGAGGAGCTGATCGTCGCCATCAAGGCGATGCTCGCCGGCCGCAAGATCGCGATCATTTTGGTCGAGCAGCACACCGAGGTGGCGCTGGAGCTGACCAACGACGCGATCGTGCTCGAGCGCGGGGCGGTCGCGCACCGCGCGCCGTCCGCCGAGCTCGCCAAGGACCTCGCCACGCTCGACCGGCTGGTCGGCTTGCGCGTCGCCGCAAGCCCGTGACAGAGTTGCGGCCATGACCAGCCCGATGATCCCGCGCGAGCGCTCCGATTTTTCCGCAATCGTCGACCGGCCGCCGCTCAAGCTGCCCGGCAACGCGCGCATCGTGTTCTGGACCATCGTCAACTACGAGGTCTGGGACATTGGCAAGCCGATGGCGCGGCAATTGCTGCCGGCGCCGACCGGCGTGCCGCTGCTGCCGGACGTCGTGCACTGGGGCTTCCACGAATACGGCATGCGCGTCGGCTGCTGGCGCTTCCACGAGCTCTTCCGCAAGCTCGGCATCAAGCCGACGCTCGCCGCCAACGCGCGCATCTGCGAGGACTATCCGCGCGTCGCCGAGCAGGCCAAGAAGGACGGCTGGGAGTTCATGGGCCACGCCTACGACCAGCTTCCGATCCACAAGAGCGAGAACCAGGCGGAGATGATCAACCGCTCGATGGACGTGATCGA
>DASZXA010000090.1:0-20180 GCA_035546455.1 Pseudolabrys sp.
GGCCAGCCGGCCAAGCGCCAGGCGGTTACCAATCCCGAGAAGACCATCTTCGCGGTCAAGCGCCTGATCGGCCGCCGTTACGACGACCCGATGGTCGAGAAGGACAAGAAGCTTGTCCCGTACAAGATCGTCAAGGCGTCAAACGGTGACGCATGGGTCGAAGCCGACAGCAAGACCTATTCGCCGTCGCAGATCTCCGCTTTCATCCTGCAAAAGATGAAAGAGACCGCGGAAGCCTATCTCGGCAGCAAGGTCGACCAGGCGGTCATTACCGTTCCCGCATACTTCAACGACGCGCAGCGCCAGGCGACCAAGGACGCCGGCAAGATCGCCGGCCTCGAAGTGCTGCGCATCATCAACGAGCCGACCGCGGCCGCGCTCGCTTACGGCCTCGACAAGCAGAAGCAGGGCACCATCGCGGTCTACGACCTTGGCGGCGGCACCTTCGATATTTCGATCCTCGAGATCGGTGACGGCGTGTTTGAAGTGAAGTCGACGAACGGCGACACGTTCCTCGGCGGCGAAGACTTCGACATGCGTCTCGTCAATTATCTCGCCGACGAATTCCAGAAAGAGCAGGGCATCGACCTGCGCAAGGACAAGCTAGCGCTGCAACGGCTGAAGGAATCGGCCGAGAAGGCGAAGATCGAGCTGTCGTCCACCACGCAGACCGAAATCAATCTGCCCTTCATCACCGCGGATGCCTCGGGTCCGAAGCATCTGACCATGAAGCTCACCCGCGCCAAGTTCGAGGCGCTGGTCGACGACCTCGTGCAGAAGACCGTTCAGCCGTGCAAGCAGGCGATGAAAGACGCCGGCATTACCGCGGCCGAGATCAATGAGGTCGTGCTGGTCGGCGGCATGAGCCGCATGCCGAAGGTGCAGGAGATCGTAAAGCAGTTGTTCGGCAAGGAGCCGCACAAGGGTGTCAACCCCGACGAAGTCGTCGCGATCGGCGCGGCGATTCAAGCGGGCGTGCTGCAGGGCGACGTCAAGGACGTGCTGCTGCTCGACGTGACGCCGCTGTCGCTCGGCATCGAAACGCTGGGTGGCGTGTTCACCCGGTTGATCGACCGCAACACCACGATCCCGACCAAGAAGAGCCAGGTGTTCTCGACCGCGGAAGACAGCCAGAACGCGGTCACCATCCGCGTCTTCCAGGGCGAGCGCGAAATGGCGGCCGACAACAAGATGCTCGGCCAGTTCGACCTGGTCGGCATCCCGCCGGCCCCGCGCGGCGTGCCGCAGATCGAGGTCACGTTCGACATCGACGCCAACGGCATCGTCAACGTGCAGGCCAAGGACAAGGGCACCGGCAAGGAGCAACAGATCCGCATCCAGGCCTCGGGCGGCCTGTCCGAAGCCGACATCGACAAGATGGTGAAGGACGCGGAAGCCCACGCCGAAGAGGACAAGCAGCGCAAGGCGCAAGTCGAGGCCAAGAACCAGGCCGAAGCCCTGCTCCATTCGACGGAGAAGGCGTTGTCGGAGCACGGCAACAAGGTCGGTGAAGCGGAGCGCACGGCGATCGAAAACGCCATGGCGGACCTCAAGGAAGCCCTCAAGGGCGACGACGCCGAGGCGATCAAGGCCAAGAGCAATACGCTGGCGCAGGCTTCGATGAAGCTCGGCGAGGCGATGTATAAGGCGCAGCAAGCGGGTGCCGAAGGCGCCGCGCCGGGCGGTGAAGAAGCCGCCGCTGGTGACGCGAAGAAGGAAGACGTGGTCGACGCGGAATTCACCGAGGTTGACGACGACAAGAACAACAAGAAGTCCGCCTAAGGCTCGCGAGCCATGGCGCACTTGAACTAGTATAACGACGATCACCCCCGGGCGTCTCCGGGGGTGATTTTCTAACGGGACGACGATGACGGCCAAGCGATGCTATTACGAAACGCTTGAGGTCGAGCGGACGGCCGACGAGGGCCAGCTCAAGAGCGCGTTCCGCAAGCTGGCGATGAAGTGGCATCCGGACAAAAACCCGGGCGATCACACGTCGGAAATCCGTTTCAAGGAAATCAACGAGGCTTACGAGATCCTCAAGGATCCGGACAAGCGCGCGGCCTACGATCGCTTCGGCCATGCCGCGTTCGAGCAGGGCAGCGGCGGCGGTCACGGCTTCGGCGCCGATTTTGCCTCGACCTTCTCCGATATCTTCGAGGACCTGTTCGGCATGGGCGGCGGTCGCCGCGGCGGCGCGCGTAGCTCAGGCCGCGAGCGCGGGCAGGACCTGCGCTACAACATGGAGATCAGCCTCGAGGAGGCGTTCTCGGGCAAGACGGCGCAAATCAGAATTCCGACGCCGGTAACGTGCGAAGCATGCTCTGGCACCGGTGCAAAAGCCGGCACCAAGCCGAAGGCCTGTCCGCATTGCGGCGGCGCCGGTCGCGTCCGCCATCAGCAGGGCTTCTTCACGTTGGAACGCACCTGTCCGGCCTGTCAGGGCCGCGGCCAGGTGATCGAGGACCCGTGTCCGTCGTGTGCGGGCGCGGGCCGCATCAACCGCGAGCGCACCTTGTCGGTGAACATTCCCGCCGGCGTCGAGGACGGCACGCGCATCCGTCTTGCAGGCGAGGGCGAGGCCGGCGTGCGCGGCGGCCCGTCGGGCGACCTCTATATTTTCCTGGCGCTGGCCGGCCACGAGTTCTTCCAGCGCGACGGCGCCGATCTCTATTGCCGGGTGCCGATCTCGATGGTGACCGCGGCGGTCGGCGGCGATTTTGAGGTGCCGACCATCGAGGGCGACAAGGCGAAAGTGAAAATTCCCGCTGGAACCCAGTCGGGGACGCGAATGCGTCTTGCCGGCAAGGGCATGCCGGTGCTGCGCTCGAAACAGCTTGGCGACATGTACGTTCAAGTAACGGTCGAGACGCCGCAGAACCTGACCAAAAAGCAGCGCGAGTTGCTGGCCGAGTTCGAGCGGCTTTCGTCTGAGGAAACGCAGCCGGAATCCGAAGGATTCTTCAGTAAAGTCAAAGACTTTATCGACGGAATGAGCCCCAGGGCAGGACGCTCCAGCCGATGAACTTGACCCCCCGCTTTACGCGCTATACCCGTGAGGAGATCGGCGGCCGTTCCAGTGCCCGCCGGGGCGACGTAACAGCAATGCGCTTCCACTCCATAGCTCGCGCCGAGAAGCGCCCTCTTCGCTTCGACGACGACGTTAAATTTCTCCGCAGCTGGATCGAAAAGCCGCTGGCCACCGGCGCAGTGATGCCGTCCGGCCGCGTGCTGGCGCGCACCATGGCGCGCTATGTCGACCCGAATGCGGAAGGCCCGGTGATCGAGCTTGGCCCCGGCACTGGCCCGGTGACCGAAGCGCTGGTGAATCGCGGCATCGATCCGGCCCGCTTGATCCTGGTCGAGTTCAATCCCGAGTTCTGCCGGATGCTGCGGACCCGCTATCCGCAAGCGACCGTGGTGCAGGGCGACGCTTACCGGCTGCGCCGTCTGCTCGAAACGATCGTCCGGACGCCTGCCGCGGCGGTCGTCTCCGGGCTACCGCTGGTGACCAAGCCGATGCGAACCCGGCTGCGGTTGATTGCCGATGCGATGACGCTGCTGGCGCCGGCTGCGCCGTTCGTTCAATTCACCTACGCGGTGCTGCCGCCGATCCCGAAGGGTTATGGCGGCTTGAGCGCCAAAGCGTCCGAGCTGATCTGGATGAACTTTCCGCCGGCGCGCGTGTGGGTCTATCGCGGGCAGTAACGCCACAACCTTTTGTTCACTGCCAATGGCCGGTCATTCCGGCCATTTTCGTTTGGTCCCCGCGATTAAGGGCGGATAGATTGCCCTCGGGGGAAATATGGCGTCGCCGAAAATACTGATCATTCCTGGCTCGACCCGCACCGGCTCGCTCAACGTGCGGCTGGCGGCGCTTGCCGCCAAGGAACTGACGTTGATCGATGTCGAGGTAACCCGCATCTCGCTCGAGGACTATCCGCTCCCGCTTTTCGACGCCGATGCCGAGGCGAACAGCGGCGCACACCCCAACGCGGTGAAACTCAAGCAGATGATCGGCGCGCATCACGGCGTCTTCATTGCGTCTCCCGAATATAACGGCTCGGTGCCGTCCGGCCTGAAGAATGCGATCGATTGGGTGTCGCAGGTCCGCGAACGCAACGAGTCTGCCTATGCGGCGTTTCGCAACCGCGTGTTCTCGCTCGGTGCGGCCTCTCCGGAGCCGCATGGCGGCGTGCGTGGATTGATGGCGTTGCGGCAGATTCTCGAGCTCGGCTGCGGTGCGCTGGTGCTTCCCGAGCAGATCGCGATACCGCAGGCCGATCAGGCGTTCGACGAGCGCGATAATCTCAGCCAGGCCAGCCTCGCCAACCAGTTGCGTGTGCAACTCGCGCGGCTGGTCGACGTAGCAAGAATGATGATGTGAGGACGATGTGGATCCGCGCGGCCGGCTGATTGTTGCTCTTGATGTGCCTTCGATCGAGATGGCGCTGTCGCTTATCACCAAGCTCGGGCGGTCGGTGTCATTCTACAAGATCGGCTACCAGCTCGGTTATGCCGGCGGCCTGCAATTCGCGCATCAACTGATCGATGACGGCAAGCAGGTCTTTCTCGACTTCAAGCTGCATGACATCGGCAACACCGTTGAAAAGGGCGTCGAAAGCGTCGCCAAAATGGGTGCGGCGTTCCTTACCGTGCACGCCTATCCGCAGACCATGCAGGCGGCCGTGAAAGGCAGGGGCGCATCGAAGCTGAAGATTCTCGCGGTGACGGTGCTGACGTCCTATGACGACAGCGATCTCGACAAGGCGGGCTACCGCATGAAGGTTGGTGAGCTTGCCGCGATGCGGGCGCAACAGGCCCGCGATCTCGGCGTCGACGGCCTTGTCTGTTCGCCGGAAGAAGCCTCGAACCTGCGCAAGATCGTCGGCGATAAAATGGCCTTGGTGACGCCGGGCATTCGTCCGGCGGGCAGCGCGACCGACGATCAGAAGCGCATCATGACGCCGGCCAAGGCGATTGCCGCCGGCGCCGATTATCTGGTGGTCGGGCGTCCGATTACCGAGGCGGCCGATCCGAAGGCCGCCGCCGAGATGATCGTCAACGAGATCGCGCAAGCGGCGAACTAGGACGGAAGCGATGGCGAAAGGTTATTGGCTGGCGCGGCTCGATATTTCCGATCGCGAGGTTTTCGCGGAGTACCGCAAGCGCAATGCCGCGCCGCTCGTGGCGTTCGGCGGCAAGTTCATCGTCAAGGGCGGCAAGGCCGATACGATGCTTGGGCCGAAGCGTGGAGAAAACGTGGTGGTCGAGTTCGACAGCTACGACAAGGCCGTGACGTGCTTTCGCTCGGACGAGTATCAGGCGGCCGCGCAATATCTCAAGCGGGCCTGCTCGACGATCGAATTCGTGATTGTTGAAGGTTCGGAGTAGGAAGGGAAACGAATATGGCCAAGGGTTATTGGATCGGACGCGTCGATGTGAACAATGACGAAGGCTACAAGCCTTATGCCGCGGCCAATCCGGCGATCTTCAAGAAGTATGGCGCGCGGTATGTGGTGCGCGGCGGCAAGTTCGAGAGCAAGGAAGGCACCAGCCGCTCTCGCAATGTCGTAATCGAATTTCCGAGCTTCCAGGCCGCGCTCGATTGCTATCACTCGCCGGAATATCAGGCGAACATCAAGGTGCGGCAGACCGCGGCGGTGGCCGACATTATCGTCATCGAGGGATACGAGGGCGCGCAGCCGTAGTGCCTTTTGCATCGCGCCACGCTATACCCACCGCGAACGGAGACGACGGATGTCCGACATGCGGATCGTGGTGGCCGGGGCGGGCGGGCGCATGGGGCGCACGCTAGTCAAGGCGATCGCTGAAACTCAAGGGCTGACGCTGGCCGGTGCGCTGGAAGACGCGCGCTCGCCGCTGCTCGGCTGGGATGCCGGCACTTTGGCGGGGCTCGGCGAAAATCATGTCAAGCTGGTGGGCGCGGCGGAAACCGTGCTGAAGGATGCCGACGCCATCATCGACTTTACCGCGCCGGCGGCGACGATCGCCTATGCGCAGGTCGCCGCGTCTCTCGGCAAGATTCACGTCATCGGCACGACTGGCCTCGGCGCCGACGATGAAGCCAGGATCAAGGAAGCCGCGAAGAAGGCCGTGATCGTCAAGTCCGGCAACATGAGCGTCGGCGTCAACCTGCTCGCGGCGCTGACGCGGCGGGTCGCCAGGACGCTGGATTCCAGCTTCGACATCGAAATCCTGGAGATGCACCACAATCAGAAGGTCGACGCGCCGTCCGGCACCGCCCTGATGTTCGGCCGCGCCGCTGCGGAGGGACGCGCCGTAGATCACGACAAGCGCACCGTAAAGGCCCGGGAGGGCCATACCGGAGCCCGTAAGCCCGGTGACATCGGCTACGCGGCCTTGCGTGGCGGCACTGTCGTGGGCGAACACCACGTCATCTTCGCCGGCCCCGCCGAGCGCCTCGAGCTCGTGCATAAGGCCGAGGACCGCATGATCTTCGCGCGCGGCGCGCTGCATGCGGCGATGTGGGCGCGCAACCAGAAGCCCGGGCTTTATTCGATGGCCGACGTGCTGGGCCTCGCCAATTTCTGAGTTGGAGTTATGACCGAAATGACCGACCGCCTTCTCGTCCTCGTGCGCCATGGCCAAAGCGAGTGGAATCTGAAGAACCTGTTCACCGGTTGGCGCGATGTTGATCTCACCGAGGTCGGTGTGCAGGAAGCGGAGAAGGCAGGCCGCGCTCTCAAGGCGCAAGGTGTCAACTTCGATATCGCTTTCACGTCGGCGCTCAAGCGCGCACAGCGCACCCTCGACATCATGCTCGATGAGATGGGCCAGAGGAAAATTCCGGTGATCCGCAATCAGGCGCTCAATGAGCGCGATTACGGCGATCTGTCCGGCTTAAATAAGGACGACGCCCGCAAGAAATGGGGGGAGGAGCAGGTCCACATCTGGCGCCGCTCGTTCGACATCGCGCCGCCCGGCGGCGAAAGCCTGCGCGACACCGCGGCGCGCGTGTTGCCGTACTACATTCAGGAAATTCTGCCGCGGGTAATGCGCGGTGAGCGCGTTCTGGTGGCCGCGCACGGTAATTCACTGCGCGCGCTGGTGATGGTGCTCGACCGCCACACCAAAGAGAGCATCCTCAAGCTCAACATCGATACCGGCGTGCCGATGATCTACCGGCTCAACGCCGACACCACCGTGGCGGAAAAGCGCGATCTGGCCGCGGCGTGAGCAAGATCGACATCATCGAACTTGATGCCGACGCGGCGCCAGCCGCAATCGATGAACTTGCCGAAGTTCTGGCCGATTGTGTCAACGGCGGCGCGTCGGTCAATTTCATGCTGCCGTATAGCGCTGCGGATGCCGCGGAATTTTTCAGGAAGGTCGTTCCCTCGATCGCGCACGGCGACACGATCTTGCTCGCGGCAAAACTCGATGGCCGCATAGTCGGCACCGTGCAGCTCGGCCTGGACACGCCGCCAAACCAGCCGCATCGTGCCGAGGTGAAGAAAATGCTGGTGCAGCGCGCCGCGCGGGGTAAAGGCATCGGCGCGGCGCTGTTGTCGCAGATCGAGGCACGGGCGAAGCAAAAGGGCCGTACTCTTCTGGTGCTCGATACGGCGAGCGACGACGCGCGGCGTCTTTACGAACGCGGCGGCTGGCAGCGGCTCGGCAACATCCCCGACTATGCATTGCTGCCGGACGGCGCGCTGTGCGACACCACGATCTACTGGAAACACCTGTAAAAAACCCCGCCAAGATGGACCTTGGCGGGGTTTCTCAGTTCCGCAGGCTCAAACTACTCGATGATCTTCACGACCTTGCGCGAACGCGGCTCCACGATCACGCGCTTTTGGTTCACGACCGCGTAGCTGTACTGTTTGTACTTCGGCACAGTGTGCAGGGTCACAGTGGCTGGAAGGGGCTGGCCGACGACCACCTCTTCCTGAACCGCGACGGACGGGATCGATTCATGCTCCACATAGGTCACGACCGGAGCCGGCGGTTCCGCCGCCATGCCGACCGTGCCGCCGACGCCGGCGCCAACAACCGCACCGACCGGGCCGCCAACCGCCGCACCGACAGCCGCACCGCCGACTGCGCCGGTCGCCGTCGAAGCCTGGCCGAACGCAACCGCCGGGGTCAGCGCCAGAGCAGCCACCGCTGCAAGTAATTTAACACGCATCTTTGCCTCCTCATGGATTTGATTCAAACAAACTCAGCGCGCTCGTGGCGCGCGCGAACCAAACGCGCCGCGAGGCGGCCACGTTCCTGACAAATGTTGAATTCCTGAAAATGACCGAAGTTCCGGCAGGAACCCGGCGTGTTGCTGAACCGGCGTTCAGGCTGCGAGCTGTCCCGCTTCCCAGCCGAGGATGGCGCGCTTGCGCGTCAGGCCCCAGTGATAGCCGGTGAGGTCGCCGCTCTTGCCGATCACGCGATGGCACGGCACCACGAAGCAGATCGGATTCTTCCCGACTGCGAGGCCGACCGCGCGTGCGCCCTTGGGCGAGCCGACTTCGGCGGCAAGGCCGGAATAAGTTGCGGCTGTGCCCATTGGGATGTGCAGCAGCTTTTCCCAGACGCGCACTTCGAAATCGGTGCCGATCATGATGATGCGGAGCGGGCGATCCTTGCGCCACAGCTTCGGATCGAAGATGCGCGCGGCCGTCGCCGCCGTTGCCGCCCTGTCTTCCACGTAACGCGCTTTCGGCCAGCGCGAGCGCATGTCGCGCAGTGCCGCTTTTTCCTTGCCGGCGTCGGCGAGCCCGAGGCCGCACAGGCCGCGTGGCGTCGTCATCACCAGCGCCATGCCGAACGGACAGGGATGGAATCCGTAAGTCACCGTCAGGCCTTCGCCGCCGGTCTTCCATTCACCGGGCGACATCGCTTCGTGGGTGACGAACAGGTCATGCAGCCGGCCGGGACCCGACAGCCCGACCTCGTAAGCCGTTTCCAGAATGCTGGCCGACGAGCGTAGCAGGTCGCGCGCCGAGTTCAGTGTCAGCGCCTGCAGGAACGCCTTCGGCGACAGGCCGCACCAGCGGCGGAACAAATGATGCAGCTCGGTCGGCGTCACGCCGGCGGCGTCTGCGACGGTCTCGATCTCCGGCTGTGAGCGCCAGTTGCCGCGATAATGCGCGATGGCGCGGCGCACGATGTCGTAGTCGGCCGAAGCGGTTTTCAGCGCGGCAAGCTGCGGCTGGCGCAGCGCGGGGGTGAAATCGGTGGCGGTCATGGTGTCCAGGGTCATGCTCATGTCCGCTATCTAGGCCCCGGACCTGGGCCAAACCACCCGATTCCTGCCTAGAAGGCCGTTCGCGTCACGCCTCGTTTGGCGTCTCCGAGCGCATTGGACAGAGCCTTGGCAAACGAGGCTTTTTCGTCCGGGCCCAGATAATTGGCGATCGCCAGCCGTTTCCCGCCGGACACCAGGAATAGCCGCTCGATGCCGTATTCCTCGTGGGTGACCTTGTCGAGTGTCACCCAGAGCGGGTTCAGCGCCCATTCGCGCACCCGGCCGCGGTGGCTGACCTGTCGGACCTTCAACTCAACAGGCGTGACGGTCACGGTCTCATAAGCCGCGGCGCGGCGATAATTGATGCGGAAGGCCCAATAGAGCAGGAGAACATCGAGGCCGAAGAAGCCGAACACCGGCCACGCCCCCATCAGCACGAAGGCGATACCGGAGACGAAGCTGATGCCGCCGACCGCGATCATCAGCACCATAAATCCGGTATGGCCGAGCGAGCGGTGCGGTGTGATCACCGCTTCGAAGATTGGCGCAAGCTCATTGTCCGGGGTCATGCCCTCAGTATAGCGTTGCCTATGGCTGGAAAAAGGTCGGCAAAGAAAGTTCGTAAAAAGACGGGGCCGAAACCCGCCAGAATAAAAGGTCCGGTGGCACGCCTGGTCGCGGATTCCGAAGCCGCGCATGCCGAGGTTCCGCCCTGGACTGCACGCGAAATTGAAGAGGCGTTTCGCCGCTTCAAGGCGGCCGCGCCCGCGCCGCAGACCGAGCTGAAGCATTCCAGCCCGTTCACGCTTCTGGTTGCCGTTGTCCTGTCGGCGCAAGCGACCGACGCCGGGGTCAACAAAGCAACACCGGGCCTGTTTGCCGCCGCCGATACGCCAGAGAAAATGGCGAGGCTCGGCGTCCCGCACGTTCGCAATCTGATCAAGACGATCGGTCTTTATCGCACCAAGGCGGCCAACGTCGTTGCGCTGTCGAAGAAGCTGGTCGACGAGCACGGCGGCAAAGTACCGCGCACGCGCGAGGAGCTCGAAGCGCTGCCGGGTGTCGGCCGCAAGACCGCGAATGTCGTGTTGAACGTCGCATTCGGTGAGCCGACCATCGCAGTGGACACCCACATCTTCCGAGTCGGCAATCGCACCGGCATGGCGCCGGGCAAGGATCCGCTTGCGGTCGAGCAGAAGCTCAATGAAGTCGTGCCGGCGGCGTACAAGAGCCACGCGCATCACTGGCTGATTCTGCACGGCCGCTACACGTGCATCGCCCGAAAGCCGCTGTGCGAAAAGTGCATCGTCAACGATCTGTGCAAGTGGCCGGGCAAGACGGTTCTGCAAAAAGCGTCGTAAGGAGTGCGTCGATGAAGCATATCGAGGAAGCGAGAGTCCGCGACGCAAAGATTACGTTCGAGAATGCGGGACTGTCGCCAAAAGCTGGCGCGGCGTGGAAACGGCCCCGCTTCACCGGGTCGTATAACCGCGATGTGGCGGCTGCGGCCAAATACTGGCGTGACGGCGCGGCGTTCATATCGAAGCTGCCGAAAAAGCCTCATCGCAATCAAGCACAACAGATAGCGGCGGCGATTATCTATGGCGGCATGCGAGACTCGCGTGAGCGTTTCCTCCCGCTCCACATCGATAAAATTTATCGACGCCTCACCAAAAATCTTTCCGAACATAAACGCGTGGATGAGCTCTGTTACGACGCTGCAAAGCTCATTCCCGGCCTAACTCCGACAAAAAAGCAGGTCGAAGCCGATAGCGGTCTGCAAGGTGAAAAAGACGGTGTTGCGATCGATCAGGGCATCTTTCTCGCGCACGCGTTGGCAGATGTCGGAACCGGCATGCACTTATGCCATGCGATGCTGAAGCCAAAGATGGAGGCCATTGAACTCGGGGCAAAGTTTGTCAGAGATGACCTCATCGACTTTGGCCCCGCGCGTGTCGAGCGCAAGGGTAAGGCGGCGATCGTCACTATCCAGAATCCGCGTTATCTCAACGCCGAAGACGCTTACACACTGGCTGACACTGAAACGGCCGCCGACCTCGCGATTTTCGATCCAATGAGCGAAATCTGTGTGCTGCGTGGCGGCAAGGTCGATCACCCGAAATACAAGGACCGCGACGTCTTCTGCGCCGGCATCAACCTGACGCACCTCTATCGCGGCATGATCCCGTACCTTTGGTACATCGAGCGCGACATGGGGATCGTCAACAAGATGTTCCGTGGCGTTGCGTTCGGCCCGAACGGCCCCGATGAAATCTACGGTGGCACCAAGGAGAAGCCGTGGGTCTGTCAGCTCGGCACTTTCGCGATCGGCGGCGGCTGCCAATATCTGCTGGCGATGGATTATGTCGTCGCCGGCAGCGACGCCTACATGACGCTGCCGGCCCGCAAGGAAGGCATCATTCCCGGCGCCGCCAATCTGCGGCTCACGCGCTTTGTCGGCGCCCGTGCTGCCCGGCAAGCCATCATGATGGATCGCCGGTTCGACTGTGACACGCCGGAAGGCCGCCTGATCTGCGACGTCATCGCGCCGCCCGCCGAGTTGGAGCAGGCGGTGATGAAGGTGGTCGACGATTTTGCGTCGTCGGGGGTGGTCAGCGCCGCCGGCAATCGCCGCGCGATGCGCGTCAGCGAGGAGCCGCTCGATCTGTTTCGCCGCTACATGGCGGTCTATTGTCGCGAGCAGGCGTATTGTCACTATTCGCCAGCCCTGATCGCTAATCTCGAAAAGCACTGGAACGCGGCCAACCGGAAAATCTGACGATGCCCGGGCTTACGCTCAAAGGTGTAGACCTTTCGCCGCGCAAGCAGGACCTGGAGGCGATCGAGACGGCGTCGCGCGACGAGATTTCCGCGCTTCAGCTCAAGCGGCTGCAATGGACGCTGGCGCACGCCTATAACAATGTGCCGCACTACAAGCAGAGTTTCGACAAGGCTGGCGTTCATCCGGACGATCTGAAGACACTCGCCGATCTCCGCAAGTTTCCATTCACCGCCAAAGCCGATCTGCGCGCGCATTATCCGTTCGGCATGTTCGCCATGCCGCGCGAAAAGGTCGCGCGCGTCCACGCGTCATCCGGTACCACCGGCAAACCGACCGTGGTCGGCTACAGCAAGCGTGATCTTGAGGTCTGGGCCGACATCATGGCGCGCTCGATGCGCGCCGCCGGCTGCCGGCCCGGCATGCTGGCGCAGAATTCCTACGGCTACGGCCTGTTCACCGGTGGCATCGGTTTTCACTACGGCGCCGAGCGGCTTGGCATGACCGTGGTGCCGGTGTCGGGCGGCATGACCGAGCGGCAAGTCAGATTGATCGGCGACTTCAAGCCGGACGTGATCTTCGTCACGCCGAGCTATCTGCTCGCGATTCTCGACGAATTCCGCGCGCAGGGCGACGATCCGCGCAAGTCTTCGTTGAAAATCGCGATGTGCGGCGCCGAGCCGTGGACCAATGCGATGCGCGAAGAGATCGAGGACGCCTTCGATATCCACGCCATCGACAATTACGGACTTTCAGAGGTGATCGGCCCCGGCGTGTCGTGCGAATGCATCGAAGACAAGGGCGCGATGTATCTGTGGGAAGACCACTTCTATCCGGAGGTCATCGACCCGCAGACCGGCGCGGTGCTGCCCGACGGCCAAAAAGGCGAGCTTGTTTTCACCTCGCTGTCGAAGGAAGCGATGCCGGTGATCCGCTATCGCACCCGCGATCTGTCGCGGCTGCTGCCGGGCAACGTGCGTTCCTTCCGCCGCATGGAGAAAGTCAGCGGCCGCTCCGACGACATGATGGTGGTGCGCGGCGTCAACGTATTCCCGACCCAGATCGAGGAGATCATCCTCAGGGACGAACGGCTGGCGCCGCATTTCGTCATCGAACTGCGCCGCACCGAACGGCTCGACGAGATCACCGTCGTGGTCGAAACACGGGCGCAAACCGCTCCGGTTTTGTCCGATTGCGAGCGCGATCTGGCGCATCAGATCAAGGCGCTAATCGGTGTGACGGCTGCGGTGCGTGCGGTGAAACCGGGTGAAGTCGAGCGCTCCGCCGGCAAGGCCAAGCGCGTGATCGATCTGCGCAGCAAGAACTAGCGTTGCGGCACGATCAGCTCGGTACGCGAGCCGGTCAGCTTCTTGTGCAGATGCACCATGAACGCCATCGCGAAAACCGGCGTGGCGAAATTCAGGATCGGGATCGAGACGAACGCTGCGATGATCATGCCGGCGCCGAACAAGTATGCAGCGTGCCGCTTGCGCAGCATCTTGGCTTCCGCCGGCGTATGAAACCGCATCGCCGCCAGCTCGAAATATTCACGACTCAACAGCCAGGCATTGGCAAAGAACAGCACAAACAAACCGATGCCGAACAGAAAGAATGGCAGCGCGAACAAATAGACGACGAGCGCCAGCAACGCGGTGATGGCGCCTTGGAAGATGGCGGAAGCCAGCGGCAATGCCGTCCCCGGCGGATCGGCCGGATAATCGACGCGCTCGATGTGATCAGCGACCTCGTCGACGAAGAAGCTGCCGACCAGAGCCGCGACCGCCGGCATCAGGAAAAGCGCGCCGGTGACAATGCCGAGCCCGGCCATGATCGACAGCACCCAGATCAGAATGTTCCAGACGTCGTGGGAGACAAGGCCGTAGGTGTGCTCCGCCCAGTCCGCCCCCGACGTCGCGAGCGCCGAGAACAGGCGTTGCAGCGCGATGCCGATGATGACGATCACCAGCAGCGCAAGGCCGACGGCCTTGAGCAACACTGCGCGCAGCGGCGCGCTGAACATCTGGGCGAGGGCGGAGAAGGCGGCGTCGAACATGCCGCCGATAAATAGGAACCTGACGCGGTTACAGCAAGGCTCGCGTTACGCCGCCGGTGTCAGCGTCTCTTCCGGCGCGACCGGCACGAGCGGCGGAGCCGGGATCACCGCAGTTTCGGCAACCTGATCGGCCCATGCCATGACGCGATAATCGAAGCCTTTGGCGATAGTCGGCTTCACGACCTCGAAGTAGGGCGAGATGTCGAAGTCACGTGGCGCATAAAGCGACGAGTGCCGGATTTCGAGCAGGTCACGCCGCGCCTGCTCGCTCTCCACCGTCGTTACCTTCGGCAGGATTGGGTAGCGCACGTTCGCAAAAGCCTGCGCGATCAGCGCCGAGCAGATGATGCGGGTCGGATGGCCGGAGCCGAGCGCCATCAGGCGGCGGCGCCAGCGCTGCGGCACCGGCAGCGGCATCAGGTACCGCATCAGGTCGAGGATGTTCTTGACGTCGTAGTCGAAGCCGATGCGCTCGGTCGCGTAGGCGCAGACCCGCGCGGCGTCATCTTCAGTGAGCCCAACGGGGCGGCAGATGCGGGTGTGGAAGCGCACATATTTCGACAGCGGCGCAGCGACCACGCCCTGGCCGATATTCGCCTCGACCAGCACCAGCGGTTCGCCGCTCGGCGCGGTACGCTCGCCGATCGGCCCGACATAGAGCGCGGCGTGCGACCAGGTCGATTGCGTCAGGTACTTGATGACGCCGGAAATGTGGTTGTTGCCTTCGACCAGCAGCACGTCGCCCGGCCGCAGCACGGCGCGCAGCGCATCCGCCTCGCTCGGCGTGAACGGCTCGTAGCCCGCTTCCGGCTTGAGCAGATAGCGGGCCATCACCTGGCCGACGCTGTCGAAAGCCCATCCCATCGCTGTCGCGTCCCCAACCGCAACAAGTGGCGCGCCTTGTGCGCGTCTTTGCACGTCAACCTAGCGGGGACTCATTGCAATTTGGTTCATCGGTGCGCGGCCACGTTAGCGCCGCATTAGTCATGAGATTTGCGGCGTTCCGCCGCTTGCGGCATTGTCCGCCCGTCCATCTCAACCATTCGGATACCATGCCGAGGCTCTCCCGCCGTTCGTTCGTTGCAGGTTCTGCGGCAGTTCTCGCCGCGCCGGCGATCGGCGTCGGTGCGGAGATCGCCGATGTCCCTGTCGCGATCATTGGCGGCGGCGCGGCCGGCATTGCCGCAGCGCGGCGGTTGCGCGACGCCAAGGTACGCTTTGCCATGATCGAGGCGGCGGATCGGGTCGGCGGCCGCTGCGTCACCGACGCGACGACATTTTCCACGCCGTTCGACCGCGGCGCGCACTGGATCCATCGGTTCGATGACAATCTGCTGGTCAAGGCGGCAAGTGACAGCGGGCTCGACATTTATCCTGCGCCGCGCGGGCAGAAACTGCGGGTGCCGCCGCGCCGCGCCCGCGCCGGGGAGACCGAGCAGTTCCTCGCCGCGCTGGTGCGCGCCAATCGTGCGATCATCGATGCAGGGCGCGGACGCGGCGATGTCGCGGCGGCGTCTGTACTGCCGGGCGATCTCGGCGAATGGCGCGACAGCATTGAGTTCGTGCTCGGCCTGTACAGTGTCGGCAAGGCATTGGCGGATATCTCGGCCGCCGATTTCGCCCGCGCGCCCGAGCGCAACGCCGATGCATTCTGCCGCGAAGGTTACGGCGCATTGCTCGCCCGGCTGGGGCGCGGCTTGCCGGTGCAACTCTCGACGCCGGCGCGCAAGTTCGATTGGGGCGGCGCGCTGCTGATCGACACGCCAAAAGGAACGATCCGTGCGCGCACGGCGATCGTCACGATATCGACAAATGTGCTGGCGCGCGGCGATCTTGGCTTCGCGCCGGATTTGCCCAAGAGTCACATCGACGCCGCGTCGCGGCTCTCGCTCGGCCGCCAGGAGCAGATCGCGGTCGAAATGAACGGCAATCCGCTCGATCTCGATGCCGACGATCTGGTGTTCGAGAAGGCGAGCGGCGCGCGCGCCGCCGCGCTGCTCGGCAATATCGGCGGCAGCCATCTGTCGGTGGTGTCGGTCGGCGGCAATCTCGCCCGTGATCTCGCGCGCAGCGGCGAGGGCGCGCTGAAAGAGTTTGCGGTCGAATGGCTGACTGCGACCTTCGGCTCGAACGCCAAGGGCCTCGTCAAAAAGAGCGCGGCGACCCGCTGGGGTGAAAATCCGCTGATTGGCGGAGCGTTCTCCGCCGCGGCGCCGGGTCACGCCGACGCGCGCCGCACCCTGATGACTCCGCTGCGCGATCGCGTCTGGTTTGCCGGCGAAGCCTGTCACGAAACGCTGTGGGGCACGGTCAACGGCGCCTGGGAGAGTGGCGTCCGCGCGGCGGAAGCGGTGCTGCGCGTGGTCGGCGGATTGCCGCCGGCGATGAAGAGCAAGCCTGAGCAGGAAAGCAAGCCGGTTCGCAAACGGCGGCGCAAGGAATGAGCCGGCCGAAAGCCTTGATCGCCTGGTCGAGCGGCAAGGATTCCGCCTGGGCGCTGCATGAGGTTCGGCGCGCCGGTGAATTCGACATCGTCGGCGCGCTCACGACCGTCACCGGCACGTTTACGCGCGTGAGCATCCACGGCGTTCGCGAAGAATTGCTCGACGCGCAACTTGCCGCCGCAGGCCTGCCGGCGCGCAAGGTGCGGATTCCCTATCCGTGTCCCAACGAGGTTTACGAGCGCGAGATGGCCGCAGCCGTCGCGCGGGCGCGTGACGATGGCATCACGTACATCGTGTTCGGCGATCTTTTTCTTCAAGACGTGCGCGCCTATCGCGAGAAGAATCTTGCCGGGACGGGAATCGCGCCGCTGTTTCCGTTATGGGGTCGCGACACGTCGGCGCTGGCGCGCGAGATGATCGCGTCAGGCACGGTCGCGCATCTTGTCAGTGTCGATCTGAAGAAACTGCCGCGCCGTTTCGCCGGCCGCGCGTTCGACCGGGTCTTATTGGATGATCTGCCGAACGGCACCGATCTCTGTGGCGAAAACGGCGAGTTTCACACCTTCGTCAGCGCGGGGCAGATGCTGGCAAAACCGATTGCCGTCAAACCCGGTGAGATCGTCGAGCGCGACGGCGGGGCCTATGCGGACCTGCTGCCGGCCTAACTGCGCAGCGTGCCGCCGGTGCGCTTGGTGACTTCGGCGACGATCTTGCCGGCCATCGCCTCGATCTCCTGATCGGTCATCGTCTTGTCGCGCGGTTGCAAAGTCACGGCGATCGCAATCGATTTCTTGCCGGCGTCGATGCCCTTGCCTTCATAGACGTCGAACACGGTGACGTCGGCGACCAGTTTCTTGTCGACGCTTTGGGCGGCGCGCACCAGATCGGCGGCTTTCACCGCGCGGTCGACGATGAAGGCAAAATCGCGCGACACCGGCTGGAATGGCGACAGCTCGAGCACCGGCTTGGCGCGCGTCGCTTTCGCCTTCGGCTCCGGAATCTTGTCGAGGATCACCTCGAATGCGCTGATCGGCCCGTCGGCGCCGAGCGCCGCAAGCGTGCGCGGATGCAGTTCACCGAAATGGCCAAGGATATTCTGCGGGCCGATCTGGATCGTGCCGCTTCTGCCGGGATGAAACCAGGCCGGCCCGCCTGGCACCACTTGCAGCGCCTGCATCGGCGCGCCCGCCGCCGCCAGCACCGCGAATGCGTCGGACTTGGCATCGAATGCATCCACCACGCCGCTGCCATACCAGTTGCGACCGATCTCGTTCGGATTGGCGAGGCCGCGCCGCACGCCGCTGGCCGCGATGAACTGGTCCTCGGGCTTGTCGCCCTTGAAAATCTGTCCGACCTCGAAAAGCGCGATGTCGCCGAAGCCGCGATCGGCGTTCTTCTGCGCGGCCATCGCGAGACCGGGGATAAGGCTCGGCCGCATGTCGGAGAGCTCGGCCGCAATCGGATTGGCCAGCGCCAAAGTGGCCGCGCCGCCGCCGAAGGCTTCCGCCTCTTTCTTGGAGACGAACGACCACGTCACCGCCTCCTGCATTGCGCGGGCGGCCAGCGCGCGCTTGGCCTTGCGGGTGCGCAACTGGATCGAGGTCAGAATCGGCTTGCGGGGGGCTTCGCTGCGCGGGAATGGCGTCAGCGGTACATTGTCGACACCGATGATGCGGACGATCTCTTCGACCAGGTCGGCCTTGCCCTCGACGTCCGGCCGCCAGGTCGGGATCGCGACCTTCAGCGTCTCGCCAGTCCCGGCGGCGAAGAAGCCGAGATGCTCGAGCAGGCGGCGCGATTCCGGCGCGCCGATCTTCAGGCCGGACAGGCGTGTCACCTCGCCGAGCGGAAAGTCGATCACCTTTTCCTTCACCGGCACTTCGCCGGCGACCACGATCTCGGACGGCGTGCCGCCGCACAGGTCGATCACCATCTGCGTCGCCAGCTCGAGGCCGGGCAGCATGAAAGCCGGATCGACGCCGCGCTCGAAGCGGTAACGCGCATCCGAGTTGATGCCGAGCTTGCGGCCTGTGGTTGCGATGTTGAACTCGTCCCACAGTGCCGACTCGATCAGCACATCGGTAGTGCTGGCGTCGCAGCCGGATTCCTCGCCGCCCATGATGCCGGCCAGCGACTCCACGCCCTTCTCGTCGGCGATCACGCAGGTCGCTTCGTCGAGCGTGTAGGTCTTGCCGTCGAGCGCCAGCAGCGTCTCGCCGTTCTTGGCGCGCCGCACGGTGAGATTGCCCTTCACCTTGGCGGCGTCGAACACATGCAGCGGCCGACCGCGGTCGTAGGTGATGAAGTTGGTGATATCGACCAGCGCGTTGATCGGGCGCAAACCAATCGCCATCAGGCGCTTCTGCAGCCAGTCGGGTGAGGGGCCGTTCTTGACGCCTTTGACGAGGCGCAGGCCGAACGCCGGGCAGAGCGATTTTGTCTGGCCGAAGTCGAGCGTCACTTTCACCGGGCAGGGGAATTGCCCCTTTACGGCTTTCGGCGGCCGATCCTTGAAGGTGCCGATCGAAGTGGCGCCGAGGTCGCGCGCGATGCCGTTGACGCCGGTGCAGTCCGGCCGGTTCGGCGTCAGGTTGATTTCGATCACCGGGTCGTTGACGCCGAGCACTTCGGCGAACGGCTTGCCGACTGGCGCATCGGCCGGCATTTCGATGATGCCGTCGCTGTCGTCGGAGAATTCGATCTCCGCGCCGGAGATCAGCATGCCGTGGCTCTCGACATCACGGATCTTGCCGACGCCGAGCGTGATCTTCTTGCCGGGAATGTAGGTGCCGGGCGTGCCGAGCACGGCCTTCATGCCGCCGCGCGCGTTCGGCGCGCCACATACGATCTGGATCGGCTTGCCTTCGCCGGTATTGACCATGCAGACGCGCAGGCGATCCGCATTCGGATGCTGCACGGCGGAAATGACTTCGACCACCTTGAACGGTGCGAATTTCTCCGCCGGGTTTTCGATGTGCTCGACCTCGAGCCCGATCATGGTGAGCTTGTCCGTCACCTCGGCGAGCGAGGCGTCGGTGTCGATGTGCTCCTTGAGCCAGCCAAGTGTGAACTTCATGCGCTGAGCCCCCCGGCGAGCGTCGGGAAGTCGAGCGGACGGAAGCCGTAATGGTTGAGCCAGCGCACGTCGGCCTCGAAGAACGGCCGCAGGTCCGGCATGCCGTATTTCAGCATCGCGATGCGGTCGATGCCCATGCCCCAGGCAAAACCCTGGACGGCGTCGGGATCGAGCCCGCAATTGCGCAGCACGTTCGGGTGCACCATGCCGCAGCCGAGAATTTCCATCCAGTCGTCGCCTTCGCCGAACCGCACTTCGTTCTTGTCGCGCTTGCACTGGATGTCGACTTCCAGCGACGGCTCGGTGAACGGGAAGAACGACGGCCGGAAACGCATATTGACGTTGTCGACCTCGAAGAAGGCCTTGCAGAATTCCTGCAAGATCCACTTCAGGTGGCCGAGATGCGAGCCCTTGTCGATCACCAGGCCTTCGACCTGATGGAACATCGGCGTGTGCGTCTGATCGCTGTCCGAGCGGTAGGTGCGGCCTGGAATGATCACGCGGATCGGCGGCTTCTGCGACAGCATGGTGCGCACCTGCACCGGTGAGGTGTGCGTGCGCAGCAGCTTGCGTTTCCCGTCGGCGTCCGGCGGGAAATA
>DASZXA010000091.1:0-11843 GCA_035546455.1 Pseudolabrys sp.
ATGCCGCTCCAGCGCCTCGTCCGGCACGCCGCTCTCGCACACGGTGTCCTTGCCGCGCACCGAGACGCCGGCCTGGTGCACGGTGTCGCGGCTCCCTGACACGAGATGGTGCCACCACGGCAGGTCGCGGCGCTCCGCCACCAGACGATACGCACAGGTCGGCGGCAGCCAGACGATGCGCGCCACATTGCGCCACGACAGTTTGACGCAATCCGGCACCTTGGCCTTTCGCCCCGCATAGTCCTTGCAGCGGCAGCTCACGGTGTCGAACAGCTTGCACGCCACATTGGTGAAGAAGGTGCGCCCGGTGCCCTCCTCCTCCAGCTTGTTGAGGCAGCAGCGGCCGCAGCCGTCGCACAGGCTCTCCCATTCGGCGCGCGTCATCTGCGACAGGCGCTTGGTCCGCCAGAAGGGAGCCTCGGTGGGATCAGGCTTGGCCATGAACAGCGATTGTCACAAGTCCGCACGAACACATCAGCAGGAGATGCATTCGGCTCTAGAGCACCCTGACGGCAACATCGTCAAATCCCAGCGGACAAAGTCCGTGCCCGACGACCGCCACTCGCCCGGAGTTAATCAGGTTGTTTACGGCAGCTTTTACGCCATATGGCAGCGCAAACCTCAGATTAAAGGTCGCATAATCGTTGAACTGGACGATTCCGCCTCGCCGCATTTTTGGAAGAATGTTCTCGATGTCCGCAGAGACATTCTTAAAGTCGTGTGCCGCGTCGATATAGGCGTACATCAGCGAGGCATTGTCGAGTTGCGGAATTGTTTGCGAACTGTACCCCTCCAGCCTGGTCATGCCGGGTCTCAGGTGGGCCTCGTTAAACAGCGTGAAGCGGAGATCGAGCAGCATCATCGCGGCCGGCTTGAACAGATCCCAAAGGAACGCTGAATACACCCCCGTCTCGACGCCGATCTCAGCGATCCGATCGATGTGGCCGTGCTCGGCCCTCAGGAGCCCGGCGCAATACTCACTCAGCTTCCATCGATCCTGAAAGACCCGCGCGCCTTCAAATTGATGACGAATGCTGTCGTGAAGTTTTACCTCTCCGCCGTCCGACAAGGTCGTTTTGTAAACGATCCTGCGATTGCCTCCGGCCCCTCGGACGAGCGACTCGATCTTCTGCCGCAACGCCTTGTGCGCGTCGTTGACCTGTTGAATGAGAGGTTCCAGCTCGGCGTCAGTCGCCATGGCATTGATGTCCCTGCGCAGATCGAGCGCAAATACCGCATCTTGCGAGGAATCTACCACGAGGAAGTCGGCAGAGCGGCGGAAATCGCCCCTTGCAGACGGTAATCCGCCCCGATTTCGCCCGGAATGTCCGTTCACCCTGCCTTTTATTCACCATCTCTTGTCGTGGCCGCCCCACCTCGGATCGGCTAGAACACATATGACTCAGGTGCCCCTGGCAAACCAACGGGCGCTGCCCGCAGAACCGAATGGCCGAACTCGATCCTGACCGGACTAGCCGCGACTGGACGCGCCGCCTGCGCGCCTTGATGCTTGGCATGGACGCGTGGGTCGATAGCTCGATCTTCCGCTCCGGCGCCGGCCTGCGCGAAAGCTACGAGCGCTTCTCCACCTTCATGGACCGCTTCCATGCCTCCGGCTGGCGGCGCTGGCTCAACGAACTGGTGTCGGAAGCCGCCACGCTCGGCACTGCGGGCCTCCTGGTGATGCTCACCCTCGCCGGTCCCGCCTTCCGCGAGACCTCGGACGACGACTGGCTGAAGAAATCCGATCTCGCCGTCACCTTCCTCGATCGCTACGGCAACGAGGTCGGCACCCGCGGCATCCGCCACAACGACTCCATCCCGCTCGACGAATTTCCCGATCACCTGATCAAGGCGGTGCTGGCGACCGAAGACCGGCGCTTCTACGACCATTTCGGCGTCGACATCGTCGGCACGTTCCGCGCGCTGGCGACCAACGCGCGCGCCGGCGGCGTCGTGCAGGGCGGCTCCACGCTCACGCAGCAGCTCGCCAAGAACCTGTTCCTGTCGAACGAGCGCTCGCTCGAGCGCAAGATCAATGAGGCGTTTCTTGCGCTGTGGCTCGAGGCGCATCTCACCAAGAACGAGATTCTCAAGCTGTATCTCGACCGCGCCTACATGGGCGGCGGCGCGTTCGGCGTCGACGCCGCGGCGCAGTATTACTTCAACAAGTCGGCCCGCGACGTGAACCTTGCCGAAGCCGCGATGCTGGCCGGCCTGTTCAAGGCGCCGACCAAGTTCGCGCCGCACGTCAACCTTCCGGCCGCCCGCGCCCGCGCCAACGTGGTGCTCGACAACCTTGTCGATGCCGGCTTCATGACCGAGGGTCAGGTGTTCGGCGCGCGGCGCAATCCCGCCACTCCGGTTGACCGCCGCGACGAGCGCGCCCCCAACTATTATCTCGACTGGGCGTTCGACGAGATGAAGAAGCTCGTCGCCACCTTCCCGAAATCGATGACCGAGCGCGTCTTCGTGGTCCGTACTGCGCTCGACACCAATCTCCAGCGCGTCGCCGAAAACGAAGTCGAGAACAACATCCGCCAGTTCGGCCAGTCGTATAACGCCCACCAGGCGGCCGCGGTGCTGATGGAAAACGACGGTTCTGTTCGCGCCATGGTCGGCGGCCGCGACTACGGCGCCAGCCAGTTCAACCGCGCCACTGACTCGATGCGCCAGCCCGGCTCCTCGTTCAAGCCGTATGTCTACGCCACCGCGCTGGAAACCGGCATGACGCCGCAAACGATCGTGGTCGACGCACCGATCTGCCTCGGCAACTGGTGCCCGCACAACTACGGCGGCGGCTACGGCGGCTCGATGCCGCTGATCACCGCGCTGACGCACTCGGTCAATACCGTCGCGGTGCGCCTCTCGGTGATGATCGGCAACGGCAATGCCAAGGCCGGCCGCGCCAAAATCATCCAGACCGCGCGCGACATGGGCATCACCACGCCGCTGCCGGATACGCCGTCGCTGCCGATCGGTGCCGACGCCGTCACTCTGCTTCAGCATGTCGGCGCCTACGCGACGTTCCCCAATCTCGGCATGGTGGTGACCCCGCATGCCATTCTCGAAGTCCGCACCGGCCAGGGCGAACTGGTGTGGCGTTATGATCGCGACGGACCCAAGCCGCACCGCGCATTACCGGTCCGCGTCGCCGGCGACATGATCAAGATGATGAACAGCGTGGTCGAGAACGGCACCGGCCGCCGCGCCCGGCTCGACGGCATCGCCGCCGCCGGCAAGACCGGCACCACCAACGCGTACCGCGATGCCTGGTTCATGGGTTACACCGGCAACTTCGTCTGTGGCGTCTGGTTCGGCAACGACGACTACCAGCCGACCAACCGCATGACCGGCGGCGCGCTGCCCGCGATGACGTGGCACGGCATCATGAAATATGCGCACGATGGCATCGAGCTGAAGCAGTTGCCCGGCATCGCGGTGCCGCCCGCCCGCAAGGACATGGTGGTCGCAGAATCCAAGAAGAAGCAGGACGAAGGCCCGCCGCCCCGTCCGCCGCTCCTCACCAAGCGTGGCGCCGAAGTGCTGGTCAATGTCGAGCGCATGATGGATGCCGCCAATCGCGCGCTTGGCGGCTCGCCCGCTGCCAACAACAATGGCGACAAACGCGCTTCAGCCGGCGATCCGGCCGCTTTGATGACCGAGCTTGAAAACGCCACCGTCGCCAAGCCCGCCCGAAACTAAGCTATAGTCCGCTGGCGACCATCCTCTTCCTGGATTTCTCGTGCGCTTCCTGTTCGGATCGATCTTCGCTTTCGCGCTTGCCACCTTGATCGGGCTCGGGGCGACCTATTTTGCGCTCACCCGCGGCGCCGCCTTTGGCGCGCTGAAGATCGGGGCCTGGAGCGCCTATCCGCGCACCGGCACCTCGGATGCCGATCCTTACGCCCGCGCCAGCATCGCCCGCAGCGGCCAGTTGCCGACCGGCCTCGGCGATGGTGTCTCGTTCACCGCGCAGACCGACGACGCCGGCCATCCGCTCGACGGCCGCTGCGATGTTGTGCTGAGCGGCACCACGCCGACGGCCCGGTTCTGGACCGTCGCGCTCTACGATGCCGCCGGCAATCTGGTCGCCAACTCGGTCAACCGCTTCGGTTTCACCAGCCAGGAGATCGTGCGCGCCGCCGACGGCACCTTCGCCATTTCCGTGTCGCCGCGCGCCGACAGCGGCAACTGGCTGCCGACCGGCGGCATCGAGCGCTACCGGCTGATGCTGCGCCTCTACGACACCCCTGTGGGTGTCGCGACCCGCGCCGGCAAGGAAGTACCGATGCCGGCCATCGTCACCGTAAGCTGCCCCCAGAGGCAATCTTGAGGCAGTCATGATCCGCTGGGCCCTGGTGATCGTCGTCGGCGTCGTGCTGGGTGCGATCGTGCATCTCGCCACCATCATGCTTCTGCCGCGCACCGCGACGCAGGACGCCTATTCGCGCCTCGCCGCGATCGCGCCGGTCAATACCGTGACTCCGGTGCCGCCGCCGTCGCCGGATGGCGCGACGATGCCGTTCATGGATCCTGCTTTCGCCAGCGCGGTGTGCCGCTACGATCTCTCCAGCGGCCCGATCAAGTTCTCCGCGCCGGTCAGCCTCGCCTATACGTCGGTGTCGTTCTACACGCGCAGCGACATCGCCTATTACGCGATCAACGACCGCGCCGCCGGCCGCCGCACCATCGAGCTCGAATTGATGACGCCGGACCAGCACGCCGACATGCCGGAGGAAGAAGACGTGACCGCCGCCGACCGGTTGATCGTCGAGTCACCCACCTCGACCGGCATAATCGCGATCCGCGCCCTGGCGCCGGAGCCCGGCCTGATGCCGATGGCGCGCGGCGCCGTCGCCGCCGCCCGCTGCGTGCCGCAGACGAGCGCCTCGCGCTAATTATTTCTGGCCAGCGAGCCTTCCGCGCGGAACAGCGGGGCGCCGTTCTGGTAGCGCCCGATCGTGTCGCGCAACTGGTTGATCATCAGCTCGACCTGCGCGGCCTGCGCCGACGGCGACATGATGATGAGCCGTTCCATCGCAAACTTGTACGACGCGACACGCTGCGCCAGCGATCGGCGCACCTCGCCGATGATCGCCGCATTCTCGTTCATGCGCCGCTCGGCTTCCACGCGTTCGCCGGAACTGCTGACGGAGATGTAGGCGAACGCCTTGCGCCGCTTGGTGTCCATGTCCACCACGCGCGCCGCGGTCTGGAAGAAGGCCGGCAGCCGCGTCGTGTCGTTGCGGATATCGTCGAGCATCCGCATGTAGCGCGATGACGGCGAGCGGGAGGGATAGGACACCAGCCACGCCGCATAGGCCGTGGTGTCGGCGCCGGAATGATATTGCTCGCGATTCCAGCCATATTCGCGGGTGAAGCTGTCGCGGTCCTGGCGTAGTTGCGGCGGTTCGATCAGCGGGTATGCAAGATCGCGAAGCTGCCGCTCGTCGTCGGTCAACTGGAACGAAGACTTCACCGATCCGGTCGCGTCTTCGGCAACCCAGTCGTGGATCGCCGGCGACGCCAGTTCGGGCTTCATCTGGCCGAAATCGCCGGCGCAATTGGCGAGCAGCGTCAGTGCGCCTAATCCGATCAGGCGGACAAGCATCGGTTGGCGCGAGAGCAAGGGATCAGCGCGCGGCGCGGCGGCGGCGGCGGCGGCCCGGTCCGGTCTGCGGCTCTGGATCGCCCGAGCCGTCAGGCGCGCGCTCGATACGCACCACCGGCAGGATGATCACGGTCGCCGGTTCGCTGCTGGAGTCGACATAGCGGCCCCGGCTGGTTCCGGCGTCTTCAGGAAAACGAATGACTTCGCCCATGGTATTCCCCTCACCGATTACGCGCTTCGGCCCCGCGTGCGGCCGGCTCGTCCGGTGTTCCTGTTCGGGATTAAAGGCGCGGCATAGTTAACGGCTTGTAAACGCGCGCCAATTATCGTGTGGGCGAATTTGGCTGGCGGCGTTGCGTATGACCGAATATCCCGCGTTTCCGCGTATCGAAGGCCTGCTCGACCTTGAGCGCCGCAATGGCGTCGACGTCCGCCCCACGCTGCTGCGGGTGCTGACCGATCTCTACGTCCAGGCCCGCTCGCACACCCCCGACGAGGAAGCCCAGTACGTCGAACTGGCGATGCGCCTGATCGACAGTGTCGATGAGACAACCCGCAGCGCGATCGCCGCGCGGCTCATCGCCTATCCGCGGGCCCCGCAGGCCGTACTTGCGCGCCTCGGTGAAATTGGCGTGACACCCGAAGTGGCGAGCCCGCCGCTCGCCCCGCGCCAGCCCGACATCCGCAACGCCTTCTTCGCCGCCACCAGCTACGAGCGGCAGATGATCCTCACCAATCTCGACGCCGGCGATCCGGCGAACGAGCCGCCTGCCGCCGCGCCCGAGACCTGCAAGCGGCTCGAGGCTGCCGTGCTTGAGGGCAACATTTCCGAATTTACCCGCATCCTCGAAGGCGCCCTGGTGGTGTCGCGCAACATCGCAATCAAGATCGTCGCCGACCCGCTGGGCGAGCCGCTGGTGATCGCCGCCAAGGCGCTCGGCATGCCGCGCGATGCCCTGCAGCGCATTCTGCTGCTGCTCAATCCGGCGATCGGCCAGTCGGTGCCGCGCGTCTATGAGCTCGCCGCGCTCTTCGACGAGATCAATATGGCCACCGCTGATTCGATGATTGCGATCTGGCGCGGCCGCGCGCCGCCGCAACAGAAGCCCGCGGCTCCGGCCTACCAGCCCGCCACCTATGACGATGAGCAAGTCTCGGCGCGCGCCGCTTCCACTCCGCAGCGCCATCAGAACACCAGCCGCCGCAGCGATTCGCTGGCCAACCGCTTCCGCAATCTCGGCCGTTAGCGCATCAGCGCCTGGTCGAGGAAATTGCGCCCGGCGCGATCCTCGACCTCGACGATCCACACATCCGGATCGAACTTGATTTCCTTCTCCAACCGCTTCTCGACGTCGGCTTCCGGAACCGGCTGCGGATCGCCCGTCATCGCAATGAAGGCCCGCTCGGCGGGTCGCGCGTCGTCGAATGCGGTCTGCGGCGCCGGGCCATAGAGCGCCGCCGTGCCGTCGAGCCGCGAGATTTTCACGAATACCGCGCCGGCTTCCTCGGCGCCGCGGCGGCGCACGGCGGCGAATACGCCTTCGACGTTGCAGCGGCGCAGGTAAGCCGCGACCCAGATGGCGGATTTCAGGCGCATCGCCTGCACCATAACAGAGTGAGGCTGTCAAAAACTAAAAGATGGACCCGCGGGTGACCGGCGTTAGTCGATCTTCCGCCCGCTCATCTGCGCCAGCGCGTGAGCGACCTGATTGGACGCCTGTCCGGTCACCGGCATGTGCTGGCTGCGTTCGAACTTGCGGATCGCCTCCGCCGTCTCCGGCCCCATGATGCCGGTCGCGCGAATCTGGCCGTAGCCGTATTGCGCGAGCACCTGCTGCACGGCGAGCACGCGACTGCTCGGCGCCAGCAGCGCGGCGATCGGGTCGTTGGCGCGGGCGGGAGCCACCGGCTCGACATGCGGACGCGGCGCCGGCGCCGGAACTGCGGCAACAGGCGCGAGCGGACGATCCTGCGGCACGAACTGCGACATCGGCGCGTGTGTAACGGGCGCGGCGTGCTTCGGCGCGAAGATCGGCGCCGGATGCGGGCCCTTCTGCATGAATAGCGCATTGACGAAAATGATCGTCACCGCGCCGGCGAGCGCGAACAGCCCCACGGTCTCGCGCGGGTGGCTGCTGATCAGGCCGGCGGTTGCGGCCACGTTGCGGTCGGAACGGTTACGCACTTTTCCTCACCTGTTGTTCGGCCGCTGGATGCGGCGTTTCAGTCTTTTTGGTCACCAGGGCGACCGGCTTCGTAGCCGGACGTTTGCCTTCGCAGTCGAGCGGCAGCTTCACCGTCACGCAGGTGCCGACGCCGAGTTTCGAGCGGATGTCGGTGGTACCGCCATGAAGCTGCACCAGCCCCTTCACGATCGACAGCCCGAGCCCCGTGCCGTCATGGCGGCGGTCGTAGGACGCCCGCGCCTGGAAGAATGCCTCGCCGAGCCGCGGCAGATCGTCGGACCCGATGCCGATGCCGGTGTCTTCCACCGTCAACTTGAGCGACGCCGCCTCGATTGAAGCCGCCACGGCGACGCGGCCTCCGCGATCGGTAAACTTGATGGCGTTCGACACCAGGTTGATCAGCACCTGGCTCAGCGCGCGGCGGTCGGCCACGATCTCCGGCAGGCCGCGCGGCGCATTGACCGTCAGTTCGACGCCGGCCTCGCGCGCCTTCAGCGCCAGAATATCGCAGCAGCCGGTCACGACCTCGCCCGGGGCGAACGGCTCCGGCGTGATCTCGAAATTGCCGCTCTCCATCTTCGACATGTCGAGAATGCCGTTGACCACCGAGAGAAGATGGCGGCCGGATTCATTGATCAGCCGCGCATGCTCGTCCTTGCGCTCGGCCGGCAGGTTGATCTCGGCATTGGTCATCATCTCGGAGAAGCCGATGATCGCGTTGAGCGGC
This sequence comes from Pseudolabrys sp., assembly GCA_035546455.1. GTDB lineage: Bacteria > Pseudomonadota > Alphaproteobacteria > Rhizobiales > Xanthobacteraceae > Pseudolabrys. Next base: position 8,528 of record DASZXA010000091.1, read on the forward strand.
GTGCGCAGCTCGTGGCTCATGGTCGCGAGAAACCGGCTCTTGCCGGCATTGGCGCGCTCGCTTTCGGCACGCGCCGCTTCGAGCGCCGCCTCCTGCGCCTTGCGCTCGCTGACGTCGCGCAGCACCGCAACCACTTCCGACTCCGAACCCGGCATGTCGTCGAGCGGGCGGCAGCGCATCTCCACCCAGATGAAATTGGCGCTTGTCGCGTCGGCGCGGATGCGGAATTCGAGCGAGCGCGTCTCGCCGCGCCCGGCTTCCGCCAGCGCGCTCAGATAAGCCGGCCGGTCGGCGACATGGACGCGGTCGTAAAGTCCCTGCCCCATCAGCTCCTTGGGCGTCGCGCTGAACAACGTCTCCGCCGCAGGCGAGACGAACAGCACGGTGCCGTTCTTGCCGTGGCGCGAGATCACGTCGGTCATGTGCCGCGCCAGCATCCGGTAGCGGTCTTCCTCGGCGTAGAACAGCCACAGCCCGGTGCGCGCCAGCGATTCCGCGTTGAGCGCGAGCCCGGTGCCGTAGAGCGCCGCCGAAACCACGCCGAGCGCCACCAGCATGCCGGTGTCGGCGTCCGGCGGCGCGGTGCTGCCGGTCACAACGAGCACGCCCGCTCCCGCCAGCGCGAAGATTGCGGCCGTCGCCACCACGCGGCGCGAGGCCGACAGCGCCGCCTCGAGCGGCACCAACACCAGCCAGATCGCGGCGAACGACGAGATGCCGCCGGTTCGTGAGGCAAGGAACGTCACCAGCACGGCGAATGCCGCCGCCGATAATATATTGGCGCGGTCGTAGCGGCCGGTCTGCGAGAGATAGAAGGCGAGCAGGATCGGCACGATCAGCCAGCCGAACAGCGCGACCTCGACCACGCTCGGCGCGCCGCGCAGCGCCAGGTAGATCGGCACGATGCCCAGCGCCACGCAGCCGCCGATCAGCCGCGGCGCGATGAAGGCGCGATGCCGCGCGGCGGTGAGCACATCGGCGCGTGCCGCCGGGTGCACCAGCATGTCGAGATAATTGCGAACTGACGCGAACACGCTTAACCGGCCCCTGTCCCGTACCTTGAAAACAGGCACGTCCGTTTATTTGTCTGAAAATCTTATCGGGGGGCCGCTTAAACGAACGCTAAGACAGCGCCGCCGCGCGCCATCTCGCCGCGTTTGCGCGCCGTCGCGCGGCCCGATTTGCCGGGCATGGTGAAATTTCGGTTTCCCGAAACGGCCCGCCGCCATCGCGTTTAGACTTCGTTGACCACGATGATCGCGTAATGCTTGCGTTTCGGCCTTCCGTGAAATCGATTCAATTTTAGACAAATGCCGGCATTTCAAATTGTCCGAAAATTCGAGTCGAAACATCGGCGCGGAACCAACGCCGGCTTCACGCGCTTCTGTTAGGTTTGCATCAAAGGCGGGATAACTCCGCCTGAGGGGATGTCGACGGGTGGGTCATGTTTTTCTTGCTGCGGATGAGTTTCTGGCTGGCTCTTGTGTGCGTGCTGCTTCCGGGCGGCGGCGACAACAAGGCCGTCTCACAGATTGACCCGGCGAGCGCCGTCTCGGCGGCGGGCGCTGCGGTGTCGGATATGCGCGGCTTCTGCGATCGGCAGCCGCAGGCTTGCGTGGTCGGCGGCAAGGTCGCCGCCGCGCTCGGCCAGAAGGCGGAAGCCGGCGCGCGCACCCTCTTCGAGATGGTGTCGTCGCAGATGAAGGATGGCGACAAGTCCGACGCCAAATCCGACGCCAAGGTGATTCCGGCCTCGGCCTCCGGCACGCTGACGCAGGCCGACATCGCGCCGAACTGGCACGCGCCGGTGCCGCTGCCGCCGCGCCGCGAAGCCCGCGCCACAAGGCCTTCCGTCTAAGCCGTTCGGATTGCTTGGCCGCCCTGCGCCGCCCGCTTATATAGCGGGCGCATGAGCACGACCGACACCATCGCCGAGATCGAGGACAACTTCGCCCTGCTCGACCAGTGGGACGACCGCTACCGCTATGTCATTGAGCTCGGCAAGACGCTGCCGCCGCTGCCCGAGGCCGATCACGTCGAGGCCAACAAGGTGCAGGGCTGCGCCAGCCAGGTCTGGCTCGTCATTCACAAGAAGCCAAACGGCGCCGGCGGCCCGGTGCTCACCTTTGAAGGCGACAGCGACGCCCACATCGTGCGCGGGCTGGTCGCCATTCTGTTTGCGCTTTATTCCGGCAAGAGCGCCAAGGCGATCCTCGACATCGATGCGCTCGACGTCTTCAGCCGCCTTGGGCTTCGTGAGAACCTGACGCCGCAACGCTCCAACGGCCTGCGCTCGATGATCGAGCGCATCCGCGCCGAGGCGAAAGCGGCGCTGGCTGCGGTGTAGCGTTGCCTGTCGTCCCCGCGAAAGCGGGGACCCAGTAAACACCCACGCTAGCGATTGAGTCGAAAAGCTGCGGCGTACTGGATTCCCGCCTGCGCGGGAATGACAGCAAGTGTTGCCTCTAAAACTCCGGCATCGCCAGCACCGCGTCCTCCGCGGCCCACGTCCGCAATTCGGCACGCGCGGGTCCGCGCGCCTCCCCGGCAAAGCCGTAATGCCGCGCCAGCCGGTCGAGCGCGAGTTGCAGCACCACCTTGGCGGAGCGCGCCGGCCACGCCCGCTCGCGCTCGACATCCTCGAGCCGTTTGAGGAAGCAGCACACATCCATCAGCAGCCCGGAAAATTCCGGTCCGACGCCGTCGAGCGCCTGCCGCACGCGCTGGCGCGCCGCGATCACCATGTCGGTGAAATAGCCGGCAGAGCCGCCGCTGCGCCGGCCGCTCGACATCGGGCTTTCCCAGTTCGAGGTCGTGCGCGGCATCAGGTGCGCGCGGGTGAAATCGGCGCGCAGCCGTTCGCCGGCCTGCAACTGATGCGCTTCGATCAACGCGCGGCCGTCGCGGCCCTTGCGGCGCGCCAGCCAGGCCAGCGGACTTTCGCTGTCGTCGATCGTAACGGTGGCGCGGCCGTGTTCGGTCGCGATGGTTTGGTCGTGGACGTCGAGATGCCGGCGGCGCAGCGGGTCGATTTCGGTCTGGCAGGCGGTGGATGACATTGCGATTTCCTTTCTAGGACCATTAGCCTAGATCGCCGAAAATCGCATGTCCACCGTTTTAGGAATTTGATCTTGACATTCCGGTGGACAGGATTATATTCGTTTGCGTCCGGTCCGTCGAAGGGCGCTTCTCGAGAGCGTGCTTGAAGCGGGACCGGATGCGGTGGCCGCGCACGGGTGCAGAGACGCACACCCAACGCGCGGAGGTCCAAGCCGCGGTTTTCCCGGGCGTCAGGCAGACGTCCACGGGCGGACGG
>DASZXA010000092.1:0-36741 GCA_035546455.1 Pseudolabrys sp.
GGCGTAGTAGGCGGGCCGAGAGGTTCGCCGAAGAACGCCGCGATGGAGCGCCGGCCGGCGCGAGCCTCTTCGCCGGAGGCTCGCTGCCTAACCGGCAGCTATCGAAGACGTTGCGCCGACCGGCGCTCCGTCCCCTTCGGCCAAGGATGAACCTTGTCCGGAGGGCAATGAAGGAGAGGGCGTATCCCGCGCCGACCAAAGAATAGGGATGCACAAGCACGCCCAAAATCATCTGTCGTCCCCGCGAAGGCGGGGACCCAGTAAACGCAGAGGTTTGTGATGGAGCAGAGAGGATACGGCGTACTGGATTCCCGCTTTCGCGGGAATGACACTAGACCTCACTCATAGCACTCACTAATTTTCCGCAATGCTCCCCACTGCACGCGATTACGACGAACTCGTCCGCAAATTCCGCTGGAACATCCCGGCGCAGTACAACATCGCGATCGATTGCTGCGACCGCTGGGCGGCGCAGGATGCGCGCCGGCTCGCCATCCAGCACGTCCACGGTGACGGCCGCGTCGACGACGTTACTTACGGCTGGCTGCGCGACACGTCGAACAGGCTCGCCAATGTGTTGCGCGCGCAGGGCGTCAAGCGCGGCGACCGCGTCGCGATCATGCTGCCGCAGTCGCCCGAGGTCGCCGCCGCGCATTTCGCCATCTACAAGCTCGCCGCCGTCGCGCTGCCGGTCGCCGTGCTGTTCGGCCCGGATGCGCTGGCCTATCGGTTGCAAAACTCCGGCGCCAGGGCGTTGCTCACCAACGCCGCCGGCCTCGCCAAGCTTGAGGAGGTGCGTGACCGGTTGCCCGATCTCACCAGTGTCATTGTCGCCGGCGAGAACCTCGAGGCGCTGTTGTCCAAGGCCTCGTCTGCTTTCACGCCGGAAGCCACCACGCCCGACGATCCGGCGCTGATGATCTACACCTCCGGCACCACAGGGCAGCCGAAGGGCGCGCTGCACGGCCACCGTGTTCTTCCGGGGCATCTCCCTGGCGTGGAGATGCCGCATTATCCGTTCCCGGTGGCCGGCGACCGTTTCTGGACCCCGGCCGATTGGGCCTGGGCCGGCGGCCTGCTCGATGTGCTGCTGCCGAGCCTCCACCACGGCATCCCGGTTGTGGCGCGCCGCTTCGACAAGTTCGATCCCGATGAAGCCTTCGCGCTGATGGCATCTGCGAATATCCGCAACACCTTCATTCCGCCGACCGCATTGCGGATGATGCGTGCGGTGCCGTCGCCGCGCGGCCGCTACGACATCAAGCTGCGCACCATGGGTTCGGGCGGCGAGTCGCTTGGCATTGAGGCGCTCGACTGGGGCCGTGACGCGTTCGGCCTCACCATCAACGAGTTCTACGGCCAGACCGAGTGCAATCTGGTGCTCAGTTCATGCGACGCGCTCGGCACCAGCAAGCCGGGCTCGATCGGCAGGGCGGTGCCTGGCCACACGGTCGCGGTGATCGATGCGGTCGGCGTGCCGGTGAAGCCCGGCGAGATCGGCCAGATCGCGGTGAAGCGGCCGGACCCGGTGATGTTCATCGAATACTGGGGCAATCCGGGCGCGACGCGCGCCAAGTACATCGGCGACTGGCTGCTCACCGGCGACCAGGGCATCGCCGACGACGAGGGCTACATCTCCTTCGTCGGCCGCGACGACGACGTTATTACGTCGGCCGGCTTCCGCATCGGCCCCGGCGAGATCGAGGATTGCCTGATCCGCCACCCGGCGGTGGCGCTCGCCGCCGCGGTCGGCAAGCCGGACAAGGTCCGCACCGAGATCGTCAAGGCGTTCGTCGTGCTCAAGCCCGGCCACCAGCCGACCGACCAGCTCGCCGCCGACATTCAGGGCTTCGTGAAAACGCGGCTCTCCGCGCACGAATATCCGCGCGAGGTCGCCTTCATCGAGCAGATGCCGATGACGACCACCGGCAAGGTCATCCGCCGCATGCTGCGCGAGCAGGCCTAGACTTCGCTGAGGATTTTCTCGACGACCCTGCGGTCGTCCGCCGACAGCGGCAGTTGCGGCGCGATCGGGTCCCCCACCGCATAGCCCTGGATCTGCAGGCCGGCCTTGATGCAGGCGGCGAGATTGAAGCGGGCGAACGCCTCGTTCACCCGCCACAGCTTCCGCTGCAACTCCATCGCCTCCGGCCACCTCGCCGCCTTGCACAGCTCGTAAAGCTTCACGCTCTGCTTCGGGATCAGGCAGGCCGGTCCCGCCATCCACCCCACGCCGCCGATCAGCATCACCGCCGCCGGAATGTGCGCCGAGGCGGCGAACACATCGAGATTCGGGCAGCGGTTCATGATCGAGAGCAGTCGGCCGGTATTGGTCGAAGCATCCTTGATCGCGACGATGCGCGGATGCTCCGCGAGCTTTGCGATCACATCCAGCGTGAGATCGCTGCGCTGGAAATTCGGGTTGGTGTAGAGCACGATCGGAATGTCGACCGCGTCCGCAATCGCGCGGAAGTAAGCCTCGACCTGTCCATCCTTCAGCGGGAAATACGCTTCGAGGATCGCGAGGATGCCGGTCGCGCCCATCGCCTGGTAATCGCGCGCCTGCGCCACCGCGTCGCTGGTCGACGTCGACGCGACGCCGGCGATCACCGGCACGCGCTTGTTGGCGGCTTCAATCGTCGCCTTCACCACATCGCGCCGCTGCGTCTTGTCGAGATACGCAAACTCGCCCGTCGAACCGAGCGGCGTCAGGCCGTGAACGCCGGCTCCGACCAGATCGTCGGCCAGTTTGCCGAGCACGTCGATCTTTACCTTGCCGTCGGCGCCGATCGGCGAAATGAGGTACGGCATCACACCGTGAAATTTGGTCATCCGGAAAATCCGCCGTCGTCGAGAAATTTCTGCTCGTCCGGCGTCGTCGCGCGGCCTAGCGCTTTGTTGCGGTGAGGGAAGCGGCCGAACCTGCGGATGATGTCGGCGTGCATGTTCGCCCATTTCAGGCCGTCGTCGTCACCGGCTGCCTTGTAGAGCGCAACGCCGCGCTCCTGATCGGCCATGTCCTCCGAATGCTCGAACGGCAGATAGAAGAAGCCGCGCATGTCGCCCACTTGCCCGTCGAAACCCTTGATCAGCGCGCCGGCAGTGACGGCGCGCGCCAGTGGATCGGTCGCGAACGCGCGCTTGTCGCCGCGAAACATGTTGCGCGGAAACTGATCCAGCAGAATGAGCAGTGCTAGCGCGCCTTCCGCGCTGTTCTCCCAGTCGCGCAGCTTTCCGGCTGCGGCGGCTTCATGGGCTGCGAGAAAGCGCCGCTTGATCTCGGCGTCGAACGCGTCGTCCTTCTTGAACCAGCGCTCCGCTCCTGCGTCGCGCCAGAACGTCACCACATCTTTCGCGCTCGCCAGTGCATCAGCCATTTTTCGCCATCACCTCGTCGCGCAGCGCGCGCCGCAAGATTTTGCCGACATTGGTCTTTGGCAGCTCGGTGCGGAACTCGATATGCCGCGGCACCTTGTAGCTCGTCAGCTTCGACCGCAGATAGTCGCGCAGTTGCCCCGCGGTGAGGTCCGGCGATTTCCTCACCGCATAAAGCGCAACAGCCTCGCCGGAATGCTCGTCGGGCACGCCGATCACGGCGGCTTCGAGCAGGCCGCCGTGGCTCATCGCGATATCCTCGACCTCGTTGGGAAACACCTTGAAACCCGACACCGTGATCATGTCCTTCTTGCGGTCCACGATGGTGACGCGGCCTTGCGGGTCCATGATGCCGATATCGCCGGTGCGGAAGAAGCCGTCCGGCGTCATCGCAGCGGCGGTCTCGTCGGGCTTGTTCCAGTAACCGGCCATGACTTGCGGCCCGCGCGCGCAGATTTCGCCGCGCTCGCCCATCGGGACCGCATGATTGTCATCGTCGCGAATTTCGATTTCCGTCGACGGCAGAGGTAACCCAATCGTGCCGGTCCATTCGGTGATGTCGCCGCGGTTGCAGGTCAGCACCGGCGAGGTTTCCGACAGTCCATAGCCCTCGATGATCGGAAGGCCGGTCGCCTTGAACCAGTCCTCGGCCACCTTGCGCTGCACGGCCATGCCGCCGCCGATCGCGCATTTCAGCAGGCTCCAGTCGATCCGCTTGAAATCCGGGTGGTGCATTAGGGCGGCATAGAGCGTGTTCACCGCCGGGAACGAGTTGACCTTGCGCTTTGTCAGTTCCTTCACCAGCCCGGCAATGTCGCGCGGGTTGACGATCAGCAGGCAGGCCGCGCCGAGTCGCATGCCCCACAGGAAGCACGCCGTCAGCGCGAACGCGTGATAGAGCGGCAGCGCCGTCACCACGGTCAGCCGATCGACCGCGGGCGGCTTGTCCATCACCGGCTTCTGCCATTCCTCGATCTGCAGCACGTTGGCGAACAGGTTGCGGTGGAGCAGCGTCGCGCCTTTCGCAACGCCGGTGGTGCCGCCGGTGTATTGCAGGAAGGCGATGTCGTCGGGTCCCACCTTCGGATCGCGCAACGTCATCTTGCGCCCCGCTGCCAGTGCATCGTTAAAGCGCGTCGCGCCGGGAATCCGGAACGGCCGCACCATCTTCTTCACGTGGCGGACTGCGAAGTTCACCACCGCGCCTTTGAGCCCGATCATGTCGCCGAGCGATGCGACGACGACGTGTTTCACCTGCGTCTTCGGCAGAGCCTCCTGCGCAACCGAAGCGAAGTTCTCGAGCACGATGATCGCCTCGGCGCCGGCATCGGCCAGTTGCGATTCCAGCTCGTGCGCGGTGTAGAGCGGGTTGACGTTCACCACCACGAAACCGGCGCGCAGGATCGCCGCGACCGCGACCGGATATTGCGGCACATTCGGCATCATCACTGCGACGCGGGCGCCGCGCGTCATGCCGGTCGATTGCAGGAAGGCGGCAAACGCCCGCGAGGCCTCGTCGGTCGCGCCATAGCTCAGCGTCTTGCCCATGAAGATGACGGCCGGCCGGTCGCGGAAGCGACGGAAGGCATCATCGAACATCTCGACCAGCGACGTGATCTTCGCCGCATCGATCTCGGCGGGCACGCCGGGCGGATAATGCGCGAGCCAGGGTCGGTCGGTGAGGGGCGGGCGATTCATGCGCCGGTGAGCATCCGGCGAACGCCGCCGCCGTGCAAGCGGCTAGCGGTCGCGTCCGCCGAACGGCACCAGCGGATTGTCGGCCAGCGCGGCGCGGTCGGGCCGGTCCGGCGCGGCTCTGTTGAGGAAAGCCTCGAACATCTCGCGCAGGGTCCGCTCCGGAATGTCCTTCGTAATGAAGACGATGCGGGTGCGATGGTCGTCGTCCGGCCAGTGCGCGAGTTCGCTGAACGGATGGAAAACGTGCTGCACGCCGTGAATGACGATCGGCCGGTCGGGGTGCTCGGCCAGTTTCACGATGCCCTTGAGGCGCAGCAGGTTCGGCCCGTGCACCGAGCGCAGCAGGTCGAGGAACATGTGGAAGGTGCCGGCCGGGATCGGCTCGTCGGCGATCAGCGTGAACGAGCGGATGTGGTCGTCGTGCCGGTTGCGGTCCAAATCATCGTGAGTGTGGTCGTGATCGTGATGATGATCATGATCGTGGCCGTGGTGGTGATTTGAATGCGCGTGCGGATCGGCATAAGCCTCCTCGCGCAGCCATTTCTTGACGTCCGGAATCTTCCGCTCCGGGTCGTAAAGTCCGCATTCCAGCAAGGCTTTCGGCGTGGCCTCGCCCTTGGCGGCGTCGAGCACCGGCGCGGCCGGATTGAGCGCGTGCAAGCGCACCAGAAGGCTGTCGACCCGGGTTTTGTCGGCAATATCGGTCTTGGTCAGCACGATGCGATCGGCCACGGCGGCCTGCTTCACCGCCTCGACATGGGCATCGAGCGTCGCTTCGCCGTTCATTGCATCGACCAAAGTCACCACGCCGTCGAGCCGGTACCGCATCACCAGATAGGGGTGCATCATCGCGGTGTGCAGCACCGGCGCCGGGTCGGCGAGTCCTGTCGTTTCCAGTACCAGCCGCCTGAAGGTGCAGCGCTTGTTGTCGAGGTCGCGCAGCAGCGTTTCCAAGGCATCGACCAGATCTCCGCGCATCGTGCAGCACAGGCAGCCCGATTGCAGCAGCATCACGTTGTCGTCGACATATTCGACCAGCAGGTGGTCAAGGCCTACTTCGCCGAACTCGTTGATGATGACGGCGGTGTCTTTCAGCGCCGGATCGCGCAGCAGCTTGTTGAGGAGCGTGGTCTTGCCGGCGCCGAGGAAGCCGGTGATGACCGTCATCGGAATCGGTTCAGGCGGCATGCGCCGCGCGTCGCCGTTCTCGCTCATTGATTGGCCGACGCCGACTTTTCCTTCTTCGGCTCTTTCTTCGCCGCAGGCTTCTTGGCGGCCGGCTTCTTGGCGTCGGATTTGGTTTCGCTGCCCGAATCTGACTTCGCCGTTGCAGTCTTCTTCTTGTGCACCTTCTTTGCCGCCGCCGTCGCGGTCTGCTCGATCGCGTCGGGGTGATCGCGCGGACCGGTGAACACTGCGATCGGCTCCGGCGAGATGATCGGCGTGCTGCTCAGCACATATTTCTGGTTGGCGGGCTTGAGCGCCGAAAGCTGATAGTCCGGGTTGCCGTCGCCGCTGGCGCTTTGATCCTCTTCGTCATTGTCTTCCGAGGCCGGCTTGCGGCGATGGCCGCCGCACATTTCGTCACGCAGGTTCGGCGGCGCGGCGTCGATCGGCTTGAGCTGGTCGACAGTGCCGAGTGAAGGCGTCAGCCACGACAGCGAACTGTTGTTGAAGCCGCTCTCCAGCAATTGCGCCGCCTTCTGCGAGCGCACCGCGCCGGAATAGCTGCCGAGGATGACGGCGATCAGCCGCCGCCCGTTGCGCGTCGCCGAGGCGACGAGATTGTAGCCTGAGGCGCAGATGAAGCCGGTCTTCATGCCGTCGGCGCCGGGATAGCGGTCGATCAGCTTGTTGTAGTTGTGATAGATGCGCTTGCCGTAGCGGATCGACGAGATGTGCCAGTACATGTCGTACTGCGGGAAGTCGCGGATCAGCGCCCGCGCGAGGATCGCAAGGTCGCGCGCAGAGGTTTGGTGATTTTCGGCCGGCAACCCGTTTGGGTTGACGAAGTTCGATTGCGTCATGCCAAGCGCATGCGCGTTGGTGTTCATCATGTCGGCAAAGCCGTCGATCGAGCCGCCGACGCCTTCGGCGATCGCGACGGCGATATCGTTGGCTGACTTCACCATCATCATCTTGAGGGCGTTGTCGATCGTCACGGTGGTGCCGACCTTGAAGCCCATCTTGGTCGGCGGCTGCGCGGCGGCGTTCTTGGAGTAGGTCAGTAGCGTGTCGAACGTGACCTTGCCGTCGCGCACTGCCTTCAGCGTCGTGTAGATCGTCATCAGCTTGGTGACGGACGCCGGATACCACGGATAGGTGGCATTCTCCGCGTGCAGCACCTTGCCGGTAGCCGCATCGATCAGGAGCTGGGCCTCCGCGTTGGCGCGGCTCGCGCCGCCGAATGCGATCGCCGCCGCAACTGCACAGGCCACAGCCGTCGGAACAAATTTCACGAGGTTCGATCCCGCTCGATTCGCCGGGCTTTTCTATCGGCCCGAAGATGAAAGTGCTACGCTATCCAAGCGCCCGATCGCTGGCAAAGCCGCCCGGTCCTTGCCTCGGGATATGGTAACTGCCACTTATTATTTATGAAAACGACCAAAGTTCGGCAACGGAGACAGCCATGACCGCCTGCATCGTCGGATGGGCCCACACGCCGTTTGGCCGCCTCGAGGGTGAAACCGTCGAGAGCCTGATCGTCAAGGCGGCCACCGAGGCGCTCAACGACGCGGGAATTGCCGCCAAGGACGTCGACGAAATCGCACTGGGTCACTTTAACGGGGGCTTCTCGCCGCAGGATTTCACCGCGGCGCTGGTGCTCCAGGCTTCGCCCGATCTGCGCTTCAAGCGTGCGACGCGTGTCGAGAATGCCTGCGCCACCGGTTCCGCCGCCGTCAGCCAGGCGATCCGCGCCATCGAGGCGCGCAAGGCCCGCATCGCGCTGGTGGTCGGCGTCGAGCAGATGACGACGACGCCGGGTCCGGAGATCGGCAAGAATTTGCTCAAGGCGTCTTACGTGCGCGAAGAGGCCGATATCGACGGCGGCTTCGCCGGGATTTTCGGCAAGATTGCCAATCTCTATTTCCAGAAATATGGCGACCAGTCGGACGCGCTGGCGATGATCGCCGCCAAGAACCACAAGAACGGCGTCTCCAATCCTTACGCGCAGATGCGCAAGGATCTCGGCTACGATTTCTGCCGCAAGGAGAGCGAGAAGAATCCATTCGTCGCCGGCCCGCTCAAGAGAACCGATTGCTCGCTGGTCTCGGACGGCGCCGCCGCGATTGTGATCGCCGATGTCGAGACCGCGCTTCAGTTGAACAAGGCGGTGGCGTTCCGCGCCAACGCCCACGTGCAGGACTTCCTGCCGATGTCGAAGCGCGACATCCTCAAGTTTGAAGGTTGCAGCGCGGCATGGCAGCAGGCGCTGGCGCAGGCCGGCATCAAGCTCGACGACCTCTCCTTCGTCGAAACCCACGACTGCTTCACCATCGCCGAATTGATCGAATATGAGGCAATGGGCCTCGTGCCGGAAGGTCAGGGCGCGCGGGCGTTGAAAGAAGGCTGGACGCAGAAGGACGGCAAGCTGCCGATCAATCCGTCCGGCGGCCTCAAGGCGAAAGGTCACCCGATCGGCGCCACCGGCGTCTCGATGCACGCCCTCGCTGCAATGCAACTGACCGGCAAGGCTGGCGATATGCAGGTCAAAAACGCCCGGCTCGGCGGCCTGTTCAACATGGGCGGCGCTGCGGTTGCGAACTACGTCAGCATCCTCGAGCGCATTAAGTAGGCAGCGGCGAAAACCGCACAGCGAAACAGCGCGACCGGGCTTGTGGACGCGCCATACTTGTTCCTACACTCGGCTTGCGCGTCGGTGACATATGCGCGCAAATGGTTTTTTCTCGGTGACCAGTGGAGGTGAGTGGCGCCGATGACGAACATTCCGACCGACTTGCTGCGTACCTTGGTCACGGTGGTTGACCTGCGCAGCTTCACCAAGGCGGCGCAGGCGCTGGGCGTGACTCAGCCGGCCGTCAGTGCGCAGATCAAACGGTTGCAGGGCATGCTGGGCGGCGATCTGTTCGATCGTGCCGCACCGGGCATCGCGCTCACCCGGCAAGGCGAAGCGGTCGTCACGCATGCGCGGCGCCTGCTTGCCATCAACGATGAGATTTTGTCGGCCGGCAAAACCGACAGCGCACGCAAGCGCATCCGCATCGGCCTGCCGGGCGATCTGTCCGGTCCGCTGCTGCCGTGGACGCTGGCGAAATTCCGCACCCGCTGGCCGGATTACAATTTCCAGACATTGAGTGGCGGCGCGCCCTCGATGCTGCGTGACTTGCGCGAAGGCAATCTCGATATCGTCATCGCATTGTCGCATGAAGAACCGACCGACGCCCGTCATAAATGGAGCGACCAGCTCGTCTGGGTGCGTAGCGACGCCACCAAGATCGATCCGCAGGCGCAGGTCCCGGTGCCGATGGTCGCCTTCAGCGAGGAATGCATGTGCTTCCGCGCCGGCACCAAGGCGCTGCGCGAAATCGGCCGCAGCCATCGGCTGGTGATGATGTCCGGCACGGTGCTGACGCTTGCCGCCGGCGTCGATGCCGGCCTTGGCACGCTGGTGATGACGCGCGGCCGCGTGCGCATGACGCAGCTCAAGCGCTGGGACGACGCGCCGTTGCCCAAGCTGCCGGAGCTTCACGTCGGCATCTACGTGCGCGAAGGCGCCGATACCAAGCCGCTGATCGATCTCGCCGACGACCTCGCGCCGCTGCTGCGGCCGAAGCCGGAGGAAGAGGTCGACGGCGCGTTCCGCGCGGTTCGCACCGCCTTCAACAAGGCCGAAGCGCTGCGCGGCTCCGCCTGACGCCCTTGCCGAGGAACTTGCCCACAGCCCAAGCGTGCCTTGGGCTGTGCTGTTAGGCTATTGCTGCGGTTGCGCCGGAGGCGCCGATGGCAGCAAGTCCAGCTTTGGCACTCGCACAGCTTCGTCCGTTCGACGCGCCCTATGCCGGCGCCGATGAAGATTTTGCAGCGCGGTTTCTAAATTTCGCGTCACACGATGCAGGGGCCCTGTCGCGCATCGATGCGCGCGCCACGACTCTGATCGAGGCGATCCGCGCCCGCTCAAGCGCACTCGGCGGCGTCGAGGATTTCCTTCATGCCTACGCGCTCTCGACCAAGGAAGGCCTCGCGCTGATGGTGCTCGCCGAGGCACTGCTGCGCGTGCCGGACGGCGCGACCGCCGATCGGTTGATCGAGGACAAGCTCGCCGCCGGTGACTGGACCAATGCCGACGCTCATTCCGGCGCGCTGCTGGTGTCGGCCTCCGCGTGGACGCTGGGGCTCACCGCCAGCATCATCCAGCCGGGCGAGACGCCGGAAGGCATCGTCGAAACCCTGGTGAAGCGGCTCGGTTTGCCCGCTGTGCGCGCCGCGACACGGCAGGCGATGCGGTTGCTCGGCTCGCATTTCGTGCTCGGCCAGACCATCAAGGACGCGCTGTCGCGCGCGGCATCGAGCGGCAACGACCGTTACTCCTACGACATGCTGGGCGAGGGCGCCCGCACGGCGGACGACGCCGAGCGCTACTTCCAGTCCTACGCGAACGCCATCGCCGCCATTGGCAAGAGTGCCGGCAAGGACGCGCTGCCGGCGCGGCCGGGCATTTCAGTCAAGCTGTCGGCGCTGCACCCGCGTTACGAGGCGCTGGGCCGCGACCGCGTGCTGCGCGAGTTGCCGCCGAAGCTGCTCGAGCTGGCGCGCGCGGCCAAACGCGACGACCTCAACTTCACCGTCGATGCCGAGGAAGCCGACCGGCTCGAGCTGTCGCTTGAGTTGATCGCCGCGGTACTACGTGACCCGTCGCTGGCCGGCTGGAGCGGCTTCGGCCTCGCCATCCAGGCCTACCAGAAGCGCGCCGGCGCGGTGATCGACTGGATCGTCGACGCTGCCGAGACGCTCGACCGCCGGCTGATGGTGCGGCTCGTCAAGGGTGCCTACTGGGACACCGAAGTGAAGCGCGCGCAGGAGCGCGGCCTTGCCGACTATCCGGTCTTCACCCGCAAGGCGATGACCGATCTCAGCTATCTCGATTGCGTGCGGCGTCTGCTCGCCGCGCGGCCGCGCATCTATCCGCAGTTCGCCACCCACAACGCGCTATCGGTCGCCAGCATCATCGAGGAAGCCGGCGAGAGCGGTTACGAATTCCAGCGCCTCCATGGCATGGGCGATGCGCTCTACCGTGCGCTGCGCGAAAGCCAGCCGGACATTCCCTGCCGTGTTTACGCGCCGGTCGGCGGCCATGCCGATCTGCTGGCCTATCTGGTGCGGCGGCTGCTCGAGAACGGCGCGAACTCGTCGTTTGTCGCACTGGCCGGCGACAAGTCGGTGCCGATCATGGAGGTGATCGAGCGGCCGGAGCGAACCATCAAGGAGCCGGGCGCCGCGCGGCATCCGAACATCCCGCTGCCGCGCGCGCTTTACGAGCCGCAGCGCGAAAACTCGATGGGTGTCGAGTTCGGCCACCGCGCCGGCCTCGAGCGCTTGCGCAAGGAGATACGTGATGCGCGAACGCCGTCGCACTTTGCGCCGCCCGATCCTTCCGCTGCGATGGCGGCGGCGCAGGCTGGCTTTGCGGCGTGGAATGCGAAGCCTGTTGCGGAGCGCGCGGCCATCCTCGAGCGCGCCGGCGATCTGATCGAGGCCGAGCGCGGCATGCTGATCGCGCTGTTGCAGACCGAAGGCCGCAAGACTATCGACGACAGCGTCTCCGAAGTGCGCGAGACCGTGGATTACTGCCGCTATTACGCCGCGCAGGCGCGGGCCACGTTGTCGTCGCGCGCGATGCCGGGGCCGACCGGTGAGAGCAACGAATTGCGAAGCCGCGGCCGCGGCGTGTTCGTCTGCATCAGTCCGTGGAATTTTCCGCTCGCCATCTTCAGCGGCCAGGTCGTCGCGGCGCTTGCGGCGGGAAATGCCGTGGTTGCCAAGCCGGCAGAGCAAACGCCGCAGATTGCCGCCGAGGCGGTCAGTCTGCTGCACCGCGCTGGTGTCCCGGAAAATGCGCTCCAGCTTGTGATCGGCGCAGGCGAGACAGGCGCCGCGCTGGTCAACGATCCGCGCGCTGCCGGTGTGGCTTTCACCGGCTCGACCGAAGTCGGCCGCCTTATCAACCGTGCGCTGGCGGCAAAAGATGGCCCGATCGTGCCATTGATCGCCGAAACCGGCGGCATCAATGCGATGATCGCCGACGCCACCGCCCTGCCGGAGCAGATCACCGACGACGTCATCACCTCCGCCTTCCGGTCCGCCGGTCAGCGCTGCTCGGCGCTGCGGCTCCTTTGCGTGCAGGATGACGTTGCCGACCGGGTGCAGACCATGATCGCTGGCGCCGCCCGCGAGCTGGTGGTCGGCGATCCGCGCGATCTGGCCACGCAAGTCGGTCCGGTGATCGACGCCGAGGCTCACGGCAAGCTGATGGGCTGGCTCGCCAAAATGGAGCAGCGCGGCGCCGTGCGATTCCGCTGGGACCAGAACCGCGCACTGCCGGCCGGCAATTTCGTCCCGCCGTCGATCGTCGAGCTCAAAGGCGCCAGGGACCTGACCGAAGAAGTATTCGGCCCCATTCTCCATGTCGTGCGCTGGCGCGCCCGCGATCTCGATCGCCTGATCGGCGAGCTCGCCGGCAACGGCTACGGCCTCACGCTCGGCATTCATTCGCGCATCGACGCCACGGTGCGGCAGATCATCGCGCGGCTCGACAACGGCAATGTCTACGTCAACCGCAGCATGATCGGCGCGGTGGTCGGCACCCAGCCGTTCGGCGGCAGCCGTCTGTCAGGCACGGGACCCAAGGCCGGCGGGCCGAATTACCTGCATCGCTTCGCGCTGGAGCAGGTCGTCACCGTTAACACCGCCGCGGCAGGCGGAAATGCCGCGTTGCTGAGCGCCGGCGGTTAACGCTTCCGCAAACGAACCAAGCAGCCCGTCATTTGTTAACGGATTACTGTGGCTTATCGAGTATTCTCCCGACATGACTGATTCGGTCGCACGGCTTTACGATGCCGTCATCGCCGCGCGCAGCGGCGATCCGAGCAAGTCGCGCACCGCGCGACTGTTCCGCGCCGGTCGTTCCAAGATGGCGAAGAAGCT
Source organism: Pseudolabrys sp. (assembly GCA_035546455.1). Taxonomy (GTDB): domain Bacteria; phylum Pseudomonadota; class Alphaproteobacteria; order Rhizobiales; family Xanthobacteraceae; genus Pseudolabrys. The sequence goes on from DASZXA010000092.1 coordinate 13,237, forward strand.
TGCCGAGGAAGCCGTCGAGGTCGTCATCGACGCAATGCACGGCCAGTCGGAGGCGGTGGTCCGCGAGAGCGCCGACCTGATGTACAACCTCGTCGTGCTTTGGGTTTCCGCCGGTGTGCGTCCCGAGGACGTTTGGGAGGAGATGGCGCGGCGCGAGCGGCTGTTTGGCATCGCCGAGAAAATTCCAAAAAATTTCGTACAGCCTCCGCAGGTCCGCCGTAAGGTCGTCGCACTTGAGGCGCGTCGTTCCACCAAAACGCGCTGACTGAAATTCCGCCGGAGTTTTGAATGACCGATCAGGCCATGCGGCCTTCGCTGTTGCGTCGCCTCTATGACCGCATCGTCGCCGCGGCGGACAAGCCGCACGCGGTGTGGACCATGGGCGCCGTCTCGTTCGCCGAAAGCTCGTTTTTCCCCATACCGCCCGATGTGATGCTGGTGCCGATGGCGCTGGCGCGCCCGGATCGCGCCTATCGCTTTGCGCTGTGGTGCTCCGTGATGTCGGTCGCCGGCGGCCTGCTCGGCTATGCGATCGGTGCGCTGCTCTACGACTCGATCGGGCAGTGGCTGATGCAGGTTTACGGCTATGGCGCCCGCGTCGAGGAGTTTCGCACCGCCTATGCGCAATGGGGCGCCTGGATCATCCTGCTCAAGGGCCTGACGCCGATCCCCTACAAGATCGTCACCATCACGTCCGGGTTCGCCGGTTACAATCTCGGCCTTTTCATCTTGTTTTCCGCGATTACCCGGGGCGGGCGATTCTTCATTCTGGCCTTCCTGCTTCATCGCTACGGCGACCAGGCCCGCCATATCATCGAGAAACGGCTGGGTCTGTGGACGGCGATGTTCGCTCTCGTCCTCGTCGCCGGGTTCGTGATCGTGGTTTACCTGGTGTGATGTAATTTCATTTCGGCCGAATCTCTTCTGCCTCTAAAATGCCGTTGTTCCCATCGAATCAGGGAAAACGATGAAACGGCAACTTTCATCTCTTCTGTGCATCACTGTTTGCGCCGGCGGGCTTGTCCTGTCGGCTGCGGTCGTGTCCGCGCAAGACAGCAAGGACAAGGGAGAATCGTCGGACCTGTTCGGCGATATCGGCCGCTGGTTCGACAAATCGTTCTCATCGATCGGCGATCAGTTCAAGAACGCCGGCAGGAACATCGACCAGTTCAACCATGAGGCCGGTGTCGCCGCGAAGACGACGGCCGGCGCCGCCGTCGATGCAGCGGATCAGGTCACCCGCTTGCCGAACACCCGCATGGTCAGCGGCCACCAGAATTGCCCGATCTCCGACAATGGCGCTCCCGATTGCAACGCGGCGGCGGAGAAACTCTGCAAGGCAAAGGGTCACAAGTCGGGCACCAGTCTCGCCGTCACGTCGGCGCGCGAATGCCCGCCGCGTGCCATGCTCCAGAAGGAAGCGCGCGCCGAGTGCAAGGACGTAACGTTCGTCACCCGCGCGATGTGCCAGTAACCACGCACCTCTTGTCTCGCTAACTCTGCCGTGTTTCGGTTTCGCTCCCGAGAGCGGAGCGTCACGTGAATCTCTATTCAAAGCTGCTGGAGCGCGAGGCCGCGGGAAATCCCGTCACCGTGGGCCTGATTGGCGCCGGCAAGTTCGGCACCATGTTCCTGTCGCAGGCGCGGCTGACGCGCGGCATGCAGGTTGCCGCGGTGGTCGATCTCGATCCGCAGCGTGCCAAAAATCAGCTCAATACCGCCGGCTGGGACGCGGCCGCCTATGGCGCATCGTCGCTCGACGACGCGCTCAAGCGCGGCGCCACTTTCGTCACCGACAACGCCGCAGCGGTCATCGCGCATCCCCGCGTCGAGGTGATCATCGACGCCACCGGCGTGCCCGGCGCGGGCATCGCCCACGCGCTGAGCGCGATCGACAACGGCAAGCACATCGTGATGGTCAACGTCGAAGCCGACGTGGTCGCCGGCCCGTTATTGGCACGCAAGGCCAAGGCGGCCGGCGTCGTCTATTCGCTGGCCTGGGGCGATCAGCCGGCGCTCATTTGCGAGCATGTCGATTGGGCCCGCGCCGCCGGCTTCAAGGTGATCTCCGCCGGAAAGGGCACGCGTTACGAGCCGCATTATCACCAGTCCAATCCCGACAATGTCTGGGACATCCTCGACAAGTATCTCCAGATCAAGGACCGTAATTCGATCAATCCGAAAATGTTCAACTCGTTCGTCGACGGCACCAAGTCGGGCATCGAGATGAGCGCGGTCTGCAACGCCACCGGCCTTGTGCCGCAGAGTGGCGGGTTGAGCTTCCCTCCCGCAACGCGCTTTGAGTTGGCCGAAATCTGCAAGCCGAAGAGCGACGGCGGCGTGCTGGAGAAAGCCGGTGTGACCGAAGTCACGTCATCGGTCTATCGCGACGGCCGCGACGTGCCGCATCACCTCGCGCTCGGTACCTATGTCGTGTTCGAGGGTGACACCGAATATGCCCGCCGCTGCTTCAAGGAATACGCCATGCTGCCGGACAAAAGCGGCAAGTACGCCGCGCTCTACCGGCCGATCCACATGATCGGCCTTGAGCTTGGCATTTCCGTCGCGTCCGCGGCCTTGCGCGGTGAGCCGACCGGCGCGCCGACAGGCTTCCGTTCGGATGTGGTGGCCACCGCCAAGCGCGACCTCAAGGCCGGGGAGATGCTGGACGGTGAGGGCGGTTTCTGCGTCTGGGGCAAACAGACGCCGGCCGACGTCTCGCTGCGCGGCGAACTGCTGCCGCTCGGCCTTGCACACAACGTCAAGCTCAAGCGCAACATCGCGCAAGGAGCGGCGCTGAAATGGGCGGATGTCGTCTATGACCCCGCCGACACCGCGGTGAAAGTGCGCCGCGAGATGGAGGCGGCATTCGGCCGCCCTAACGCGGGCTAGCCGAGTTCGATCGTCCCGTCGACCTTGTGGCGCAGCGATACCTTGCCGATGGTGAGCACCATTTCGACCGGAATCTGTTCGTTGCCCTTGAGTTGGCCCTTTTCGACGGCGGCGCGCACCGCCTTCTCGATTTCCTGCTGGGAGGTCACGCCGACCACCTTGAGGAATTTGCGCATCGACATGTTGAAATTGTCTTCGTTCATCGCCGGCTCCTGTATCTGTCGCGCCAATCATAGGGCGGTGTGACGGTCAAAGCACAGCCGCGGCCCGACCCGTCATCCTGCCAAATCTCCCTGTGCATAACCGGTTCCCCGTCACCATCGAATCCCGCCGGCCGATACTGTGGGCAGGGTCGCGTGGTGGGGAGAAAGTCGATGGTATCGCACCGGAAGCTATGCCTGGGTGCAATTCTGGCGTGCCTGGCATTTGCAACGGGACCGGGCGGGGCGAAAGCCGACGAGGTCGCTTGCCCCGGCAATCCGAACGCGCTCGGCGTCAGCCGAGTCGTCACGGTGACCCCCGAAGATTATTCGCGCCTCGGCAGCATGCAGTATCGGCAGACCCTGCCGCTGGCCGATCATGAGGTGGTGTTGACCTTCGACGACGGCCCGCTGCCGCCTTACACCAGCCGCGTGTTGACCGCGCTGGCGCATGAATGCGTCAAGGCCACATTCTTCATGGTCGGCCGCATGGCGGCGGCCTATCCGCAGATGGTCCGTCTCGTCGCCGAGCTCGGACACACCATCGGCAACCACAGCCAGAACCATCCGATCCATTTCGACGCGATTACCGAAGGGCGCGCCGAGAATGAAATCGAGAACGGCGTGCGCTCGATCAAGACCGCGCTCGGCAACGAAGGTACACTGGCGCCGTTCTTCCGCATTCCGGGCCTCGGCCGCACCCGCGCGGTCGAGCACTTCCTCGCGACGCAGGACGTGATCGTGTGGAGTTCCGACACCGTTGCCGACGACTGGACGCCGATCTCCGGCGATCAGGTGCGCCAGCGCGCGTTGCGCCGGCTCGAGGCGAAGGGCCGCGGCATTCTGCTGCTGCACGACATTCACAACCGCACGGCATCGATGCTGCCGGCGCTGCTGCGCGACTTGAAGGCGCGCGGCTTCCACATCGTTCACGTGGTGCCCGGCAAGACCCCGTCGCAGCCGCCGGTCGAAACCGCGAAGGTGATGATGGCGTCGGCCGCGCCCGAGAAACTGCCGATCCCGCAGGTGATCTCGAATGACGCCGAAAGCGTCCCGGCGATCGAGCAGAAGCTGAAACAGATCGCGAGCCTCGGCGCGGTCCGTTCGTCGCGTGCGAAGTCGGAGCCGGCCGCCAAGCACATCCAGCGGGCCAAACCTGGCAAGGCGGTGCAGACGGCCGCGGTGCTGCCCGACCGGGCTGACTCCGGCGTATTGCGCTAGGAACCACCGCAATCGCGGCCGGTTAAGCGCTTGCCGTCCTGTTTGGTGGTGGTGCCCCTAGCCGGACTCGAACCAGCACGATGTTGCCATCACCTGATTTTGAGTCAGGCGCGTCTACCAATTCCGCCATAGGGGCTTGACCAAGCGAGATCATAGTGGCGCATTGCCGCCGGTCAACCGAGCGGCGAGGGTGTAAGTGAATTTGCAGGCCTGCACAACTGAATTGCGCCGCGCGGAACCGTATCCAGTCGCCGTGCTGTTTGCGCTCGGCTGTATCCTCACCATCGCCGGCTTCCTGTTTTTTCAGTACGTGGTCGGCCTGCCGCCATGCCCACTCTGTCTCGAGCAGCGCTATGCGTTCTACTTCGGCGTTGCGCTGGCGATCATGCTCGGCTTCGGCGCCAGCCACGGCGCATCGAGCAAGGTCATGATGCTGGGCTTCGCCGCGCTCACAATCATGATGCTCTACAACGCCGGGCTCGGCGCCTATCACGCCGGCATCGAATGGAAATTCTGGCCCGGTCCGGCCGAGTGCTCAGGCACCGGCGCGGATTTCAAAGGCACCGGCACGCTGCTCAACCAGCTTCAGAGCGGCATCAGCGTCGTGCGCTGCGATCAGGCGGCGTGGCGCCTGTTCGGCATCTCGCTGCCGGGCTGGAACGTGCTGGTGTCGGGCGTGCTGGCGGTGCTGGCAGGGTGGGGTTGCTACGGCGTCTATTCGCGGCACGCCGACGCTCCAAAAACATAACGACCACGAAGGGGTCGGTGCGCTTACATCCGGCGTCACCTTCCTTGTGGTCGTCTATGGCAACTCAACGCTGCCACGTTTCCCTATATGGGGGAGCAATGTGACGCCATCAAGACGGGCGCATTAACCGCTTATTAGCTGGCTAAATCGCGTTTGCCGTCCACGCCACCAGGTCTTGCGCGACTTTGCCGAACGCCTTGTTGAGCGCGGCGGCGGCTTGATCGGCCTGCACGGCTTGCAGCGGCTCCGTCGTCTTGAAGATGTGCGCGCCTTTGACCTCACCTTTGTCGGTGACGATGCGCGCCGCCAGCTCGACCACCGCGCTCGGCGTTTGCGCCGGCACGATCTGGAAACCGCGGATCGACAATTCCAGCCGGTACTCCGGTTGCAGATCGTCGATCGGCCGGCTGACCGATTTGAGCTGCTTGGCGTTCTCGAAGCTCTGCACCACCTTGGCCTGAATGAGCTTCGGCAGGTTGTCGGCCCATTCGGCGCCTTCGACGTTCGAGTATTTTCCGTCCGGCGTGCGCACCAGCATGCGCTGCGTGTCGTAGACCAGAGTGGCGTTGATGTCGGGCACCGTCATCTGGGCCGCGATGTCCTTGATCTGCGGGAAGTCGCTCGGCGCCGACAGGTCGAAAGTCGCCGGCTTCTTGGCGGCTTCGCCGGTGCCGGCCAGTTTCTCCAGCCCGCCGATCAGGCCTTCGACCCGCCCGGAGTTGCGGCCGAGCATGTCGGCGAAGGTCGCAATGCCGTTGATCGCGACGTTGAGTTGCTTGGAATTGTCGGAGATCACCTTGTCGATCTGCCCGAGCGTGTCGCGCGCGGATTCGGTCAGGTCGCGGCTGGAACTCGCCTTCACGGTCAACACCGGTGGGCCGTTCGCCGTCGACAATTTCGCCGCATTGGCGTCGCCGCCCTTGAGCGCCAGCACCGGCGCGCCGGTAAAGCCTTGGTAGCTCAGTTCGGCCTGGGTATCGGCGCGGATGGGAGTCGATGGATCGACGGAGATCAGCGCCACCAGCGCCTTCGGATTTTTCGGGTCGAGACGCAGCGCCGTCACGGTGCCGACCCGCACGCCGTTGAATGTCACCGTCGACAGCGAGGCAAGCCCGCTCGGCGGCTGTTCGAACCTGACGCGATACTGCGTCTGTTGCGCGAGGCCGCCGCCCCATTGCAGCCAGTAGATGAAAACAAACGTCGCGCCGATCACCGCCACCACAAAGGCGCCGATCAGGGTGTAATGCGCGCGTGTCTCCATTCTCGGCGACCCGATTCGTTCTTAGCGGTTCAGCGTAATGGTGGAGTCGACGACTTGTCCGCCGCCATGCGCGTCGAAGGAAATCTTTTGCGACCGGCCCTTGGTTGTCATGTTGAGAGTCGCGCTGAAAGCCGAGCTTTCGATGTGAATTTGCATCCGGTCGCCTCGAACATTTCCGATCGCCGAACCGCCGACATTGCGGCTGTTCTCGGTCCAATGCCCGGACAGCTTGTTGCCTTCGTCAACTTCAAAATCGCCGACCAGGTCGAATTTGTAGCTGTCGCTGTCGCAACTCAGCTGCAGATCGATCTGGTTGCCGCTGCTGCCGCGGAGCCGGTAGTTGGCCTTGCAGCGCAGGCGCTCGGGGCTTTGTCCTTGCACGCGGATTTTCCCGGTGCCCGACCAGCTGCCGGGGAAGTCGGAGAAAGCGCCTTCGGCATGCGCGGGAAGTACCGTCGCGCCGGCGAGGAGCGCGGCGGCAACGATTTTGAGGGCGAGGTGCGAGGCAATCTGCATTGAGAAATTCCTTTGGCGACGCAGTGACTGGCAGCCCTTAAGTCGGAATGGGGAGGCTAAAGTTCCAGAGGCAATTGCGTAACCCAATCTCGCAATTTTTCCGCACGATTGGTGAGCGCACCGCTTACGGCTCGAGTTCGCTGTCCCAGTAGAGATAATCGAGCCAGCTTTCGTGCAGGTAATTCGGCGGGAACAACCGGCCGTTGCGGTGCAGATGATGCACGGTCGGCTGGAACGGCATTTGCGCCGGCCACATCCTGGCTTCGTCGACCGTCATGCTGCCTTTGCGCAGATTGCACGGGCCGCAGGCGGCGACGACGTTCTCCCAGGTGGTGTGGCCGCCGCGTGAGCGGGGCACCAGATGGTCGAAGGTGAGGTCATCGCGTTCGCCGCAATATTGGCAGGAGAAGCGGTCGCGCAGGAACACGTTAAACCGGGTGAAGGCCGGATGGGTCGACGGCTTCACGAATGTCTTGAGCGACACCACGCTCGGCAGCTTCATTTCGAAGCTCGGCGAGTGCACCGCCCGGTCGTAATTGGCGACGATGTTCACCCGTTCGAGGAAAACCGCCTTGATCGTGTCCTGCCAGGACCACAGCGACAGCGGGTAGTAACTCAGCGGCCGGAAATCGGCGTTGAGCACTAGAGCCGGAAAGCCACCAGGTGAAACGTGGACGTTCAATCGAGGCTCCTCAACCTCGTCGGTTGATTCCGCATAATTCTATGAGGCTGTGACGGGATTGTGAAGCCATCTCAGTGGCATAGTCCACCTGTCCGGCGTATCGGTGCCGGGCCGCCGCCAGGAACCTTTGGTTCTGGGCTGCATCCAATAGGTCGGAAACGGAGACCGCGATCTTGAGCGTACCGGCCGCCACCACACCCTTGTTCACCGAGCGGGACCTGATCGCGCGCGCTGTCCGCCGCGACGAGGCCGCAATCCGCACCATCATCCGGCAAAATAACCCGCGGCTGTTTCGTGTCGCCCGCGCCATTCTCAAGGATGACTGGGAAGCCGAGGATACGGTGCAGGAGGCCTATGTGCGCGCCTTCTCGCGGCTGCACGAGTTCGAGGGCCGCTCCGCGCTGAGCACCTGGCTCACGCGCATTGTCGTCAACGAGGCGCTCGGCCGGCTGCGCAAGCGCCGCCCGGCTGCCGACTTCGCCGATGTCGAGCGCGCCGATAACGGACAACTGGTGCCGTTTCCGCTGGCTGCCCCGCAATTGGATCCGGAACGAGCCATGGCTCAAACGCAACTCAACAACGTGCTGGAAAAGGCGATCGACGCGCTGCCCGACGTTTATCGCGTCGTGCTGGTCGCGCGCGTCATCGAGGAGATGAGCGTCGAGGAAACCGCCGAGCTGTTCGGTCTCAAGCCGGAGACTGTGAAGACGCGCTTGCATCGCGCGCGGGCCTTGCTGCGCCGTGAGCTCGAGGAGAATGTCGGGCCGATGCTGGCCGACACCTATCACTTCGGCGGCGCGCGTTGCGAGCGCATGGCGGATCGCGTGATCGCGCGGCTCAACGAACAGCAATAATCCGGGAACCTCGCGCCGCCAATTGCATCCAATGCTCCGTAGACGGCCGAGCACGGCCAACACGGAGGACAGGATGAAACTCAAAACACTTGCTGCGGCATTCGCTGCAGCGTTGCTGATCGGCGGCGCTGCCAACGCGCAGAGCGCCAATTCCGGCACCAAGCCGAACGATGCGCAGATCGCACACATCGCCTACACGGCGGGGCTCGCCGACATCGCCAATGCCGAGCAGGCGATGAAGAAATCCAAGAATAAGGAAGTTCGTGCCTTCGCGCAGAACATGCTGACCGACCACAAGGCGGTGAACGACAAGGCGCTGGCGCTGGTCAAGAAGCTCAAGGTGACGCCGCAGGACAACGACACCAGCAAGGCAATCGCCAAGGGCCAGGCCGACGAGCGCGCCAAGCTGGCGAAGCTCAGCGGCAAGGCGTTCGACAAGGCCTACGTCGACAACGAGGTCGCCTACCACAAGACCGTCAATGGCGCGCTGGAAACCGCCCTGATCCCGTCGGCCAGCAATGCCGAGCTCAAGAGCCTGCTGGAGACCGGCCTCAAGATCTTCCAGGGCCACCAGCAGCATGCCGAGCATGTTGCGTCGGAACTGAAGTAAGGAGTTAGCCGATGCGGGCAGGATTGATCGCAGTCGCGACGGCTTTGTCGGTTGCGCTCGTGGCTCCGGCGGGCGCCGAGACGATCAACGTAACGATCGACAAGGTCGCTTACGCGCCGATGAACATTTCTGCCCGCGTCGGCGATACCATCGAATGGAATAACGTCGACCTTGTCGCGCATACCTCGACGGCGCGCGACAAGTCGTTCGACATCATGATTTTCCCGAACAAGAAGCAGAGCCTGACGCTGAAAAAGGCCGGCGAATTCAACTACTACTGCAAATTCCATCCGAACATGACCGGACACATCAGCGTCAAGCCTTGAGATTTCGCTTCAGGAATTCGCCGCCCTGACGCAGGCCTTCCGGGTCGATGCCGTGGCCGACGCCGGGCGAGATGTGCCACTGCGTCGGAATGTCGAGCGACGCCAGCCCCTGCGCGGCATGCAGCAGCGCCTGCACCGGAATGAGTTGATCCTGATCGCCGTGGATCAGCAGCACCGGCGGGCGCGCGACGATCTCCTCGGCAAACTTGTCGATCTCGGCGTCGTCGTTCGGTGTTACCAGCATGCCGGAATAGCCGACGATCGCCGCGGGCGCGACGGCGCGGCGCAGCCCAACATGCAGTGACATCATCGTGCCTTGGCTGAAGCCGACCAAAGCCAGTGCCGAGCCGGGCAGGCTGTGCCGCGCCAGCTCTGCATCGAGAAAGGCATTGAGCACCGGCGCGGCCGAATTGACGCCGGTCCAGCGTTCGGACGGCTCGCGCATCGTCAGCGGAAACCACTCGCGGCCGACCGGCGCCTGGCCGCACGGCCGCGGTGCGTGCGGTGACGCGAACGCGGTGTCCGGCAGCAGGCTTTGCCAGGCGCGGCCGATGTCGATCAGGTCGTTGCCGTCGGCGCCGTAGCCGTGAAGGAAAACGACCAGGCTCCTGGCCTTGCCTGAGGTCGGCGCGAGGCGCGGCCCGTCAAGATTTGGCGCGTCGGCCATTGGTCTTTCCCTTCGTCTTCCTTGATTTCGATTTGGTCTTCGGCTTGGTCTTCGCTTTGGGCTTCGCCTTCGTCTCGAGCGAGATGCCTTCGCGGCGCTTCACCACATGATAGTAGGCCCACATCAGATGCGCGGCCACACCGCGCCATGGGCGCCACGCTTCCGCGATCTTCGTCAGCCGGTCCGGGCTTGGCCGCTTTCGTAAACCGAGCGCAATCTTTGCCGCTTCCTGCACGGCGAGATCGCCGGATGGAAATGCGTCGGCATGTCCGAGGCAAAACAGCAGATAGATGTCGGCGGTCCACGGTCCGACACCGTGCAGCTTGACCAGTTCGGCATGTGCGACGTCCGCATCCATGTTGCCGACCGCGTCGAGGTCGATCTCGCCGCGCGCAACCGCTTTGCCGATTTCCTTGATCGCCTTGATCTTGTTGTTGGAGAGGCCGAGCCGTTTGAGCTTGTCCGGCCGCGCCAGCCGCACAGCGTCGTGATGAAACGGGTCGAGCGCCTTGAACAGCCGGTCGCGGATGGCCGCGGCCGCGCTGGTCGACAGTTGTTGCCCGCAGACGATCGCGCACAGGCCGGGATATCCGGCCTCGCGCCGGCGCAATGCGAAGGAGCCGGCTTTCGCTGCGGCCGGCACCAGGCGCGGATCGGCCACCAGCAGCTTTTGCAGCCCGGCTTCCAGATCGTCCTGGGTGTGGAGGAAGTTCGTCATGCGGCGTTCTGCATAGCCTTTCGCCACGGTATAAAACAACATGAGCGTGTTCCGCTTCGCCCCATCGCCGAACGGCTACCTGCATCTCGGCCATGCCTATTCCGTGCTGCTGAACGCCGACCTGGCGCGCGCGGCGGGTGGCCGCCTGTTGCTGCGGGTCGAGGATATCGACGAAACCCGCTGCCGCCCGGAGTACGAGCAGGCGATCTACGAGGATCTGCGCTGGCTCGGCGTGAGCTGGGAGGAGCCGGTCCGGCGGCAATCCGAACAGTACGATGATTATCGCGCGGCTCTGGCAAAGCTCGATGGCCTTGGCCTTATCTATCCGAGCTTCGAGAGCCGCGCCGAGATCGCGCGCACGGCAACCGGACGCGATCCCGACGGCGCGCCGCTCTACTCCGGCGCCGGCAAGTCGCTCTCCGCCGCCGAGCGCCAGCGCCGCATCGAAGCGGGTGAACCTTATGCCCTTCGTCTCGACATGCACGTTGCAATCGCGCGCACCGGCGCCCTGCAATGGAACGAGGACGGCAAATCTATCGACGCCAATCCCGCGGCGTGGGGAGACGTCATCCTTGCGCGCAAGGAGACACCGACCAGCTATCATCTCTCCGTGGTCATCGATGACGCGGCGCAAGGCGTCACCGACATCGTGCGCGGCGAAGACCTTACGCACGCTACCTCGGTGCATCGCGTCCTGCAGGCGCTGCTCGGCCTGCCGGCCCCGCGCTATCGGCATCACCGGCTTGTTCTCGACCCGGAAGGCCGCAAATTGTCGAAATCCACCCAAGCCACCGGCCTTCGCGAGCTTCGCGCGCAGGGCAAATCGCCGGTGGATATCCGCGCAATGGTTGGCCTCGGCTGATCGCGCAACGTGGCATTGTGGCCGGGGGTCAGATGGCAAAGCGAGCCAAAAAAAGCGCGAAACCGCGCAAGCGGAGTGCCGCGCGCAAGCCTGCGCGGGCGCCGCAGCCGCGCGCCATCGAGACGGCGCTGGCCGGCATCGCCCACGAAATCCGCACCCCGCTGACCGGCATTCTCGCGCTGGCCGAGCTGCTCGCGTCGTCCGATCTCGGCGAGCGCGAGCGGCAATGGGCGCAGGCGGTGAAAAGCGGCGCGGAGCACCTCGCCGCGATGACGACGCTGATCGTCGACGCCGCTAAGGCCGAAGCGACCGGCCTCACTTTGCGCGAGGAGCCGTTCTCGCCGCGCCGCCTGGTGGAAGTCGTCGGCCACGCGCTCACCGCTCGCGCCGATACCAAGGGCTTGCAGGCGGATATTGCTATCGCGCGCGACCTTCCGGCGATGGTGGTCGGCGACGAAATGCGGCTGCGCGCCGCGCTGGAAAACCTGGCCGACAACGCCGTGAAGTTCACCGAGCGCGGAGTCGTCACGCTCGCGGCCAACGCCGAGCCCGCCGGCAAGCATGTGCGGCTTGTCTTCTCGGTGTCCGACAGCGGCATCGGCCTGTCGAAGCAGGACATCGCCAAGCTGTTCAAGCCGTTCGCGCAAGCGAGCGAAGAGGTCGCGCGCCGCTTCGGCGGCACCGGCCTCGGCCTCGTTTTCGTGCGCCGCCTTGCCCGCGCGATGGGCGGCGATCTTGCCGTCACCGGTGCGCCGGGCCGCGGCTCGACGTTCACGCTGAGCGTCGTCGTCGCGCCGTCATCACGCGCAACATCGGGCGCGACAACAAATCAGCCAACCCGCAGTCTCCACGTGCTCTGCGCCGAGGACAATCCGTATGGCCGCGTGGTGATGAACACCATCCTCACCGAGCTCGGCCACCGCGCCGACTTCGTTGAGAACGGCGAGGCCGCGGTGAAGGCCGCCGCCAATGCGGTCTATGACGTCATCCTGATGGATGCCGCGCTGCCGCTGATCGACGGCCTCGAGGCGACGCGCCGCATTCGCGCACTGCCGGGCGCGGCCGCGCAGACACCGGTGATCGGCATTTCCGGCCGCACCGAAGGCGGCGAAGTTGCCGCCCGCGCCGCCGGCATGAACGCCTACTTCACCAAGCCGGTGTCACCCGGAAAGCTGGCGGAGGCGCTGTCGCGCCTCGCCTAGCGGCGGTCGAGGGCGTAGTGCCAGTGGCCGGTCCACCAGCTCGCGTCGCTGTGCATGCGGATGCCGAACAATCCGATGCCGCAGATCAGCGCGACGACGAACAGCAGTTGCGGTCCGCTCTTGCGGATGCCGATCAGGCCGATCGACATGCCGGCGTCGATCGCCATTTCCAGAAGCTGCACGCTGCGCGGCGGATATTCGTTGGCGGTGCCGATCATGCGCCAGAGGAAATTGCCGATCAGCAAAACGCTGATCAGGTAGAACAGCTTCGGCGAATAATTCTTGTTCGGCTTGGTGGTCGTCGGTTGTGTGGTCATGGTGCGCCCCTCCACTGAGGAGCACAGCCTACACGTTGCTCACGCCGTTCGCTCGCGAATCAGAAATGATAATTCAGCCCAACTCGGACGAGATTGCTGGCAGTTTTTTGGTCAAAGGTCGTGAAAAAGCCGACATTGCCGCTTGCGGTGCGGATCGTGCCGAAGTCGAGATAGAGATATTCAACCTTTACCGACCAGGCTCGATTGATCGCCCATTCGCCGCCGCCGCCGATAGCGTAGCCGATCTTGGTTTTCGTTTCGGTACCGACATAGCTAACGAACGGGGCGGTATCGTACTGCCAATGTGTTTCGGATTTTATCTGGCCATAGGCGAGGCCGGCGGTCGCGAACAGCAGGAGACTGTCGGCGGCGAGAAATCCGGCGCGGCCGCGTAACGTTCCGAACATTTCGAGCCGCTGCGACGCGCTGAAATGCGCGAAGTCGGGGCCTGCGTTCGGCAGCAGCGTCGATGGTGTTGTGGTTGAGCCGCTGACGTCGCTGAATTGGAAATCGACCTCAGCGCCGATGACTGCGGTATTGATCTGATAGTTGTAGCCAAGCTGCAGGCCACCAAGGGCCCCGCCGGTATGCGGCGTATAATTAGAATCTGCGAGCGGCGCATTGAAGGTATTCGTTGCAGCCGATTCCCAGCTTAGATGGCCGGTGGGGCTACCCCAGCCATAGCCGCCGTTAATGCCGCCGTAAAAGCCGCTCCAACTGACCCGTTGTGGCCGCTCTGCCGCAAATGCGGACGTGGACAAAGTGATGATCGCAACAAACGCCGCGGAAACTACAAACCGTGCAGGAATCATGAGTCACCTATGCCGCGCGACCGCCGCGCGATCTCAGGCTGGAACTTAGTGAATGCCCGATCGCGCGACTTGGACGGTGGCGACCAATGTTGCGGCTTAAGGCGAACTCGTTGACTTTTTACACACCTGTTGCGAGTTTTGGCGCGGCCGGAAGAGATCACGGGTGATTCCGGCGTGGGGGACGCACCCGATGATTTCCAGGACCGCTGATTTTCAGCAGACGCGGTATTTTTCGACCGATTGTTTGCCTGAAGCCGACAAGATTGCGATCTGGCGCGAAGTTTATGGCCAGACGATTCTGCGTCTCGACATTGAGCCGTTGCCGAACCGCCCGTTTCATGCGGATTTGCGGCTGCGCGCGCTTCCCGGCCTTCGCCTGGTGTCGGGACGAATCTCCTGTGCGCGCGATCGGAGAACGCGCGCCCTTATGGCGGACGGTAACGACGATTTTGGCCTCGCGTTGAATTGGGGTGACGTTAGCGTGTCGCAATGCGGCCAGCAGATCGTTCTAAATGAAGGCGGCGCTGTTCTGCTGTCGTGCGGCGATATCGGAACGGTCAACCGGCCGTCGTCCTCTCGCTATATCGGGCTTCGCATTCCTCGCGCAGTCCTGATCGCCCAAGTTCCCGACATCGAAGATAAAATCGGCCGGCCTATCCCGCGGACGGTGATATTGGCGCTGCTGCAAAGTTACGCCGCGAGCTTGCTTGCGGGTGATGACCTGGTCGCCGCTGAGTTTCAGCATTTGGCCGTCAGTCACACGTACGACCTCGTGGCGCTTGCGCTCGGCGCGAAAGGTGATGCCGCAGCCGCTGCCAATGACCGGGGTCTCCGCGCCGCGCGATTGAGCGCCATCAAGATCGATATTGCAAAGAATCTCGGCAACAGGATGCTCACGATCGGCGCGCTCGCGACCCGCCACGGCATCACGCCGCGCTATATTCAGAGATTGTTTGAGGACAGCGGCGCCTCGTTTACCGACTACGTCCTTGGCCAGCGTCTGGCGCGGGTCTATCGATTGCTAACCGATCCCAGGCACGTAAAGCGAACCATCAGCTCCATCGCCTTTGAAGTCGGCTTCGGCGATCTGTCTTATTTCAACCGCGCGTTTCGCCGCCACTTCGGCGAGACGCCGTCGAGTGTACGGGAGGCGGCACGGAACGGCCGCAACTGATCTCTACACGTTGCTGGCGCCGTTCGCCCGTTCGACGATCCGCACCACGTCCGACATGATGCGGTTGAGCTCGAAATCCTTCGGCGTATAGACGGCGGCGACGCCGTTCTTCTCCAGCACCTGCGCGTCTTCCGGCGGGATGATGCCGCCGACAACGACCGGAATGTCGACGCCAGCCTCTTTCAGCCGCCCGACAACGTCCGTAACGAGCGGCAAGTGGCTGCCCGACAGCACGGAAAGCCCGATAACGTGGGCATTTTGCGCCTGCGCCGCGGCGACGATCTGCTCCGGCGTCAGCCGGATTCCCTCGTAGACCACCGCCATGCCGGAATCGCGCGCCCGCACCGCGATCTGCTCGGCGCCATTGGAATGGCCGTCGAGCCCCGGCTTGCCGACCAGGAAGGTCAGCCGCCGCCCCAGCTTGCGCGACACCCGATCGACGTCGGCGCGCACCTCGTCGAGCCCGTCGACGTCATTCCGCATCGCGTTGCCGACGCCGGTCGGCGCGCGGTATTCGCCGAACGCCTGCCGCAGCGTCCAGCCCCATTCGCCGGTGGTGACGCCCGCCTTCGCGCACTCGATCGAGGCCGGCATGATGTTGTCGCCCGATATCGCCGCTTTCTTCAGCGCCGCCAGCGCCGCTTTCACTTTGCTGTTGTCGCGCTCCGCTCGCCACTCTTTCAGCCGGGCGATCTGGTCGCGCTCGGCGTCCTCGGACACCGTGAGAATCTGCTCGGTCCCGCCGCCCAAGGGCGACGGCTCGCTTTCGAGATATTTGTTGACGCCGACCACCACCTGGTCGCCGCGCTCGATCGCTTCGAGCCGTGCGGTGTTCGACTCCACGAGCTGCTGCTTCATGTAGCCGCTCTCGACCGCCTTCACCGCGCCGCCCATCTCGTCGATGCGGCGCAGCTCTTCGCGCGCGTCTTTCTTGAGCCGTTCGACCTTCTCGGTCATCACCTTGGAGCCGTCGAAAATGTCACCGTGCTCCAGCAGGTCCGTTTCGTAGGCGAGAATCTGCTGCATCCGCAGCGACCATTGCTGGTCCCATGGCCGCGGCAGGCCGAGCGCCTCGTTCCACGCCGGCAGTTGCACGGCGCGGGCCCGCGCATTCTTCGATAACGTCACCGCCAGCATTTCCAGCAGAATGCGCGAGACATTGTTCTCCGGCTGCTGCTCGGTCAGGCCGAGCGAGTTCACCTGAACGCCATAGCGGAACAGCCGGTGCTTCGGATCGGTGATGCCATAGCGTTCGCGCGTGATCTCGTCCCACAATTCGACGAAGGCGCGCATCTTTGAGATTTCCGTGATGAAGCGCAGCCCGGCATTCACGAAGAACGAGATGCGCCCGACCACCTCGGAAAATTTCGCTTCGTCGACCTGGCCGGACGCCTTCACCGTGTCCAGCACGGCGATCGCGGTTGCCAGCGCGAACGCCAGTTCCTGCACCGGCGTCGCGCCGGCTTCCTGCAAGTGGTAGGAGCAGATGTTCATCGGATTCCACTTCGGCAATTCGCTCGTCGTGAAGATCGCGATGTCCTTGATGAGCCGCATCGAGGGCGCCGGCGGAAACACGTAAGTGCCGCGCGACAGGTATTCCTTGATGATGTCGTTCTGGATGGTGCCGGTCAGCGATGCGCGCGGTGCGCCCTGTTCGTCGGCCACTGCGATGTAGAGCGCCATCAGCCACGCCGCGGTGGCATTGATGGTCATCGAGGTGTTCATCGTCTCGAGCGGAATGCTGTCGAACAATTTCCGCATGTCGCCGATGTGCGAGATCGGCACGCCAACCTTGCCGACTTCGCCTTTCGCCAGGGCGTCGTCGCTGTCGTAGCCGGTCTGGGTCGGTAGATCGAAAGCGACCGAAAGGCCGGTCTGTCCCTTGGCGAGGTTCTTGCGATAGAGCGCGTTCGACTCCGCCGCGGTCGAATGTCCCGCATAAGTGCGGAAGATCCACGGTCTGTCGCGCGTCTGTTGCTTCGGCGGCTCGGTCATGGTCGCTATTCGCGGGCAGAATGGACTGCCCATTGCTGCGATGCAATAAGTCCATTGGTCGAGGCTTGGTTGCGGAGGAACGACGTGGCGGCGCGAATTGCTGTGATGGGGGCCGGCGCCCTCGGCTGTTATTTCGGCGGCAAGCTGGCGCAGAGCGGCGCCAGAGTGAGGCTGATCGCCCGCCAATCCCATGTCGCGGCGATCAAGCGCGACGGCCTCATCCTGGAGAGCGGCGGCACCAAGACAGCGATTCCGCTCGAGGCCACCATGGAGCCGTCCGGTGTCCGCGACGCCGATCTGGTGTTGGTCTGCGTGAAAAGCGCCGACACCGAATCCGCGGCGAAAGCCATCGCGCCGCATCTGGCGAAAAACGTGGTCCTCGTCAGCCTTCAGAACAGCATTGGTAATGTCGAGCGCATTCGCGCCCAAGCCGAACGGCCGGTCGCTGCCGGCATCGTCTACACCGCGGCCAACATGCCCGGCCCCGGTCACGTCAAGCACACCGGCGGCGGCAGCATCGTGCTCGGCGGTTTGCCTGCGTGGGGGATCGACGATGCCAAGCTTGCGATGATCAAGCAGACGTTCGATGCCGCCAAAATTCCGATGGAGATTTCATCGTCGATCGAGCTCGGTCTCTGGACCAAGCTGATGCAGAACTGCTGCTACAACGCGGTCTGCGCGCTGACCGAAAAGCCCTACGGCGAGATGGCGGCGATGCCGGAAGTCCGCGAGCTGATGGGGCAGGCCGGTTACGAGGTTGTGGCGCTGGCGCAGCGCAAAGGTGTGCCGCTTCAACGTGAAGCGGTCGAAGCCGCGTTGCAGCGCGTTGTCACGATGGCGACGACGATGTCGTCGACCGCGCAGGATTTGATGAAGGGCAAGCCGACCGAGATCGATTATCTCAACGGCCTGATCGCGCGCGAGTCGAAGGCGCTCGGCCTTGCGGCGCCGATCAACGCGGCGCTGGCCGCGCTGGTGAAATTGAAAGAGCAAAAGAGCAAGCCGTAGAGTGTTGCCCTGCGGCTTGCTGTCATACGCTACGCGCGTTTGAAGAATCCGATGATCGCCAGCAGGATCACCGCGCCGATCGTGGCGTTGATGATCGCGCCGAGTATGTTGCCGCCGATGAAGATACCGATCCGCGGCAGCAGCCAGCTTGCGATGAACGCGCCTACGATGCCGACAATGATGTTGCCGACAAGGCCGAAACCGAAGCCTCGCATGATCTGACCGGCCAGCCAGCCGGCGATCGCGCCAACGATCAGCAGAATAATCAGACCTTCGATGCTCATGTGAGTGTCCCCAGCATGCGGCCCAGCCGGCCGCGAGCAACGGGGAATTGCATCACATTCGGCCCGCCCCCGGAAGGGCACTGTGGAAAGCGCTCACGTCCTTGGTGACGTTTCCAGCGCCGCGAATACAGGTGCGGTTTGGGCCAGGACGCGCCTGCTGGCCCATCGCGCCGCAGCGATGGCGCCGATCCCGACGGCTATGCCGGCGAAGATGTCGATGAGATAGTGGCCGCCGACCATCGGCGTCGCCAGCAGCATGGCGCCCATCGTTACCGCAGCGATCGGCCGCATCCACCAGACCGACCACATCGCCCAGAGAAAGATGATGGCCGACGTCGCATGGAAGCTCGGGAAGGTGACGATGCCGGACAGGTGCATCAGGTCGAGCACGCGCAGCGAGCCGTCACGGATCGCCGGGAAGTCATGCAGGTGCGAAAGATAGGCCGGCGACTGGAACACGGCATCGTCGCCGGTCAGGATTTTTGCGTCATAGACGCCATAGGCCGGGACGAGTGTGGAGATCGCGATGGTGACGATCAGCGAGAGCGCCAGCGCGAGGGTGAATTCCTGCAAGCGGCGGTATTTCTTGCCGAATGACAGGGCGACCGGAATGCCGAACCCCGGCCAAGTGATCATCGAATAGGCGGCAAGCGCCGCCGACATAAGGGTGTCGTGGTGCGTCATGAAGCCGAACTGCGTGCGCCAGTCCCAGCCCATCGCACGGTCGATTGCGGCGAGCGCCGCGTCCTGAAGCGGCAGGTTGGCCGAGGCGGCGACATAGGTCATGGGGCCGATCAGCACCGCGATCAGCAACACCTGGCCGGTCGAGCCCAGTGCAAAAATCACCAGCGGGTCGCGCTTGGCGCCGCGGCGGGAATTGTAGAACGCGGCGGCGAGATAGACGGCGGCAGTGCCACCGGCCGACAATGCGCTCCAGAACTTGAGCGAGAAGCCGGTCGCCAGCATCGCTACGGCGAGCGTTGCCGCAAGGCCTCCGATCACCAGCCAGTTGAAGCGCAACAGGCGGAGCGCGTCTTTTTCTTCGGATTGGGTCATCGAGGTCCGTTCGTCCGGGTAGGACGTAACGGCGTTGCGGTTAACAGCGGCAGAAGGAGAATGGTTAGGCATCGCGTTATGAGGCCGCTGCACTTTTAACGGCTGGATTAAGGAAGGCGCGCCGGACAACCAGCGCGGCGACCGTGCAAACTGCAAAGAAGCCGACCGGCATGCTCACGAACGGAAAGCTTGCGATCAGCACGCAGGCCAGCGCGATGCCGCCCGGCTCATGGCTGAGGAAACCCTCGCGGCGGCCGAGCCGGTAGAGAAAGGCAAGCGGAACAGCCAATACGACGAGGTCGTAAGTGTAGAGATAAGGCGTCGCCAGCAGTGCGCCGGTGGCGAGCGCGGCCGCCTTGATTTCAAATGACGTGTTGCTGCGCCAGATTATCGCGACCGTCATTGCGCCGGCGAGCGCGAGTGTCACTTGCAGCGACCAGGCAATGCTTTCCGGTGCGCCGAGGACGCGCATCAGACCGAACAAAGTTTGCAGCTTGCCGAAATTCGCCCAGCCGTCGGACAGGAAGGCCTGCGAGGTGTGCGGGATCGATTGGAAGAACGCCACCCATGTTTCGGTGCCGAAGGCGAGCCACGATGCGAGTGCGATCAGCAGCGTCGTCACCGTTGCGCTGGCGATGACGCGCCAGTGTGCGCCGGCGATGAGCGCAATGGGAAAGAGCAGGCCGAGGTGCGGCTTGTAGGTGAGCAGGCCGACGAAGATGCCGGCGAGGATCGGCCGCCGCTCGATCGTCAGCAGCGCGCCGCCGATCAGCGCGGCGCTGAGAAATCCGTTCTGGCCGACGATGAAATTCGACAGGATGGCGGGGAAGGCGAGAGCGAGCAGCACGCCGCCGCGCTCGCCGATGATCTGCCGAACAACGATCACGTAGGCCGGAAAAGTGACAAGCACCCAGGCCAAATAGGCCCCGACATACGAAAACAGCGCCAATGTAGCGGCAAAAAATAAAAACATCGGCGGGTAGTGCCAGCCGAAATAACCGGTGAACGAATGACCGACCGCCAGCTCTTCGACCGCCTTGTGCGCCGGCCAGTCATAGGCAAGTGCCGGATTTCCCTGGAGAACCAGGTGTCCCGCCGCCCAGACATTGACGAAGTCGGACTCGATCGCCGCGCCACCCGGGTCGACCAGCCAACTGCCCTGCACATATGATGCGAGCAGATAGACCGCATTCGCGATCGCCAGCGCGATGCACGTCAGCTCCACTGGCCGCGCCAAAGGGCGCTCATGTGGCGCGTGAATTTCGGCAATTGCCATGGCGGCAAATTAGGCCGGCTGGATTGCCGAACCCTTACAAACCGGCGCGAAAAGCCGGATTTCGGGCACTTCTGACCTCGATAAAAAGTCATATTGCGGTGCAACATTTAGTCGGCCAAACTGTTGGGAAAGGTCTGGGAGGACGACATGCCAGCGGTTGCACAGAAGAAGGTCGCGGCACTGAAGGATATCTACGCGGTCGGCGAAATTCCGCCGCTGGGTTACGTGCCGGCGACGATGCATGCCTGGGCGATCCGCAAGGAACGCCACGGCCCACCGGAAGAGTCGATGCGGCTCGAGCAGGTTCCGACCTGGCCGATCGGCGAAGACGAAGTCCTCATTCTCGTGATGGCCGCCGGCGTCAATTACAACGGCGTCTGGGCCGGTCTCGGTCAGCCGATTTCACCCTTCAACGTGCACAAGCAGCCGTTCCACGTCGCGGGCTCCGATGCGTCCGGCATCGTCTGGGCCGTCGGTCCCAAGGTGCGCCGCTGGAAAGTCGGTGACGAAGTCATCGTCCACTGCAATCAGGATGACGGCGACGACGAAGACTGCAACGGTGGCGATCCGCTGCTGTCACCCTCGCAGCGCATCTGGGGTTATGAAACACCGGACGGTTCGTTCGCGCAGTTCTGCCGCGTGCAGTCGCGCCAATTGATGGAAAAGCCGAAGCATCTGACTTGGGAAGAGGCGGCTTGCTACACGCTCACGCTTGCGACCGCGTATCGCATGTTGTTCGGTCATCCGCCGCATGTGCTCAAGCCCGGCGACAATGTTCTGGTCTGGGGCGCGTCGGGGGGGCTCGGCGTGTTCGGCGTTCAGCTTGCCGCGGCGTCAGGCGCCAACGCGATCGGTGTTATCTCGGACGACTCGAAAGCGCAGTACGTTCTCGATCTCGGTGCCAAGGGCGTCATCAATCGCAAGGAATTCAACTGCTGGGGTCAGCTTCCGCAAGTAAACTCACCCGAGTTCAACGAGTGGAGCAAGGAAGCGCGCCGCTTCGGTAAGGCGATCTGGGACATCACCGGCAAGCGCGACGTCGACATCGTGTTCGAGCATCCGGGCGAGGCGACTTTCCCGGTGTCGGCGATGGTGGTGAAGCGCGGCGGCATGGTGGTGTTCTGCGCTGGCACGACCGGTTTCAACATCACGTTCGACGCCCGCTACGTCTGGATGCGGCAGAAACGCATTCAGGGCTCGCATTTCGCTCATTTGAAGCAGGCTTCCGCAGCGAATCGATTCGTGCTCGAGCGCCGCATCGATCCTTGCCTCAGCACGACGCTGTCGTGGGAGGAAATCCCGAAGGCGCACACGATGATGTGGAAGAACCAGCATCCGCCCGGCAACATGGCGGTACTGGTCAACGCGCCGACGACCGGGCTGCGGACTTTCGACGACGTGCTGGAGGCGGAGCGCTTAGCGTAACCGTTTCCGCGCATTCTTCAGGTTGCAGTCGGCACGACCTCGTTCGCCGGCATCACGGCGCGATCCTTGGCTCTTGTCCCAACCTGGCGACCGTTCTCGCGGGCTCCAAGGCTGCGGCGATAACGTTGCAGCGGTCTTTCAATCGTCAGATAGCTCACGGTCGCAGTCGTAATGGCGAAAACCGCAGCGATCGAGACGGTTTGGTACCACGGCAGCCAATCCCTGAAATAGACCGCGACTGGATAGTGCCAGAGATAGATGCCGTATGAGATGATGCCGAGTCCGACAAGCGGCCGCGTGGATAGCATCGAGTGGAACCACGATTTGGATGAAGAGGCCGCGATCAGGAACCCGACAGCCGCCAGCTCGGCCAATGTCGTCATCCAAACGAGCGCCCAAGGTGAGCGCCAATATCCTCTGGACAGGCATATCATCAGCGCAGCGTAAGCAGCGATGCCGATGATGTTGGCGGTGCGTTCGGGAATCGGGTTCATGCGCGACAGGCACGTCGCGAGCAGCGCCCCGGCAATCAACCCGCTCGTGCGAGTGTCAAACCGGTAATAGGTCGCGGTCCAGCCGGCGTGATAATATTCGAAAATGCGCCAGGCCGTGGCCAGCAGGAAGAGTGCGAGCAAGATTTGAGCGCGCCGGCGCGCGTCACAGCGAGCGAGCAGCAGCAGGGCGAGGGGCCAGATCAGGTAGAAGTGTTCTTCTACCGAGAGCGACCAGGAATGCTGCAACACTCTGGGTAATCCCCAGAATGCACGCGCGTAATCCGACAAATAGAATCCTGTGAGTGCGGCATCGCGAAGATGCTCTTCCACGCTGAACTGAGGCCATGCGGTGGGGGCGAAGGCGAGATATGCCGCGAGCATCAGCAGCAGTGGCGGCCCAAGACGCAGAAAGCGCCGCAAGTAAAAGTGCAGCAGGTCCACCCGGCCCTTCGTCTCGATCTCCGCGGCGAGAAGCCGGGTAATCAGAAAGCCGCTGAGGACGAAAAAGAAGTCGACGCCGAAAAAGCCCGGGTTGAATCCGGGAACATTGCAATGATCCGCAACGACCAGGATCACCGAGACGGCGCGCAAGCCGTCAAATGCCGGATTATAGCGAAGCGACGCCTGCACTGATCCCCCGACGCCACTTTAAAATAAGATAGTGCACGCTGGAGTAGCAGCGGACTCTGAAGAAAAGTTCGGATGGAATCGGAAGATTTTAGATAGCGGTCATAATCCAGTAACGATAACGCCTCGTTTCGATACCGGATCCGGATGGGCATCTATCGCGAGCGCTGTGCGGATTTGCGAGCTTGCTTCGGAAGCGCGGCGCGCCTGGAGCCTCTCACCTTGGCGATCACCGAATTAAGCTCGCCGCCGAAGATGAAGATCGACGCGCTGATGTA
>DASZXA010000093.1:0-49759 GCA_035546455.1 Pseudolabrys sp.
GGTGTTCGACCGCCTGGCCGGCACCTGGACCTACTGGGGCTGGAAGGGCGGCTATTTCGACGCCGAGGCCGATGCCAAGGCCTTCTACGACGAGATGCGCTACATGCTGGCCAGGCAGATGGCCGCGCCGAACTCGCCGCAATGGTTCAACACCGGCCTGCACTGGGCCTACGGCATCGATGGCCCTGGCCAAGGCCACTTCTATGTCGACCCCTTCACCAAGACGCTCGAGCAGTCGAAGTCGGCCTACGAGCACCCGCAGCCGCACGCCTGCTTCATCCAGGGCATCAACGACGACCTGGTGAACGAAGGCGGCATCATGGACCTGTGGGTCCGTGAGGCGCGGCTGTTCAAATACGGCTCCGGCACCGGCTCGAACTTCTCGGCGCTGCGCGGCGAAGGCGAACGGCTGTCCGGTGGCGGCAAGTCGTCCGGCCTGATGAGCTTCCTCAAGATCGGCGACCGCGCCGCGGGCGCGATCAAGTCGGGCGGTACCACGCGCCGCGCGGCGAAGATGGTGATCGTCGACGCCGACCATCCGGATATCGAGACCTACATCGAGTGGAAGGTGCTGGAAGAGCAGAAGGTGGCGGCGCTCGTCACCGGCTCGAAGATCAACCAGCGCCACCTCAAGGCGATCCTGAAGGCCTGCATCAACTGCGAAGGCTCGGGCGACGACTGCTTCATGCCGGAGAAGAACCCGGCGCTGAAGCGCGAAATCAAGGCGGCGCGCAAGAACGCGGTGCCGGACAACTACATCAAGCGGGTGATCCAGTTCGCCAAGCAGGGCTACAAGGACATCCACTTCCCGATCTACGACACCGATTGGGACAGCGATGCCTACCTCACCGTCGCCGGCCAGAATTCGAACAACTCGGTGCGCGTCACCGATGCGTTCCTGCAAGCCGTGCTGGAAGACGCCAACTGGGACCTGACGTTCCGCAAGAATGGCAAGGTGTCGAAGACCGTGAAGGCGCGCGAACTGTGGGAGAAAATCGGCTACGCCGCATGGGCCTCGGCCGATCCGGGCCTACAGTACCACACGACCGTCAACGACTGGCACACCTGCCCGGCCTCCGGCCCGATCCGCGCCAGCAATCCGTGCTCGGAATACATGTTCCTCGACGACACGGCGTGCAATCTCGCTTCGCTGAACCTGCTGACGTTCCGCGACGAAAAGACCGGCCAGTTCATGGTCGAGAGCTACGAACATGCCGTCCGTCTGTGGACGGTCGTCCTCGAAATCTCGGTGATGATGGCGCAATTCCCGTCGCGCCAGATCGCAGAACTCAGCTACGAATTCCGCACGCTCGGCCTCGGTTACGCGAACATCGGCGGCCTGCTGATGACCTCCGGCATTCCGTATGACTCGGAGGCCGGCCGCGGCATCGCCGGCGCGCTGACGGCGATCATGACCGGCATCAGCTACGCCACCTCGGCGGAGATGGCCGGCAAGCTCGGCCCCTTCCCCGGCTACGAGAAGAACCGCGAGCACATGCTGCGCGTGATGCGTAACCATTGCCGCGCGGCTTACGGCGAGAAGGAAGGCTACGAGCAAGTCTCGATCGCGCCGGTGCCGCTCGACCATGCCGCGCTCGCGTCGCTGCCGGTGAAAGGCTACGAGCTTCTCTCCGCGCACGCCAAGTCTGCCTGGAACAAGGCGATCAAGCTTGGCGAGCAGAACGGCTATCGCAACGCGCAAGCCACCGTGATCGCGCCGACCGGCACGATCGGCCTCGTCATGGATTGCGACACCACCGGCATCGAGCCGGACTTCGCACTGGTGAAGTTCAAGAAGCTCGCGGGCGGCGGCTACTTCAAGATCATCAACCGCGCGGTGCCGGATGCGCTGCGCGCGCTCGGCTACAGCGAAGCGCAGATCGGCGAGATCGAAAGCTACGCTGTCGGCCACGGCTCGCTCGGCCAGGCGCCGGCGATCAACCACACGACTCTTCGTGCGAAAGGCTTCACCGACGAAGCCTTGCAGAAAGTCGAGAAGGCGCTGCCGACGGCGTTCGACATCAAGTTCGCGTTCAACAAGTGGACGCTGGGCGAAGATTTCTGCAAGACCGCGCTCGGCATTTCCGCCGACGATCTCGCCTCGCCCACCTTCGACCTGCTCGCCGCGCTCGGCTTCACCAAGCGCGAGATCGAAGCCGCCAACGTCCACGTTTGCGGCGCGATGACGGTCGAAGGCGCGCCGCACCTCAAGCCCGAGCACTATGCGGTGTTCGATTGCGCCAATCCGTGCGGCCGTACCGGCAAGCGCTTCCTCTCGGTCGAGAGCCACATCCGCATGATGGCGGCGGCGCAGCCCTTCATCTCGGGCGCGATCTCCAAGACCATCAACATGCCGAACGACGCGACCGTCGAGGACTGCAAGGAGGCCTATCTCCTGTCCTGGAAGCTCGCGCTCAAGGCCAACGCGCTCTACCGCGACGGCTCAAAGCTGTCGCAGCCGCTCAACGCGCAGCTCATCGCCGACGAGGACGATGAGGAGGATGCGATCGAGGCCGTGCTCGCGCAGCCGATGGCGGCGCGCACGACCCAGGTCGTGGAAAAGATGGTCGAGAAGATCGTCGAGCGCGTGGTGGAAATCCGCAGCCGCGAGAAGCTGCCGTCACGCCGCAAGGGCTACACCCAGAAGGCGGTGGTGGGCGGCCACAAGGTCTATCTGCGCACCGGCGAATATGACGACGGCCGGCTCGGCGAGATCTTCATCGACATGCACAAGGAAGGCGCGGCGCTGCGCTCCTTCATCAACAACTTCGCGATCGCGGTGTCGCTCGGCCTGCAATACGGCGTGCCGCTCGACGAATATGTCGACGCCTTCACGTTCACCCGGTTCGAGCCGTCCGGCCCGGTGCAGGGCAACGATACCATCAAGTTCGCGACGTCGATCCTCGACTACGTGTTCCGCGAGCTGGCGGTGTCGTACCTCGAGCGCTTCGACCTCGGCCATGTCGATCCGTCGGAAGGCGCGTTCGATGCGCTCGGCAAGGGCGAAGAGGAAGGCAAGCCGGCGGCGACCCTGGTGTCGCGCGGCCTCACGCGCCACCGTCCGCTGTCGGTGGTGCGCGGCAGCGGCACGTCGAGCGAAGGTGGCGGCAGCGCAACCGGCAATGTGAGCGCGATCGGCGGCACGTCCGCCCCGCGTGGCGAAGCTGTCGGTGCGGTGGCGCTGAAAGCCGAACCGGAAGCCAAGCTCTCCCCGGCGCAGAAGCTCGAATTCCGCGCGGAAGCGGTGCAAGAAACTAAAAATGACCCGAAACTTGATGCCAAGGCCGACGCGAAAGCGAAGCGCGCCGAAGCAAAAGCGCAAGGTTACGAAGGCGACCCCTGCGGCGAGTGCCAGAACTACACGCTGGTCAGGAACGGCACGTGCATGAAGTGCAACACGTGCGGAAGCACGACGGGGTGTTCGTAAGCAGAAGAGTCATAGCCCGACAGCAAAAGGCCGCCTCAACCGGGCGGCCTTTCCATTTCAACGGCGCGACGCATCACCCTGCCAACCTGATCAACGTCCGCCGCGTCGCGCGAGACAACCTGCCCTCCCGGCAGGCTTCGGCATAAGCGAGCGTGAACGCGCCCTGATCGGCGCCTGGCCGTTTCTTCGTATAGAGATAAGCAAGCCGCGCGACCTCGACGGTCGCCTTGTTGTCCGGGCAGGTCGCGGTCGAGACCAGCGCGAGCGGCAGCAGGACCGGACAGAGCGAAGCCCACCACGTCGCTTCGGTGATCGTGAGTTGCCGTCCCCGCACGGCGTCGGGATTGTTCATCTGAATCTCGCTGCCGACCATCACCGACAACGATGAGACCATGCCGCAGACCACCGGCCAGGGATGCCAGCCTTGATGATGCCCGGGGACAGGCGGAGGCGCCTGAGCAAAACTCTGGTTCACCGACAGCGCCGACATCAGCACGGCCGCAGCCAGCAGCAATAAAAGCTTTCGCATGATGTCCTCTTCCAAAAACCGCACAGCACCGCCTTCGAGCTGTGCTGGAAATCCGCGGATGCGGCTTGAAAAGAGGACGTTACGCAACCGCGTAAGGCGACTGATCTTAGGCCAACGGACCCGGGGCGTCCCTGCAAAGTTCCGGGAGATCACCGGTTTTGCGCGCCGTTTACGGGCTGCAAGAGCGATACAAAATGCTGAAATTCATAGAGTTTTAAGCGCACTTTAACGAAATTCGCCAAAGCTGGCCCCTTCGTTGTGTCCCTGCGTACCGGGCTGGAAATGGCGTACCGCGTAACAACAGAGCCCGTGAACCGGGCCGTCTCCGGCGTTTCGCGCCGGCGCCCTCCCAACACTTTCAACCGCAATGTCGCGATCGCCGGCGTCACGCTGGGCTGCCTCTGTTTCGGCGGGGCCGCCGTCGCCGTGCTCGGTCGCGCGCACGAGACGGGCTCGCTGCCGAATTATGTCGCCAGCCATAAGGCACTCAAGATCGCCTGGGCCGAGCCCGAGCAGCAGGCGCAGTTCGAGCGCAACCCGATGCTCGCCGCCAATTCGCCCTCGCTCAAGAGTCAGTCAAAGACTCAGCCAGTGGCCGATCTTGCCGGGCCGGCTGCTGGGCCACAGGCCGACGCTCCGGTCAAAATGGCATCTCGGTTCGACGCTGCGTTCGGCGCGCTTGGTGACAATGCGCCGGCTATTTCGCCATCTCAGGTTCCGTTACCACATGCTCGGCCGCGCCGGGCCGTCGCGGTCGCCGCCATTCCGCTACCGCGTGACCGCGTGGCCGAGCCAGCCGAAATCGCCACGGCGACGCCGGACCTTGCCCCGCCCGCCACCGAACCCGCTGCCGTGGTGGCGGAGCAGACGCCTGCCGAAGCGGCCGAGGATGCCAAAGGCGCCAAGGCCAACATGACCTTGATGTCCTACGCGCCGCCGACCCGCGAGCAGATCTTCGCGCCGGAGGTGACCGGCTCGATCGGCAATTCGCTGCGCGATCTGGCGGACAAACCCGCGCATCCCGTCGTGCCGCCGGTGAAGCCGCCTGCCGTCAAGCCGCTCTCCAAGATCATGCCGGAGATCAAGCCGGCAAAGCCGGCGCACAAGCTCACGCTGCGGGAAAAGCTGTGGGGGCCGGTGCAGGTCGCTTCACTCGGCCCGCTCGATGGATTGGGCCGCGACAATAACGGCATCCCGAAAGCGCCGTACGACCGGCAGACCGCCGTCTACGTCATCACCGACAAGAAGGTGTACATGCCCGACGGCACCGTGCTCGAGGCGCATTCCGGGCTGGGCGACAAGATGGACGACCCGCGCTTCGCCAGCGTGCGGATGCGGGGCGTCACGCCGCCGCACGTCTACGACCTCAAGCTGCGCGAGAGCCTGTTCCACGGCGTCGAGGCGATCCGCATGCTGCCGATGGGCGGCGAGGACGCCATTTTCGGCCGCGACGGCATCCTGGCGCATACCTACATGCTGGGCCCGAGCGGGCAGTCGAACGGCTGCGTCTCGTTCAAGGACTACGACACGTTCCTCGACGCCTTCAAAGCCGGCAAGGTCAACCGGCTGGCCGTGATCTCCCGGCTGGATTGAGCTTTTGGGCTGCCGCCGCATGTGGATGGAATGCGGCAATGCGCCACAATTCGTATAAAATGCAAGCGTTCGCAGTGATTCTTGCCCTCTTTCAGGGCTGACCTTCGACGACCGGACCGCGCGACGAGATGGCCAAACCGCCAATCAAGCCACCAGGCAAACCGCCCGCCAAAGGCGCCCCGAAACCCGCCGCCAAGGGGCCGGCGCGCACGCCGACCGACGAGGAGCGCGCGGCGCTGACCGCCGAGCGGCGCGAGGCGCAAGCGCGCGAGGGCGAGCAGGCGATGGCCGAATATCTCGCGCACATCAAATACGAGCGCGAAAAGACCGCGCGGCTGCGCGAATTGCGCCTTGCCAAGGAAGCGCAGGAGCGCAAGAACGCCGAGAAGGTAAAGGAAAAGCAGGCGACCGTCGCGGCACTGCAAGCCGCCGCCGCCGCAAAGGCTGCCGCGGCCAAGAAGGCGGCCGCAAAGCCGGCAGCGAAACCAGCGGCAAAGCCTGCCGCCAAGCCGGTGAAAGAGAAAAAACCGGACAAGAAGGCCAAGGAGAAAAAGGCCGACAAGAAATCCGACAAGAAAAAGAAGAAAGACAAAAAGCGGCGCTAGACGCTCGCGGATTTATGCCTTCTGCCGGTCGTTATCGATCGGGATCACCTGCCCGCTGATTGCCTTCGCGGCATCCGACGCCAGGAACACCGCAAGCGCGGCGATGTCCTTCGGGTCGACCATCTGCTTGATCGATTGCTCGCTCATCGCCTTGGCGCGTTCTTCCTTGGCGGTGAGACCGCTGATCGACGCGCGGCCAGCGAACACCCGCTCGATGCGGTCGCCCTCCACCGCGCCCGGCGCGATGGCGTTGGCGCGGATGCCCCACTCGCCGAGCTCGAGGGCCAAAGTCTTGGTGAAGCCAATCACCGCCCACTTGCTCGCGGCATAAGGCGAGCGATTGGCGAAGCCGAACCGGCCGGCGATCGACGACAGATTGACGATCACGCCGGCTTTCGACTTTTTCAGGTGCGGGATCGCAAGCCGCGTCACGTCGAACATGCCGGTGATGTTGATCGCCATCGTGCGATCCCATTCGGCCGGCGGCATCTCGTCGGTCGGCTTGGTCGGACCGGCAATGCCGGCATTGTTGACCAGCACGTCGATGCCGCCGAGCGCCTCAGCCGCGTCCGGCACCATGCGCTCGATCTCGGCGCGGCTCGACATGTCGCACGGCTTGACGATCGCGCCGGGGATCGCGCGAGAGGCCGCAGCCAGCGCCTGGGTGTCGATGTCGCAGATGTAAATCTTGTCGCCTTGGGCGGCGAAGGCGCTGGCAATTTGAAAACCGATGCCGGCGCCGCCGGCGGTGATCAGGACGCGTCTGGCCATTTACTTTCCCTTTCGCTGCCCTTTCCTAAAGGGCGCGCGAGGGGAAGTCACTCCTCCG
This sequence comes from Pseudolabrys sp., assembly GCA_035546455.1. GTDB lineage: Bacteria > Pseudomonadota > Alphaproteobacteria > Rhizobiales > Xanthobacteraceae > Pseudolabrys. The sequence goes on from DASZXA010000093.1 coordinate 6,984, forward strand.
GCTCGGTCGTACAATAAAGCGGATAGCCGTTCTGCTTGCCGAGGTCGGTCGCCTCCTTGGCCTTGGTATCGGCGACGTCCTTGGTGAAGACCGCGATGACGCAGGCGCCCTTCTGATGCGCGGTGAGCATCACCTTATAGGCCTGTGTCTCGTTCATCCGGAAGACGGCCTTGAGCACCTGCACGACGAACTCGCGCGGGGTGTAATCGTCGTTGAGCAGAATGACTTTCCAGAGCTTCGGCCGCTCGGTCCTGGTCCTGACCTTGGTGCGCGGCTTGGTGAGGACTTTCTCAGGCATGGAAGCCTCCCTCCCCAAGTATAACGCCTTGCCGGGGTCGCGGCAGCGGCCATAATTGTTCCGCTGATTCACCGCCACAGGGGATATCCATGGCACGCACCACAATGCGCAGCTCGAAAGGCAAGAAGCTCTATGCCGTCCGCGACAAAAAGGGCCGCTTCAAGGACATCCAGACCTACAAGCGGGCGCATACGATGGACATGAAGCGCAAGTCGAAGAGCGAAGGCGCTGCTAAAAAGAAGAAAAAAGCGCGCAAGAAGCGCCTCTAGAATCCGGATTTTTCTTCTGTTTTGATCTGCCGGCGCGGCGCCCCTGGCGCCGCGCCATCAATTAGGGCGACCGCCATGACCAAAATATTTCTCACTCATATCCCGGACATGCTGGAGAATTATTACGGGCAGCGCGCGCTCGCCGAGCTGCGCAAACTCGGCGATGTTCGCCTTAACGAGACCGGTAAGGTGCTCGACGCCGATACGCTGGCGAAAGTTGCGAAGGGTTGTGAGATCATCATTTCCGACCGGCAGACCCCGGGCCCGGCCGAATTTTTCGCGCAGGCGCCGGATTGCGTCGCCTTCCTTCGCGTCGCAATCGACATCCGCAACATCGACGTTCCGGCCGCGAGCAAGCACGGTATCCTGGTGACGAACGCCACGGCGGGCTTCATCGCCTCGGTGTCGGAGATGGCGATCGGCTACATGATCGATTGCGGGCGTCACATCACCCGGTCGGTCAACGAATATCGCGCCGGCCACGACGCCGAGCCCCGCATGGGCAAGCAGCTCAAGGGCGCGACGCTCGGCATCCTCGGCTACGGCGCAATCGGCGAATATCTGGCGAGACTTGGCGTCGCATTCGGCATGAACGTGCTGGTCAGCGATCCCTTCAAGACCATCAAGGAGCCGGGCGTGAAACAAGCCCCTTTCGGCGATGTGATCAAACAAGCGGACTTCCTAGTTTGCCTGGTGATTGCCAATGAGCAGACCGAAAACCTGATGAATGCTGCTGCATTTGCGCAGATGAAGAAGACGGCATTTTTCCTCAACTTGTCACGCGGCAATCTGGTCGACGAGAAGGCACTCGAAGCAGCACTCGACAGCAGGCAGATTGCGGGCGCGGCAATGGATGTCGGCCGTGCGCCGGACCAGAAGCCGTCGCTCTTCCTCGCCAAGCGGGCAGATGTAATTGCCACGCCACATACGGCGGGACTCACGCCGGAGTCGGCAGAGCATCAGGCGTTCGACACCGTGAAGCAGACGGCCGAACTGGTTGCCGGCCGCATGCCGCCGGGCGCCGCCAACCCGGAGAGCGCGAGCCGTCTGAGCCGGCTGCGCAAGAACACCTAACCGCAACTTCGTGGCATTGTAATCGACCACGATTATCGTTCAGTGCTGCACGTTATCGCCATTCACAAACATCTGACGCATTTACGTCAGCCTCCCTGCTTCATTGGAGGAGCGGGTTTTCTAGACTTTCGGCCGAGAAGATAAGGGACGGGCTGCAAGGTCTTGGAGAAGGCCGATGGATTTACGTCTACGCAACACAACGCGTTTCGTCCGCTCTCGTCCGGTCGTCGAATGCGCCCAATGCGGCGCGCAACTGTTCATGCCGGAATGGTCGGAATATCTCGACGAGCATCGCGCGCGGCACCTGTGGTGCTGTGAGGCGTGCGGCTACACGTTTGAAACGACAGTCCGTTTCGCGGCGGCGTAGGACAGGCACAACGCGCGCGCTCGCACACTCACCTGCCGAGAGCGCCATCGCTTTCTGCCTGCCTTGCGCTGCCGCGATCCGAACAGACCGTTACGCGCTGGTCTGTTCCGGCTTGAAGTTCATCGCCACGCCATTGATGCAGTAGCGCTCGCCGGTCGGCGGCGGACCGTCCGGGAAGACGTGGCCGAGATGGCTGCCGCAGCGGCTGCAATGCACTTCCGTGCGCACCATACCGTAGGTGCGATCGGTGGTGGTTTCCGTCGCGCCCGGCAGCGGCTCGTTAAAGCTCGGCCAGCCGGTGCCGCTCTCGAATTTCACTTTCGATTTGAACAGCGGCTGCCCGCAACCGGCACACTCGAAGCTGCCGGCGCGTTTCTCGTAATTGAGCGCGCAACTCCCCGGCCGCTCGGTGCCGTGATCACGCATGATGTGGTACTGCTCGGGCGTAAGAATCTTGCGCCACTCGGCGTCGGTATGGGTCACCGGATATTGCTTCGCCGTCGTGCTCGTGGTGCTCATGGGGATCGCCTTTCGGGCCCTGATCGCTGGTTGTGCCCAAGACATGTAGAGCCGGAGCGCCCCGGTCAAGGCGTCCGGCTGTCACGAACAGTTCAGATCAGAGAAACCGGCGCTCGGGCAGCCGCGCGATCTTCTCGGCCGACGCTGTGACGGCCCAATCGGCGATATTCTCTACGCCGGCGCGCAGCCATTGCGGTATTTCCCCGACAGCCGCCAAAACCGCACGGGTCCGCGTGACAATCGGGCGCCCGCGTTCCGGTTGCGCCACCGCCACGGCCTGGAGAGGCAGCGGCGGCGCGACCACCGGGCTGGCCTTGGGCAACGGCACGACCTGAGCGACCCTGACCGGCTTGGCGACGATGGCAGGCGTGGCGGGCACCGCCGGCGCAGCCTCCGCCGCGGCAACGCGCATGTCGGCACTGCGCGCTTCCTCTTCCGCGGTCACTGCTGCCAGAATTTGCCGGATCGAGGCCGCCACCAGATGGTGTTCGGCACCCACAAGCTGCATCGCCGCCTCCCCGGCCGCGCGCGGCGGCTCGGAGGCGGACGGCATGGTCGCCAGCGTAAACAGTAACGCCAGCAAGGCACTGACCGCGACGACGATCATCGGCGCCTTGAACGGCCGCAGCCTTTGCAGCGCCGCTGACAGATGCACCAGAACCATGTCCTTCACCCTTCCCGAACCCATTGCACCAACGGGTCCGGGCCAAACCAAGGCGCAAAGGCGGCTGATTCCGGGCCTCGGCGACGAATCGCCGGACGAGGCTTTGCTGCAACAGTTGTTGACGTTCCGCCACCCCCCGCGGCTTTCAAATTGACGAATCGAGGGGGTCGTGACGATTTAATGACTGAATTCAGCTCACGCGGGCCGGCGCTGTTGGTCAGCCGACCCGACCCGATGTTCCTCCCGCGTGGCGTTCAAACTTGGGCGGCTCGCAATTCGGGCCGCCCTTTTCATCGCTCACCGGACATCAAGCCGCGCTGAATCGGTTTCGCGCCGACATGTAACGCTGCGCGGCGCCCACGGCGCTGGCTTCAACGGCCGGCAGTGGATCGATCGCATCGACCAGTTGCAGGAAAGCGCTGCCGGGCAGCGGCGGCGCGAACACGTAACCCTGCGCCGAGCGCACGCCGAGCTCACGCAGGTGCATCACCTGCTCGAAATTCTCGACGCCTTCTGCGACCACATCCATGCGCAGGTTATGCGCGAGGTCGATCAGCGTCTCGACGATCGTCGTCGAGTTACGGTCGGTACCGAGCGCATCGACGAACATCTTGTCGATCTTGATGATGTCGACGCCGAGCTTGAGAATGTAGGACAAGCCGCTGTGGCCGGTGCCGACGTCGTCGATCGCGATCCGCACGCCGATCCCCTGCAATGCGGACAGGATGCGGCGTGTCTCGGCCAGATCCTCGATCTGGTCGCGCTCGGTCAATTCCAGAACGACCTGCGACAGACCGATCCGGCTCGACGCAAAGGCGTTGCGGATATCCTTGACGATGGTGTCGCTGCGAACGAGCTGCGCGGCGAGATTGAATGAAATCTTCAGGCTCGGACGCGCGCCGATCGCGCCGCCGACTTCCGCGCAGACCTGACGCATCAAGGCGCGTGTCAGCGGCGCGATCAGGCCGCTGGATTCGAACAGCGGGATGAAGGCGCCTGGCAGCACCAGTGAGCCGTCGCTTTTGCGCCAGCGCACCAACACCTCGGCCCCGCGCAATTGGCCCGACCTGATGTCAACGATCGGTTGATAGTACGGGATGAATTCACCAGCATCGAGCGCTCGTTGCAGCTCGCCGACCGGATCGCTCGGCGTGCGCTTTGGCAACAACAGGGCGAAGCCCACCAGGAAGATCGCGAAGACCGCCTTGGCAATGAGGCCGAGTTCGGTGAGATCCGACTGGCCGACCGCGCTGCGCGGAAGGGTAATCGACAGCGTGAACCCGTATTTGCTCGACTGGTGCTCGACCCTCACCGCCGAAGCCAAATCGGCCGGCGCAACCGCACGACCGGATTCCCCGATCACGGTGCCCTGCGCCGTCGTCATGACCGCGTGTGCGGACAATTGACTGCCCTGCGTGGAAACCTGGGGCACGAATAACTCGCTGGGTACAATCGCGGACAACCGATTGGGGCCCGTATTCAGGACGATGCGCACCATGCTGGTTGTCGCATCGAGCCTGATGCCCTCGAGGCTAAAGTTCTTGGCACCAGGCAGTGCTTCCACGATCAGGGCCTTGCGGGCGCCAACCGGCTTACCGCCGTTGGTGCACATGATTTCGCCGTCCGGTCCGATCACGGCAATGCCCTTGATTGGGACCGTTTCGAAGACAGTCCGGCGCATTAACACGGTGCTTTCCGGCGAGCAGCTCGCCCCACCCCGCGCAGCGAGACTGTCGAGCGCTGTGATGACCTGCGTAACCCGCGCATCGGCGAGCGCCACCGCGCGCTTCGCGGACATGTCGACGTCCTCGACGCTTTGCCGCTCGATCAGGCGCGAAACCCAATAGTCGAACGCGATCAGCGGGCCGCCGGCAAGAATTGCGCCGGCCGCCATGGCAATGATCTGCTTACGCGTGAAACGCAGCACGCCCCAAAAACCCCATACCCCGATTGCATAGAGAGCCATGCCGCCGTAAAGGTCGCGTTAAGTCCCGGAGCGGCCTCCAGCGAGTGCCGTATTTCCGTAGTAAACGAAGGGTAAATGAGCGCATGAGCTTCTTTCCCGGCAAAGACCCCGCAGCAGGCGACACCCATGGCTGCGACGCGATCGCCAATGTGATCGTGCCGCGCACCGTCGATCTCGGCGATTTCGCCGTGCGGCGCGCCCTGCCGTCCGCGCGGACGCGTATGGTCGGGCCCTTCATCTTCTTCGATCATTTCGGCCCGGCGGAATTCCGCGCCGGCGCCGGCCTCGACGTGCGGCCGCATCCGCATATCGGCCTCTCGACGGTCTCCTACCTGTTCGACGGCGAGATCATGCATCGCGACAGCCTCGGCACGGCGATCGCGATCAAGCCCGGCGAGGTGAACTGGATGACGGCGGGCCGCGGCATCGTGCATTCCGAGCGCACCGGGCCGGAGAAGCGCGCGGCCGGCGGGCCCATTCATGGATTGCAGATGTGGGTCGGCTTGCCGGCCGACAAAGAGGAAATGGAGCCCGGCTTCGCGCATCACGAGACGCGCGAGTTTCCGGTGGTCACCGACGCCGGAAAGACGGTGCATGTCGTGGTCGGTTCGCTCTATGGCGCGAAGTCGCCGGTGCCGACCGTGCACGAGACGATTTTCGGCGACGTCCATCTTAAAAGCGGCGCGACCGTGCCGCTCGATGCCAACCACGAAGAGCGCGCGATCTACATCCTCGACGGCGAGATCGAGATTGGCGGCGACAAGTTCGGCGGCGGGCAGTTGCTGGTGTTCAAGCCCGGCGACGTCATCGCGCTGATGGCGACGCGCGACAGCCATTTCGTCATCATCGGCGGCGCGCCGATGGACGGGCCGCGCCACATCTGGTGGAATTTCGTGTCGTCGCGGAAGGACCGCATCGAGCAGGCGAAAGCCGACTGGAAGGCCGGACACTTCCAGAAAGTGCCGGGCGACGAGATCGAATTCATCCCGCTGCCGGAGAAGTAATTACTTCTTCGGCAGATCGAGCCGGATCGACAGCTCCTTGAGCTGCTTCGGCGTGACTTCGGACGGCGCGCCCATCATCAGGTCTTCCGCCTTCTGGTTCATCGGGAACAGCACAACCTCGCGCAGGTTTTCCTCGCCGGCCAGCAGCATGACGATGCGGTCGATGCCCGGCGCGATGCCGCCGTGCGGCGGCGCGCCGTAGGTCAGCGCATTGAGCATGCCGCCAAATTTGGCTTCGAGAACGTCCTCGCCGTAACCGGCGATCGCGAAAGCCTTCTTCATCACATCGGGACGGTGATTCCGGATCGCGCCGGATGACAATTCAACGCCGTTGCAGACGATGTCGTACTGGATCGCCTTGAGCGACAGCAGCTTCTCCTCGTCCTTCGGATCGAGCGCGAGAAACTCCTCGTACGGCAGGTTCGGCATCGAGAACGGGTTGTGGGAGAAGTCGATCTTCTTCTCTTCCTCGTTCCACTCGTACATCGGGAAGTCGACGATCCAGCACAGGTCGTAGCGATCCTTCGCGATCAGGTTGAGCTCTTCCCCGACCTTGGTGCGCGCGGCACCGGCGAACTTGACGAAATCCTTCGGCTTGCCGGCGATGAAGAAGCACGCATCGCCGACGCCGAGACCGAGCTGATCGGCAATCTGCTTGGTGCGCTCCGGCCCGATGTTCTTGGCGAGCGGCCCGGCGCCACCCTCCTCACCCTCTCGCCAGAAGATGTAACCGAGGCCCGGCTGACCCTCGCCCTGCGCCCACGAGTTCATGCGGTCGCAGAACGCGCGGTTGCCGCCGGTCTTGGCCGGCACCGCCCACACCTCGGCCTTCGGATCGTTGGCGAGGATGTTGGCGAAAATCTTGAAGCCCGAGCCGCGGAACGCGTCGCTGACGCTCTGCATCTCGATCGGGTTGCGCAGGTCAGGCTTGTCGGTGCCGTATTTGCGCAACGCATCGGCAAACGGAATGAGCGGGAATTTCGGCGCCACTTTCTTGCCGTTGGAAAATTCCTCGAACACGCCGCGGATCACCGGCTCGACGGCGTCGAACACGTCCTGCTGCGTGACGAAGCTCATTTCCAGATCGAGCTGATAAAACTCGCCGGGCGAGCGATCCGCGCGCGCGTCCTCGTCGCGGAAGCATGGTGCGATCTGGAAGTAGCGGTCGAAGCCCGCCACCATGATGAGCTGCTTGAACTGCTGCGGCGCCTGCGGCAGTGCGTAGAACTTACCGGGATGGATGCGCGACGGCACGAGATAGTCGCGCGCGCCTTCCGGCGACGACGCGGTCAGAATCGGCGTCTGGAATTCGAAGAAGCCACCCTCTTTCATGCGGCGGCGGATCGAGTCGATCACCCTGCCGCGCAGCATGATGTTGTTGTGCAGGTGCTCGCGGCGCAGGTCGAGGAAGCGATACTTGAGCCGAATTTCCTCCGGGTAGTCCTGCTCGCCGAACACCGGCATCGGCAATTCGGCGGCCGGGCCGAGCACTTCGATCTCGCGGATGTAAATCTCGACGAGGCCGGTCGGCAGTTCCGGATTGTCGGTGCCCTCGGGACGACGGCGCACCTTGCCGTCGATTCGCACGACCCACTCGGCGCGGAATTTCTCGACCTCCTTGAAGGCCGGGCTGTCCGGGTCGGCCACCACCTGGGTGATGCCGTAGTGGTCTCGCAGATCGATGAACAACACGCCACCATGGTCGCGGATGCGGTGACACCAGCCGGACAGGCGCACGTCCTTGCCGATGTCGCTCTCGCGCAACGCGCCGCAGGTGTGAGTTCGATAGCGATGCATGAAACGTCGTCTTTGCGTGAGGGATGAGGCGCGCGGAAAAACGCATGGGGGGTGCGCTTTGTCAAGGCAAAGCGCGGAAACCGGGCCTCGACAGCGCGGCCATGATCTGCACACTGCGGAGAACATGGTAAAAGCCCGCAAGCGCAGAACCACCCACGCCTCCGCGACCGAAATGTCCACGGGCGAGGCCACGGTGGCGGCGCTGATCGCGCACGGCATGGACACGATCTACGCGCTGCCGGGCGTTCATAATGACGAGCTTTTCGACGCGCTGCACGGCGCATCGGACCGGCTGCGCGTCGTCCATACGCGGCACGAGCAAGGCGCGGCCTATATGGCGCTCGGTGCGGCGCTGGCGACCGGCCGTCCGCAGGCCTATTCGGTGGTGCCGGGACCCGGCCTGCTCAATTCCAGTGCGGCGCTGCTGACCGCCTACAGCATGAACGCGCCGGTGCTGGCGGTGATCGGGCAGATTCCTGAGCACACGATCGGCAAAGGCCTCGGACAACTTCACGAGATTCGCGACCAAGCTGGAATCATTTCGCGGCTGGTCGATTCGTACGCGCACATCAAAGGACCGGAACAGGCTGGAGGCTTGGTCGCCAAGGCATTCCGCGCGATGGCAAGCGGCCGGCGCGGACCGGCGGCGCTCTCTTGCGCAATCAATGTGTGGGGCAAGCGCGGCAAGGTCGCGCCGGTTGCGCCGCTGCCGATGCGCGAAAAGACGATCGACGATGATGCTGTGCGCAAGGCCGCCAAGATTCTCGGCAAAGCCAAACGCGTGCTGATCGTGTGCGGCGGCGGCGCGCAGGATGCCTCGCCCGAGGTGACCGAGCTCTCTGCGATGTTGCAGGCGCCGGTGCTCGGCTATCGCCGCGGCCGCGGCGTGCTCGACAGCCGCGATCCGCTCAGCGTCACGCTGCCGCTCGGACGCGAACTGTGGGGCGAAGCCGACGCGGTGCTCGCGGTCGGCACGCGACTGCTCAATCCACTGGCGGTGTGGGGCACCGACAAGAATCTCAAGATCGTCCGCGTCGACAGCGATCCGGAAGAGCCGGCGCGCCAGCACAAGCCGGATGCGGCGATCATCGGCGAGACGGCGCCGGCATTATGCAAATTGATCGACGCCCTTGCCAAGACAAATATGCGCCGCACGCCGCGGCGAGAAGAGCTGCAAGAACGGCAAGCGAAGTGGCGTGAGCGCTTCCAGAAGCTCGCGCCGCAACTCGGCTTCCTTGAGGCGATCCGCGCCGAGTTACCGGACGATGGCATCTATGTCGACGAAGTGACCCAGATGGGCTTCGTCGCCCGCCTCGCTTTCCCGGTCTACAAGCCGCGCACGTTCATCTCGCCCGGCTTCCAAGACAATCTCGGCTGGGGTTACGCGACCTCGCTCGGCGTGCAGGACGCGCGGCGTGACGTGCCCGTGGTGTCGATCAACGGCGACGGCGGTTTCATGTACACATCGAATGAGATCGCCACCGCGATGCGGCATCGCATCCCGCTGGTCGCCATCGTTTTCGCCGACGGCGCCTTCGGCAACGTGCGCCGCATCCAGCAGGAACGCTACGGCAACCGGGTGATCGCCAGCGACCTCACCAACCCGGATTTCGTCAAATACGCCGAAAGCTTCGGGGCGGCGGCCGAGCGTGCCCGCACCCCGGACGAGTTGCGCGGCGCGCTGAAACGCGCCTTCGCCCGCCGCGAGCCCTGCCTGATCGAAGTTCCGGTCGGACCGCTGCCGAACCCCTGGGAGTTCATCCACATGCCGCGGATTCGCGGAAAATAGGCGCTTGCCAGGGACGCGCCCGATTGCATAAGCCTCAAACGATGCAACCAATCACGACAACCTCGGAGCTTGCCGCCGTCTGCGCCCGCATGGCGACGCATCCGTTCGTCACGGTCGATACCGAATTCCTGCGCGAAACGACCTATTACCCCCTGCTCTGCGTCGCCCAGCTCGCCAGCCCCGATGAAGCCGTCGTGATCGACGCGCTGGCGGAGGGCATCGATCTCTCGCCTTTGTTCGACCTGATGACGAACGAAGCCGTGATGAAGGTTTTCCACGCGGCCCGGCAGGACATCGAAATTTTCTGGAATCTGGCGAAGAAAATCCCGCACCCGATCTTCGACACCCAGGTCGCCGCGATGGTGCTCGGCTACGGCGATTCGATCTCCTACGATCAGCTTGTCCAGCGCATCACCGGCGACGCCATCGACAAGTCATTCCGCTTCACCGACTGGACGCGGCGGCCGCTCGCGGATGCGCAACTGCGCTACGCAATTTCCGACGTCACGCATCTGCGCGACGTCTACCTGAAGCTGTCGACCGACATTCAGGCGCGCGGCCGCACCGATTGGGTGCGCGCCGAGATGGACATTCTGACCTCGCCCGATACCTACCGGATGGAGCCGGAAAAGGCCTGGGAACGCCTGAAAAGCCGCATCCGCAAGCCGAAGGATTTCGCCGTGCTGATCGAGATCGCGGCCTGGCGCGAGCGCGAAGCGCAGACCCGCGACGTGCCGCGCGGGCGCGTCCTGAAGGATGACGTGCTCGGCGAGATCGCGATCCAGGCGCCGACCACGATCGAGAAGCTGTCACACCTGCGCTCGCTGCCGAAAGGCTTCGAGCGCTCACGCTGGGGCGAAGCGATCCTCGAAGCGGTCAAGCGCGGGCTCGATCGCGACCCCAAGACGTTGCCGCGGCTCGAGAAATTCCGCGGCGCCGTCAATGGCGGCGCTACCGTGGAATTGCTGAAAGTGCTGCTGCGCATGACGTCGGAGCAGCACGGCGTCGCCGCCAAGGTAATCGCGACCGTCGACGATCTCGAGCGCATCGCGGCAGACGACGAGGCCGATGTGCCGGCGATGAAAGGGTGGCGGCGTGAGTTGTTCGGCGAAAAGGCGCTGGCGCTCAAGCACGGCAAGCTCTCGCTCGCGATCGAAAAAGGCCGCGTCGTCAGCCAGGGCCGTTAGCTGGAAATCGCCGCGTCACGGCCGATCAGCCGCGCGAGCTGACGCAGGCGGTTGAACACCCGGTCGCTCGACAACGCCGCATAGCGGCGCGGCAACCGCAAGGTCAGCTTGCCACGCTCGACGCGCATCGGCGTATTCGGCAACACGCGCCCCTGCCCGGCGGTAATGAGATACGCGACCCTCATGGCGGCACCGAGCACACGCGCGCGGTCGAGCATTCGGGTGGTCGCAAGCTCGCGCAACCGCGGGGACAACTCGTCTTCGCTCAAACCCGCGTGCCGGAAGAACACCGTCAGCGCCAGGAATGCGCGGCCGGGATGGTCGATGCCGACAAAGGCGCCGTGCGCGATGATGTTCATCGATTGCTCGCCGCGATAATCGGGGTGCGCCCGCCAGCCGATGTCGGCCAGCAAGCACGCGGCATGCCGCAACCGTGTTTCCTGCGCCGTCTCGTCGAGGCCAGTCGATGCCATGAACCGGTCGGTCCATGCGATCAACTCCTCGCCGTGGCGCGGCGACCGCGAGCGCAATGTGTTGAGCGCGCTGGCGGCGGAAATGAGCGGGTCGCGCCGTTGTTCTTTCTTGCCGAGCAGCGAATAGAGAAGACCCTCGCGCACGCCGAGAACGGAGATCGCCACGTCCTTCGGCTCGATCTCGCGGATCAGATTCTCCAGCACCAGAGCGGCGTAAGGCAGCAAGGGCCGGCGGGCCGAGCTTACGATTCCGATTTGCGAGAGAGATTCCGGCTGCACGCGGTGAACGAGTCGCGCAAACTCCAGCGCCTCGCGGGCCGGAATCCGATAGCCGTGCATCACGTGGAACGGATAACCGGTCTGCCACATGTGCAACCTGGCCAGCGCACGCCATGTTCCGCCGACCAGATAGAGCGTTCGCCCCTTGCCGCGTTTCGCCAGCTTGGTCTTGTCGATCGCCTTCTCGACGATGGACTCGGCCCGCTTGATCGAGCCTCGCGCGGCATCCTGCAACGCAAGACCGCCGAGCGGCAGCGTGAGCCCACCGCGCACCTTGTTGCCTTTGACATCAACCAGTTCGAGCGAACCGCCGCCGAGATCGCCGACAATACCGTCGGGATTGTAGATGCCTTCGATCACGCCATAGGCGGTCAACTGCGCCTCGCGCTTGCCCGACAGCACCTTGATCCGGGTGCGGCAAATGCGTCGAGCTTCGGCGATGAAAGCCGGCCCGTTGCGCGCATCGCGGCAGGCCGCCGTGGCGATCGCCCACAGCTTCTGCACGTGCAGCGTGTCGCACAACGCGCGGAAGCGCTTCAGCGCGGCGAGCGCCTTTTCGATCGCATCGGGCGCAAGCAGCCCGGTCGACTGCACCTCGCGGCCGAGACCGGCCAGCACCTTCTCGTTGAAAATGGGAGTCGGGCTGCGCGTCAACCCTTCGTAGATGACGAGGCGGACCGAGTTCGAGCCGATGTCGATGACCGCAATCGCCGGGCCGTGATCGAGGCGGCCCTTGACCGGCGCGTGCATGAGCGACGCGGCGGCGCCCTTACGTCGCGCTTTCGAGCCGATGGAGGAGGCTGCGCGGCGAGGATTTCTGGAGCGATTTGCCACGGCCTGACAGGCTCGGATTCGTCATGAAATATTTGTGGGCGTTGAATGGCTCTTCGCCCGGCGCGGCCTTTATGCGCGTGGAACTGCCGTCCGGCAAGACCCGCCAGCTTTGCTCGTTATCCATCAGGCTCGCGACCATGATCTGGCCCATCACCTGCTCGTGCACGGTGGGATTGAGAATCGGGCACAACACTTCGACACGGCGGTCGAGGTTGCGCGGCATCATGTCGGCGGACGCGATGTAAACCGCTGCCTTGGCGTGCGGCAGCAAATGGCCGTTGCCGAAGCAATAGATGCGGCTGTGCTCGAGGAAGCGCCCCACGATCGATTTGACGCGGATGTTGTCGGATAACCCCGGCACACCGGGGCGCAGGCTGCACATGCCGCGCACGACAAGATCGATCGCGACGCCGGCAGCCGATGCGTCATAAAGCACATCGATGATGCCGGGATCGACCAGCGCGTTCATCTTCATCCAGATCGCCGCCGGCTTGCCGGCCTTGGCGTTGGCGGTTTCCTGCGCGATATGTTCCAGCATGCGGCCACGCAGGCTGAGCGGAGATACCGCCATCTTTTTCAGATCGTCAGGCTCGGCATAACCGGTGATGTAATTGAAGACGCACGCGACGTCGTGCGCCATGTCCGGGTCGGCGGTAAAGAACGACAGGTCGGTATAGATACGCGCGGTCACCGGATGGTAGTTGCCGGTACCGACATGGCAGTAGGTGGCCAGCGATCGCCCCTCGCGCCGCACCACCAGCGACAGCTTGGCATGCGTCTTGAGCTCGATGAAGCCGAACACGACCTGCACGCCGGCGCGCTCCAGGTCGCGCGCCCAGCGGATGTTTGCCTCTTCGTCGAACCGCGCCTTGAGCTCGACCAGGGCGGTGACCGATTTTCCGGCTTCCGCGGCCTCGACCAGCGTTTTGACGATCGGAGACTCCGCGGAGGTCCGATAGAGCGTCTGCTTGATCGCCACGACGTTGGGGTCGCGCGCCGCCTGAGCGAGGAACTGCGCCACCACGTCGAACGACTCATACGGATGATGGACGATCAGGTCCTTTTGCCGGATCGCCGCAAAGCAATCGCCGGCGTGCTCCCGTATGCGCTCGGGAAACCGCGGATTGTAAGGAACGAATTCGAGATCGGGACGGTCGAGGCTGGTGAGCTGGGACAGCTCATTCAATGCCAGCACGCCGTCGACCATGAAAACTTCGTCGTCGGCGACCGCGAGCGCGCGACGAACGAATTGCTGCAACTCCGGCGGCATCTGCACATCGAGCTCGAGGCGGATCACCGACCCGCGGCGACGGCGCTTCAGCGCCGTTTCGAACAGACGCACCAGGTCTTCCGCCTCTTCCTCAACTTCGACTTCGGAATCGCGGATGACGCGGAAAGCACCCTGCCCTTTGACAACGTATCCGGGAAACAGCCGGTCGATGAACAGCGCCGTCGCCGTCTCAAGCGCAATGACCCGGATCGGCTGCTCGCCGGCCGCCGGAAGACGAACGAAACGCTCGATCTTCTGCGGCATGCGGATCAGGGCATCCATCGCCTTGCCGTCCTTGCGCCGCGCCAGTTGCAGGGCAATCGAGAAACCAAGATTGGGGATGAACGGAAACGGATGGGCCGGATCGATGGCGAGCGGCGTCAACAAAGGGAATATGTAGGAAAGGAAATAGTCTTCGAGCCAGTCGCCTTCGGCTTTCGTCAGATCGTCGCCTTCGAGCAGGACGATACCGGCATTGGCAAGGGCCGGGCGTAATTCGAGCCAGCGCTTCTGCTGGTCGCTCGCGAGTTGCAGGACCGCTTCACGAATCTGCGAGAGTTGTTCCGTTGGCGTCCGGCCATCGGGGCTCTGCGTCAGCACGCCTTCGCGGATCTGCCCCTTGATGCCGGCGACGCGCACCATGAAGAATTCGTCGAGATTGTTGGCGCTGATCGAGAGAAACCGCACGCGCTCCAGCAGCGGGTGGTTCTCGTTATGGGATTCGTCGAGCACGCGCCGATTGAAATGCAGCCACGACAATTCGCGGTTGATGAAGCGCGCCGGCTGCTCGCGGAGCGGCGCACCCGGGTCGGCAACGGCGAGTGTGGGCGCCGGATCAAGGGCGGCAGGTGCGACGTCGGCCATGGTGAAAGGGTAATATCAGGGGTCACCCGAACGCTAGTTGGCGAACGTGACAGTTACGTGACAATACGGCGACAGGCGTTAAGCCGCGTCATCCCGGAACAATTCGGCCGCCAGGGCCCGGCTGATCGGCCGTTTTTGCCGTAACGCCTCGCGGTCGAGCGCAACGATCGCCGAGCGTACCGCGCTGAACGAGCGTTCCAGGCGCTGCACCAGATAGCTCAACAGTGCCGGGTCGAGATCGATCTGCCGGTCGGCCGCGAGCTTCATCATCAGCGCCTGCAACAATGCATCGTCCGGCGGCGTCACCGTCACGACCGGCAATGCGCGCAAGCGCGACATCAGATCGCGCAGCGCGATCGGCCATGTCGCCGGCAACGAGCGCGACGTAACGAGAAGATGCGCCCTCTCCTCCCGCACCAGATTGAGCAGATGAAACAGTGCGATCTCGTCGACCTGCGGCGGCACAAGATTTTCAATGACCAGCGCCCCGGTCGACAGCGCGTCGATCACACTCGCGCCGTCGAGCGCGCGGGCCGACAGGATGCGCGCGCCGGTCTTCTCGGCCCAGATCGATGCAAGATGACTCTTGCCCGAGCCTTCCGGGCCGATCAGCGCGACGACACGATCCGGCCAATCCGGCCAGCGGTCGACCAGTGACAGCGCCGCCGCGTTCGACGGGCCGGCAATGAAGTCCTCACGCGCAAAGCTCTCCGTGTGCGGCAGCGACAACACCAGTTGAAGCGATTGACCGGGCTGGGCCATGTCTTACTCCGCCCCGGTGTAGAGCGAGCTCGCGAGATAACGCTTGAGCCCGAAACGCGCCAGCACGCCGATCGTCGCCGCCAGGGGCACCGCCACCAGCAAGCCGACGAAGCCGAACAGGTAGCCGAAGGCGAGCAGCGCGAAGATGACCCAGACCGGGTGCAGGCCGACGCTTTGGCCGACCAGCTTCGGCGACAGAATGTTCCCCTCGATGAACTGCCCGACGATGAAAATGCCGAGCACGGTCACGATCGACGTCCACTCTGGCCAGAACTGTGCGACGGCAACGCCGAGCGACAGCACAAGACCGGTGGTCGAACCCACATACGGAATAAATGTAATCACGCCCGACACCAGGCCGATCAACAGCCCGAAATTGAGGCCGGCCAGCGTCAGCGCGATCGCGTAGAACGAACCGAGGATCAGACAGACCGCCGTCTGCCCGCGCACGAACCCGGAGATCGCAGCATCCACTTCGCGGGCGAGCTGGCGGACAGTGTCCCGTTGGTGCCGCGGCACCCATCCGTCGACGCGCGCCACCATGCGATGCCAGTCATAGATGAAATAGAAGCCGACAACCGGCGCGACAACGAGCAGCGAGAACAATGACACCAACGCGCGGCCGCCCGACCACAGTGATTTCAGGAATCCGCTGATCCAGCCGATGCCCTGGCTGACCAGGTCGCTCATCGATTTGTCGCTGCCGAAGGTGCCGCCGAAAATCTCCTGCACCCAGGGCCGGTCGCTCACCAGCTTTTGCAGCTTCTCAATATAGCCTGGCACGTTGTCGATGAACGAGGCGAGCTGACCGCCGACCAGCGGCGCGACCAGCAGGATCGCCCACAAAAAAGCCAGAACGACGATCGTCACAAGCAGCAGCGACGCGACCATTCGATTGACGCCAAATCGCTCGAGCCGGTCGGCAATCGGCGTCAGCAGATAGGCGATCACCAGGCCGACAACAAACGGCAGCAAAATCTCGCTGAGCAGCCAGAGCGCCAGGATCAGCACCACCGCCGCGACCAGCCAGAACCACATCTGGCGTTCGAAGCGGATCGCCGGGGTGGCGCGCGACTTGCGTTGCGGCGCGCGGCTCACTGCTTCGCCGCCACGGAATTCATGTGGCGGATCCACTCGATCAGATACGCGGCGACCGAAAGCAGCGTGAGGACCGCGACGAGCACCATGAGCACGGGGATCAGCCAGCCGGCCGATACGTTGAAGCCGAGCGAGCCAAGCAGCACGCACGCGAACAGAATCTGCGCCGCCGTATTGAGCTTGGACACAACCAATGGCTTCACCTTGAGCGGATTGCCGAGCACCCACGACAAAATCACCGCACCGATGATCATGATGTCACGCGACACCACCAGGATGACCAGCCAGCGCGGAATAGTCCCTGCAATCCCCAGCGTCACGTAGATCGAGACAATCAGGGCTTTATCGGCCAATGGGTCGAGATAGGCGCCCAGTTCCGAGGCCATCTTGAAGCGTTTCGCCAGATAACCGTCGACCGCGTCACTGATCCCGGCCGCAAGGAACAAGACGAACGCCGTCAGCATGGCGCCCGAGGCGATGGCCCAAACCACCACCGGCACCAACAGGATGCGACCTAGGGTAATGAGATTTGGAATACTCAAAGTACAGGCGTTCCCGGTTCGCCACGCGCGCCCATCCCGAACGCGCCACTTTGAAAGCGAGTATAACGGGCGCCACGGCATTGCGCCTACAGCGTTTTTTGCGTAGCACCCCCGCGAAAGAGGGATTTCTATGGCTGAGCGGGGGAGCGGCCTCACTTACGCGCAGGCCGGCGTCGATATCGATGCCGGCAATCGCATGGTGGACTTGATCAAGCCACTGGTGCGCGCGACCGCGCGGCGCGGCGCCGATGCCGAGATCGGCGGCTTCGGTGGCCTGTTCGACCTCAAGAGTGCCGGATTTCGCGATCCGGTCCTGGTCGCCGCCACCGACGGCGTCGGCACCAAGGTCAAGATCGCAATCGATACCGGCCGTCATTCGACCATCGGCGTCGATCTCGTCGCCATGTCGGTCAACGATCTCGTGGTGCAAGGCGCCGAGCCGCTGTTCTTTCTCGACTACTTCGCCTGCGGCAAGCTCGACGCCGAGATGGGCGCGTCGGTCGTCAAGGGTATCGCGGCGGCTTGCAAGGAATCCGGCTGCGCACTGATTGGCGGCGAAACCGCCGAGATGCCTGGCGTCTATCACGGCGGCGATTACGATCTCGCCGGCTTCGCCGTCGGCGCGGCCGAGCGCGGAGAACTGTTGCCCCGGCCTGACGTGAAACCGGGCGATGTGTTGATCGGCCTCGCCTCTTCCGGCGTCCACTCCAACGGCTTCTCGCTGGTCCGCAAGGTCGTGGAGAAATCCGGATTGAAATGGGATGCGCCCGCACCTTTCGCAGCGGGGCAATCGCTTGGCGAAGCCGTGCTCACGCCGACGCGGCTTTATGTGAAGTCCTGCCTCGCCGCGATCCGTGAAACCAAAGCCGTGAAGGCGCTTTGCCACATCACCGGCGGCGGCTTTCCCGACAACATTCCGCGCGTCTTGCCGGATGGCATGGGCGCGCAAATCGATCTTGCGAAAATTCCGGTGCTGCCGGTGTTCAAGTGGCTCGCGCGCGAGGGCGGCATCGCGCAGAACGAAATGCTGCGTACGTTCAACTGCGGCATCGGCATGATTGCAGTGGTTGCAGCGGCCGACGCGGATCGCGTGACCGCCGCGTTCAAGCAGGCCGGTGAGACTGTGGTGACGATCGGCGCGATCACTTCGTCCGGCGGCGTCGCTTACAGCGGCAGCCTGAGCCTCGCCTGACGATGGACCGCAAGCGCGTCGCCGTTTTGATTTCTGGCCGCGGCTCCAACATGGCGGCGCTGATCGCGGCGGCGAAAAATCCAGCCTACCCCGCCAAGATCGTTCTTGTTCTGTCGAACGTGCCTGATGCCGGTGGATTGCAAACCGCCAAAGCCGCCGGGATCGAAACGGCGGTGATCGACCATAAGCAGTTCGGCAAAGATCGCGCCGCGTTCGAAGACGCGATGCAGGGCGCGCTCGAACGCCACAAAATCGAGATCGTCTGCCTCGCCGGCTTTATGCGTATCCTGACCGCGGACTTCGTCGCGCGCTGGTATGGAAAAATGCTCAACATTCACCCGGCCCTGCTGCCGGCGTTCAAGGGGCTCGACACCCACAAGCGGGCGCTTGAAGCGAAGGTGAAGCAGCACGGGGCCACCGTGCATTTCGTCGCCCCCGAAATGGATTCCGGGCCAATCATCCTGCAAGGCGCAGTCGAAGTACGGCCCGACGATACGGAAGCCATTCTGGCCGCTCGCGTGCTGGCCGTGGAACATCGGATCTATCCGGAGGCGCTGAAAATGCTGGCCGAAGGCCGCTGCCCCCTGTGAATTTCCTCGCCGAAACCGTTCAAAACCTCGTGCGCTGAATTTTTCCGGCTGGGCCGGTGTTACTAATCGTGTGTCGCCGCCACCGCCGGGTGGGGCTCAACAGAGGAAAAACGCCATGAATGGGGGCGGTCCAAAACTGATTTTTCCGGGGCTCGCTGGTTTCTACGAAACGATGCGGCCGATCGCTTACACGCTGATGCGCGTGGTGATCGGCGTGACGATATTTACGCATGGCTGGGGCAAGGTGATGGGCGGCGCCGCTGGCGTCACCGGCTACTTTGCCAAGCTGGGAATGCCGGCTCCCGGCGCGATGGCCTATTGGGCCATGTTCATCGAAACCATTGGCGCGCTTTGCGTCGCCGCCGGCCTGTTCACGCGATTTTTTGCCGCTGTCCTAGCGGTTGAAATGCTGATCGCAATCTACCTGGTGCATTGGCAAAACGGTTTCCTGGTCAGCGTTTCAGGAGGAAAGAACGGCTACGAATACGTCCTGCTGCTCGGCATCGTGCTGTTCGCCATCGCCATCCGCGGCGGCGGCCCCTACTCGATCGACGCCAAGATCGGCAAAGAGCTTTAGGTTTTACTGGAACATCAAACGAAAGCGCGGGCTTCATGCCCGCGCTTTTTTTATCCAGACCTTGTTGTCATGGACCGCCGCGCCGCCGTAAGGCGCGATCGGAT
Organism: Pseudolabrys sp.; assembly: GCA_035546455.1. Lineage (GTDB taxonomy): Bacteria > Pseudomonadota > Alphaproteobacteria > Rhizobiales > Xanthobacteraceae > Pseudolabrys. The sequence continues at coordinate 26,503 of DASZXA010000093.1, forward strand.
CGGCGCCTGTCAACGAGTTGATGCCGCAGCCGTCGGCAAACGCATGGTTCGGCCAGATCGATTCCGAGATCAACACGCCGCGCACGACCCCGCCGAAGATCCGCGCATGCAGGCGCACCTCGCCGCGCTTGTTGCCCAGCACAACATAGTCACCGTCCTCGATACCGAGCGCCGCGGCGTCTTCCGGATGGATCATCACCTCCGGCCGCCGCTCGTTCGCCAACGAGGTCGGGGTCTCGTTGAAGGTCGAGTTCAGGAATCCGCGTGACGGCGACGTCGCCAGCCGGAACGGACATTCGTCGTCCGCCAGCTCGATCGACGTCCAGTAATCCGGCAGCTTCGGCATCTGCTCGACCGGGCCGCTGCGATAGGGGCTACGGAACGGGACGTTCGGCCAGTCCGGCTTGAAGCGGAATTTCTTGTCCGGATAGTTGAAGCCGTCGATGTAGTGCGCGCGCTCGAACGGCGGCTGGCAATCGATCCACCGGTTGCGCTCCAGATTGCCCAGCGTGCCCCAGCCGGATTTCTGCAACGTCCAGTCGATCAGCTCACGCGCCGTCATGTCGAAGCCGGGATGCTTCGCACCGACCCGTTTCGCCAGTCCGCAGATCACCTCATGGTTCGAGCGCGCCTCGCCAGTCGGCTCGACCAGCTGGGGGCCGAGAATGATGTATTGGTGGCCGCCGCCCTGATAGAAATCGTCGTGCTCAAGGAATGTCGTCGCCGGCAACACGACGTCGGCCATCAGTGCCGTTTCGGTCATGAACTGCTCGTGCACGCAGACGAACAAGTCGTCACGCGCAAAGCCGGCCTTCACCCTGTTCTGGTCGGGCGCGACCGACACCGGGTTGGTGTTCTGGATCAGCATCGCCGTCACCGGCGGCCCGTTGAACAGCGTCTCCGGGTCTCCGGTCAAGATCGCTCCAATCCGCGACTGATCGAGCATCCGCACCTTCGGATCGCGGGCATCGTGCCCTTCGATCATCGACTTGTTCCAGTGATAGATGTCGGCGTTGTTGTGGAAGGCGCCGCCGCCTTCGTATTTCCACGCGCCGGTGACTGCCGGGACGCAACTCGCGGCATGCATGCTGGCTGCACCATTGCGTGAGCGCGAGAAGCCGTAGCCGAGCCGGAAATAAGCGCGCCGGCGCTCGCCGACCAGCCGGGCGAATTCCTCGATCGTCTCGACCGGCGTCCCGGTGATTTTCGACGCCCAGACCGGATCGCGCGTCTTGAGATGCGCCTCGAGTTCGCGCGGCGCATCGGTGTAGCGGTCGAGATAATCCCAATCCGCCTTGCCGTCGCGGAACAGGCAATGCATCACCGCGCAGGCCAGCGCCGCATCGGTACCCGGCTTCACCAGCACCGGCAGGTCGGCCGCCTGCATCGTCCCGTTCATGTAGATATCGACTGCGACGATCTTGGCGCCGCGCTCTTTGCGGGCGCGGGTCGCGTGCGTCATCACGTTGATCTGGGTGTTGACCGGATTGGTGCCCCAGATGACGACCAAGTCCGAGCGCGCCATCTCGCGGGGATCTGGCCCGGCAATCCGCCCCGTCCCGGCGGCAAAGCCCGTATAGGCCGGATTGACGCAGATGGTTGAATGGAAACCCGAATATTTCTTGGCGTGACGCAGCCGGTTCATGCCATCGCGCATCACCAGCCCCATCGTCCCGGCGTAGTAATACGGCCAGACAGCCTCGGCGCCGTGTCGCTGTTCGGCCTTGAGGAAATTCTCCGCCACGAGATCGAGCGCATCGTCCCACGACAGCGGCTCGAACTTGCCCTCGCCTTTCTTCCCAACGCGGCGCAGCGGACGGGTCAATCGTTCGGCGTGATGCTCGCGCTCGGCGTAGCGCGCAACCTTCGCGCACACGACACCGAGTGTGTAGCCGTTGTCCTCCGCTCCACGAACGCGGCCGATACGACCGTCGTCGAGCAGTTCGACATCGAGCGCGCAGGTCGATGGGCAATCGTGCGGACAGGCCGAGAATCCCGTCTTGACCGGTTGCAGAGGTGTGCGGACCGCCTGGCTCATGCGGTCCCTAAATTACGCCGCGCCTCAGGCTTCTTCTAGGCTGACATGATGCTGGCGGCGCCAGATGTAACCGGCGGCCAGCACGATCAGGCAGCCGATGATTTCGGCCGGAATCTCGAAGTTCTCGATGCCCATGCCATGAAAGAAGCCATGGACGACCGGGTCTTCCGAGAAAATCTCGCCGGCCACCCAGCCGAGAATGCCCGCGCCGCCCCACACCAGAATGGGGAAACGTTCGAGCAGCGCCATGATGATCGCGCTGCCGGCAATGACCATCGGGATGCTGACGGCAAGGCCGATCGTGAGCAGCAAGTACTCGCCCTTCGCGATAGCGGCGACCGCCACCACGTTGTCGAGGCTCATCACAATATCCGCGATGACGACGAGGCGGACCGCGCGCCATAGATCGGAGGTCGCTTCCGGCGTGTCCTCCTGATCGTGGCCTTGCGGCGCCAGCAGCTTGATCGCGATCCAGAGCAAGGCGATCGAGCCGACCAGCATGAGGTACGGCAGTGTCAGCAGCTTGGAGATCACGACGGTAAAGACGATCAGCAGCACGGACGCGAAACCGGCGCCGATGACCATGCCCCACATCCGCTCGCGCGGCGGCAGACCGCGGCAGGCAAGCGCGATCACGACCGCGTTGTCGCCGGACAGCAGAATGTTGATCCAGATGACTTGCAGGACAGACAGCCAGAAGGTCGGCTGCTGCATCGAGGCAAAAATGGCGTCCACCGCGCGCATCCCCAGTTTGTCGCCGGTTCACCCGGCCGTTGTCCGGGTCCCTGACTACTGGAAAGCGGCGGGGCCGCCAATAGGCGGCCGCGACAATTTCGCCCCGCTAGACCTCTTCTTTCATCTTGACGGCGCGGTTCCGCACGATCAGGCCGCCAACAATGGTAGTTGCGACGCCGAACACCGCCGAAGCCAGCCGAAGCTTCTCCTGTCCCGCCTCGCTCAATGAACCGCTGTCGGTGATGGCGGGGTCGGTCGCGAACATGTCGCCGGCAATCCAGCCGAGCAGCGCGGCGCCCGCCCAGATCAGCAGCGGGAAGTATTTGAGCAGCGCCATAAGCACTGTGGAACCGGCGACGATCGCCGGCACGCTCACGCCAAGACCGAACACCAGCAGTGCATTGTTGCCGCCTGCGGCGCCGGCAACCGCGATGACGTTGTCGAGACTCATCACGACGTCGGCCAGCGCGATCAATTTCACCGCCTGCCAGAGGCTGGCGTTGCCATGAACCTCCGACGACTCTTCTTCGCTCGGCACGAGCAGCTTAAGCGCGATCCACAGCAGCGCGACGCCGCCAACGATCTTGAGATACGGAAACGTCATCAGCGATGAGACGATGGTCGCGAACACGAGACGCAACGCGAGCGCAACGACCGTGCCGATCACCATCCCGCCGAGCCGCTGGTTGGGCGGAAGGTTGCGACACGCGAGTGCGATGACGATCGCGTTGTCGCCGGACAACAGCACGTTGATCCAGATAATCTCGACGACTGAGACCCAGAATTGCGGTTGCCCGAAATCGTTGAAGCCGCTGAGAATGCTGTCCATGCTAAGTCCGAATTGTCCGAAGGCCGCCCGCTATCTGCGGAGCGGACGACGCTTGCTGGCGCGCCATGAGGTGAAAAGAACACTGCCGGTACCGGCGAGGCCAATGATCACGAAAGGCCACTCCAGGCTCTCCGCAGCGCTGGCAAGCTCGGCGTCAACCGCCTCGAGCAACGCGAAATAGGACGAGCCCCAGATGCCAACCAGGGCCGACCAGGATTCCAAAATCTCTTTTGGGTGTGGAATTGTCATATTGCGCGCCGATACTCTGCGACCGTGCCACAGATAACCGGCTGCGCGCGCATGTCACGGCGCGGCAAGTTGTCCCGCGACAACATGCCATCCGCGACAAATCGTCCGATGCTCTTTCGTCGAGTTCCCGCTCCTGCGGGATGAGTCAGCCGACGATTTCGCCGTCCTTGAAGAACTGCCCGATTTCTTTTTTGGCAGTGTCGGCGGCGTCAGATCCGTGGACGGAGTTCTCGCCCACCGACTTGGCGTGAACCTTGCGAATGGTGCCGTCGGCTGCCTTCGCTGGATCGGTCGCGCCCATCACTTCGCGATACTTCGCGATTGCGTTGTCGCCTTCCAGCACCTGCACGACGACGGGACCCGAAGTCATGAATTCAACGAGCTCGCCATAGAACGGACGCTCCTTGTGAACTTCATAGAACTTCTCGGCGTCGGCGCGGCTCATCTTGATGCGCCGCTGCGCAACGATGCGCAGACCCGCCTTTTCGATCATTGCATTGATCGCACCGGTCAAATTGCGGGCCGTTGCATCGGGTTTCAGGATCGAAAAGGTACGCTCGACCGCCATCATCCACCTTTGGATAGAAATGCGAGGAAAGTGCGCGGCTTATAGCGGCGAGCCCTACCCGCGGCAAGCACTTGGTTCAGCGCTGCGGGTTCGCCGTCTTGGCGCCGCGCGCCTTCTTCTTTGCCGGCTTGGGTTGCTCCGGCACGGCTACACGATCGACCACCTTCAGGCGTCCGGCGGCGAATGTGTAAATGCCGGGCCACGGACCGCTCACGTAGGTCAGCACGACCTTGCGGTCGCCTTTGTCGTCAGCACCGATGTTGACCTGACCGGGCTGGCCGGCGTGCGAGACCACCTGGCACTCGGTCATGCCCAGCGAGATGCCGCCTGGCACGACCGCCTGTTCCGCCGGCGCTGCGGCTGTCGCAGTGCCAAGATCCCCGGCAACCGTGCCGACGGCGACTTCAGTCTGCGCGGTTGTCGCTACGCTGCACCGGCCCGCCGCATCGACTTCGTCCTCGGGCGAGACCGGCCCACTGGGCAGCGCATCCTTCGCAACCACGCGTTGGTTGGACGACCCCCAATCCTGCGTTTTGAACAGACTTCCGCTGTTCGGAAAGAAATTTACCTCGGACATGCTCGGAGCGCCGCTGCAACCCGCGACGGACGCAGATGCGACGATCAGCAACGCAGCTCTGATCGGAAGACGCAACGAACGAGATACCAAGGCAGCTTCTCCGTTTGATCTATAGCAGGATGATTTTGCGTCGGGTTCGGGGCAACCGACAAGTCCTCAAATCACGCAGTCTTTCTAAATGGCGGAATGCATGGACCGCTCAGGCTTTCTGCTGCCAGCGCCCATTTTCGTCAGGCTGCCAGTAAGTAGCGGCAAGGCCACGCGCTTTCACATCGGCCCATTGAGCACGCGCACTGTGAACGGCCTCATCGTCTTCGCCATCAAAGACCAGCACGATCCGCTCGTAGTCGTTTGCTTCCGCCGGCATCGGCGCGCCATCGACCAGGAAACGCACTTGCGCCGCATTGGCATTGCCGTCGTTCACGGTGAGCAATACCGGCTGCATCGTGGAGTCCTGTTCGCGCCATGTGCCGTGTGGAAGAAAACCGTCGTCGCGATAGGTCCACAAATACGCGTCGAGCGCTTCGATGCGCTCCTCGTTGCCGCCCTGCACGACCACACGCCAGCCGCGTGCCAAAGATTTCTCAAGCAACGGCGGCAACACCGCTTCGAGCTTCTGGCCTTGCAGATGATAGAACAGTATCTCGGCCATGCGTCACGCTTCGTAGTGCTTCGCGACCAGCCGCTCCAGCAAACGGACGCCCCAGCCCGAGCCCCAGCTCTTGTTGATGTCGGTCTGCCGGGAATCGAAACCGGTGCCGGCAATGTCGAGATGCGCCCACGGCGTCTTCTCGACGACAAATCTTTGAAGAAATTGCGCCGCTGTGATCGCGCCGGCCCAGCGGCTGCCGCCGGTGTTCTTCACGTCGGCGAATTTCGAGTCGATCAGCTTGTCGTATTCCTTGGAGAGCGGCATGCGCCATACAAGCTCACCCGTTTCGAGGCCGACTTTCGTCAGGCGCTCGGCAAGCTGATCGTTGTTGGAAAACATTCCGGCGTGCTCGTGACCGAGCGCGACGATGATCGCGCCGGTCAGCGTCGCGAGGTTCACCATGAATTTCGGTTTGAACTTGGTCGCCGTGTACCAAAGCGCATCGGCCAGCACGAGGCGGCCTTCGGCGTCGGTGTTGATGATCTCGATGGTCTGGCCCGACATCGACTTGACGATGTCGCCGGGCCGCTGCGCGTTGCCGTCCGGCATGTTCTCGACCAGCCCGATCACGCCGACCGCGTTCACCTTCGCCTTGCGGCGCGCCAATGCGTGCATCAGGCCGACCACGCAGGCCGCACCCGCCATGTCGCCTTTCATGTCTTCCATGCCGCCGGCCGGCTTGATCGAAATACCGCCGGTATCGAAGCACACGCCCTTGCCGACGAAGGCGACTGGCGCCTCGCCTTTTTTGCCGCCGTTCCAGCGCATCACGACCAGACGGCTGTCGCGCGACGAGCCTTGTCCGACCCCGAGCAACGCACCCATGCCGAGTTTCTGCATTGCTCGGACGTCGAGAATGTCGACACCGACCCGATGTTTCTTCAACAAAGCCGCGCGCCGTGCGAATTCCTGCGGGTAGAGAATATTTGCCGGCTCGTTGACCAGATCCCGCGCCATCACCACGCCCTCGGCGATCGGCTCGCGGGTTGCATAGGCTTTGCGCGCGGCCGCGGCATCGCCGACTGCAATCGTCACCTTCGTCTTGCCGGGCTTGTCGCCGTTTTCCTTCGCCTTGGTCTTGTAGAGGTTGAAGCTGTAGCCGCGCAGGCGAACGCCTAGCGCGAGGTCGGCGGCCCGGTCGGCCGAAAAACTTTTGCCCGACAGTTCAGCAAAGATCGTCACGTCGCGTGGCGACGCCGGCACCTTCCCCATCGCCGATCCGCCGAGGCTGACGACGTCGTTCGCTTCGAGGCTGGCGACATCGCCGGCACCGATGACAACCAGCCGCTCGATCGGCAGACCTTGCGGCACCGGGATCACCAGCGCGCTGCCACGCTTGCCCTTGAAATTTTCCGCCTTGGCCGCCCGTCGGATCAATTCCTCAGCCCCCTTCAACATCTTCGCGGCGGTCGATGGGAGGGAGAGGGAGGGGTCGCAGAACACGATCGCGACGCCGCCGCGGGGCGCGGCAAATGGGGCAAATCCGAGCGATACATCGGTCATTGGTCTTCCTGGGAGGCGTTATTCGGCGGGTTGGTCGGCGGTGTTGCGCCCGAGATATGACCTTCTTGGGTCGTCTCTGCAAACCGCTGCAAAAGGCCGAATCTGCGGCCAAAATGGCGCGATCGGCCACTGGCCGAGCCCGCGCCAATTAAGAAATTATTGTTCATAATCAATGGGTTTGCCTTCCGGCAGCCACTTTGTCCCCTCATCAGGCTATATCTAATGGGGTTTTATGAGGCCTGACCTGCGCCCGGCTTGGGGAAGCCGGGAGCCGGATGTTTTGGTGCCGCCTAAGGGGACGGGGAGCGGATGGGGTCGATCGCTCGCTACATCTCTCGCTCGACACTCACCGCGTTCCTCGTGGTGTTGTTGAGCCTCACTGCCATCATCTGGGTCACGCAGGCGCTGCGCGACCTCGATTTGATGACGAACCGCGGCCAGTCGATCGCGGTATTCCTCGGCATCACCAGCCTACTGCTGCCGATGCTGATGATGCTGATCGCCCCGATCGCGCTGTTCGTCGCCCTCGCCTACATCCTCAACAAGCTCTCCACCGACTCCGAGGTCATCGTCTTCAACGCGTCCGGAATGTCGCCGGGACAGTTGTTTCGCGCATTCCTGCCGGTGGTGCTGATGGTCTCGGTTATGGTCGCCGTGTTCGGCGCCTATCTCGCGCCCAAGGGATTGCGAACGCTTCGCGAATGGGTGTCCTCGGTCAATGCCAGCGTGGTCAGCACGCTGGTCCAGCCGGGCCGATTTGTGACGATCATCAGCAACGTCACGATCAACATCGCCGCGCGGGATTCCAATGGGCAGTTGCGCGGCGTGTTCATCGACGACCGGCGCGATCCGAATGACCGCAATACGATTATTGCCGCGCGCGGCGACCTGCTGGAAAACCAGCAAGGCACGTTCCTCGTCCTGCAAAACGGCACCGCGCAGCGGCAACAGGCCGGGCGCGATCCGAATGTCGTGACCTTCGAGCGCTATGCGATCGATCTGGCGCAATTTTCGCGCGCGACGTCCAATGTCAGCTACTCGATGCACGCGCGCTACCTGTGGCAACTCTTCGCTCCCGAGCCGCGCGACGCCAGTTCGCCGCAAAAGCGTGCGGAAATCCGAGCCGAGATATTCGATCGCCTGATGGCGCCGCTTTATCCTTTGGTTTTCGCCGTCATCGCTTTTGCCTACCTCGGCGCGCCACGCACGACGCGTGAGAGCCGCACGAGCGCCATGGCCGGCGCCGTGGGCGGCATCTTGCTGGTGCGCCTCGTCGGCTTCACGTCGACGATCGTCGGCGTGAACTATCCGGCCTTCCTGTCGGTCCAGTTCATCGGCGCCGGCATTGCAACGATTGGCGGCCTTTACGCGATCCGGCGCGGCGTCGGAATCGAGCCGCCGGCCTTCGTTAAAGGCTGGCTGAATGCCCTCAGCGCGCGCATCTCGCGCCACACCGCCGCGGGTTGATGTGATGCAGTTAGCCGGCGGAACCTTGGCACGTTACTTCGGTCTGCGCTTCGTCAGCGCGACGCTGGGCATTTTTGTCGGCATTCTCGCGTTGAGCACCCTGATCGACTATGTCGAACTCATGCGCCGTGCGAGCGACGTAACCGATGCGTCGCCCGCCGTCATGGCCAAGATCGCGTTTTTCCGCATGCCGCAGCTCGGCGAGCGGCTGATGCCGTTCTGCGTGCTGATCGGCACGATGTCGTCCTATCTGAACTTCTCCCGCCGCAATGAACTCGTGGTCGCACGCGCTGCCGGAGTTTCCGCCTGGCAGTTCGTCACGCCGGCGGCATTGTGCGCATTCCTGCTCGGCCTGCTCGCGGTCGGCGCTTACAATCCGATTTCGGCGACCCTCCAGGAGCAAGCCAAGCGGCTGGAAGCCGACGTGTTTGGCAACGAGCAAAGCAAGATCGCGGTCAACAACGGCTCGTTCTGGATCGCGCAGCGCACGGCCGGCGGCAAAGCCTACATCAACGCCGGATCGAGCCGCGCGCAGGGGCTCGATCTCAGCGCGGTCACCGTGTTCAAATTTGACAAGTCCGGAGCTTATGTCGAGCGCATCGAGGCTCAATCGGCCGTGCTGCAGGACCGGTTCTGGCACATGACGAAGGTGCGCAGCTATCCGATCGGCCAGCGGCCGCAGGATCAACCCACACTCGACCTGCCGACCAATCTGACGCGGGAACAGGTCAGCGAAAACTTCGCGACCCCCGAATCCGTGCCATTTTGGGAACTGCCGCATTACATCAAGACGGCCGAACATGCCGGCCTGACCGGCGCAGGCTACCGGCTGCAGTTCAACAAGCTTCTCGCCAAGCCCTTCCTGCTGGGGGCCATCGTCTTCCTGGCATCTGCCGTCAGTTTGCGGTTCTTCCGGTTCGGCGGCATCCAGAAAATGATTTTGGGTGGCATTCTGGCGGGCTTTCTGCTTTACGTTTTATCGAAAATTGCCGACGACATGACCACTGCCGGCCTGATGTCGCCGGTGGCGGCGGCGTGGGCGGGGGTGTTGGCGGCTGCTGCTGTTGGTGTGACCGCGTTATTGTACCAGGAGGACGGGTGATGGCTTGGGCGCCTGCCTATCCTCCCTTCCGAAATCGGATCTGGATCGCTGCCCTGGTCGGCCTCGCCGTCACCGTGGCCGGGCCGCGCTTTGCCGCCGCGCAGACCGAAACCGGCAACGCCATCAACAAACGGACGCCGACCGTCCAGTTTCCAAGGATACCGCCGACCAAGAAACCCGAGCGGCTGCCGCGCCAGAACGGCCGCGAGCAGATGCTCGTGCAGGCGAACCGGATCGATTACGACTACAACAATCACCGCGTCTCCGCGGTCGGCCAGGTGCAGATTTATTATTCCGGCTCGACGCTGGAGGCCAACAAGGTCACCTACGACGAAAACACCAAACGGTTGCGCGCCGAAGGCAATGCCAAGCTGACCGACCAGGACGGCAACATCACGTATGGCGACGTGATGGACCTGTCCGACGACTATCGTGACGGCTTTGTCGATTCACTGCACATCGAGCGAACCGACCGGAGCAGCGTCGCCGCGGCACGCGCGAACCGCATCGGCGGCAACTTCACGGTGTTCGAGAGCGCCGTCTATACCGCCTGCCTGCCCTGCCGCGACAACCCGAAGAAGCCCCCGCTGTGGCAAGTCCGGTCGGCGCGGATCATTCACGACCAGAATGAGAAGATGATCTATTTCGAGGACGCCAACCTCGAATTTTTCGGCAAGCCAATCGCTTACCTGCCCTACTTCTCGACGCCCGATCCGTCCGTGAAGCGCAAGACCGGTTTCCTGATCCCCAACGTCACGACCAGCTCGATTTACGGCGCGGCTGTCGACGTTCCCTACTATTGGGCGCTGGCGCCCGATTACGACTTCACTTTGTCGCCGATGATCACCAGCCGCCAAGGTCCGCTGGTGCAAGGCGAGTTCCGCCAGCGGCTCGCCAACGGCCAGTACTCGATCACCGGCACCGGCCTCTATCAGCTCGACCGCAACGCGTTTGCAAACGGCGCGCCGGGCGACAAGTTCTGGCGCGGCAGCATCGAAAGCAGCGGCCAGTTTGCACTCAACGAAAAATGGGTGTGGGGCTGGGATGCCGTCGCATTGAGCGACAAGTCGTATTTGCAGGACTACCGCCCGCGGCTGTCACGCTACAGTTCCGGCTTCGATCCGGCCGGTGTCGGCACGGCTGGAACGTCCGAGGCCGTGTCGCAGATTTACCTGACCGGCAAAGGCAACCGCAGCTATTTCGACATTCGCTCGATCTACTATCAGGGCTTCTCGAGTGTCGACCAGCAGAGCCAAATCCCGGTCATTCATCCGGTGATCGATTACGACTATGTCGTCGACCATCCGGTGCTCGGCGGCGAGCTCGTCTTCAAGACCAATTTTATCAGCCTGACCCGCGACCAGGCCGATTTTCAGCGCCTCAGCTCGACAGGCGTGTGCGCCGGCGGCGCAGCGGCGGCGAACTGCTTCCTGCTGCGTGGCACCCCCGGTGACTACAACCGCCTTTCAACCCAGGCCCAGTGGCGCACCAGCGTGACCGATCCGCTTGGGCAAGTGTGGACGCCGTTCGCATCGCTGCGTGGCGATGTCGCGACGCTGTCGGCTGCCAATCAGCTCAACACGCAGACCACGGCAGGCGTCACCGTCGGCGACTATCTGACGACCGGCAACCAGAACCTGTCGCGCGGCATGGCGACGGTCGGCCTCGAATATCGCTACCCGTTCATCAGCGTGCAGTCCTGGGGCACTCAGACGATTGAGCCGATCGCGCAGGTCATCGCCCGCCCGGACGAAACGGGCATCAACCGCTTCCCGAACGAAGACGCGCAGAGCTTCACGTTCGACGACGCCAATCTGTTTGCCGTCAACAAATTCTCCGGCTGGGATCGCGTCGAAGGCGGCGGCCGCGCCAACGTGGGCCTGCAATACACCGCGCAATTCAATCAGGGCGGCAACTTCAACGCGTTGTTCGGCCAGTCCTACCAGTTGTTCGGCAAGAACTCGTACGCGCAGCAGAGCGCCACCAACACCGGCCTCGACAGTGGCCTTGAACACACCGTCTCGGATTACGTCGCCCGCTTCCAGTTCCAGCCGAACAAGACCTACGCCGTCACTACGCGTTTCCGCTTCGATCACAACGATATGTCGGTCCAGCGATTTGAAATCGAAGGCCGCGCGAACTACGACCGCTGGACCGCGAGCCTGCTCTACGGCCGCTACGCAGCGCAACCCGACATCGGCATTCCGACCCGGCAGGAGGGCATCCTGGGCAGCGTCAGCTATAAGATCGATGCCAACTGGGTGGTCTATGGCAACGCGCTCTACGGCCTGGAGACATTCAAGTCGGACAGCAGCGGCAACCTGGTGCCCGACACCAATCCGCACTGGCAGTTCACCCGCGCCGGGCTTGGCATAGGCTATGTCGACGATTGCTTCACGCTGTCGCTGAATTACCTTTATGGATATAGCTACGACGTGGTGACCGGCGGCACGCCGAAGGTCGACAACCGGATCATGTTCCAGCTTGGGCTGCGGACGATCGGTGAATCCGGCGTCAGCCAGCATGTCGGTAGCAGCAGTTCGACGCACTGATGTCGCAGGAACGCCGTACGCCCCATTTTGGCCGCGGTGCTGACGAACGTCAAAGACAAATGAGCGATCGACCGATGAACTCGCACCAAACGACCCCCTATCGCACCTTTGCCACCTATGGCCTTGCCGTCGCGATGCTGACAATCGTCATGGTTTTGGTGGCGCCGCAACGTGCGGCCGCGCAAGTGGCCGCGCTGGTCAACGGCGCGCCGATCACGGAGCTCGATGTCACCCAGCGCATCAAGCTTATCCAGCTCACAACACATAAGAGCGCTAGCCGCAAGGAAGCGTTGCAATCGCTGGTCGACGAGCAGCTCAAGATATTCATCGCCAAGCGATACAGTGTCGATGCGAGCAATCAGGAGGTCGAGAACGCGTTCGCCAACATGGCGCAGCGGTCGCGCATCTCAGCCAAGCAGATGGAAGACCAGTTGGTGCGGCAAGGGATTTCGGTCAGCGCTTTCAAGCAGAAAGTCCGCGCCGACATGGACTGGGCCAATATCATTCGCGGCAAGTTCGGCTCCTCCCTGCAAATCAGCGATGCCGATCTTCGCTCGGCCATCAGCGCCGATGCCGACAAGCAGCAATCGAGCGGCAAGATTTATACGCTCTATCCGATCACGTTCGTGGCGCCGAGCGGCGCGCCGGACGGCGCCCGGCAAAACGAGGCTGAAAATCTGCGCAGCCGCTTCACATCCTGTGACCAGGGCCTGAAGCTTGCCCGCGTGCTGCGCGGCGTCGTGGTGCGCGATCCCATCAAGCAGAGTTCCGACAGCCTCGCCCCGCAGCTTCGCGAAATCCTCGACAAGATGGAGATCGGTCACCTCACCGCTCCCGAGGTGACGCCGCAAGGCATCCAGATGTTCGCACTGTGCGAGCGCGATGACAGCAATTCTGAGAGCGGCGCGAAACGCGCCGCCCGCGAGCAGATCTTCAACAAGCGCTTCGAGGCGGAAAGCAAGAAATATCTCGAGGAAGTGCGCCGCCAAGCGATGATCGAATATCGATGAGCCGCGAGCCTGCCCGCGCCGCGCGGCCGCTGGCCGTCACTCTTGGCGAGCCGGCCGGTATTGGGCTCGAGATTACTCTGATGGCGTGGCAGCAGCGGCGGGCGCTCGGCCTTGCGCCCTTCTATCTGATCGTCGACGCCGGCTATGTCGCCCAGCGCGCGCGGCTGATTGGCGCCGACGTCAAGATTGCCGAGGTTCAACCGGCGGGCGCCGTCGAGGCGTTCGACAAATCGCTGCCGGTCGCTCCGCTCGGTGAGAAGATTACCGCTGCGCCGGGCCGTCCCGACGCGACCAGCGGTCCGGCGGCGATCGCCTCGATCCGGCGCGCGGTCGAGGATGTGCTCAAGGGCGCGGCGGCTGCCGTGGTGACCAATCCGATCGCCAAGGATGTGATGTACGAGGCCGGGTTCACCGACCCCGGCCACACCGAATATCTCGCGCGGCTGGCGCAGCAGACGACCGGCAAACCGGTCCAGCCGGTGATGTTGCTGTGGTCGGACGATCTCGCGGTGGTGCCGGTGACCATCCATGTCCCGCTAAAAGACGCGCCACGCCTGTTGACGACGGCGCTGATCGTGGAAACCGGGCGGATCGTGGCGCGCGAGATGACGAGCCGGTTCGGCGTCGCCAAGCCGCGGCTGGCGTTTACCGGGCTCAATCCGCACGCCGGCGAGAACGGCACGATCGGCAATGAAGAGGCCGGCGTGATTGCACCGGCAATCGCGCGGCTCGCCGCGGAGGGCATCGACGCCCGCGGCCCGTTGCCGGCGGACACTTTGTTCCACGCGGCCGCGCGCAAAACCTATGACGTGGCGCTGTGCATGTATCACGACCAGGCACTAATCCCGGTGAAGATGCTGTCGTTCGACCGGGCGGTGAACGTCACGCTCGGCCTGCCCTTCGTGCGCACCTCGCCGGATCACGGCACGGCGTTCGACATTGCCGGCACCGGCCGCGCCAATCCGGGCAGCCTGATTGCGGCGCTCCAGCTCGCCGCGCGGCTGACGCAACGGACGCCTGTTCCGGTTTCGGCGTAAACGATGGCGCAGATCGACGATCTGCCGCCGCTGCGCGACGTGATCCGTCGCCACGACCTGCGCGCCAAGAAGTCGCTCGGCCAGAACTTCCTGCTCGACCTCAATCTCACGGCGCGTATCGCCCGCGCGGCCGGCCCGCTTGACGGCGTGACCGTCATCGAAGTCGGTCCCGGCCCCGGTGGCCTCACCCGCGCGCTGCTGGCGGAAGGCGCTAGGCATGTCGTCGCCATCGAGCGCGACGAGCGCGCCATCGCCGCGCTCCGCGAGATCGAGGTGCATTATCCGGGGCGGCTGACAGTCATCGAGGGTGACGCGCTCGACTTCGATCCGCGCCCATATCTTGGCGACGGCGGTCCGGCGCGGATCGTCGCCAACCTGCCCTACAATATCGCAACGCCGCTGCTGATCGGCTGGCTGACCGCCGAGCCGTGGCCGCCCTGGTACGACCGCATGGTGCTGATGTTCCAGCGCGAGGTCGCCGAGCGCATCGTCGCGCAGCCCGGCAGCAAAACCTACGGGCGGCTCTCGGTGCTGTCGGGCTGGCGCGCGCAGGCGAGAATCCTGTTCGACATCGCGCCGTCGGCCTTCGTGCCGCCGCCGAAAGTAACCTCGTCGGTCGTGCAACTTATCCCCCGCGCGTCACCGCTCGCATGTGACGCGAATGCCTTGCAACGCGTGACCGAATCCGCGTTCGGCCAGCGCCGCAAAATGCTGCGGCAAAGCCTGAAATCGCTCGGCGTCGACGCGAGCGCGCTTTTGACGGAAGCCGAGATCGAGCCGACAGCGCGTGCGGAAGAGATTCCAGTCGACGGCTTTGTCCGGCTCGCCCGGGCGTTCAGCGCGAAATCTTCCTGAGATCGGCGAGCAGCTTGCGGGTCGCCCGGACGAATTTGGCGCGGCCGCGCCTTTTGGCGCGCTCGGCGGCGAGGATGTGCCGCAGATCGCGGAATGAGCGGTCGAGATCGCGATTGATCAGAACGTAATCGTATTCCGCCCAGTGCGGGATTTCCGTTGCTGCGTTGCGCAGCCGGCGGTTGATAACCTCGCCGCTGTCCTCGGCGCGCCGCTCAAGCCGCGCTTTCAGCTCGCGCGCCGTCGGCGGCAGCACAAACACGCTGACGACATCCGCGCGCATCTTCTCATAAAGCTGCTTTGCACCTTGCCAATCGATGTCGAACAGCACATCTCGGCCGATCGACAGCGCCTTCTCGACCGGCTTGCGCGGCGTGCCGTAATAATTGCCGTGCACCTTGGCGAATTCGAGCAGTTCGCCGGCCCGGCGCATGCGGGCAAATTCCTGCTTCGTGATGAAGTGATAATGCTGGCCGTGAACTTCGCTGGGGCGTTTCGGCCGCGTCGTCACCGAGATCGACAACGTCACGTTCCGGTCGGCATTGACGAGATTTCGCGTCAACGTCGTCTTGCCCGCCCCCGACGGCGACGACACGACGAACATGATGCCCCGCCGCTTCATGCTCATTCCAGGTTCTGGACCTGCTCGCGGAATTGCTCGACCACGCTCTTGAGCTCAAGGCCGATATTGGTGAGCTCGACGTCGTTCGATTTCGCGCACAAGGTATTCGATTCGCGATTGAGCTCCTGCGACAAAAAATCGAGCCGCCGCCCGGCCGGGCCGCCGTCGCCGATCAGCTTTTTGGCCTGCGCGACATGGGCGGCGAGCCGGTCAAGCTCCTCGCGGATATCGGCCTTGCTGGCGAGCAGCACGGCCTCCTGATGCAGCCGCTCCGGATCGAAACGATTGCTGGCCTCCAGCAGGGTCGCGACCTGTTCGGCCAGCCGCGCCTTGATGGCGTCCGCCTGCCGGCCCGGCGCCTTTTCGGCGCGGCCCGCCAGCGTGGCGATCTCGTCGAGCCGCGCGGTCAGCAATCGCGCCAGCGCCGCGCCTTCATCGCGTCGCGCCTTCACCAGATCGGCGAGCGCCGCATTGAAGCCCGCGACGACCGCCGCTTCCGCCGCGGTACGCTGTTCCGCACTGACTTCCTGCTCGCTGACCTCGATCACGCCCTTGAGGCCGAGAATGCCTTCGACGCTCGGCGGCGCGGCGCCGATGCGGCCCTTGAGTTGCTCGACCGCGCCGAGCACGGCGTTGAGCACGCCTTCGTTGATCGTAACCGTCGGCACCACGCCCTGCCGTTCGATGCTCAAATTGCCGTACACCGTGCCGCGCGCCAGCGCCTCGGCCGCCTTGGCACGCACCGGCGCGTCGATCGCGTCCCAGCCCTGCGGCATCCGCAGCCGCAAGTCGAAGCCCTTGGCGTTGACCGATTTGAGCTCCCACGCCCACGCGTAGGGCCCACTGACGCCTTGCGCGCGGGCAAAGCCGGTCATGCTCGACAACGCCATCGGGATTGCGGCTCCGATAAATGAAGTGTGGCGGACCTTAACGACGCGCCCGCCGGCTCACAAGGTTATCGCTTCGGGGCGGCGGGTGCAGGTGCCGCGGGCACGGCGCTTCCGTTCTCGATGGCGCGCAGCCTGGCGACATTCTTCTGATGTTGCTCGTAGTTCTCGGCGAACACGTGGCCGCCGGTGCCGTCGGCAACGAAATAGATTTCCTTGGTGCGGGCGGGATTGGCGGTCGCCTCGAGCGACGCCAGACCGGGATTGGCGATCGGCCCGGGCGGCAGCCCGTCGATTACATAAGTATTGTACGGCGTCGCCTGCTCGATCTCGCTCTTCATGATCGGCCGGCCAAGCGAACCCTTGCCGCCGGTCAGGCCGTAAATGATCGTCGGATCGGATTGCAGCCGCATCTTCTGCTTGAGGCGGTTGATGAACACCGCGGCGACGCGCGTGCGCTCATCCGGCTTGCCGGTCTCCTTTTCGACGATCGATGCAAGGGTCAGCAATTCCTCGGGCGACTTCAGCGGCAGGCCCTGCGCGCGGTGATCCCAGATTTCACGCAGCGCACGCTGGCTGGATTGCTGCATGCGCTGGATGATGCTTTCGCGCGTCGTGCCGCGCGTGAACTTGTAGGTTTCCGGCAGCAGCGTGCCTTCGCGGGGGATTTCCTTGATGGTGCCGGCCAGCGCCGTGTTTTGCAGGAGCCTCGCGACGATCTGCTCGGAGGTCAGCCCTTCCGCAATGGTCAGCGTGTGCTGCACCACCTTGCCTTCGGTGATGGTGTCCAGCACGTCCCGCAGGCTGGCACGCTTGGCGAACTGATACTCGCCGTATTTGAGGCTTTCCTTTTCCTTCAATACGTAGACGCTGCCGGTGAAAACCCAGGGCTGCTCGATCACTCCTTCGCGCGCAAGCAGGTCGGCGATGTCGCGAACGCCGAGCCCGCGCGGGATGTTGACGATCTTGTCCTCTTGCAACGGGCCCGGCGCCTCAAAGCGGCTCTTGCCCAGATAGATCGCGCCACCGACCGCGAGCGACGCCAGCAGCAGAAACATGAACAGCGCATTGCCGGCGACGACCAGTGGATGGCGCGCCCGTTTCGAGCGCGGCGTCGGCGACGGCACGCGCTCCGGTTCGAGCGCAAGACGCGGGCTGCGCGGCGCGATGCGGCGGCCGGTATCGCCGTTGGATGAAGAGTGACCGTTGCCTTGCGCGGCGCGGTTACGCGCCAATCGTTCTGCGAGATCGGGAGCGGCTTCGCGGCCCGCCACCGGCGGCGCGGCCGGCATGTCGTCTGGCGATCGGCGATCGTCTTGTGGCGGCATGAAGTTCACGACAGTCCCGATTTCAATTCTTCTTCAGCAAGCGCATCGATACGTTCGCGCAAAGACCGCTGGCGTTCAACCGACTCGCAGGCGGAAAACGCTCGATTTTCACGCAGGTTAGAAAACAATATGGCGAAAGCTGGAAGCCCGCCGCGGCAGGCTAGTTGACGTAACGGCGGAAGATCAAGGACGCGTTGGTGCCGCCGAAGCCGAATGAATTCGACAGCGCGATGTCGATTTCCCGCTTGCGCGCCTTGTGCGGCACGAGGTCGATCGGCGTTTCAATCGACGGGTTGTCGAGATTGATGGTCGGCGGCGCAACCTTGTCGCGCATCGCCAGGATCGAGAAGATCGCCTCGACCGCACCGGCCGCCCCGAGCAGATGACCGATGCAAGACTTGGTCGATGACATCGAAACACGGCTTGCGTCATTGCCGACCAAACGCTGCACCGCACCGAGCTCGATCTCGTCGCCCATCGGCGTCGAAGTGCCGTGCGCATTGATGTACTGAAGATCGCCCGCCGTGATGCCGGCTCGCTTGATCGCCATCGACATGCAGCGGAATGCGCCGTCGCCGTCCGGTGCGGGCGCCGTGATGTGATAGGCGTCGCCTGACATTCCGTAGCCGATCACTTCGGCGTAAATTTTTGCACCGCGCGCCTTCGCGTGCTCAAGCGATTCCAGCACGACGACACCGGCGCCCTCGCCCATCACGAAGCCGTCGCGATCCTTGTCATAAGGCCGCGACGCCTTGGTCGGCTGATCGTTGAACCCGGTCGACAACGCACGCAGCGCCGAGAATCCGGCGAGTGAAATCCGGTTAACCGGCGACTCAGCGCCACCGGCGACCATGACTTCGGCGTCGCCGAGCGCGATCATGCGCGACGCATCACCGATCGCGTGCGCGCCGGTCGAGCATGCCGTCACGACGGCATGGTTCGGCCCTTTCAGGCCGTGCTCGATCGAAACGTAGCCCGACGCCAGATTGATGATGCGGCCGGGAATGAAGAACGGCGAAACGCGGCGCGGGCCGCGCTCATGCAACGTAATCGCAGTCGAAGCGATGCCTTCAACGCCGCCGATGCCGGAACCGATCAGGACGCCGGTCTCGACCTGCTCTTCTTTGGTCGTCGGCTTCCAGCCGGCGTCCTGGAGCGCCTGTGTCGCCGCCGACATCGCATAGACGACGAACGGATCGACCTTGCGCTGCTCCTGCGGTGACATCCATTGGTCGGCGTTGAACGTGCCGTTCGAGCCGTCGCCGCGCGGAACCTGGCCTGCGATCTTGCAGGGCAGATCCGACACTTCGAAGTTTTCGACTTTGGCGATTCCGCTTTGGCCTTCGACGAGACGTTTCCACGTCTCTTCGACGCCGCAAGCCAACGGCGTCACCATTCCCAAGCCGGTAACGACAACACGTTTCATAGACGGGTCCCGGGGCAATCAGCCCCAAGCACCGCGGCACCGGACATCGCTCGTAGAAGCCTACGGCGCTTTGTGAGCCGCAGATGCGCGCGTTCAGCTTTTGGCGTTCTTCTCAAGAAACTTGACCGCATCGCCCACGGTCAGAATCGTCTCGGCGGCATCGTCCGGAATCTCGCAACCGAACTCTTCCTCGAATGCCATCACGAGCTCGACGGTGTCGAGGCTGTCGGCTCCGAGGTCGTCAATGAAGCTGGCACCTTCGGTGACCTTCTCGGGCTCGACGCCCAAGTGCTCCACGACGATCTTCTTAACCCGCTCGGCAATGTCACTCATCGTTCCAACCTCGTGCGTTTTAATTGGGCCGCATCAGAAATCGATTACGGCCATCGCGGTTCCGGCCTCGTCGTGGTGACGGTGGCGAGACGCACACCAATGCAATTGTTCTCGAAGAACAATCACGTTGGGCCGCCCCAGCCGGGCCGAAGTTCGGTTACCACACTTCATTCGAGCATCGCAACACTACCGGCCCGATCCGTCCAAAGCCAATTATTTAGCTAGATCATTGCCATGCCGCCATTGACGTGCAGCGTTTGGCCCGTGACATAGGCGGCTTCGTCCGACGCGAGATAAACCGCAGCCGCAGCGACATCATCCGGCCCGCCGAGCCGGCCGGCAGGAACCCGCGTCAAAATGGCCTCGCGCTGCTTGTCGTTGAGCTTGTCGGTCATCGGCGTTGCGATAAATCCGGGTGCGATGCAATTCGCGGTCACGCCGCGCTTGGCGTATTCGGCGCCCAGCGTTTTCATCATACCGATCATGCCGGCCTTGGCGGCCGTGTAGTTGCCCTGCCCCGGATTGCCGGTGACCCCGACCACGGACGTGATTCCGATCACGCGGCCGAACCGGCGGCGCATCATGCCTTTTACCGCGGCGCGCGCGAGACGGAACGTCGCCGTCAGATTGACGGCGATCACTTCGTCCCATGCTTCGTCGCTGAGCTGGACGAACAGATTGTCTTTGGTGATGCCGGCGTTGGCGATGAGAATGTCGAGCTTCTGCATCGCGGCTTCGGCAGACGGAACGAGTTTCTCGACGCTCTCCTTGTCGGCGAGATTGGCCGGCAGAACATGCACGCGGTCTTTCAATTCGCCGGCGAGTTGATCGAGCGCATCCTTGCGCGTGCCGGAGATCGCAACTGTCGCGCCCTGCTTGTGCAACGCGCGCGCGATCGCGCCGCCGATGCCGCCGGTCGCACCCGTCACCAGAGCTGTCTTGCCGTTGAGATCGAACATCATGCTTGTCCTGCTTTGAACGCGGCGACGTCGTCCGGCGTGCCGATCGATTTGCCGGTCGCGTTGGCGGCAATTCGCTTGATGAGGCCGCTCAACACCTTGCCGGCGCCGACTTCATAGAATGTATCGACGCCTTCGTTCGCCATGAACTCGACATCTTCGCGCCAGCGCACCGTGCCGGTCACTTGCGCCACCAGTGCGCCGACAATCTGCGTCGGGTCCGTCAGCGGCTGCACCAACACGTTCGACACCACCGGCACCACCGGCGCGCTCACTTTCACCTCGCGCAGCGCATTCGCCATCACGTCGGCGGCCGGCTGCATCAATGCGCAATGGAAGGGTGCGGATACCGGCAGAAGCATCGCGCGCTTGGCGCCCTTGGCTTTGGCGAGTTCGACGGCACGCTCCACCGCGGCCTTGTCGCCGGACACCACCACCTGCCCGCCGCCATTGTCGTTGGCCGCCTGACACACGCCGCCAGCCGCAGCCTCGGCAGCAATGCCGACAGCCGCGGCGAAATCGAGGCCGAGCAGCGCCGCCATCGCGCCGGTTCCAACCGGCACCGCCTTCTGCATCGCCCGACCGCGGGTGCGCAGCAGCCGTGCCGCATCGCCGATGCTGAACGCGCCCGCCGCGGCGAGCGATGAATATTCGCCGAGCGAATGGCCGGCGACGAATTTCGCGTCCCGCTTGAGATCGACACCCGCTTCGGTTTCGAGGACGCGCATGGCCGCAAGCGAGACCGCCATCAGGGCGGGCTGCGCGTTCTCCGTCAGCGTCAGCTTGTCCGCGGGCCCCTCGAAAATCGTGGCGCTGAGTTTCTCGTTGAGCGCGCTGTCGACCTCGTCGAACACGACGCGGGCGGCCGGGAACGTCTCGACCAGCGCCTTTCCCATGCCGACAGCCTGGCTGCCCTGGCCTGGAAATACGAATGCAACCGCCATTTCGGTTCCTTTTCTTGCTTGAGGCGGGAAAAACACGCCGTTTCCCGGCCTGTCAAGTTGGCCACGCCGCGGTAACGAACCGACAAGGTTCTTGCGGCACTGTCCCGGCCGATCGGGAGCGTATCTAGTGTCCGAGTTGGTAACCGATGACGATCTCGCCCGTGCGCGACGGGACCCTGAGTTTCGCCAGCGGTTCTACGCCGACAATCTCGACCGGCTGCTCGAAAAGCTCAATCAGATGCGCAAAACCGGCGGCGATGCCGGGCTGATCAAGGAAGGCGTCGAGCTCGCGGTGAAGCTCGCCGATCGCCTCAATACCAAGGCCAATATGGCCAAAAACCAGGCCGGTGGCGAAGCCGCCTGATCGCCGTCCGACCTTGCGTTTTCCCCGATAATCCGGATATAAGCCGCACTCCGTTGATCCCGGCTGGGAGCTGAACGGACGGCCGTTTTCGAACGGCAGGGCCCAGGCCCGTCGTCCCGTGTTCCCGCCTTCTGAGCATTCGAGCCTTTCCCGAAGGGCTCGAGGGGCTAGGCGCCGGGAAAGACGACATGGGACCAAAGGAAAGGCTTTCGATGCCGTTGTACGAACACGTCTACCTCGCGCGCCAGGATCTGAGCGCGCAGCAGGTTGAAGAATTGACCACGCAGCTCACCGGTGTGGTCACGCAGTTGGGTGGCAAGGTCGCCAAGACCGAATACTGGGGCGTTAAGTCCCTCACCTACCGCATGAACAAGAACCGCAAAGCGCACATGACGCTGCTCAACCTCGATGCGCCGCCGGCGGCGATCAACGAGATCGAGCGTCAGGAGCGTCTCAACGAAGACGTGCTGCGCTATCTCACCATTCGCGTCGATGAGCTTGAGGAAGGCCCGTCGGCAATGATGCGCAAGGCCGACCGCGACCGCGAAGAGCGCGGCGACCGCGGCTTCGGGGGTGGCGGCTTTGGCGGCGGTGGCCGCTTCCGCGACCGCGAGGATCGCCCGCGCCGTCAGGAAGGCGACAGCGAAGGCGGCGAAGCCCAGGCGACGGAGGAATAAGCGATGGCATTCTCAGCACAAGGCGGCCAGCGCCGCCCGTTCTTCCGCCGCCGCAAGACCTGCCCGTTCTCGGGCGCCAACGCGCCGAAGATCGACTACAAGGACGTGAAGTTGCTGCAACGCTACGTGTCCGAGCGCGGCAAGATCGTGCCGAGCCGGATCACTGCGGTGTCGGCAAAGAAGCAGCGCGAGCTGGCGCAAGCGGTCAAACGCGCGCGCTTCCTCGGCCTGCTGCCTTACGTGATCAAGTGATCCGAGCGAGTAGCGGAATGGCGAATAGCGAGTAGAAGACGCAAGCCGCGGCGCTCCTTACGGACTATTCGCTGCTCGCTATTTCGCTATTCGCTTCTTCCCAGTTGGGGCATGGCCGGGATCGTTCCGCGACCTGCCTCTAACCGTCCGAAAGGCGGGACAGCGTGTTGCAGGTCGTGCTCATCGGCATCGGTGCGGGCCTCGCCGCGGCGCTGCTTTTCGCGGCGCCGATCGGCGGCGCCGGCTTCGCCTTCCCGCTCTTTGCCCTCACCGGCCTTCCGATCGCCATCGCCG
>DASZXA010000094.1:0-38192 GCA_035546455.1 Pseudolabrys sp.
CGGCGCGGCGAGCGCCGCGCGGTCGCCGGCATGGCCGGGGAGGGCGTGGGAATAGGCGCCTTGCGCGAAGGGATCGCGGGCCCAGCGCGATTCAGCGAGCGGCTTGAGCTTTCTGCGAAAATCCGAGCCGAGCAGCGCCACGATCTCGTCGATCGCCTGCGCTGCGAACGCGCCGTCGCCGGCGTCTTCCAGTTCGCGCGCGAATGTGCCGCCGAAAAATCCCTCGATGCAGGGCTGGCCGAACGGGCGCAGATGAAAACTGCCCATTTTTGTGCGCATGGTGGCGCCGCGCAGGTTGCCGTCATCAGGCAGCGCGCCTTCCGGGTCGTCCAGCGCGAGCATCACCTTGTCGTCGACGCCGAGCGGCAATCCGCGCGCGGCATCCACCTTCGCGGGCAACGGCGGATCGAAACGGATCGATTCATTTGCGATCAGATTGGTCGGCACGGTGACAACGATTTTTGCCGCCGTCAGCGTGCCCTTCGAGGTCTCGAGGCGGAGGCGCGGGCCCGAATGATCGATGCGCCACACGTTTGTGTTCAGCGCGATGGGGCAGGGGCGGCCGTAGGCTGCGATCAGCGCGCCATAGCCGCGGCGGACGCGCCAGTTGATCTCGGTGTCCTCATAGGCGTCGAAGTCGTGGACCGAAACGATATTGAGCTCACAGCCGTTCACATAGGTCGATATCGCGTCGAGCATCGGATTCCAGCGGTTGCCGGGCTCGAGGTAACGGTTGGCTGCGCTGTCGGCGTCGTTGTCCGCAGCCTGTTCGAGACGGCCGTAGAATGCATCAAGCGCGGCGAAAAAGTCCTCGCGCTCGGCGAGCGGAAATCCCTTGTCGAAGGTCTGCTCGCGCCAGGGCGGACGCGTTTTGTCGATCTCGAAGCCGAGTTGCTTAGCGATCGGCACGAACGAGTTCCTGTCAGCGGAATGCAGCCAGCCGCAACCGAGGTCGAAGATGATTCCGGGCGCAGGGATGACGGTGTGGGCGCGTCCGCCGATGCGGTCGCGCGCCTCCAGCACGATGGCCGAGAGGCCGGAGTCCTTCAGCGCGTTTGCCGCGCCGAGTCCTGCTGCACCAGCACCGATGATGGCGACATCAACAGAGGAAGGGAGGGACATGAGCGAGACGCTTTCTTCTCCCTCGCCCCGCTTGCGGGGAGAGGGTCGGGGTGAGGGGGATATGCGCGCCCTCATCGGCGACGTTGCCGACAGGAGTGCCATGCCCCTCACCCGGATCGCAAGGGCGACGATGCTTTGCATCGCGCAGCGATCCGACCTCTCCCCGCGGGCGGGGAGAGGTGAAAGAGAGGCTACGCCACCATCTCCTTGGTCTTTTCGGCGCGCTTGCGGTCGTTCGGGTCGAGGTGCTTCTTGCGCAGGCGGATCGACTTCGGCGTCACTTCGACCAGTTCATCGTCCTCGATATAGGACAGCGCCTTCTCCAGCGTCATCTTGATCGGCGGCGTCAACCGCACGGCCTCGTCCTTCGAGGTGGTGCGTATGTTGGTGAGCTGCTTGCCCTTGAGAACGTTGATCTCGAGGTCGTTGTCCCGGGTGTGCTCGCCGACGATCATGCCGCGATAGACCTTCCAGCCCGGCTCGATCATCATCGGGCCGCGATCTTCGAGCTTGAACATGGCGTAGGCGACCGCTTCGCCCTGGTCGTTGGAGATCAGCACGCCGTTGCGGCGGCCTTGGATGTCGCCCTTGTAGGGCGCATAGCCGTGGAACAGCCGGTTCATGATCGCGGTGCCGCGGGTATCGGTCAGCAGTTCGCCCTGATAGCCGATCAGGCCGCGGGTCGGCGCGTAGAACACCAGGCGCACGCGTCCGCCGCCGGACGGCTTGAGCTCGATCATCTCGGCTTTGCGCTCGGCCATCTTCTGCACGACGATGCCGGAGTGGATTTCGTCGACGTCGATGACGACTTCCTCGATCGGCTCTTCCATCTCGCCGGCGTCGTTCTTGCGCAGCAGCACTTTCGGCCGTGACACCGACAACTCGAAGCCTTCGCGCCGCATCGTCTCGATCAGGATGCCGAGCTGTAATTCGCCGCGGCCGGCGACTTCCATCGAATCTTTCTCATCGCTCTCGCGCACGCGCAGCGCCACGTTGCCTTCGGCTTCGCGCAGCAGGCGGTCGCGGATCATGCGGCCGGTGACCTTGTCGCCTTCGGTGCCGGCGAGCGGGGAATCGTTGACACGGAACGTCATAGCCAGTGTCGGCGGATCGATCGGCTGCGCCGGCAGCGGCGCCTCGACCGAAGGATCGCAGATCGTGTGCGCGACGGTGGCGTTCGGCAGGCCGGCCAGCGCGACGATGTCGCCGGCTTCGGCTTCGTCGATCGGCACGCGCTCGAGGCCGCGGAACGCCAGCACCTTGGTGATGCGGCCGCTCTCGACCAGCTTGCCCGTGTGGTCTAGCACCTTGACGTTCTGGTTCGGCTTCACGGTGCCGGAGGTGATGCGTCCGGTGACAATGCGGCCGAGATAATTGTTGGCTTCGAGAATGGTGCCGAGCAGGCGGAACGGGCCTTCCTCGACTACCGGCGGCTTCACGTGGCTGAGGATCAGATTGAATAGCGGCTTCATGCCGTCATCGTGCGAGCCTTCCAGCGAGGTCGCCATCCAGCCTTGCTTGGCCGAGCCGTAGAGAATCGGGAAGTCGAGCTGCTCGTCGGTGGCGTCGAGCGCGGCGAACAGGTCGAACACTTCGTTGATGACCTGTACCGGCCGCGCGTCCGGGCGATCGACCTTGTTGATGACGACGATCGGCTTGAGGCCCATGCGCAGCGCCTTCGACACCACGAATTTGGTCTGCGGCAACGGGCCTTCGGCGGCGTCGACCAGCACCAGCGCGCCGTCCACCATATTGAGAATGCGTTCAACCTCGCCGCCGAAATCGGCGTGACCCGGCGTGTCGACGATGTTGATGCGCGTGCCTTGCCATTCGACCGAGGTCGCCTTGGCGAGAATGGTGATGCCGCGCTCGCGTTCGAGGTCGTTGGAATCCATCGCGCGCTCGACCTGGCGCTGGTTCTCGCGATAGATGCCGGACTGCTGCAAGAGCCGGTCGACCAGCGTGGTCTTGCCATGGTCGACGTGAGCGATGATGGCGACGTTGCGCAAATTCATTGAATGGTCCGGAAAAGAGTTCGCGGGCCACTCCGGCCCGCGATTTGCCGGGAATATAGTCGGGAAACGCGCAGATGCAACGGTCGAAACACCATGGCCGCCGAATGCGTTAATGTCTGGGCGTTCGATTTAGCGAGGTATTTCAATGGCTGCGAAACTCGGCGCGGATGCGCGCAAGGCGGCACTCGGGAAACTTCATGGCTGGGCGGATGTTAGCGGCCGCGACGCCATCAGGAGAAAGTTCGAATTCGAGGATTTCAACCAGGCGTTCGGCTTCATGACGCGCGCCGCGCTGGTTGCCGAGAAAATGAATCACCATCCCGAATGGTTCAACGTCTACAACAAGGTCGAGGTGACGCTTGCAACCCATGACGCCGGCGGACTCACGGAGCTCGACGTGAAGCTCGCGGAAGCGATGGAGAGGATTGCGGGCGGCTAGGGATGTAAAACGATCTTTCCCATCACCTTGCGCGCGGCCAGCGCTTTCAAAGCGCTCGCCGCATCTGCAAGCGGGTAGGTCGCCTGCACGTGCGCCGATAATTTGCCGGACACGACCCAATCCAGAATCTGCTGCGTGTTGGCGCGATGTCCGGCCGGATCACGCTCGATGAATGAGCCCCAGAACACGCCGACGATGTCGCAACCTTTGAGCAGCGCGAGGTTGAGCGGAATTTTCGGAATCTCGCCGGCGGCAAAGCCGACCACGAGGAAGCGGCCCTTCCAGGCGATCGAGCGCAGCGCCTGTTCGGCGTAAGCGCCGCCGACCGGATCGTAGATCACGTCGGCGCCCTTGCCGCCGGTGACGCGCCGCAACGCTTCCTTCAGGTCGTCGGTCGCATAATTGATGCAATCGTCGGCGCCGTGCTTCTTCGCGAATGCCAGCTTGTCGTCGGACGACGCACACGCGATCACACGCGCACCCATAGCTTTGCCGAGCTCGACTGCCGCCAGGCCGACTCCGCCCGAGGCGCCGAGTACCGCGAGTGTCTCGCCCTCGCGCAGATGTGCGCGGTCTTTCAGCGCATGCAGCGTCGTGCCGTAAGTGACGACCAGTCCGGCGGCACGATCGAAGTCGAGAGTGTCCGGGATCGGCGCCAGACGCTCGGCCTTTACCGCAACGCGCTCGCGCGCCGCGCCGTAACCGAGATAGCCGAGCACGCGGTCGCCCACCTTCACGCCGCTGACGCCGGGCCCAAGGCTTTTCACTACGCCGGCGAACTCGGCGGCGGGTGAGAACGGCATCGCCGGCTTGGTCTGATATTTGCCGGCGATGATCAGGGTGTCGAAGAAGTTAAGCGCGGCGGCTTTGACGTCGACAATTGCCTCGCCGGGGCCGGCGGCGGGTTCGGCGATGTCCTCGATCACCAGATCGTCCGGGCCGCCATACTGTTTGCAAAGAAGTGCTTTCATGTGAGCGTATTAGCACAGGCTGCTGGGCCACATTAAAGCCCCGCAATGTTTCGTGGCGCATTGCCGCCTTCACATCGGCTGATTTTCGAGTTTAATGCATCCTGCTCCCGCTGGTTCGGGATGGCCATTCGGCCTTCGTCCATATTTTCGACCGACAGGACCCATGATGACGATTATGCTCCGCACAATTTCCGCATTTGCGGCGGCGACGATTGCGCTTGCTGCGCCGGCCTTGGCGCAGCCAAAACCGGCGGGGGGCGACCAACCGACATTGCTCGGACAGTTCGGCGACTGGGGCGCTTACAAGGCGACGCCCGGCGGCAAGACCGTATGCTTCGCACTGGCAAAGCCGACCTCGGCGGTCACCGAGCCGGCCGGCCGCAGCCGCGACGCCTCCTATATGTTCGTGTCGACGCGACCGTCCGAGAAGGTGAAGAACGAAATCTCGGCCATCGTCGGCTATCCGCAGAAGCCCGGCGCGGACACCACTGCGGCCGTCGGCTCCGAAAGCTTCGCGATGTACACGCAGAACGACGGTGCCTGGATCAAGAATGCCGCCGAGGAGTCGAAGCTGGTCAACGCCATGCGCAAGGGCTCGGATCTCGTGCTCAAGAGCGAGTCGACCCGCGGCACCAAGACGACCGACACCTATTCGCTGAAAGGCCTGGGCCAGGCGCTCGATAAAGTCGCGGAAGAGTGCAAGTAATTCGCGGGGCGTCATTGCCGGGCTTGACCCGGCAATCCATCTAACTCTTATGGACGCCCTTGAGATGGATGCGCGGGTCAAGCCCGCGCATGACACCGTGGAAACAGCTACGCTCGCCCCGATCGAAAAAACCGCGCTGGAGCATTACGTCGCGCCGGACAAGCCGTCGCTGGTCGGCATGTCGCGCGCGGCGCTGGCCGATGTTCTCGGTTCGCTCGGCGTGCCGGAGCGCGAGCGCAAGATGCGCGTGCAGCAGCTCTGGAACTGGATCTACCTGCGCGGCGTCACATCATTCGACGTGATGACGAGCGTATCGAAGGATTTGCGCGCGGCGCTCGACGAGCGTTTCACGCTGGCGCGGCCGGAAGTCGTGGTCGAGCAGGTTTCCGTCGACGGCACCCGCAAATGGCTGTTGCGGCTGCCTGGCGAAGTGCCGGGTGAACGGCCGCATGAAGTGGAGTGCGTCTATATCCCCGATGGCGACCGCGGCACCTTGTGCGTGTCGAGCCAGGTCGGTTGCACATTGAACTGCTCGTTCTGCCACACCGGCACGCAGCGTCTCGTTCGCAATCTCGTTCCCGGAGAAATCGTCGGCCAGGTGATGATGGCACGCGACCGGCTCAACGACTGGGTCGAGCCGTCGCAGCGGGGCGCGCACAAGCGGCAGGTCACCAACATTGTGATGATGGGGATGGGCGAGCCGCTCTACAACCTCGACAATGTCCGCGACGCGCTGCTGATCGTCTCCGACGGCGAGGGCCTCGGTCTGTCCAAACGCCGCATCACACTGTCGACTTCAGGTGTCGTGCCGGAGATCGAGCGCGCCGGCAACGAGATTGGTTGCATGCTGGCGTTGTCGCTTCACGCTGTGCGCGACGATCTGCGTAACGAACTGGTGCCGCTCAATCGCAAGTATCCGATTGCGAAGGTGCTCGAGGCCTGCCGCAATTATCCCGGCGCATCGAACGCAAAGCGCATCACCTTCGAATACGTGATGCTCAAGGGCGTCAACGACTCGATCGACGATGCGAAAGCGCTGGTGCGCCTGCTCAAAGGCATCCCGGCCAAGATCAATCTCATCCCGTTCAATCCGTGGCCGGGCACGAAATATGAGTGCTCGGATTGGGATCAGATCGAGAAGTTCTCCGAGATCGTCTTCAACGCCGGTTACGCTTCGCCGGTGCGCACGCCGCGCGGCCGCGACATTCTGGCTGCCTGCGGCCAGCTCAAGAGCGCGACGGAAAAGCTCTCGGCTCGCGAGCGCCTCGCGTTGCGCGCCATGGCGATGACGGACGAGTAGGGCGCGGTTTCGCAATGGCGCTGGTCGGCCGCATCTTTGTGATCCTGTTTGCGCTGCTGCTGTCGGCGGTAGCGGCCAGTATTGTGACCGCCATCGCGTTTCTGGTCTTTGCCGCGCAGCAGCTCACGACCGATCCGATCGATCACATCCTGTTCTGGGGCCTCGCGGCCTTTGGCGCCGGCGTCACCGTGTTCACCAGCTTCATGCCGACCTTGATTGCCGTCGTTCTCGCCGAGGCGCTGCGGATCCGCTCCGCGCTGATCTATGCATTGGCTGGCGCGGCCTTGATGGTGGCGGGCTATTACAGTGCCGGCTTTGGCTGGAGCTACGAAGAATCGATCGATCGTGCGCCGCCGCCGATTTCGCGCGCCGCGGAGATCGCCGTGGCGGTCGGCGTTGTGTTCGGGCTGACCTATTGGACGATTGCCGGCCGCCGCGCCGGCGCCTGGATGGGCAAAGGTTGAAATGAAAAAGCGCCGGCTCATGGCCGGCGCTTTTGTTTGTCGTGTTGCGAGCGATCAGCGCGACGCGCGCTTGCCCTTGATCATGTCCTTCTTCGACGGAGCCGGCTTTTCCTCAGCCTGCGAAGACTGGCCCTGCAGCTTCTGTCCGAACAGCGCGATGGTCTTGGCGTAGACCTCGGCCTTGTTCCATTCCTTGATGACTTCGAAGTTCGGCTCGCCCGGGCCCCAACCCTGTCCGCGGCGCCAGCCCTTCTGCGCGAGATAGTTCGCGGTGGATGCCAGCACGTCGGCCTTGTTGTTGATCAGGTCCGGCTTGCCGCGGCCCGAGAAGCTGACCGCATACTTGATGTAGGACGACGGCAGGAACTGGGTCTGGCCGATCTCGCCGGCCCAGTCGCCCTGCATCTGGGCGAAAGCCATGTCGCCGCGATCGATGATGCGCAGCGCGTTGAGCAGCTCGTCCTGGAACTTGTCGGTGCGGCGGCAGTCATAGGCGAGGGTCGCGACCGAACGCACCACCGACATCTTGCCGAGGTTGACGCCGTAGTCGGTCTCGAGGCCCCAGA
Source organism: Pseudolabrys sp. (assembly GCA_035546455.1). Classification (GTDB taxonomy): domain Bacteria; phylum Pseudomonadota; class Alphaproteobacteria; order Rhizobiales; family Xanthobacteraceae; genus Pseudolabrys. Next base: position 7,584 of record DASZXA010000094.1, read on the forward strand.
TTGCGACGATCACGCCGCCCGGCACGCCGTAGGTCTGCTCGATCTTCCTGATCTGGCCGCCGTACTCCTTCATCAGGCGCTGGCCCTTGACCATGCGGTCCTTCGAAATCATGCGGCCGGAAAATTCCTCGAAACTCTGCTTGAAAACGTGCTGGCGGCGGTCGGCGGCCAGCACCTTGTCGTCGACTGTCAGGCCATCGAGCGAACCGAGGCCGCGCTGCGAAATCCCGCGCTTCGCCGCGTCCTTCTTGAAGTCGGTGATGAAGGCGGGGAAGCCGCCTTTGGGATTGCACTGCACGGCGAGCGCCGGCGTGGCGGCTGCGGCGATCACCGCGCCGGCGAGAGTTGCTGCAACGATACGAAGAGTCATGGCCCCTGTTCCTGGTGAACCCGTTGGAAGCATCGTTATCGCAGCGCCGGGCGCTCGCTAGCGCGATCCCGGGACAGGCTTAATGCGTATGGTTTAGAGCCGCGGCGGGCCAAAGTGTTAACGCCCGACTCCACATATGAAAGCGTCTTGCCTATAGTCCCGCGCAAATTTCGCGAACAGCAGTGGTGCAGACGTCGTGGCGAAGGGTGAGTCCAAAAAAGTCAAAAAAGTCGTGCTGGCCTATTCCGGCGGCCTCGACACCTCGATCATCCTGAAGTGGCTCCAGCAGACTTACGGCGCGGAGGTCGTCACCTTTACCGCCGATCTGGGGCAGGGCGAGGAGCTCGAGCCGGCCCGCAAGAAAGCCGAGCTGCTCGGCATCAAGCCGCAGAACATCTTCATCGAGGACCTGCGCGAGGAATTCGTGCGTGACTATGTGTTCCCGATGTTCCGCGCCAACGCGGTGTACGAGGGCCAGTACCTCCTCGGCACGTCGATTGCGCGGCCGCTGATCGCCAAGAAGCAGATCGAGATCGCCGAGAAAGTCGGCGCCGACGCCGTCGCCCATGGCGCGACCGGCAAGGGCAACGATCAGGTTCGCTTCGAGCTCGCTTATTACGCGCTCAAGCCGGACGTCACGGTGATCGCGCCGTGGCGCGAGTGGAATCTCACCTCGCGTACCAAGCTGATCGAGTTCGCCGAGCAGCACCAGATTCCGATCGCCAAGGACAAGCGCGGCGACGCGCCGTTCTCTGTCGATGCCAACCTTTTGCACGCGTCGTCGGAAGGCAAGGTGCTCGAAGACCCGGCGCAGGATGTGCCGGATTACGTGTTCTCTCGCACCGACGATCCAATGAAGGCGCCGGACAAGCCGGCCGTCATCACCGTCGATTTCGAGCGCGGCGATCCGGTCGCGATCGACGGCCAGAAGCTGTCGCCCGCCTCGCTGCTCAAGCACCTCAACGAACTCGGCAAGGTCAACGGGATCGGCCGGCTCGACCTGGTCGAGAACCGCTTCGTCGGCATGAAGTCGCGCGGCATGTACGAGACGCCGGGCGGCACTATTTTGCTCGCCGCGCATCGCGGCATCGAGTCGATCACGCTCGACCGCGGCGCCGCGCATCTCAAGGACGAGCTGATGCCGAAATACGCCGAGCTCGTTTATTACGGCTTCTGGTTCGCCCCGGAGCGCGAGATGCTGCAGGCGGCGATCGACCGGTCGCAGGAATTCGTCACCGGCCGTGTCACGCTGCGGCTCTACAAAGGCAGCGTCGCGGTGATCGGCCGCGAGAGCAAATACTCGCTCTACGACCAGGATCTGGTGACGTTCGAGGAAGGCGCGGTAGCTTACGACCACCGCGACGCCGAAGGCTTCATCAAGCTCAACGCGCTGCGGCTTCGCACGCTCGCGCAACGCAAGCGGAAGCTCAAGTTATGAAGCGCGTCGTCGTTCTGCTCGCATTTGCTGCCGCTGTGCTTGCCGGCTGCGGCAGCCTGACCGACAGCTTCACCTTCCTGGAGCGGCCCGATAAGCCGGTTCAGCGGATCATGCCGCCGAACTTCAAGCAGGAAATTCTGAGCGCCATTCCCTCGGCGGTCGCCGATCAGCGCGGCATTCGTGAAGCCTATTATTCCGATCCGGTGCTCGATCCGAAGGTCGGCACTTACGTGTCTTGCGTGCGTTTCAATGCGCGCAACAGTGCCGGCGATTACGAAGGCGCAAAGGAATATGCGGCGTACTATTACGACGGCCATCTGAATCAATTCGTCCCGGCGCCGCCGGATCAATGCACCGGTGCGAATTACAGGCCGTTTCCTGAGGCCGAGCGATTGTGCACCGGAAGCCAGAAGTGCAGCTAGCGGCGGGCCGCTTCGTTCTTGAGCGGCACGGTGGCTTTGCGGTTCTCGCCGAGATCGGGTTTCGTGCCGGTGAGCCGGGCTTTGGCGAACTCATAAGCCGCGACCAGCTTGCTTGCCGGCCCGTCCCATAGCTCCGCCTTGATCGGTTCGATCGTCAGCACGCGCACGTTGCGGTCGCGCGGGCCGTCCGGCCACCACACGTCGTCGGTTTTCTTCCAGATCTTCGCCGCCGTGATGTTGTCGTCGGTCACCGAGGCGCGGCCGGTGATCGACAGATAGGCGTTCTCGCCGGTGTCGATCACCGTGAAGCAGACGCGAGCGTCGGCTTCGATCTCATCGTCCTTGATGCCGCGCACATCCGTCACGAACTGGATCACGCCGGCGTTGCGGTCCGGCCGCGCGTCTAGCGGGCGGGCGCGCAAGCCTTGCGCCCCATGCGTCGTCAGCATGCCGACGGTGGATTTTTCGAGAATGTCCCAGACGCGGGCTTCCGATTCTGCGGTCATGTCGAAGCTTAACGAGCGGACGAGGCCGCGAGTTCCCGGTGGAACCGGGCCAAAAGAAAACGCCGCGGCGAACCGCGGCGTTTCGCTGTCATCGATAGGAATGACTACTGTTGCTGCGCCAACAGCGGCGTGACGCGGCGAACGCTGACGTAACGATTGCGCTCCTCGGGTCCTTGCGTCGGCACCTTGAGGTTTTGCTCGCCGTAGCCCTGTGGGATCATGTTTTCCGGGGGTACGCCGAATTCCTCGGTCAGCACTTCGGTCACCGCCTGCGCGCGGCGATCCGAGAGCGACAGGTTGTCGTCTTCGGAGCCGACCGCGTCGGTATGGCCTTCGATCAGGTAGACCTCGTTCGGATTGGCCTGGATGGCGCGCATCATCGCCTGTGCAATCGGCTCGAGTTTCGCGGCCTGGTCGGGCCGGATGTCCCACGAGCCGGTGTCGAACGTGATGCTGTCGATGTCGATGCGCGGCATGCGGGCTCGCACATCGTAGTTGTAGAGCACCTCGTCCATCGAGAATCGGCGGTCGAGGACCATCACCGGCGGTGCGATCAGGGTGTCGTAGATCAAGGCCGGCGGCGCATCGCGATATTCGACGATGTAGCGATCGCGCGGGATACGAACGATCGGCGGCGGCACATTGATGATGAAGTTGAAGCCGGTCGCCGGGCGATTTCTGAACAGCACATATTCACGGCCGTTCACGAACCGCGAACGCCGGAGTACCCGGCCATTGGCGTCGACCGTCGTGACAACGCGTACGCCGTTCGGGCGTTGAATGACCCGCTCGGTACGGTCGCCGCGGCGGACCACCTGTTCGTTGGCGCCGGAGCGGCGGAAGCGCGTATCGTCGTCGTGACGGATGATGGCACGATTGCCCTGGCGGACGATCGTGCGGTCGCGCTCCTGAATGACCGTGCTGTTGCCCTGGCGTCGCTCCTTCCGCTCGCCGCGCAGTGCGTCGAGGCGGCGGTCTTCGCGCCGCTCCTGCGCTTGCGGCCGATTGTTCGGCTGCTGCACGTTCTGCTGCTGTGGCTGATTAGACTGCTGGCGCTGCTGGATCGCGGCAGGCGCTTGTGGCGTTTGAGTCGCGGCCGGTGCCTGCGGTGCAGCAGGCTGCTGCTGCACCCGGCCGGGTGCTTGCGGCTCCGGACGTCCCGGCCGGCCATTGAATTGCCGCTGCTGCTGCGGCTGGGCTTGCGGTGCCGGCTGTTGCGCGGGCGGTTGCACGGTCTGCGGCTTCGGCGGCTGCGCCTGCTGTTGCGGCGGCTGCGGCCGAACGGCGGGCGGCGGTTGGACTTGCCGTTGCTGCGGCGGTGGCTGCACGGTAGCAGGCGGCTGAACCTGCCGCGGTTGCGACGGCTGCGCGGCCGGCGGTTTCGGTGGCTCAACGTGACGCTGTTGCGGCGGCGGTGGCGCAGAGGGCGGCTTCGGAGGTTGCGGCTGCGCTTGCGGCTTCGGAGGTTGCGGCTTCGCCGGCTGCGGTTTCTCCGCCGGCCTTTTTTCGTCCGGCTTCTGCTCGTTCTGCGCGACAATCATCGGCCGCTCCGTCAAGGCGACCGGCTGCGCGAATGCGAGCGTGGGCACGAAAGCAATCGAGGCCAGGAGCAAAGTGCGCGTCATCGAAGTCCTTCCTTGTCGAAATGAACAAAGCAAAAATTGCGTTTGCTCAGGCGCGCGGTAACGCGCGACCTGGCTCTAGGTTCAATGGAAGTTTGGCCGATTCTACGGCGATTCGCTGAACGGTCGTTCAGATGCCCTAAACTTGTCGTTCGACCAGCTTTTTCTTGATGTCGGCGATCGCCTTGGCCGGATTAAGGTCTTTCGGGCACACCTTGGCGCAATTCAGGATGGTGTGGCAGCGATAGAGTCTGAACGGATCTTCAACATTGTCGAGCCGTTCGCCGGTTGCTTCGTCACGGCTGTCCTCGATCCACCGGTGCGCTGCAAGCAGCGCCGCCGGGCCGAGATAGCGATCCGAATTCCACCAGTAGCTCGGGCACGAGGTCGAGCAGCACGCGCACAGGATGCACTCGTAGTGTCCGTCTAGTTTGGCGCGGTCTTCGTGGCTCTGCTTGCGCTCCTTCTCCGGCGCCGGCGTCACGGTCTGAAGCCACGGCTGGATCGACGCGTATTGCGCGTAGAAATTCGTAAGGTCCGGCACCAGGTCCTTGACCACCGGTTGATGCGGCAGCGGATAAATCTTCACCGGCGCCGCCTCGTCCTTGGTCGCGCAGGTGCAGGCCAGCGTGTTGGCGCCGTCGATGTTCATCGCGCAGGAGCCGCAGATGCCCTCGCGGCATGAACGGCGAAAGGTTAGCGTCGGATCGATGTTGTTCTTGATCCAGATCAGTGCGTCGAGAACCATCGGGCCGCAATCGTCGCGATCCACATAATAGGTATCGACGCGGGGATTCTCCGCGTCGTCCGGTGACCAGCGATAGACGCGAAACTCGGTGACGTTCTTGGCATTGGCCGGCTTCGGCCAGGTCTTGCCTTCGGTGAGCTTCGAGTTTCTCGGCAGCGTGAATGCGACCATGGTGTTCTCTTAATAGACGCGGGCTTTGGGCTCGATGTAGGCGACGTCGTTTGTCATCGTGAAGGTGTGGACCGGGCGATAGTCGATCTTCACCTCGCCCTTCTCGTTCATCCACGTCAGCGAGTGCTTCATCCAGTTCTTGTCGTCGCGGTTCGGGAAATCCTCGCGGGCGTGCGCGCCGCGGCTCTCGGTGCGGTTCTTGGCGGCGTCCATCGTGACGACGGCTTGAGCGAGCAGGTTGTCCAGCTCCATCGTCTCGATCAGGTCGGAATTCCAGATCAGCGAACGGTCGGCGACGCTGATGTCGCTCATGCCGCCGTAGACCTCGTGGATCATCTTATGGCCTTCCTCGAGCACCTCGGCGGTGCGGAACACGGCGCAATTGGTCTGCATCGTCTTCTGCATCTTCAGCCGCAGCTTGGCGGTCGGCGTGCCGCCGGAAGCGTGCCGGAAGCGGTCGAGCCGCGATAGCGCCAGTTCGGCGGAGTTCTTCGGCAGTTCAGGCTGGCTGGCGCCGGCTTCGAGAAGCTCGGCGCAGCGATGCGCCGCGGCGCGCCCGAACACGACGAGATCGATCAGCGAGTTCGAGCCAAGGCGGTTGGCGCCGTGGACCGAGACGCAGCCGGCTTCGCCCAGCGCCATCAGGCCGGGAATCACCGTCTCGGCGTCGCTGCCCTTCTTGGTGAGCGCCTCGCCGTGATAATTGCAGGCGATTCCACCCATATTGTAATGCACGGTCGGCAACACTGGCACAGGTTCCCGGGTCACATCGACGCCGGCGAAGATGCGCGCCGACTCGGAAATGCCGGGCAACCGCTCGTGGATCACCTTCGGATCGAGGTGATCGAGATGAAGGAAGATGTGATCCTTCTCCTTGCCGACGCCGCGGCCTTCGCGAATTTCGATCGTCATCGAGCGCGAGACGACGTCGCGTGACGCAAGATCCTTCGCCGACGGCGCATAGCGCTCCATGAAGCGCTCGCCTTCCGAATTGACGAGATAGCCACCTTCGCCGCGCACGCCTTCCGTGATCAGGCAGCCGGCGCCGTAAATGCCGGTCGGGTGGAATTGCACGAACTCCATGTCCTGCAGCGGCAAGCCCGCGCGCAGCACCATCGCGTTGCCGTCGCCGGTCTGCGTGTGCGCGCCGGTGCAGGTGAAGTAAGCGCGGCCATAGCCGCCGGTCGCGACCATTGTCATCTGCGCGCGGAAGCGATGGATCGAACCGTCTTCGAGATTGAGCGCGACGACGCCGCAGCAGCGGCCTTCGTCGTCGACGATCAGGTCGATCGCGAAATACTCGATGTAGAACTCGGCGTGATGCTTGAGCGCCTGGCCGTAAAGCGTGTGCAGCATCGCGTGGCCGGTGCGGTCGGCCGCCGCGCAAGTGCGCTGCGCGATGCCCTGGCCGTAATGCGTGGTCATGCCGCCGAACGGCCGCTGATAGATCTTGCCGTCTTCCTCGCGGCGCGAGAACGGCATGCCCCAATGGTCGAGCTCGTAAACCGCAGCCGGCGCGTTGCGGCAAAGATATTCGATCGAGTCCTGGTCGCCGAGCCAGTCGGCGCCCTTGACCGTGTCGTACATGTGCCAGCGCCAGTCATCCTCGCCCATGTTGCCGAGCGAAGCCGCGATGCCGCCTTGCGCCGCGACCGTGTGCGAGCGAGTGGGAAACACCTTGGTGATGCAAGCGGTGCGAAGTCCTGCTTCGCTGCAACCCACCACGGCGCGCAGGCCCGAGCCGCCGGCGCCGATCACCACGACGTCGTAAGTGTGATCCTCGATCGGATAGGCGCGGCCGTTGACCGCGGATGCCGGGGTGGAAGCTTTACCGTTAGTTGCCATGTGTCTCAGAGTCCGAAAGAGATACGCATCAAACCGAAGATGCAGGCGGCGCCGACCAGCACGCAGAAGAACGAGTTGCCGAGCAGGGCCGCGAACTTCGATCCGTCTTCGTGCACGTAGTCGATGATGATTTCCTGCATGCCGATCCACATGTGATAGATCGTGGCGACGACGAAGAGCGTCAGCAGGATTGCGACCAGCGGCGAGCCGATGATCTGCACCACCGCGGCGTGGTTGCGGCCGATCAGTCCGGCCACGATCACGATGAAGGCGATGGTCAGGAACAGCAGCGCGACCGACGTCACGCGCTGGCCGATGAAATGTCCGGTGCCGGTGCGCGCGGCGCCAAGGCCACGGACGCGGCGGGCGGCGGTGCGGTATTTCGGAGCCGTGCTCATCGCGGGCCTCCGATCACAAGGTAGCCGATGCCCCAGAGCAGCAGCGTCAGCACGATCGAGCCGATCAGTGTGGCGAGGGTGAGGGACTCACGTTCCGCCGGCTCGAAGCCGCGGCCCATGTCCCAGATCAAGTGGCGAACACCGCCCAAGGAATGGTGAAGTAGCGCCCAGGTGAAGCCGAACAACACCAAGCAACCGAACCACGAGCCGATGTAGCTCTCGAAAATCGCGTAGGCATTGGGCCCGCCGCCCGCCGCGAGCAACCACCACGCCACCACCCCCATCCCAAAATACAGTCCGGCACCGGTGATCCGGTGCACGATCGACATGGCCATGGTGAGGGTGAGGCGATAAATCTGCAGATGCGGAGAAAGCGGCCGTGGTTTCGCGACTTGTGCCATTTACATCGGCTCTAATTTCGCTAGATGGGGCTTCGTCGGGCGCGAAGATGGCGTTGCTCGGCCTGGCTTGCAATTTGCTTTTCAGATAGTCTGCCTTCGTGATTGGCGAAGGCTATCGTGCGATTTGATCTGACCGACCTGAGCCTGTTCCGCCACGTGGTCGATGCCGGCAGCATCACCCACGGCGCCGAACGGGCCAATCTGGCGCTCGCCGCCGCCAGCGCCCGCATCCGCAACATGGAGGAGGCCCTCGGCGCGTCGCTACTGACCCGCAGCCGGCAGGGCGTCACCCCGACCCAGGCCGGCCGGACCCTGCTTCAGCACGCCCGCACGATTCTGGAGCAGACCGAACGCCTGCGCGAAGACCTCGGCGCCTATGCCGGCGGCCTGGCGGGACAGGTTCGCATCCTCTCCAATACCAACGCGCTGACCGAATTCCTGCCGGAGGCGCTCAGCGAATTCCTTGCCGGCCATCCGAACGTCAGTATCGATCTCGAGGAGCGGCTGTCGGACGAGATCGTCGGCCTGATCGCCGAAGGCGTCGGCGACGTCGGCATCGTCGCCGGTACCGTGAATGCAGCGGGTCTCACGACCTATCCGTTCCGCACCGACCGCTTCGTCGCGGTGGTCGCTGAGGCACATTCATTGGCCGGGCGTCAGTCGATCAGCTTTGCCGAATTGCTCGACTACGACATCGTCGGTCTCGACCGCTCAAGCGCGATCTCGCGCTTTCTGGCGAGCAAGGCGAGCAACCTCGGCCGCCCGCTGCGGCTGCGCGTTCAGTTGCGCAGCTTCGACGCAGTGTGCCGCCTTGCCGAAAAGAACGTGGCGGTCGGCGTGGTGCCGCACACCACGGCGCGCGCCGCGCTCAAGTCGATGGCGATCAAGGTGATCGAACTGTCCGACCCCTGGGCGGTTCGTGAATTGACGATCTGCGTTCGCGACGTCGATACGCTTCCGCCGTTCGCGCAGCAGCTCGTCGAGCACATGCGCGCTTATGCAGCCAACGACACCGATACTCAGCGCGGCAGCACGACCCAATAGTCGAGACCGAGAATAACGTCGTCGTCGTATTGGCCGTCGCTTTTCTTGTAAGGGAAATCCGCGCAGGGGCGATCTTTCGTCGCTACCGTGCGAAGGCGTAACGCGCCGATATCAGTGCGATTTGGGATATCGGCAGAGGCAAGGATTTCGGACCAGGCGAATACTGTAGCGCCGGCGAACAGTGGATTGACGTGACGTCCGCCGTTGATCGCCGCTACATGGAATGCGTTCGCCAGCCCGTTGAACGATAAAGAACGTGCGAGCGAAATGGCGTGACCGCCATAGATCAGCCGCTTGCCGAAGCGACCATTGGCGGCATTGAAATGATCGAAATGAAGACGCGCGGTGTTCTGGTAAAGCCGCGTCGCCATCATGTGCTCGGCATCTTCCACCGTGATGCCGGCGACATGATCGATCTTCTCGCCGGCATGATAGTGCGAGAATTTCTTCGTGCTTCCAGCCAGCGAAGTATCGTAGCCCGTCACATTGATCTTCGGGCAGGCGGCGCCCAACACCGCTGCATCAACTTGTTTGGGCAGATCGGGCACTTTCTCCGGCGGCGTCTTCGCGCCTTCGCCGCGCTTGCGGACCATCACCCAGCGCGCGTAGTCGAGCACCTCGTCGCCGGCCTGATTGAAGCCGCGTGAGCGCACATAGACGATGCCGGACTTGCCGTTTGAGTTTTCTCGCAGCCCGATGACTTCCGATGTCGCCGTCAGCGTGTCGCCCGGATAGACGGCTTTAAGAAAGCGACAATTTGCGTAGCCGAGATTGGCGACGGCATTGAGCGATACGTCCGGGACGGTTTTGCCGAATACGATGTGAAAAACGAGCAGGTCGTCGATCGGTGAATGCGGATAGCCGATTGCCTGCGCGAACGTATCGGCTGACTGCACCGCGAAACGGCCACCAAACAAGGCGTTATAGAGCGCGACATCGCCCGTCGTGACCGTGCGCGGCGTGGCGTGGCGGATCACCTGGCCGAGGTGGAAATCCTCGAAGAAGTTGCCCTGTTCGGAATTCGGCGGCGTCTGCGCGCTCACAACAATCTCCTGTCTCAAACTCACAAAGCTGTGAGGCAAATGCGACATTTCAGCAAGGGGAACTGATGAGCGTGTGTTCGGGCTCTCTGTTACTGCGAGGTCGCCGCTCCAAATGGAGCCGGCTTTCAGGGGAGAAACACATGAAACGCACAATTCTGCTGTCGACCATCGTTATCGCCGCGCTGGCCGCTGCGCCGGCGGCCAATGCGCAAGACAGCATGAAGAAAGACGGCATGTCCAACACGAGCATGTCGAAGGACTCGATGAAGAAGGATTCGATGTCCAAAGACAGCATGGCCAAGGACGGCATGTCGAAAGATGGAATGTCGAAGGACGGCATGTCCAAGGACAACATGAAGAAGTAAGCTACTGACCGGGCCGGGCTGGTGCATCCGTCGGCCCGGCCGGGTCGTATCTCCTGCATAGACCGCCAACGAGGGCAGGGCTCTATGACAACACTTACGGCAATTCACGATACCGACCGTGTCATCCACCCGCTTTGGGTGCGCGTCTGTCACTGGATCAATGCGATCGCGATCCTGGTGATGATCGGCTCCGGCTGGCAAATCTATAACGCATCACCGCTTTTCGACTTTGTGTTTCCACGGCAAATCACGCTCGGGGGCTGGCTGGCCGGCGGCATCATGTGGCACTTCGCGGCGATGTGGGTGCTGGTGATCAACGGCCTCGTTTACGTCACGCTCGGTTTTGTCACGGGGCGTTTCCGACGCAAGCTGTGGCCGATTACCCCGCGCGCCGTGTTTGCCGACACCAAGGCGGCGCTGACGTTCAAGCTCGCGCACGACGATCTGTCGAAATACAACGCGGTGCAGAAGCTGCTCTACACCGGCGTCATTTTGTGCGCCGTCCTCATAGTTCTGACCGGCCTTGCAATCTGGAAGCCGGTGCAGTTTCAGGAGCTGACGGCACTGTTCGGCGGCTATGACGTCGCCCGCGTCATCCACTTCTTCGCGATGGCGGCAATCGTCGCGTTTCTTGTCGTTCACATCTTGCTGGCGCTGCTGGTGCCGAAGAGCCTGCGCGCCATGGTGACCGGAAAATGAAAAAGCGAATTGTCATTCCCGGCGTCGATCAATCTCTCCTCGTCAAAGACGCCGCCAGGCTGATGCCAGATCCAATGCGGCGCAATTTCCTGCGCGGCGCGGCGAGCGTCGGTGCGCTGGCCTTTTTGACCGGCTGCGACCTCGTCGACGGTGAAACGGCCGAAGGTGTCCTGCGCAAGATTTCGGAATTCAATGACGGCGCGCAGGCCGCGATCTTCAGCAAGACCAAGCTGGCGCCGACCTATCCGGAAAGCGCGATCACCCGGCCGTTTCCGTTCAACGCCTACTACAGCGAAGATGAGGCGCCGGAGGTCGATGGTGCAGGTTACAAACTCGAAGTGTCTGGGCTGGTCGAAAACAAGAAGCCCTGGACGCTCGACGAACTCCACGCGCTACCCGAAGTGTCGCAGATCACACGCCATGTCTGCGTCGAGGGCTGGAGCGCGATCGGCTCCTGGCAAGGCGCAAAGCTGTCGGATTTCCTTGCGCGGATCGGCGCCGATACGCGCGCCAAATATGTCTGGTTCAAGTGCGCCGAGGGCTACACCAACACCATCGACATGGCGTCGGCTCTTCACCCGCAGACGCAGATGACGTTCAAATACGACAACAAGCTGCTGCCGCGCGCCTATGGCTTCCCGATGAAAATCCGCATCCCGACCAAGCTCGGTTACAAGAATCCGAAATACGTGGTGGCGATGGAAGTCACCAACACCGACAAGGGCGGCTATTGGGAAGACCAGGGCTACAACTGGTTCGGCGGCTCTTAACGCGCCATTAACCATACGACCACAGTGTCCGGCCCGGTTCCGTCGCTTCAGCCGAGGATCTGCCATTTGCGACCCGTCGCAGTGAGTAGTGCGCTTTTACCGGACACTATTTCATGCGCGGCACCCGGCGAATTTCCGCCTTCCTCTTTATATGCGCCCCGGCGCTGCTGATTTCAGCGCCGGCCTCGGCGCAATTCGTCTGCACGACGACGGCGACCGACATCACCTGCACGAACAACGGCACGGCCGTCAGCGAGATCAATTTCGATCTCACCAAGAACGTCACTACCACCAATTTCGGCACGGTGACGACATTCATGTCGACGGGCACCGGCAATAGCGGCAATGCCACCAGCATCAACAGGGGGTCGATCGGTACAGATCTCACCACGACTGTGGGAACGGTCGGCGATGGCACCACGACGAACTATGGAACGGTCGGTGGATCGGTCAGCACAAACGTCTTCAACGGAAACGCCATCGGCGTCAATTACGGAACGATCGGCGTCAATTTTTCCACGCTCAACCAATTCGCCGGAATCTCAAATGGAATCAATTACGGGACGGTCGGCGGCACTTTTCAGGTCACGAGTGTTTTTACCAACGCATTTTCGACGAATTACGGTTCCGTCAGCGCGATGTCGACTTCGGCACCCAATTCCGGTGGCACGGCAACGACGGCTAATGCGGGCTCGGTCACTACGTCGATCACGTCGTTCGGGTTCAGCGGCGTCACGATCAGCAATTCAGGTTCGGTCGGCACTTCGATTTCCGCATCGACCGCAGTAAGTGGCGCCACCACGGTGACCAACACCGGATCGGTCGGCACCGACATCAGCGCGACGACGGCCGGTGGCGGCAACGCCACCATTTCGAACTCCGGCTCGATCGGCGGGTTTGCTCACGCCATTGCCGCGGTCGGAGGCGACGCGAGCGTCACCAACCACGGCTCGATCGGCGGCACCGTCGAAGCCACCGCGGTATCCGGCAACGCCACGATCGTGAACTATGGAACGACCGGAGCATGGACCTTGTCCGCACCGATCGGCGGAACGGTCGGCTCTGCCGGCTTCAACTATGGGACGGTGATCGGACAAGTCACCGTTTTCGGCACGGTCGGTCAGCATCTCACAAATGGCGGCACGATCAGCAATCCGGGCGGAACGGCAATTGCGTTCACCGGCCCGGACCCGTCATCGCTGACCTTGCTGCCGGGCTCGTTCATCGTCGGCGCCATCAATTTCAATGCCGGCGGCACCAACACCGTCAATCTGCATGTCGGCAATCTCAACCTGACGATCAATCCGCTCGCCGGCGCGACCGTGACCGGCTCGGTGCCGTTCGTGGTGTCCGGCAATCAGGTGGCGACTGTCGATCCCACTCCGTTAGCCATGACCGACCGCAACCTGATGGATTTTTCGCGCAGCGTGTCTTCCGCGATTCCCGAGACTGCGGCGCAGAGCACGACGTTTGCGAAAGCATTGCGTTCTCCGGCGAAACGACCAATTCAACCATCGACGATGCCTTCGCGGGGATTTCCGAGCTGTCAGCCTATGCGCGCCGCCGCGGCATCCCCGCCAATCCGACCGCGACGTACAGCAACGGCATGTCGGTCTGGGCGCGCACATTTGCCGGCCGGCGCGATCAGGATGCCGCCGGCGCGATGCTGCAAACGACCAACGATTACTATGGCGCCATGATGGGATTTGACATGCAGGCGCGCTCCGACTTGCGCCTCGGTGTTTTCGGCGGTGCGGGGCAGACGCGGAGCAGCGTCGACTTCAACTCCGGCAGCAGCAACAGCGACGTCATTTTCGCCGGGGCGTTCGCGCAATATGCGCGCGGCAACATGTCGTTGCGCGCCGTCATGCAAATCGGTCATTCGTCGACCGATACCAGCCGCAACATCAACAACAACCTGGCGCCGGGCGGGCTTGAGGTTGCCAAGGCCAGCTATGGCACGACTTACTTCAACCCCGAGGCAAACCTCGCGCTGACGTTCGGGCTCGGCGCGCTGCACGGCGCAGCCTATACGCTCACACCGAGCGTCAACGCGCGCTATCTGTTTGCGGCGGTTGGCGGCTACACCGAAACAGGCTCGACGTCGAATCTCAGCGTCGGCTCGCGCAATGTGCAGGATTTCGAGGAGCGCGCGCAGCTCAAGCTGACCGGCACGACTTTTGTCGCCGCCGACAAGGTGCTGAAGGGCAGCCTCTATGGCGGCGTCACCGGCGTTCAGCGCGTCGGCAGCACGACGGTCGATGCGACATTGCTGGGCCAGCCAATTCCGTTTGCGGCGCCCGGCGAGGACAGCGTGTTCGGCGGCTTCGGCGGGGCGGGCATCGAATGGTACCTCGGCCGGACGGCGATCTTCGCGAACGCCGAATTCGCCCGCTACTCCGATTCGAGCAACGTCATCAGCGGTCAGGGCGGCATCAAGGTCGCCTTCTGATCGGGCGCGCCTTGCCAAGAAGGTGAGGGCTCGGTAGCACTCACGTCGCAATCCGACGAATGAGTGTGAGGCGTCCATGGCTACCTACAATCTCCTGCTGCTCCCAGGTGACGGCATCGGCCCCGAAGTGATGGGCGAGGTGAAGCGGCTGATCGAGTTCTTCAACAAGAAGGGTCCGGACAAGTTTGTGACGCAGGAGGCACTGGTCGGCGGCTGCTGCTACGACGCGCATGGCGTCGCCATCACCGACGAGACGATGGAGAAGGCCAAGGCCACGGACGCCATCATCTTCGGCGCGGTCGGCGGGCCGAAGTGGGACAACGTCGGCTACGAGGTGCGCCCGGAAGCCGGCCTGCTGCGCCTGCGCAAGGACCTCGATCTCTACGCCAACCTGCGTCCGGCGGTGACCTATCCGGCGCTGGCCGATGCGTCGTCGCTCAAGCGGGAACTGGTCGAAGGCCTCGACATCATGATCCTGCGCGAACTGACCGGCGGTGTCTACTTCGGCGAGCCGAAGACGATCACCGATCTCGGCAACGGTCAGAAGCGCGCCATCGACACTCAAGTTTACGACACCTACGAGATCGAACGCATCACGCGGGTCGCCTGCGAGCTGGCGCGCAAGCGCCGCAACAAGGTGACGTCGATGGAAAAGCACAACGTGATGAAGAGCGGCGTGCTTTGGAAGGAAGTCGCGCAGCAGACGCACGACCGCGAGTTCAAGGACGTCGAGTTCCAGCACATGCTGGCGGACGCCGGCGGCATGCAGCTCGTGCGCAACCCGAAGCAGTTCGACGTGATCGTGTGCGATAACCTGTTCGGCGACATGCTGTCGGACGTCGCGGCGATGCTCACCGGCTCGCTCGGCATGCTGGCGTCGGCGTCGCTCGGCGAAGTCGACCCGAAGACCAAGAAGCGCAAGGCGCTCTACGAGCCGGTGCACGGCTCGGCGCCGGATATTGCCGGGAAGGGTGCCGCCAATCCGATCGCGATGATCGCGTCGTTCGGGATGGCGCTGCGCTACTCGTTCGATCTCGGCAAGCAGGCCGACTGGATCGATCAGGCGATCGCCGCCACGCTCGACAAGAATTTGCGCACCGCCGATATCAAGTCCCCGGGCTCAAAGATCGTCGGCACCCGCGAAATGGGCGACGCGATCCTTGCGGAGCTGGAAAAGCTGTCGGTCTAAATCAGGGACGGCCGATCGGATTGTCGGCGAACGGCAGCTCGAAGCGGCCGGGCAGCGGCGGCTGGCCGCGGTCGAACACTGTATTGTTGTTCGAGGAGCTGAACGCCGGCTGGTAAACCAGCGCCGGGCCGCTGTTGTAACGGTCCTCGCCTGGAAAGACTTCCCTGCCGGGATCGAGGAACGAGCGCCGATTGACGGTGATCTTGGTGCGGGTGCGGCCGAACTCGTCGCGCGTGGTGATGACGGTGCGGTCGCCACGGACTACCGTTCGTTTCGTGACCGTCTCGGCGCCGGCCTGACCGCTGGTCAAGGCCAGCGTGGCGGCAGCGGCAAGCAGAAGTCCCAAGCGCATCATGTCCTCGCAAAGTGGCAAATCGCGAACGCACTGTAGCGGTGTTCGGTTCGCGGACCTAGCGTCAAGTCCGTGTGATTAGGCGAAATGCTTAAATAAAGGCCCGGCCGCAGCGTTTTGGCCACGGCGGGGCTGCTTTTTACCGGCCGGACTAGCCGCCGTAATTGGCTTTCAGGTAGTCGGCGATCGCTTTCGCATCCACGTCATCGATCGGCGCACCGTAAGCCTTGATCATCTTCGTCACCTCGGCATCCCAGCCGGCCGCATTGAGAAACGGCGAGTTCATCGGGATGTAAGCGAGGGTGTGGCAGGCGGCGCAGTTGCCTTCCACCTTGTCGAGCCCGGCGCCTTTCTTGAGGTTGACCGCCATCTCGTCGGCGAGCGCCGGCGAGATGAGAAGAGCGGCAACAGCAGCGAGTGCAAATGTTTTCATGTTGCGCTCCCTCAGCCCGCGTTGAGCGTGATGTTTTGCATCACGTTGTTGTGGTAGCCGGCGCCGTTGAAGATCAACTCGGTGACCTGACTCTGGCCGATCTTGTTGGTGGCGTTGACCATCACGGTGTTCGCGCCGTTCTTTGCGTTGAGCTCAAAGCTCCACGGGCGGAACGCATATTTGCCGAGGTCCTGACCCAGGATTGCGCTGCCCCAGCTCTTGCCACCGTCAGTCGACACCTGAACGGTACGGATGCCGTAGCCGCCATCCCAGGCGATGCCGGACACCGTGACCTTGCCATGCTTCACCTTGGCGCCGTCGCGGTGGCTGGTGATCAGCGAGTTGACCACCATCTCGGTAATCGGCGTGTTCGGCGCATATTCCTGCGACGTGAAGCGCGTGCCGGATGGGAACAGGCCAATCGGAATGCGATAGGCCGCGGTCATCCAGAAATTCTTCAGTGGCTGCGTCAATGCTTCGATGCGGTTGATGTGCTTCATCCAGTAGGTGCCGGTCCAGCCGGGCACGATGAGCCGGGCCGGATAGCCGTTGAAATGCGGCAGCGGCGCGCCGTTCATCTCATAGGCGATAATCGTGTTGTCATCCATCGCCTTTGAGAAGGGAATGCTTTTGACGAAGTCGGGCGTCGTGTCGATCACCGGGCCATCGGCGCCGCCGGACAAGACCTCGACCGTCTCCTTCTTGACGCCGACCTTGTTGAGGATGTCCTTGAGGCGAGCGCCTTTCCATTTCGCGCACCCCATCGCGCCGTAGCCCCATTCGACGCCGGGGACATGCGGCTTCGACAGCCCGCGGCGATTGCCGGAGCATTGGTTGACAGCGACGACTTCCACGGCAGGCATTGCCTTGAGGTCATCGAGTGTCAGCTCGGCAGTGCCATTGGCACCGTCGCCTCCGACCGTGATCTTGTACGTCGCCGCGTCGATCTTCTCGGGAATATCCGCGAGATGGTAACGCACGAAGAACTGATCGTTCGGCGTGATCGGCGTGCGAAAGTATTCGAGCGGCGCCTCATAGTTTGGCGGGCGGTCCGCCAACCGGATCAGCGGCTTCTTGCCGGGCAAGGACGCCATGCCGGCGATGGTATTAACGCCAGCCGGCACGCCGGGCGTGAGCTCGGCGACGGCAGCTTCAGCGAGTTTTGGAAATGTGACGCCTGTGGCCGCGATTGCGGCGCCGGCGCCCGCTGCTTCAAGCAGCGTGCGACGCGTGATCATCTCGAACATCCTCCCCCGAGGTGTATGACCGCCGCGTCCCGTCGGATCGCGACGTTAAGCCCACGAATGATCGATCTAATTGATGAAATCGTCAATTAAAGCAGCGTTGTATTTGCTGCGTTTCTCGCCTATCTGTCCTGCGCCGCGTGCGTGGGTTGCCCGGCGAATTCGGAGTGTTGGCAATGAGTTACAAGGTCGCCGTGGTTGGCGCCACCGGCAATGTCGGGCGCGAGATGCTGTCGATCCTTGCCGAGCGGGAATTCCCCGCTTCGGATGTCGTCGCCATCGCATCGCGCAAAAGCCAAGGCACCGAATGCTCGTTCGGCGACAAGATACTCAAGGTCAAGGCGCTCGATCACTACGATTTCTCCGACGTCGACATCTGCCTGATGTCGGCGGGCGGCTCCGTGTCGAAGGAATGGTCGCCGAAGATCGCCGCGCAGGGCGCGGTGGTGATCGACAATTCGTCGGCCTGGCGCATGGACCCGGACGTTCCGCTGATCGTGCCGGAAGTAAACGCCGCTGCGCTCGACGGCTTCCGCAAGAAGAACATCATCGCCAACCCGAACTGCTCGACCGCGCAGCTTGTGGTCGCGCTCAAGCCGCTGCATGACGCGGCCAAGATCAAGCGGGTCGTCGTCGCGACCTATCAATCGGTGTCGGGCGCCGGCAAGGACGCGATGGACGAACTGTTCTCGCAGACCAAGTCGGTGTTCACGCTCGACGAGATGGAGGCCAAGAAGTTTCCGAAGCGGATCGCATTCAACGTGATCCCGCACATCGACGTCTTCATGGACGACGGCTACACTAAGGAAGAGTGGAAGATGGTGGTCGAGACCAAGAAGATTCTCGACCCGAAGATCAAGCTCACCGCGACCTGCGTGCGCGTGCCGGTGTTCGTCGGCCACTCGGAAGCGGTCGACATCGAGTTCGAGAATCCGATCTCGGCGGACGAGGCGCGGGACATCCTGCGCAGCGCGCCGGGTTGCCTCGTGATCGACAAGCGCGAGGCGGGTGGTTACGTCACGCCGTACGAAAGCGCCGGCGAGGACGCCACCTACATCAGCCGCATCCGCGAGGACGCGACGGTGGAGAACGGCCTTCAGATCTGGGTCGTGTCGGACAATCTGCGCAAGGGCGCCGCGCTCAACGCGGTGCAGATCGCGGAAGCGCTGATCAACCGCAAGCTGATCCAAGCGAAGAAGAAGGCGGCCTAAAACCGCGACTCAGAAACGCGGATTGGCAAACATCCGCGCGTATTCTTCGGTCGCGACTTGCTCGAACACGCCGGTCGCGGGGTTGCGTACCGACAGGCGGCCGGTGGCGACGCCGAAATATGCGCCGTGCAACGTGAGCTTGCCGCGCTCGACCAGAATCTTCACGCAGGGAAACGTCATCAGGTTGTCGATCGTGGCGACGACAGACGCCTGCTCGAGCCTGGTGATGTATTCGTCAAACGGCATATTGCCGCGCGGACCGACCGCCTTCGCGGCCGGCTCGATCAATGCCATCCAGTGACCGATGAAATCGCCGGGCGACAGCGGTGCGGCTTCCTCGGCATAGGCGCGAATGCCGCCGCATTGGGCGTGGCCGAGCACGACGATGTGCTTCACTTTCAGCGCCTGCACCGCGAATTCGAGTGAGGCCGACACGGCGCGGGTCGCGCCGTCCGGTGTATAGGGCGGCACCAGGCCGCTGACGTTGCGGGCGACGAACAGCTCGCCGGGGCGAGAGTTGAAAATCACTTCAGGCGAGCAGCGCGAGTCGCTGCAAGTGATCACCATAACCTCCGGCGATTGGCCCCTTTCGGACAATTCGCGGTAGCGCCCCTGTTCCGCGCGCAACCCGCTGTGCAGAAAAGCGCGGTATCCATCGATCAATTCAGCGGGAAATGGCATGGCAGGCTCACGATAAGGGTTACAGACTTACACAATCAGGCCGCAATGCTGTTGGCAAATGCGGTGGAATCACCTTCCAGGTGGAGCGAACGGCCGGCCAGGCCGATTGCCGACAAATGTTCATCGCCGCTTCAGCATCAAGCGTCATAATCCGCCAACTCGATTCTCGCGGCAGCAGGCCGCGCCAGGAACGCGCGCTTTTATGCTGACGCGAAGGCCGAAATCCAAGGCATCGAAGCCTCCAAGGCAGGCTGCCGCCAAGACGGCGCCGCCGCGCGTCTCCGGTTTTTCCGGACTTCAGGTGCTGGTGCTGTTTCTGGTCTGCACGCTGCTGATCTCGATCCCGGTGTGGACGCACCGGTTGCCGCCGATCTCCGATTACATCAACCATCTCGCGCGCATGAGCGTGATCGCCAACATCGATCACAAGCCTCTGCTCGCGCAATTCTACGAGATCGACTGGGCGGTAATTCCGAACCTGACGATGGACATTCTGGTACCGCCGCTTGCGCGGCTGGTGAACGTCTATCTGGCTGGCCAGATTTTCATCGTGATGATGTTCGCGCTCATCATCTCCGGGACACTCGGGCTTAATCGGGCACTGATCGGCCGATGGTCGTTGTTGCCGCTTGCGGCGTTTCCATTGCTCTACAATTACGTGTTCCTCGTCGGCACGATGAATTATCTGTTCGGTGTCGGCGTCGCGCTGTGGGGGCTGGCGGCATGGGTCGTGCTGCGGGATCGGTTCTGGCCCTACCGCTATCTGGTGTCGATTGTCTTCGTCATCGTCATCTTCTTTTGTCACCTGTCGGCGCTCGGCATTTATGGCATCGGCATCCTGTCGTTTGAAATCCTGAGGCTGTGGGAACGCAGGACCGAGCCGTGGCCGTGGCGCGTCGCCGAATTCGTCGGCGGCGGCTTGCCGTTTCTGGCCGCCGCGCCGCTGCTCGCCGTCAGCCCGACGATGAGTCTCGTATCGGCGATCTATTGGGATCAGCGCGGCAAGATCGACGGGCTGGCCTTCATCGTGACCAACTACTCCGACATCGCGGCTTTCCTGCTGGTCGGTATCTTCATCGTCGCGATGGTATGGGCTGTGCGCCATCGCGTGCTCAAGTTTCATCCGCTGGTCTTTGTCCTGCTTATCGTCGGTCTCACGATCTACATCGTGCTGCCGCGCGTGATGTTCGAGACCTACATGGCGGACCAGCGGGTGCCGATCGCTGTCGCGTTCATGCTGGTCGCCTGCGGCGATCTCGAATTGCGGCGCCGGCTGGTGCGGCGCGGCTTCGTCGCGGTGCTGGTGCTGCTGATCGGCGGACGGTTGATCGAGATCGACTTCAACTGGTCGACGCTCTCAGACACGACGAGCGAATTCCGCTCGTCGGTGCGGCGGATCGCGCCCGGCTCCAAGGTATTCGTTGCCTACGCGGACCGTTCGAGCGCCGGCGACGACGTGCGCGACCTTGGCCTCGTGCACGCCGCATGCATCGCGATGATCGATCGCCAGGCCTTGGTGACGACTGCGTTCACCGTGGTCGGCAAGCAGATTCTCCACGTCAAGCCGCAATATCTGACATGGGTCGACACTCATGACGGCACGCCGCCATTCGTGTCGCAGCTTTTGCTGGTGGCGGAAGAACTGGCGCCGCCGACCATCCCGGCGTTCTGGCACAACTGGACCAAGTTCGATTATCTCTATGTGTTGTTTACCGAGGACGACGCGCCCAATCCCGATCCCGACCGGCTGAAGCTGGTGATCGAGGGCGACCGCTTCCAGCTCTACCGCATCCTGAAAGAGCAATAGCGGGGCTTGATCGCAACGCATTGCCGCTTGAAGATGCGGCATGACCATTCGTCCGCGTCGTAGTGTTCTCTACATGCCCGGCTCCAATGCCCGGGCGCTGGAAAAAGCCAAGACATTGCCGGTCGATGCGGTGATCCTCGATCTCGAGGATTCCGTCGCGCCCGACGCCAAGGAGGCCGCCCGCGACCAGGTCGTCGCGGCGGTAAAGGCCGGCGGCTTCGGCAGCCGTGAGGTCGTCATCCGCGTCAACGGTGTCGACACGCCGTGGCACGCGGACGATCTCAGCGCGGCAGCGCATGCGGCGCCTGACGCGATCCTGGTGCCGAAGGTTGCAAGTCCCGGCACGCTTGAGCTGATCGGCCGCCGGCTGCTCGACATGGGCACCGACCACAAGACGCGGATCTGGGCGATGATCGAGACGCCGCTCGCGATCTTCAACATTCTGTCGATCGCGTCCGAGGCGAAAGATTCGGAATCGCGGCTGGCCGTTTTTGTGATGGGCACCAACGATCTCGCCAAGGAGACGCGGGCGCGGCTGATGCCGGGGCGCGCGCCGATGCTGACATGGCTTTCCACTTGCGTGGCGGCGGCTCGTCATTACGGCGTTGAGATTCTCGATGGCGTCTATAATGACATCGGCAACGCCGAAGGCTTTGCCGCCGAGTGCCGGCAGGGCGTCGAGTTCGGCTTCGACGGCAAGACGCTGATCCATCCGAGCCAGATCGAGCCGTGCAATGCGGCGTTTTCGCCGTCGGCTGATGAAGTTACGCAGGCGCGCAAGATCATCGCCGCGTTCGATCTGCCGGAGAACAGGGCGAAGGGTGTCGTATCGCTCGATGGCCGCATGGTCGAGCGGCTGCATGCCGAGATGGCGCGCCGGACCGTGGCGATCGCGGACGCGATAGAGAGCCGCAAGTGACGCAGCAGGTTGTGCGGATCGGCACCGGTGCCGGATTTTCCGCCGACCGGCTCGATGCCGCAGTCGATCTCGCCGAACGCGGGCAGCTCGATTTCATGGTGCTGGAGTGTCTCGGCGAGCGCACGGTCGGCTTCGCGCATCGCGATCGCATGGCGGATCCGTCACGCGGCTATAATTCGTATCTCGAGCGGCGGATGCGCGTGCTGCTGCCGGCGTGCCGCAGGGCCGGCACGACGATGATCACAAATATGGGCGCGGCCAATCCGCGCGCCGCGGCGGAGCGGACTGTCGAGATTACGCGCGAACTCGGGCTGAAGGGCTTGAAGGTCGCCTGCATTGAGGGCGACGAAGTCTCGGCGGTGATGCCGCCCGATCAGCCGTTCATGGACGAGGCGGGCACGCTTGCCGATATCCGGATGCCGCTATCGGGCATGAACGCCTATCTCGGCGTCGACGCGATCCTACCGGCTCTCGAAGCGGGCGCGGACGTGGTGATCGGCGGGCGGCTGGCCGACCCGTCGATGTTTCTGGCGCCTTTGGTGCATCGCTTCGGCTGGAAACTCGATGACACGGTGCGGCTCGGCGCCGGCACATTGGTTGGCCACCTGCTCGAATGCGGCATGCAGGTGACCGGCGGCTACTTCGCCGATCCCGGCATCAAGGATGTGCCGGACCTCGCGAACTGCGGTTATCCGATCGCCGAAGTCAGCGAAGACGGCAGCGCGGTCATCACCAAGCTCGCGGATGTAGGCGGCTGCGTCACCGCGCAAACGGTGAAGGAGCAACTGCTCTACGAGGTGCACGATCCGGCGCGCTACCTGACGCCGGACGTGACGGCGGATTTCAGCCGCGTGCGCGTTGAAACGATTGGCCAAGATCGCGTCAAAGTTTCGGGTGCGAGCGGAACAACCAAGCCGAAGGACTTGAAGGTGACGGTCGGCTTCGATGGCGGGTTCCAGGCGGAGGCCGGCGTCAGCTATGCCGGCCCATCGGCGCAGACGCGCGGCGAATTGGCGGCGTCGATCGTGCGGGAGCGGATGAGCCGCGTGCATGGCGTCGATGGTGGGCTGCGAGTGGATTTGATCGGTGTCAGTTCGCTGTTCGCAACCGCCGGCGCCAAAGCGACCGACGCCCGTGACGTGCGCCTGCACGCGACGCTGCGCGCGCCGAAACGAGCTGATGCCGAATTGCTGCTGTGGGAAGTCGAATCGCTGCTGTGCTGCGGTCCAGCCGGCGGCGGCGGATTTCGTGGCAGCGTCACGCCATGCGTAATGACGAAGTCGGTGCTGATCGACCGCGCGCGCGTGAAGCCGACTTGCGCGGTGCTGACCGCATGAGCGCGCAACGGAGCAATGAGCGGCGCACCGTTCGCGATATCGCCCATGCGCGCGCCGGCGACAAAGGCAACACGTCAAATGTGAATGTGTGGGCCTACGATGGCAAGGACTTCGATCTGCTCAAGCGCACGCTGACGCCGGAGCGGATCAAGCGCGAATTTCCGAATCTCATTCAGGGCAAGGTCGAGCGTTATATTGTCGAGCATCTGCACGGCATCAACATCGTGATGCACGACGCACTCGAAGGCGGCGTCAACAGCTCGCTCAACCTCGACTCGCACGGCAAGTCGTGGAGCTATCTCATCCTCGGGCTGACGCTCGACGAGAACTAGGCTTTACGCCCACGGGCGGGCTGCTGCAGCCTTCTGCTCGTAGCTGTCGATCTTGCTCTGCTTCTGCTTGGTCAGGCCGATGTCGTCGAGGCCGTTGAGCAGACAGTGCTTGCGGAACGGGTCGATCTCAAACTTGATCGTGCCGCCGTCCGGCCCGTGAATTTCCTGCTTCTCCAGGTCAATGCTGAGCGTTGCATTCGAGCCGCGATCGGCGTCATCGAACAGCTTGTCGAGGTCTTCCTTCGACACGCGGATCGGCAGCAGGCCATTCTTGAAACAGTTGTTGTAGAAAATGTCGCCGAACGAGGTGGAGATCACCGAGCGGATGCCGAAGTCGGCCAGCGCCCACGGCGCATGCTCGCGCGAGGAGCCGCAGCCGAAATTGTCACCGGCGACCAGAATCTTTGCCTTGCGATAGGCCGGCTTGTTGAGCACGAAATCCGGGTTCTCGCTGCCGTCATCCTTGTAGCGCTGCTCGGAGAACAGGCCCTTGCCGAGCCCGGTGCGCTTGATGGTCTTGAGGTACTGCTTCGGGATGATGGCGTCGGTGTCGACGTTGATCTGGTGGATCGGAGCGGCGACGCCTTCGAGGGTGGTGAACTTTTCCATGTGATTTACAATGTGTCCGGCCTTCGTGTGTCCCACAGAAATGAACGCTACGGCCTTGGCGGTCAAGCGTTCAAAGCTGCCCGCCGTCGCCCCAGGTTTCAAGTAATGCCTGATATTGCGGGTCTTCGTAGCGTGACAGAAGGAACGTGGGCGCATAGGCGGGCAGCGCCTCGCGCATGATGTGCGCGGCGACCAGCTCGCCGCTGGCGCAGGCTGCCATGACGCCAAAGCCGCCGAACCCGCAGGAGAGGTGCAGACCTTCGATTTTTGTGGGGCCGATCAGCGGGCGATTTTCCTTGGTCCGCATGTAGTAGCCACCGTCGATGTAGGGCCGCGACGGCCGGCCATTGTAGGCCTGCAGCGCCGGCACCATCGTCGCCATGCCGCGCAATGCGATTTCGGCGTAATGCGGCTCGTCCGGCAGCGGGAACGTTGGCTCGACCGGATCGCCGTGATGATTGAATAAAACAAGCGTTGCCGACGCGCCGTCGGGGCGGCCGTGAACGCCGGCAGGAAACCTGTCGAGGAAATGCGCGGAGTCTTCATCTTCGGCCAACGCAGCGCGATCCTCGTCGCTGAACGGCAGATACTGCTCGTCGAGCCAGATCATCATCGGAGCTTCGCGCGGCATTGCGTTGCGGGTGTCCTGAAAGCTGACTTTGCGGTGCCGTTCGGCGGCAAGCGGCACGTCGACACCGGCAAGGGCGGCGAGCTTTTTCTGGTGCGGCCCGCCGGCGAGGATGATGTCGGTTGCGTCGAGTGTGATATTGCCGTTGTCGGCTGCTATATCGACCGATTGTGCGCGGTCGTCTCTCACACTGATGCCGGTGACCTCGCCGCGCAAAACCTTGATGCCGCGTGCGCGAACCGCCTCCAGCATCACTGCGCCGAGCTGCTGGGCGCTGAGCCAGCCGGCACGGCGCACATGCGCGACGGCGATGGTATCCGGTGAGAGATAAGGAAAGTGCTGACGGATGAGGGTCCGGTCGGTAATGATATCGGCGCCAGTCAACTCAAACTTGAAGCCGTGTGCGGGTGAGGGCGTGTATTTGCTCGCAGATGAATCGTGCAGCCGCATCGCGCCGGCGCCACGCTCCTCCGCCTTCTTGGCCATCGCTTGCAGAAATGGAATCTTGCTCGCGTCGGCGGTGGCAAACAGGTAACCGCGGCGATTGAGGTTGATGCGGTTGTCCGTCTCGCGCGCGATCTCTTCCATCAGATCGATGCTGCGATCCATGAACGCCGTCATCTGCCAGTCCGGTCCCGGCCACCAGTTGCGGTAAGCCTCGGTCGACTTGTCGGAGGTCAGCGACAGCGGGTTGCCTTTGTCGATCAGCGTGACGGCTTCGACGCCGTGCTTGACCGCGAGATGATAAGCGGCCGCAACGCCGGCGATGCCGGCGCCGCAAATGACGATCTTTCGCTTGGCCATGATTTAAGCGTGCTCGGTGTCGGCGCTTTGCTCGATTGCTTCCATGTCGTCGTCGGACAGGCCGAAATGATGACCGATTTCGTGGATCAGCACATGGGTGACGATCGCGCCGAGACTGTCGTCGTGCTCCGCCCAGTAATCGAGGATCGGGCGGCGATAGAGCCAGATCATGTTCGGCATCTCGCCGGTCGTTCCGCTCTCGGCGCGAAACGGCAAGCCGACACCCTGAAACAGGCCGAGCAGATCGAATTCGGATTCCGCCTGCATCTCCTTGAGGACCTCTTCGGTCGGGAAATCATCGACCCGGATGACGATGCCCTCGCAGAGGTCGCGGAATGTCTGTGGCAGCCGGGCATAGGCGTCAGCCGCCATGGCTTCGAATTCTTCGAGGCCAGGTGAGCGGCGATGGTGCCAGTCGAGAGAGGAGGTCATGACCTACTGTTAAGGGAAATCGCTGCTTTCGGCGAAGTCCGGGGAGCCAATTGACGGACCCCCGGTTTTACGGCACAAATTATGGTTAACGACGAGTGAAGGTGTGTAAAATGCGTCGAATTCGCTCGATACTCGGCCTGGTCGCCGTTGCGACCCTCGCCGGCACTTCCGCTGCTTTGGCCGTGACCGCCTGCGACCGGCCGCCGCCGGCTTGGTACACGGCGCCGCGGCTCACCCACACATACAGTCAGAGCTGGGGCGCCGGTTACAGTTCCCACGCCTCGACGCACGAGTATTCGGCCCAGCGCCGGTCGTACAGCGTGCAGCCGCGATACACGTCGCAGCGTTCGTACACGCGCACAACCTCGTCGGATCGCTTCCGCCGCCCGTTCTGGCAGTGGTAGGCTTGGCCCCGGGTGAGGGGTCGTCCATGGGTGTCATTGCAAGATCGTTATGCGTGGTCGCGGTGATCGCTGCGAGCAGCACTGCATTCGCCAAAACGGATGACGATGGTTCGCGCGAAGTCTCCGCGCAGCGTCGCGTCAGCGTTACCGTTACGCCCACCCGCAGCACCCCCGGCCCGAACGCGACCCGTCACTGCGACGCCTGGCTGGAGAAGGAATATCGCCCGAGCGGTACGGTGGTTGTGCCGCGGATGAACTGCGTCTGGCGCTAGTTCCCCGATAATGGAACCCCGGATGGGGGAAGCGGGTTAGGAGTTCCGGTTATCAAACCGGAGGCAACAACATGCTGAAAGCTCTGACGGTGGCGCTGGCGACTGCCGGCGTAATTTCCCTTGCTATGCCGGCGGCGAACGCTGCGCCGCGGCAGGACGGACTGACTCAAGATCTGAGCGCGCAGACTGTGGTGGTGAAGACGAAGAAGCATCGTCACCATCGCCGCACGGTGGTACGGACCTACGAAGCGCCGCGCTATTACGGCTATTACGGCCCGACCCATTACGACCGCCCGTATCGTCGTCCGCCGGGCGTGGTGCTCGGCATCGGCGGCTGGTGGTGAGCCAACGCTGAATACGAAAGGCCCGCCACTGTGGCGGGCCTTTCTGTTTGGGAACTTCGCAACCATCCGCGGCGGGAGTTGTTCGCCCTATGGGGCGTAACGCAAAGGAGTCGCCAATGACTTCCCACCGCTCCGCCAAAGATATTGTGCTGACCTGCATCGACGCGCTGAATAACGAGGATTTTGCGAATGCGCGCGAATTGGTGACCGACCGCTTCCAATTTCATGGCGTGATGGGTTCACGCGATGGCGCCGACGCTTACTTCGCCGACATGAAGAAGATGAAATTCAAGTACGAGATCAAGAAAGCTATCGGCGACGAGCACGATGTTTGCGTATGGTCGGAAATGCCGATGGAAGGCAAACCGATTTTGGTGGCGAGTTGGTATCGCGTCGAAGACGACAAGATCGTTTCGCTGCGCGTGGTGTTCGACCCGCGTCCACTGCTCGACAAGGCGCCGAATAAGGATGGAGCACCAAAAAAGAAAGAGGCGCAGAGCAAGCCCCGCGCCTCTTCGCATTCAGCAATACACTAGCGCGTTATTTCCACTCGCGGACGTCGACGAAGTGACCCGCGATTGCCGCGGCGGCTGCCATCACGGGCGACACCAGATGGGTGCGGCCTTTGTAGCCCTGGCGGCCTTCGAAGTTACGGTTCGAGGTCGAGGCGCAACGCTCGCCCGGCTTGAGCTTGTCCGGGTTCATCGCCAGGCACATCGAGCAGCCCGGCTCGCGCCACTCGAACCCGGCGGCCTTGAATATCTTGTCGAGGCCTTCCGCTTCGGCCTGCTCCTTCACGAGGCCGGAACCCGGCACGATCATCGCATTGACGTTGCCGTTGACGGTCTTGCCTTCAACAACACGCGCGACTTCACGCAGGTCCTCGATGCGCGAGTTGGTGCATGAGCCGATGAAGATGCGGTCAAGCTTGATATCGGTGATCTTCTCGCCGCCCTTGAGGCCCATGTAACCGAGCGAACGCTCGGCCGCGATGCGCTTGTTCTCATCGGTGATTTCGGAAGCGACCGGCACGCGGCCGGCGATGGATGCGACCTGCTCGGGGCTGGTGCCCCAGGTCACGATCGGCGGCAGCTTGGCGGCGTCGAGCCGAATCTCGCGATCGAAATGCGAACCGTCGTCGGAGCGCACAGTCTCCCAGTAGCGCATCGCCTCGTCCCAGGCCTTGCCCTTCGGCGACTTCGGCTTGTCCTTAAGATAGGCGTAGGTCTTCTCATCCGGCGCGATGAAGCCGGCCTTGGCGCCGCCTTCGACCGACATGTTGCAGATCGTCATGCGGCCTTCCATCGAGCAGGCGCGTACGGCCTCGCCGGCATATTCGAGCGCATAGCCGGTGCCGCCGGCGGTGCCTATCTCGCCGATGATGGCGAGGATGATGTCCTTCGCGGTGACGCCGGGCGGCAGCTTGCCGTCGACGATCGCGCGCATGTTCTTCGATTTTTTCTGGATCAGGGTCTGCGTCGCCAGCACATGCTCAACTTCCGACGTGCCGATGCCGTAGGCGAGCGCGCCGAATGCGCCGTGTGTCGCGGTATGGCTGTCGCCGCACACGATGGTGGTGCCCGGCAAGGTGAAGCCCTGCTCCGGGCCGATGACGTGAACGATGCCCTGACGCTTGTCGAACTCGTCGTAATACTCGACGCCGAAGTCCTTGGCGTTTTGCGCCAGCACGGCGATCTGCTCGGCGCTTTCCGGATCCGGGTTCGGCAGCTTGCGGTCGGTGGTCGGTACGTTGTGGTCGACCACGGCGAGCGTCTTGTCCGGTGCGTGAACCTTGCGGCCGGAATTGCGCAGGCCTTCGAATGCCTGCGGCGAGGTGACCTCGTGGACGAGGTGTCGATCGATGTAGAGCAGGCAGGTGCCGTCCGGCTGTTCGTCAACCAGATGGTCGTCCCAGATCTTGTCGTAGAGCGTGCGGGGTTTCGATGTGGCGTTCATGATGCGATGACTCGAATTGCGGATGAAAAAGGCGAGGCGCGTTCGTCGCGCGTCAAAGGCCGGCCTGCACCGCGGCGAAGAACCGGCAGGTAAACCGATTTGGCAGCCGCGCGTGATCGGCGAGAATGATCCGCTCAACCTTGGAAGTCATAAAAACTATATAGCGCCTTGGCCAAACGGCGACAACGAACGCGCACAAACGAAAAAGGGCCGCATAGCGGCCCTTCCGAATTCGCTTGAGGCGGTGCGGATTATTCCGCCGCGGCTTCCGCGGCCTGCTCGCCGCCATGACCGGTGCCCTCGGTGATGCGCGCCTTTTTGCCGCGCAGACCACGCAGGTAATAGAGCTTCGCGCGGCGAACCTTGCCGCGGCGCACCAGCTTGATCGAG
Source organism: Pseudolabrys sp. (assembly GCA_035546455.1). GTDB lineage: Bacteria > Pseudomonadota > Alphaproteobacteria > Rhizobiales > Xanthobacteraceae > Pseudolabrys. Next base: position 37,222 of record DASZXA010000094.1, read on the forward strand.
TCGATCATCGGCGAGTACAGCGGGAACACGCGCTCGACGCCCTCGCCGTAGGAAATCTTGCGTACCGTGAAGCTCTCGTTGAGGCCGTGGCCGGAGCGGCCGATGCAAACGCCCTCGTAAGCCTGCACGCGGCTCTTGTCGCCTTCGACCACCTTGACGTTGACCAGCACGGTGTCGCCCGGCTCGAAATCCGGAATGTCCTTGCCGGCGGACAGTTTTGCGACCTGTTCCCGTTCGATGTCCTGAATGACGTTCATGGCTCAATCTCCGTCGGCGGCGCCAGCATCCGGCGCGCGGTCCTTCGCTGCGATCTGAATGGGTTCGGGCGAGCTTCTAGACGATATGGCTGGACTTGTCACCCTGCAAAAACCCCGGTTATTTGAAGATTTTGGGGCGGGCCCTTTGGCTTGTTATGGCGGGGCAAGCCCGGAGACCGCGCCGGCTAACGCTTTTTCTTGCCCTGATATTTTGCCCAGAGGTCCGGTCGCCGTTCGCGGGTCAGCCGTTCCGCCTCGGCCCGTCGCCAGGCCGCGATCCGAGCATGGTCGCCCGACAGCAGCACGTCGGGGATCGCCCGGCCCTCCCAGACCGGCGGCTTGGTGAACTGGGGGTATTCGAGCAGGCCATCGGCGAAACTCTCCTCGGCCGCGGAGGCTTCCTTGCCCATCACGCCCGGGATGAGGCGCACGCAAGCATCGAGCAGCGCGATCGCCGCCGGCTCGCCGCCCGACAGGATAAAGTCGCCGAGCGAAATCTCCTCCAGCCCGCGGCCCTCGATCAGCCGCTCGTCGACGCCCTCAAACCGCCCGCAGACGACCACGGCGCCGGGGCCGGCGGCGAGCTCTCTGACCCGCTGTTGCGTCAGCGGCGCGCCGCGAGGACTCATCAGCAGGCGGGCGCGCCTGTCGGCAGGAAGAGCGTCGATGGCATGGGCAAGCACGTCGGCCTTCATCACCATGCCGGGTCCGCCG
>DASZXA010000095.1:0-24294 GCA_035546455.1 Pseudolabrys sp.
GGTCCGACACCTCGGTCATGACCTTCAGGCTGATGCGGCCTTCGCTCAGCACCACCGGGGTGAACATCAGGCTGACGCCGAACTTCTTGAACTCGACCTGCGCCTGGCAGACCGGCGGCGACTTCGTGGTGTCGCACGACAGGCCGTTCGGGATCGGGAATTCGCCGCCGGCCATGAAGCTCGCGGTCTCGCCGGAGATCGCCGTCAGGTTCGGCTCGGCGAGGGTGCGGATGACGCCGGCGCGCTCCATCGCCCGCAGCGTCGTCTGCACGCTCGGCACGCCCGCCGAATTGAGCGCCGTCGCGCCGACGACCGACGAGCTCGACAGCGCCTGGCCGGTCGCCGAGAACGGATTGACGGTGTTGAAATTCACCACCGCGGTGCCGTAGTTGAGCGAGCCCGCCAGATCGATGCCGAGCTGCTTGATGACGTCGCGCGAGACCTCGGCCACCGTCACCTTCAGCATCACCTGATCGCGGCCGCGCACCGTGATGCCGTTGACGACACGATCGGGGCTGCCGACGAGCTTGGCGGCGATGTCGTAGGCCTGCTGTGCTTCGGCCGGGCTCGCGGCGGTGCCGCTGAGCATGACCGACTGTTCGCCGACGCCTTCGATGCGGATGTCGGCGTCGGGCATCGCCTGCTTGAGCGCGGCGCGCACGCCGTTCAGGTCGCGCGTCACGGCGATATCGAAGCCGGCGATCTGCCGGCCCTGCGCGTCGAAGAAGAAGATGTTGGTCTGCCCGACCTTGACGCCGATCATGTAGACGCGGCGGGCGGTGCGCACGACGGCGTTGGCGACCGACGGATCGGCGACCAGGACGTCCTTGATGTCGGCGGGCAGGTCGATGGCGACCGACTTGCCGATGCCGAGCGGGATGAAGCGCGAGGTCGCCTCGCTGGCCGCCACCTGGATGACGGGCGTATGCGCGTCGGCGGCCATCGCCGCCGTCGAGACGAGACTGGAGGCGGCGAGAAGCGCCGCGAGCGAGACGGTGCGGATCAGCGAGCCGGTCGTCATGTCTGTCTCGTCTCCCTGCCCATCACCGGATCGTGGTGCCGACGCCGTAGCGAATGACGTTGATGCCGCCGCGCGAATTGGCGCTGCCGGCGTCGGGTTTGTCGTTCTTCGAGGCGTCGGCGATCGAGCGCAGCGCCAGCGCCAGCGTGCCGACGCGCTGCGCCAGCGCCAGGGTTTCCGCCTGGCTCGGCGACAGCTCCAGCGTCGCGGTCTTGCCGACCACGACCTTCTGGCCGTTCTTCTCCTCGATGTTTTGGTCGATGGCGAGCACGCGCACATTGGTGAGCACGGTCTCGCTCGTCTGCCCGTCGCCGTTCTTGTCGTTGTCCTTCTTGGTCAGGATGACGTCGACGTGATCGTTCGGCAGGATGAAGCCGCCGGCGCCGGTCTCCGGTGAAATCTGCGTCGATACCGCGCGCATGCCGGACGGCAGGATCGCGGCCATGAAGCCGGAGCCTTTGGCGTTGACCAGCTTGGCTTCGCGGATCGGCTCGCCGGCGACGAACGGCAGCCGCGCGATGTTGCCCGACAGCGTTTCCATCGCGTCGGGGCGATCCTTCTTCTTGATGGCGTTGGCGATGTTGGTCTCGGGCGGCCAGCCCTGCCACTGCATGTCGCCCGGCGCGAGCGTGTGACCCATCGGGATGTCGTTTTTGGCGACAAGCACGTCGACGGTCTCGATCTTGACTTGCTGTTCGGGTTTCGGCTCGGGCGGTTTGTTGGAGCGGCCCGCAAGGAGCGCAGCTACACCGCCAGCAGCGACGGCGACGCCCAACACGACAAGACGCGCAGCTTTCATAACGCTTCACTCTCACATCGCGGGGCGCGTGACGCGCGTCCCGAACCGACACAAACTCAACGTGATCCACGTGGCGACGCGAGCGCCGCCATCACGGATTTAAGCCGGTAATCGTCAAGGTATGGTTAAGTGGAGGTGACCAAATCGAGTTAATAATCTGTTGCGCGCTCGTTCGCCGCGCGCCGCGATCTCAGGCGATGATCGCGCTCATCCAGCCGGTCTTCGGATAGACGACCAGCGCCGCGGCCGCGAGCGCGATGCCGTACGGCACGCCGCCGCCTTTCTCGTGCAGCCGCATGATCCATTGATGCCGCGCCAGAGTGGCGGGCAGCGGCAGTAGCCGGAACTGAATTAGCAGCAGCGTCAGCGCGCCGCCGAACAGCGAGGCGTAGACCAGATAGTCCAGCAGATAAGTGAAGCCGAACCACAGCGCGGTTGCCGCCGCGAGCTTGGCGTCGCCGCCGCCGATCCAGCCGAACGCGAAGCAGGTGAAGCCCGCCGCCAGCACCACGGCGCCGGCGCCGGCATGCATCGCGATCTCGTGCAGGCTCATGCCGTTGATCGCCGCCAGCGCCAGGAAGCCGCCGGCGAGGGCGAGCGAGATGCGATTCGAGATCGTCATCGTCAGCAGGTCGCTCGACGCCGCGAATGCGATCAGCGCGGGGAAGAGCAGGAGCCGGATGGCGTCGGTCAGCATGAAGCCTCGGTCGCGGTTGGGCCGGTCCATTTAGCCCGCCGGGCTTTAACCGCTCGTTAACTCGACATCGCAGCGGAAATAAAATGGCCGCAAAACAAAAAGCCCCGGCAGTGCCGGGGCTTTTCCGCAAATTCGTCTGGCGCAGCGCTTAGCGCAGCTGGCCCGAGATGCTCGAGAACGTCGTATTCAGCTTGGTGCCGAGGCCGTTCACGACCGCGATGATCGCGACCGAAATGCCCGCGGCGATGAGGCCGTACTCGATCGCCGTAGCGCCCGAGGCGTCCTTCATGAAACGCACGAACAGGTTCTTCATCGATAGCTCCTTGGATCCACACGTGGCTTTCTGAGCGCTTCGCCGTTTTTGGACGTCCGGCGGCCCATGGAGCGGCACGCTAACAGTGAGGTCTTGCGCGGCGGTTAACCCAATCACAGAAACTTCAGGTGTTCGGAACTCTATCGACTGTAGTTAACAAGTCATTTCGTCAAGAAAATCAGAGTTAATAAAGTCTTATACTATATTTTTTGATATATATACTTCGTATATTTAGAGCAACATTGATCGAAATCGGATCAGAAGCACGAAACAACGCAAGTAGTCAGGTATGGCGCTGTTTTGCTGGCATCGGCGAATACTTCCGAATGCTTGGTGGCGCTCGCAGGCCGATCTTGCCGAATGCTTATGGGGCATCAATTCACGCCATCTTAACTGGCCCGGCCCGATACCCGATCCGCCGCCCGGATCGAAGGATATCGCTGCATGCTGGACGAAATTTTTTCCGTCATCGAGATCGCGGGCGAGACTCTGGTCAAGATCGTGCCGACCACGGTGGTGATCGCGTTGGTGCTCACCGCGCTGACTCACTGGTCGGCTTGCAATCCGGGCAAGCCCTGGTGGCGCAAGCGCGAGATCGTCACCGACGTCCTCTACTGGTTCCTGATTCCGCTGGCGTCACGCTTCGTGCGGATCGGCCTGCTGGTGATTGGCGCCGCGCTGGTCTTCGACATTCACGGCACCGACGACCTGATCGCGTTCTACACGCACGGCCACGGCCCGCTGTCGGAGCTGCCGCTCTGGGTCCAGGTCGTCATCTTCGTGTTCGCGTCGGACTTCCTGCTGTACTGGATTCATCGCGGCTTCCACCGCCCGGCAATGTGGAAGTATCACGCGGTGCATCATTCCTCCGAAGAGCTCGAGTGGATCTCGGCCGCGCGCTTCCATCCGGTCAACATTTTCCTCGGCACCGTGGCGGTCGATGTCGCGCTGCTGCTCGCCGGCATTTCACCCGAGGTGATGATCGTGGTCGGGCCGTTTACGATCGCCTATTCGGCATTCGTGCACGCCAACCTCAACTGGACGTTCGGCCCGTTCAAATACGTGCTGGCGAGTCCGGTGTTTCACCGCTGGCATCACACCGCGGCGGACAGGGGCGGCGACAAGAATTTCGCCGGCACGTTCCCGTTCATCGACTGGATGTTCGGCACGTTCTACATGCCGGCAAACGAGTTGCCGGGAACCTATGGTGTCGACGACAAGAAATTCCCGGAAAGCTTCGGCGCCCAGTTGCTCTACCCCTTCAAGCAGTAGGCAACCTTTCGTTCACCACGTCTTTTCCGGCTTAATTCACCAATTTGAGGTGAACTCCAGGTGTACGGCCCTCAACGCTGGGGTGGCCTTTGTATCGCGTGCTGGAGTCTCCGATGTTGGTGTGGCGCAGTTTGCCTCGTCCGTTCCGCTATTTGAGCTGTGCCATTTTCGTTACGGCGGTCCTCGGCCTCGCGATGGCCAACGCCAAGGCCGACAGCATCGAGGTCGGGCTCGACCAGGCCCAGATCATGCGGCTGCCGTCCGGCGTCGCCACCATCGTGATCGGCAATCCGCTGATTGCCGACGGCTCGCTGCAGGCCGGCAATCTGATGGTCGTCACCGGGAAGGGCTACGGCACCACCAATCTGATGGCGCTCGATCGCGGCGGCCGCGTCCTGATGGACAAGGAAATCACCGTGACCGGCCCGCGCCAGGCGGACCTGGTGACCGTCTACAAGGGCGTTGAGCGGGAATCCTGGAGTTGCTCGCCGAAATGCTCGCCGCGGATCACAACGCTTGGCGACAGCAATGCGTTTTTCGGCGCCGGGTTAGGCCAGACCACCGCCCGCAGCGGTGCTGCCGCGGCCGCCAACGCCAAATAGACACCAAGCCGCCTAGCCAGCGGCTCCGGCGTGGTTAGCGAAACGTTAGCGGCCTGATCAAAGTTCTGCGGAACCCGCGCAAGAATTCGACAACTCGGTTCTGATAGCACTGCGCCATCCGCTATTCCGGGTCCCGGCGCAATGCTCGCACCTGCCACCAAGATGTCTCGCGCGATCCGTCAGGCCGCAGCGCGGTTCGGCTTGCGCCATTTCGTGCGCGCGGAGGAGGGCTCCGCCGCGATCGAGTTCGGGCTGGTGTCGATCCCGTTCCTCGCCATCCTGTTCGCGATCATGGAAACGGCGTTCGTCTTCCTCGCCGGCCAGTCGCTCGAATACGCGGTGGCGCAGTCCGGCCGCCTCATCATGACCGGGCAGGCCTATACCGCCAGTTACAACCAGACCACGTTCAAGAATGCGGTGTGCGCCAACGTGATCGCGTTGTTCGATTGCGCGAACAAGCTTTACATCAACGTGCAGAACTACACCAAGTTCGCCAATGCGAGCACGACGCCGCCGTACGACGGCACCGGCCAGCTCGACACCTCGAAGATGGTCTACCAGCCGGGCGAGCCCGGCGATGTCGTCGTGGTGAGCTTCTATTACCAGTGGCCGGTCTACGTCTCGCTGCTCAGCAACAATCTCTCCAATCAAAACGGCAGCAACCGCCTGATGGTCGCCACGTCGGTCTTCCGCAACGAGCCTTACAAATGATGCGAAGCTCTCTCCTCGGGCGGTTCCGGAATTTTGCGCGCGATCGGCGCGGCGTCTCCGCTGTCGAGTTCGCGCTGCTGTCGCCGCTGATGATCGGCCTCTATCTCGGCGGCGTCGAGATTTCCGACGGCATCGGCATCGACCGCAAGGTCACGCTGGCCGCGGGCGCCATCGCCAACCTGTCGGCGCAGGTCTCGACGATCGCTTCGTCCGACATGACCGACATCCTCAAGGCCGGCTCGGCGATCATGGCGCCGTATTCGACGACGCCGATGAAAATCACGATCAGTTGCATCGCCATCGACAGCAGCAAGAAGGCGACGGTGAAGTGGAGCGAGTCGTGGAACGGCGGCCCCAAGCGGTCGGGCAACATCACGCTTCCGTCGGCACTTCAGGTCGCCAACACGCAATTGCTGTTCAGCGAAGTGACCTACGACTACAAGCCGATCGTCGGCTACGTCATCACCGGCACGCTGACTTTGTCGGACACGATGTACATGAGCCCGCGCATCTCGGCGCCGACTTACGGCACGACGGTGTGTAGCTGATCGTTATTCTTTTCCGGTCGAGATCGGCAGCGCCGTCGTCGACTTGACCCGTTCCATCGCGAAGCGTGACGTGACGTTCTTGAGCGGCACCGCTGCGATCAGTTTTTTGTAGAAGGTGTCATAGCTCGCGATGTCGGCGACCACGACGCGCAGCATGTAGTCGACATCGCCCGCCATCCGGTAAAACTCCATCACCTCCGGCATCGCGCTCACCGTGTCGGCGAATTTCTTCAGCCAGTCGTTGGAGTGATCGCCGGTCTCGACCGAGACGAACACGGTGATGCCAAGCCCGATCTTCTCCGGCGCCACCAGCGCGACGCGCTTGAGGATCACGCCGTCGGCTTCCAGCCGCTGCAATCGCTTCCAGCACGGCGTCGAGGAGAGGCCGACGCGCTGGCCGATCTCGGCCACCGAGAGCGAGGCGTCGTCCTGCACCACGGCGAGAATCTTGCGGTCGATGGCGTCCATTCTCGTGACCCTGCTTCCGTTAGTCGAAAATCCTGCTTCGCTGACGTTCAGTAGAACAAGATTTCTTTTAACACCGGACATCTATCCTTACAGAGAAGCTTATTCTATTTCAAGCGGGTCGGCTCCCAGTGAGCCAAATGTATTTCGAGGCACATCATGTCCTTCTCATTCAGCTTCCTCCCCGGGACCGTCCGCCGGATCGTTGCTGCGGCAGCGTTTGCTGCTGCCGTCGCGAGCCCGGCGGCGGCCGCGGACCCGCTCGTTTCGGTCGACTGGCTCAAGGCCCACAAGGCCGACGTCGTCGTGATCGACGTCCGCCACAAGGACGAGGGCGCCAACTCTTACGCCGCCGGCCACATCCCCGGCGCCGTCAGCGCCGACTTCGAGAAGGCCGGCTGGCGCGTCACCCGTGACGGCGTGCCGCTCTCGGTGCCGACCAAGGAGCAGCTTGAGAAGCTGATCGGCGGTCTCGGCATTTCGAACGACAGCCAGGTCGTGGTCGTGCCGGCCGGCGAGAACGTGCAGGACTTCGGCGCCGGCGCCCGCGTGCTGTGGACGCTGAAGTACTCCGGCCTCAAGGACGTCTCGCTGCTCGACGGCGGCTTCAAGGCCTGGAAGGATGCCAACCTCCCGGTCGACACCACCGAAGTCGAGCCGAAGCCGGTGACCTTCGCCGCCAACTTCAACGACCGCCTGCGCATCGAGCTCAACGAGGTCGAGAAGCTGCAAAAGGATGGCGGCGCGACGTTCGTCGACGCCCGTCCGCCGGCGCAGTTCTCCGGCAAGGTGAAGACGCCGACCGTGCAGGCTTACGGCCATCTGCCCGGCGCGCTGAACATCGACAGCACTGTCTACTTCGACAACGCCACGCACAAGCTCAAGCCGAAGGCGGAACTCGCGAGCCTCAGCAAGGAAGTGAAGGGCCCGGCGGTCAGCTACTGCAACACCGGCCATCTCGCCTCGACCGACTGGTTCGTGCTGCACGAGGTGCTCGGCAAGAACGACACCCGCCTCTATGCCGGCTCGATGACGGAATGGACCCGCGACGCTTCGCGCCCGGTTGAATCCTCCCGCACCAAGTTGGATGATCTCAAGGCGAAGCTCGGCTTCGGCCAGTAACAAGATCGGCTCAGGCCCGGCTACAGCCGGGCCTGATGCTCTCGATTGGAATTGAGAAAATGACAACGGCAACACTCGCGTCCGATGTGCGTCCCGCGCCAAGCTGGGACGCACTTTTTCTTTCACTCTCCGTACTGATGACGGCCGTGCTGGTCGCGCTCGTTTTGCTCGACGGCCAGGTGGCCTCGGCTGCGCTGATCGTCGGCGGCTTCGGCCTCGGCGCCGCGTTCCTCAAGGCGGAGTTCAGCTTCGCCGGCGCATGGCGGCGTTTCCTCAACAAAGGTGACGCCGGCGGCCTGCTCGGCGGCTTCATCGTCATCGCCGTCGCCGCGCTCGCCATCGTGCCGGTGGCGGCGTTGTCGCCGAAATTCGGCGGCGCGGTCGGCCCGCTCGGCCCCTCGCTCATCATCGGCTCGTTCGCGTTCGGGCTCGGCATGCAGCTCGCCAATGGCTGCGGCTCCGGCACGCTCTACACCGCGGGCGGCGGCTCCGGCCGCATGCTGGTGACGCTCGCCTTCTTTGTGATCGGCAGCGTGCTCGGCAGCATGTCGCTGGCGCCGGTGCTGGCGCTCGGCGGTGTCGATCCGATCCTCGCCAAGGATTATTTCGGCCCGTGGGGAGGCCTCGCGGTGACGCTCGCGAGCCTCGCCGTGGTCGCGGCCATCATCGCCGCCATCGCCAAGCGGCGAGGGGCCAACTTCATCCCGCCGCGCAGCTATATCGTCGGCGGCATCATCATCGGGCTCCTTTGCATCTTCGTGTTCGCCGCCGGCGGCCATCCGTGGAGCGTCACGTTCGGCTACACGGTGTGGGGCGCCAAGATCGCGACGCTGCTCGGCGTCGACCTCTCGCAATACGGCTTCTGGCAGTGGGACGGGCCCAAGCATGCGCTCACCAGCTCGGTGCTGTCCGACACGTCGAGCCTGACCGACTTCGGCATGCTGTTCGGCGCGATGGCGGCCGCTGCCGCCACCAAGCCGTTCGCGCGGACCCAGTGGCCGCCGGTCGGTTCGCTGCTCGCCGCCGCGGTCGGCGGCCTGATCTGCGGCTGGGGCGCGCGGCTCGGCTTCGGCTGCAACATCGGCGCCTTCGTCGGCGGTGTCGCCTCCGGCTCGCTGCACGGCTGGGTCTGGTTCGCGATGGCGCTGGCCGGCTCGTGGTTCGGGATCCGCCTGCGCCCGCTGTTCGGCATGGCGCGAGACTGACCATGCGCAAAACCTACATCGCCGTCGTCCTGGTCAGCTTCATCGCTATCGTGGCGAGCCACCTGATGAGCCCGTCGAGCGGCCGTGCCGTCTCGCCGGAGGATTTCGCCGGCGCCTGCGCCCCCTGCGGCGCGCCGTGCCCGTCGGTGAAAAAATAACTCAGTAAGTTGCCGGCTTGCGCGCGAGGAACGTTTCGACTTCCTCGCGCGTCGCCGCGCCGGTGGTGCCGCCGAACCGCGTGCACTTGATCGCCGCCGCCGCGGACGCAAACCGCATCGCCTCGACTTCATCGTTCGTCTCGGCGAGCCGCAGCGTGAACGCGCCGTGGAACACGTCGCCGGCGCCGAGCGTATCGACCACGTCCACCTTGAACGCCTCGGCGTGGCGCACGTCGCCGCCGTCGAGCCAGTAATAGCCGGCCGGTCCGTCGGTGACGGCGAGGAAGCAGTCGAGATGCTTCCCCATCTTTTGCAGCACGGCTGTCAGGTCGTGCTCGCCGGTCGCTTCGCGCGCGGCGTCGGCCGACGCCACCACATGGGTCGAGAGCCGCAGCAACTCGTCGTCGAACCTGGTCGGCTTGTCGAAATCGAGCACGCGTGGAATGTCGCGCGACTTCGCCGCTTTACAAACGGGAACGGCAAAGAGCGGATAACGGTTGTCGGCCAGTACCGCGTCGGCGCGCTGCACCAGCGTGGCGATGTTCGGCAGTTCGGCGTCGTTGAGCCCGCTATCGCGCCGCGTCGCGATCATCTTCTCGCCCTCGGCATCCAGCATGATGAGCGAAACGGAAGACTTCGCGCCCGGCACGCGCACGGTGCCGCTGCAGTCGACGCCTTCCTTCTCCAGCGCCGCGACGATCTCGCTCGCCACTGGATCGTCCGGCGCGCCCATCGTGCCGGCATAGAGCGCCTCCGCGCCGAGCCGCGCGATCGCCACCGCGGCGTTGCCGGATTGCCCGCCGATCGTCACGACATAGTCGGAGGCCTGCACCTTGTGGCCGGCCTTGGGGAACGCCGCGACGCGCATGACAATGTCCTGCACGGCGCCGCCGGCGCACAGCACCGCCGCTCGCGTCGTCTTAGTCAAACGCGATCCCGTCCTCGACCCAGGCCCGCACGATGTGGTGGGCGATCGCCACCGGGGGCGGGCAGGTCAGTTCTTGCGGGTGCTTTCGCATCAGCATGGACGCCACCTCGTCCTTGCTAAACCACCGGGCGTCCTCGAGTTCCGTGCGATCGACCACAATATTTTCGTTCAGCGCCTCGGCATGCGCGCCGATCATCAGCGAATGCGGGAACGGCCACGGCTGCGCGTCGAAAAACTTCACCCGCCCGCATTTGATGCCGGCTTCCTCGAAGGTTTCGCGCCGCGTCGCCTCCTGGATGCCTTCGCCCGGCTCGATGAAGCCGGCGAGGCACGACCACATGTTCTGGACGAAGCGGGGCGAGCGGCCGAGCAGGCAGTTGTCGCCCTTGATCGCCAGCATGATGACGACCGGGTCTGTGCGCGGGAAATGCTGCGCCTCGCATTTCGGGCAGTCGCGCCGCCAGCCGCATTGCGTGACGTTGGTCGGCGCGCCGCAGTTGGCGCAAAACCTGTGCCGCGCGTGCCAGTGCAGCATCGCCTTGGCTTCCGCGATCGGCGGCAGGTGATCCTGTTCGACGAGGCCGCGCACCGCGATCGAGCGCAGGTCCGTCACCAGCAGGTCGCTGCGCGTCTTCAGCGTTTCCGCCACCTGCGGTGAAATGCCGATGCCGAAGCGGCCCGCGTCGTTGTGGGTGCCGAGGAAAATGGTTTCGGTCGCCGCGCCGAGTGCCGCGGCCTCCTTCAGCGTGAACACCGGGTCGCTGAGCGGGTCGCCTGCCTTGGCGACGATCATCTCGCCGCCGACCACATAGGCGCCGGCGTTGGCGCTCGCCGCCAGCGCATCGACATCCGCCTTTTTCAGCCGCAGCTCCGCCGCCCGTTCGAGCGGGCTGTTGGTGTAGCCGAGGCGGGGCTTGGGGCCGAGGTCGTAGCGGGCGGGCATTGGCGGCTTATGTCGCACGGAACGCGATGCGGTTAAAGGCCGCTGCGGATCGCATCTATGAGGGTTTTACGCGCTGCCGCGTCGTAAGCCTTGCGCGGCGCCTTGCCCCACACCGGTCCGGGCCATGCGGCGTCGTTCTTCTCGCGCGCGATGATGTGGATGTGAAGCTGCGCCACCTGGTTGCCGAGCTGCGCCACGTTGAGCTTGTGGCACCCTGTCGCTTTCTTGAGCACACGCGACGTTTGCGCGATCTCGCTCCACAGCGTGGCGCGGTCGGCGTCGTTGAGGTCGATGAGTTCCACCATGCCGGGCCGCCGCGGCACCAGGATCAGCCATGGGAAATTCGCATCGTCATTAAGCAGCACCGAGCACAGCGCGAGGTCTTTGACCGGCAAGGTGTCGTTCTTGAGCTGCGGGTCGAGGGTGAAGCCTGAGTCCATGCGCCGACGTTAGCCCCGTTATTTGTGCCCGTCATTCTTGCCCGGAATCACTGTGGAGCGCGGCTTGCTTTCTCCTTTTGTTCGCCCGATATAGGACGCGGGAGGTTGGCGGTGGACGAGCCACTCGCCAACCGGGTCAGGTCCGGAAGGAAGCAGCCCTAACGAGCACGGATCGGGTCGCTCGTCAGCCTCCCACCTAATCACTGTCCGCAGCATGACACTCCGCGCCCGTTGCGGACCCGGATGGCACGATGAGCGACGGCAAGAAGAAAAAGACTGATGCGCCGCCGCCCGCCGCCGAGCCGGCGGCCGGTTATCGCGTGCTGGCGCGCAAATATCGCCCTGCGAGCTTCGACGAATTGATCGGCCAGGACGCGATGGTGCGCACCATCTCGAACGCCTTCGAGTCCGGCCGCATCCCGCAGGCGTGGATCCTCACCGGCGTGCGCGGTGTCGGCAAGACCACCACCGCGCGCATCCTTGCCCGCGCGCTCAATTACGAATTGCCGGACGGCTCGGTGAAGGGCCCGACCATCTCGATGCCGGTCCCCGGCGTGCACGATCAGGCGATCATGGAAGGCCGCCATCTCGACGTCATCGAGATGGACGCCGCTTCGCACAACAGCGTCGATGACATTCGCCAGATTAACGACGCCATCCGCTACGCGCCGGTCAGCGCCCGCTACAAGGTCTACATCCTCGACGAGGTTCACATGCTGTCGCCGGCGGCGTTCAACGCGCTGCTGAAAACGCTGGAAGAGCCGCCGCCGCACGCCAAGTTCATCTTCGCCACCACAGAAATCCGCAAGGTGCCGGTCACGGTGCTGTCGCGCTGCCAGCGCTTCGACCTGCGCCGCATCGATGCGTCGATGCTGGTGAGGCATCTTGAAGGCATCGCGGCCAAGGAAAACGTGCAGGTTGAGCCCGATGCGCTGGCGCTGATCGCCCGCGCCGCCGAGGGCTCGGTGCGCGACTCGCTGTCGCTTCTCGATCAGGCGATTGCACACGCGGCGGGGACTGTCCGTGCCGAGGACGTGCGGCAGATGCTCGGCCTGGCCGACCGCGTCCGCATCGTCGACCTGTTCGAGGCGCTGATGAAGGGCGACATGGCCGCGGCGCTCAAGGAACTGCGCGAGCAATATGACATCGGCGCCGATCCGGCCGTGGTGCTGGCCGATCTCGCCGAGTTCACGCACTTTGTAACCCGCGTGAAGATCGTGCCGTCGGTCGCCGATGACGTTTCGTTGTCGGAAGCCGAGCGCGTGCGCGGCAAGGCTTTCGCCACGCGGCTCTCGATGCGCGTGCTGTCGCGCGCCTGGCAGATGCTGCTCAAGGGCATGACCGAGGTGAAGGACGCGGCGCGGCCGCTCGCCGCCGCCGAGATGATGCTGGTGCGCATTGCCTATGCCGCCGACCTGCCGACGCCGGATGAAGCCGTGCGTGCGCTCAACGATGGCGGCAGAAACGGCAGCGGCCGTCCGGCCGGTGGCGGCACGAATGGTGGCGGTGCGGTCGCGGCTTCGACTCAAAGCGCGCCACGTTACGAAGCGCCGCGCGGTGCGCCTCGAAGCGCGGGCGCATCGGCGGCTATCGCGCCGCGCCCGGTCGAGCAGACGCAGGCCGCGGCGCAGAACGTCCCGACACTCACGCTCAACACCTTCGCCGAAGTCATCGCGCTCGCCGGCGAGAAGCGCGATGTCGCCATCAAGATGGCGCTGGAACGCGACGTGCGGCTGGTGCGCTGCGAGGATGGCAAGCTCGAGCTGGCGCTGGAGAAAAGCGCGCCGCGCACGCTTATCAACGATCTGTCGCGCAAGCTCAGTGGCTGGACTGGCAAGCGCTGGATGGTGATCGTCTCGGCCGAGCAGGGCGAGATGACCGTGAAGGCGCAGAACGACCAGCGCGAGGCCGATCTCAAACGCGGCGTTCGCGGCGATCCGCTGGTGCAAGCTGTGCTCGACCGCTTCCCCGGCGCCGAGATCGTCTCGGTGACGCAGCCGGACGAGCTGATCGCCGAAGCCCCGCCCGCCGACCCGGACAGCGAGGACGACTGAATGGCCGACTTTATGGGCATGATGAAGCAGGCGGCCCAGCTTCAGTCGAAGATGCAGGAACTGCAGGCCGAGCTCGACACCATCGAGGTCGAAGGCACCGCAGGCGGCGGCATGGTCACGATCAAGCTGACCGCCAAGGGCGGCATGAAGGGCGCGAAGATCGACGCCTCGCTGATGAAGCCCGGCGAATCCGAAATCCTCGAGGACCTGCTGGTCGCCGCGCACGCCGATGCGCGGCGCAAAGCCGAAGCGGTGATGCAGGACAAGATGAAATCGCTGACCGGCGGCCTGCCGCTGCCGCCGGGGATGAAGCTGTTTTAGATGCCGTCAGCCGTCGCCGGACCGGAAATCGAGCGCCTCATCCAGTTGCTGGCGCGGCTGCCCGGCCTGGGCCCGCGCTCGGCGCGCCGCGCCGCGCTCCACCTCATCAAGAAGCGCGAGCTGCTGATGGCGCCGCTCACCTCGGCGCTCGAAACCGCGATGGAGAAGGTCGGCATCTGCGCGACCTGCGGCAACATCGACACGCAGAACCCGTGCACGGTTTGCACCGACGTCAAGCGCGATCCCTCGATCATCGTCGTGGTGGCGGACGTGGCGGACTTGTGGGCGCTGGAGCGTGCCCACGCCGTCAACGGCAAGTATCATGTGCTCGGTGGCACCTTGTCGCCGCTCGACGGCGTCGGCCCGCAGGATTTGTCGATCGACGCGCTGGTGTCGCGCGCCCACGATCCAGCGGTGACCGAGATCATTCTCGCGCTCAATGCCACCGTGGATGGCCAGACCACCGCGCACTACATCACCGAGCTGTTGCGCGACTCCAATGTGCGCGTCACCAAGCTCGCGCATGGCGTTCCGGTCGGCGGCGAGCTCGATTATCTCGACGAAGGCACGCTGTCGGCGGCGATCAAGCAGCGCACGTTGTTCTAGCGCCGCGCCGTTAGCGCCCGGAAATGCCCGCGCGCCTGCAGCCAGGCCAGCACCAGCAGTCCCGGAATTCCCGCCAGCGCGCAGATCACGAAGAACATCTGCCAGCCCGTGGCCGATGCCAGATAGCCGGCGCCTGCCGAAAGATATGTGCGGCCGACCGCGGCCAGCGCGGTGAGCAGCGCGTATTGCGTCGCCGTGTGCAGCGGGTTGCGGCACAGCGAGGAGATATAGGCGACGAAAATCACGGTGCCGATCGAGCTGGTGAAGTTCTCGACGGTGATGGCAAATGTCAGCCACACCAGGTCGTGGCCGACCGTCGCCTGCCAGGCGAAGGCGAGGTTGGCGGCGGCCTGCAACACACCGCTGATCCAGAGGCTGATCGGCAGCGAGTAGGTCTTTGCCAGGGCGCCGCCGGCGAAGCCGCCGGCAATGGTCGCGGCGAAGCCGATGCCCTTGATGATGGCGGCGTACTCATCGCGCGTGAAGCCGAGGTCGACGGCGAACGGCCCGGTCATCACCCCGGCCAGCGCGTCGGTCAGCTTGAACAGGATGACGAACACCATCACGACGATGGCGACGAGGAAGCCCTCGCGCAGAAAGAAATCGGTGAACGCGCCGGTCACGGTGGTCTTCAATCGTTGCAGCGGCGTCTCGCGGCCGTGCGCGGCGTCGGCCGTCTGTGACTTTGCCGGCTCTGTGGCGAGAAAAGTCGTGACGATGCCGACGAGACCGAGCGCCGCCATCGTCATGTAGCCTGCGCTCCAGGCCGCGCCCTGGCCGAAGCCGTAATATTGGAAGGCGCTGACGATGAAGAACAGCCCGGCGCTCGACACCAGCATCGCCACCCGATAGCCGGCGACATAGGACGCCATGCCGGCGGCCTGCTCGCTCTCGTCGAGGCTTTCGACGCGGAAGGCGTCGACCACGATGTCCTGCGTTGACGACGCCGTCGCGACAATGAGCGCGCCGAGCGCCATCAGGCCCGGCGCCGCGATCGGGTCGATGTTGCCGAGGAAGACGATCGCCGCGATCAGCGCGACCTGCGTCAACATCAGCCAGCCGCGGCGGCGGCCAAGCAGCCGCGCCAGCACCGGCACGTCGAGCGCGTCGGTCAGCGGCGCCCACAGGAACTTGAGCGTGTAGGGCGTGGCGACGAGGGCAAAGAGGCCGATGGTCTTCAGGTTGACGCCGATCTCCGCCATCCAGAACAGCAGCGTCGAGCCGGACAGCGCGAGCGGCAGGCCGGAGGCGAAGCCGAGGAACAGGACAATCAGCACCCGCGGCTTGAGATAGACCGCGGCGGCGTCGCGCCAGCTTATGCGGCCTGCGCCCGGCGTCGCGGTCATCCGTTATTCCGCCGCCTCGATGCGGGGCGGGCGGCCGGGCGAAGGCGCCAACAGATCGCCACCGTCCTCGAAGTCCATCTCCTCGATCCTCGTGCCGCGCTTGGTCACCTTGCCGGCCGAGATGAGAATGTCGTCGATATCCTTGGTCGCCTGGCCGAAGTGGCCCTTGAGCTTGTTGACGCGTTCGCCGAGCAGGCCGACGTCTTTCATCATCAGCCCGACCTCGGTGCGGATCTGGTCGGCCGCTTCGCGCATCTCGGCGTCCTTGCGCATCTGCCGGATCACCTGGATAGCGAGCACCATCAGGGTCGGCGACACGATCATCACCCGGGCGCGCTGCGCGCGCTGCACCATGTCGTCGAACCGCTCGTGCAGGTCCGCGTAAATGGACTCCGACGGAATGAACATCAGCGCGACGTCCTGCGTCTCGCCCGGCACCAGGTATTTCTCCGCGATGTCGGCGATGTGCTTGCCGATGTCGGTGCGCACCCGCGCGACCGCCTGCTTGCGTTCGTCGTCGCTCGACGCGCCGCGCCACGCCGTCATCGCCTCGAGCGGGAACTTGGCGTCGATCACCAGCGGCCCCGCGTTCGGCATGAAGATGACGCAGTCCGGCCGCGTGCGGTTCTTCAGCGTGTGCTGGAATTCGTAGGCGCCCTTCGGCAACACGTCGGCGATGATCGCCTCGAGCTGGCCCTGGCCGAATGCGCCGCGCGACTGCTTGTTGGCGAGCACGCCCTGCAGCGAGTTCACCTGCGCGGCGAGCTCGGTGATGTTCTTCTGCGCGCCGTCGATCACCGCCAGCCGCTCGTGCAGCTTCTGCAAATGATCGGTGGTGTGCTTGGTGGTGGTCTGCAGCGACACGCCGAGGTTCTGCGTCACCGCGTCGAGCCGCGTATTGACCGACTGCTCCAGCTTGCCGTGCGCGCCTTGCAGCCAGTGCGCCATGTCGTTGAGGCGCGTGTTGAGGTTGGAGAACGCCTCGGCGTTCTTCTGCGCATCCTCATTCGGATCCGCCTTCGGCCGCATCACCAGCGCGACGCCGGCGCCGGCGGCCAGCCCCGCGATCAGACAGACGATGGCGATCAACATGACTTCGGACATTCGGCACTCCCCTCGACACGCACTTCTATCCGATTCGGCAGGATCGGAACGAAACGGGAACGATATCGGAGAAACCCCGATGTCTCAAGGGGAAAGGAAACGCGGTCGTTGACCCGTCCCCGTTGTCCCCGTAACACCGCGCGACCCGAAGGAATCCGGCATTGGCCTTAAGAGAAATCATCGTGCTCCCCGACCCCCGGCTGCGGGAGAAATCCGCGCCGGTGAAGGCCGTCGACAAGGACGTCCGCAAGCTGGTCGAGGACATGTTCGAGACGATGTACGCCGCGCCCGGCATCGGGCTCGCCGCGATCCAGATCGCGGTGCCGCTGCGCGTCATCACGATGGACCTCGCCAAGGAAGACGAGCCGAAGGCGCCGCAGGTGTTCATCAATGCCGAGGTGGTGTCGTCGTCGGACGACAAGTCGAAATACGAGGAAGGCTGCCTGTCGATCCCGGAATATTACGAGGAGGTCGAGCGGCCCGCGAGCGTCAAGGTCAGGTACATGGACCTCGACGGCAAGCAACACGAGATCGAGGCGGCCGGTCTGCTCGCGACGTGCCTGCAGCACGAGATCGACCACACCAACGGCGTGCTGTTCATCGACTACATCTCGAAGCTCAAGCGCGACATGGTCATGAAGAAATTCAAGAAGGCGGCCAAGCGCGGCGAGCCCGTCAAGCCGCTCGCCGACGACAAGACGCCGTCGCATCATATTGGTTGAGGCGCTTCCGCGATGAAGCTGATCTTCATGGGCGCGCCGGACTTCGCGGTGCCGGCGCTGATCGAGCTTGCCGCGCGCGGTCACGACATCGCCGCCGTCTACACGCGCGCGCCGAAGCCGGCCGGCCGCGGCATGGATGTGCAGGTCACGCCGGTCGCGCGCGAAGCTTTGCGCCTGAGCATTCCGGTGCTCACCCCCGCAACATTGAAAACCGACGACGCGCAGGCTGCGTTCGCCGCGCACAAGGCGGATGCCGCCGTGGTGGTCGCCTATGGTTTGATCTTGCCGAAGCCGGTGCTCGCCGCCGCGCCGCTCGGCTGCTTCAACATCCACGCCTCGATACTGCCACGCTGGCGCGGCGCGGCGCCGATCAACCGCGCCATCATGGCGGGCGATGCCGAAAGCGGCGTCAGCATCATGCGGATGGATGAGGGGCTCGACACCGGCGATGTCGCGATGATCGAGCGTGTCACGATCAAGGAAGACATGACGGCGGGCGAACTGCACGACGCGCTGGCTCCGCTGGGCGCCGACGCGATGCTGCGCGCGCTCGCGGCGCTGGAGCGCGGCTCGCTGCAGTTCACGCCGCAGCCGCAGGCCGGCGTCACTTACGCCGAAAAGATTCAGAAAAACGAAACCCGGATCGACTGGTCGCTGCCGTGGCAGGCCGTTCACAACCACATTCGCGGCCTGTCGCCGCATCCTGGCGCGTGGTTCGAGCTGGCCGACAGCACGCGCGTTCGTGCTCGCCGCTCGACGCGCGGAGAAGGAAGCGGTGCGCCGGGCACCGTCCTCGATGACAAACTCACCATCGCCTGCGGCGACGGCGCGATCCGCCTCGTCGAGGTTCAGCGCGCCGGCAAGCAACCGATGACCGCCGCCGACTTCCTGCGCGGCACCGCGGTGGCGAGAGGGACGGTGCTGTCCTAGGCACGTTTGTCATCTCCGCGCTCACAACTGTCATCCCCGCGTAGGCGGGGATCCAGTACACTCCACCCGAGCGATGAGGCGGAACGCCCAAGGATGAAAGATTACTTCGTTTATATTCTCGCGAGCAAAATCGGCGGCACGCTCTACATTGGCGTGACAAATGATCTGGTCCGCCGCGTTTACGGGCACACACAAAAATTGGCGGAAGGATTTACGAAGAAGTATGACGTATCGAACCTGGTCTATTACGAAGCCCATTCCGATATCGAAGCCGCCATCACGCGCGAAAAACAGTTGAAGAAATGGAATCGTGCGTGGAAGGTCCGGTTGATCGAAGAGACCAATCCGAACTGGGATGACCTTTATCGCTCAATCGCAAAGCCCTGAGTTTACTGGATGCCCGCCTTCGCGGGCATGACACCGGACCATGCCCCGCTACAAGCTCACCATCGAATATGACGGCGCGCCGTTCAAAGGCTGGCAGATCCAAGCCGACGAAGCGACCGTGCAAGGCGTGCTGACCGACGCCATCGCCGCGCTCACCGGCGAGAAGACGCTGGTGCAGGGCGCCGGCCGCACCGATGCCGGCGTTCACGCCCGCGGCCAAGTCGCCCATGTCGATCTTGCGCGCGAATGGGAAACCGACACCATCCGCGACGCACTCAACGCGCACCTGCGTCCGCATCCGGTCGCGGTGCTTGCTGCCGAGCAGGTGCCCGACACCTTCAACGCCCGCACCTCGGCGGTGAAGCGTCATTATCTCTATCGCATTCTCAATCGCCGGCCAGACCTCGCCCTCGAGCGCGGGCAGGCGTGGCGCGTGCCGCGTCCGCTCGACCACGCCGCGATGCACGCCGCCGCGCAGCGGCTCATCGGCAAGCATGACTTCACGACATTTCGCTCCACCGAGTGCCAGGCCAAGTCGCCGGAAAAAACGCTCGACCAGTTCGATGTCGCGCGCGATGGCGACACGGTCGACTGCATTGTCTCGGCGCGTTCGTTCCTGCACTCGCAGGTGCGCTCGATGGTCGGCTCACTGGTGCTGGTCGGAGAGGGGCGCTGGAGCGCCAACGATCTCGCCGCCGCGCTCGCCGCGCGCGACCGCATCCGCTGCGGTCCGCTCGCCCCGCCGGAAGGGCTCTATTTGATGCGGGTGGATTACGAGGCACCACACTTTGCTGTCGTCCCCGCGAAGGCGGGGACCCAGTAAACGCAGGCGTTAGCGATTGGGCCGAGGCGCTGCGGCGTACTGGATTCCCGCTTTCGCGGGAATGACAATAAGCGACGCACTTGACAACATTCCTAGATAGGACTATATACCATTTGTCCGGTCCGTCGAAGGGCGCCCTCATGAGGCGTTCGTGAGAGCGGGACCGGATGCGGCGCCCGCGGCCCTGCCTCGCAAGCAGGGACTCGGGAGGCCCCGGGACCCGCCCGTCAGGCACTACGCCCTGACTGCGAGGAGCTCGCTGGACTGGGATTGGCTGAAGGCCGCTAACAGCGTCCAACGCCTCGTCCCAGGAAGCGCGGACCTGGGGTGTAGTAGGTGGCCGAGAGGTCGCCGAAGAACGCCGCGATGGAGCGCCGGCCGGCGCGCGGCTTTCGCCAAAGCCGCCCGCGCCGCAAGGCGTGGAATGAAGACGTTGCGCCGACCGGCGCTCCGTCCCCTTCGGCACATGCCGGAGGAAAAGGGAAGAGGGCGTATCCCGCGCCGACCAAAGAACAGGGATGCTTCCGCACGCTTGCTACATGGCTTGCGCTGGCCTCCCGCGAACTGGCACAAACCCCACCATGACCGACAAACCGACGCATGGCTTCGCCAACGGCCTCACCAATTACGGCGACAAGGATTTCTCGCTCTATCTGCGCCGCTCTTTCGCACAGTCGATGGGCTATTCGCGCGAGTCGCTGGCCAAGCCGATTGTCGGCATCGCCTACACCGGGTCGGGCTTCAACAATTGCCACCGCCATTTCCCGGAATTGCTCGAGGCGGTGAAGCGCGGCGTGCTTGCCTCGGGCGCGCTGCCGGTGCCGTTCCCGACCATCTCGCTCGGCGAGGTCTACCTCAATCCGACCAGCCTGAAATTCCGCAACCTGATGGCGATGGACACCGAGGAGATGGTGCGCGCCCAGCCGATGGACAGCGTCATCCTGATGGGCGGCTGCGACAAGACCGTGCCGGCGCAACTGATGGGCGGCGTGTCCGCCAATAAGCCGGCCGTCATGCTGATCGGCGGCCCGATGATGACCGGCCGCCATAAGGGCGAGCGGCTCGGCGCCTGCACCGATTGCCGCCGCTTCTGGGCGCAATACCGCGCCGGCAAGATCGACAGCGAGGAAATCTCGGTGGTCGAAGGCCGCCTCGCCACCACCGCCGGCTCCTGCGCCGTGATGGGCACCGCCTCGACCATGGCCTGCATCACCGAGGCGCTCGGTATGTGCCTGCCCGGCACCGCCGCCATCCCCGCCGTCCACGCCGACCGCCTGCGCGCCGCCGAAGCCACCGGCGTCCTCGCCGCGAAACTCATCGGCTCCGGCCGCACACCCGATAAAATCGTCACGCGGAAATCGGTCGAGAACGCGCTGCGCGTTTTGCTCGCGCTCGGCGGCTCGACCAACGCCGTCATCCATCTCACCGCGATCGCCGGCCGCGCCGGCATCGACATCTCGCTCAAGCGGCTCAACGAATTGTCCGACACCACGCCGGTGCTGGTGAATCTGAAGCCGGTCGGCAACGGCTACATGGAAGACTTTTACGCCGCCGGCGGCATGGGCGCGCTGCTGCGCGAACTCAAGGACCTGCTGCATCTCGATGCGCTCACGATCACCGGCGAAACATTGGGCGAGCGGCTGGACGGCGAGGGCGCTTGGGTCGATCGCACCTACATCGCCGAGCGCGCCAAGCCATTGGAGCCGCACGGCGGCCTCGTCGCGCTGTTCGGCAACCTCGCCCCCGGTGGCGCCATCCTCAAGCGCTCCGCGGCGGATGAAAAATTGTTCGAGCACGAAGGCCGCGCCGTGGTGTTTTCGTCGCTGGAAGATTTGGCCAAACGCGTCGACGATCCCGCGCTCGACATCACCGACAAGGACATCATGGTGTTGCAGAACGCCGGTCCGAACTCGGACAGCGCGATGCCGGAGGCCGGTTATCTGCCGATCCCGAAGAAGCTCGCGTCCGCCGGCGTCAAGGACATGATCCGCGTCTCCGATGCGCGCATGAGCGGCACCGCGTTCGGCACCATTGTTCTCCATGTCACGCCCGATGCCGCTGCTGGCGGCCCGCTCGCACTGGTGCGAAACGGCGACCGCATCAAGCTGTCGGTGAAGTCACGCACCATCGATTTGCTTGTCGACGACGCTGAGTTGAAGAAGCGCGCCGCGCAACTCAAGGGCAAGCCCCCGGCCCCCGCCCGCGGCTATGCCAAACTCTATGCCGAGCAAATTTTGGGCGCCGATCAGGGTTGTGATTTCGAGTTCCTTCGCCCGCGCTAAGCCGCATTTTTGCTGGCAACTCGTCGCGGCGTTTACGTCTGCGTAAACCTAATGCGTTTTAACCAGATTGGTCGGTCCACTGATTAACGTGGGTCTTCCAGTCACGCCCCTACTTTGTGTGAAATTTGAGGGGCTGTGTTGTGTTCGATGTGTTGAGTTTGGTCGAACGTCATCCGTGGGACGTTGGCATCGCGGTCGTGATCTTTGCGGTCACATGCGCCATCGCCTGCCTGCTGACGTTTGCGTTTGGTGGCCGCGCACGTCGTGAGGCGCGCGAGCAGCATCATCGGTTTGAAGCCGCGCTGAATAACATGAAGCAGGGCCTGTGCATGTTCGATGCGCAGGACCGCGTCGTCATCTGGAATCAGCGTTATCTCGACATGTACGACATCAAGCCCGACCAGATCTGGTCGGGCTGCAATCTCGACGAATTGCTCGAGATGCGGCGCGCCAATGGCAACTTCACCGGCGATGTCTGGGAATACATCCAGGGCATTCACGCGGCGCTGTCGCAGGGCGGCAGCTTCACCAAGATCACCGAGCTTGCCGACGGCCGCTCGATCGCGCTGGTCAACCAGTCGATCCCGGGCGGCGGCTGGGTCGCGACCCACGAAGACATCACCGAGCGTACCAAGGCCGAGCGCGAGCTCGCCCGCACCCGCGTCTTCCTCGACGTTGTCGTCAGCAACGTGCCGACCCCGATCGTCGTGAAAGATGCCAAGACGTTGCATTACCTGCTGGTCAACAAGGCGGCCGAAAAATTCTTCGGCATCGATGCGGCCGAGGTCGTCGGCAAGACCGCGCTTGAAGTGTTCGAGCCCGAGGTCGGCCAGGACATTCAGACGCGCGATTTGGCGATGCTCAAGACCGGCAAGGAAGCGTTCTACGACGAGCATGAAACGATGACGCCGACCGGCGAAGCGCGCATCGTTACCACGACGCGGCTGCCGGTTGCGATGGACAGCAGCGAGCCGCGCTACATCATCAGCGTGTTGCACGACGTCACCGAGCGCAAGCGCGACGAAGCCCGCATCACTTATATGTCGCATCACGATGCGATGACCGATTTGCCGAACCGGGTGTCGTTCAACGAATGCCTGAATGGCATGCTCGATCTCGCCAAAAAGGACGGCGCCAGCTTTGCCGTGCTGTGCCTGGACATCGACCGTCTCAAGACAATCAACGAGACGTTCGGCTCGGTCACCGGTGACGGGCTGCTCAAGCAGCTCGCCGGACGCCTCCAGGAGGCTTGCGAAGGCGCGTTCCTCGCCCGCGTCGGCGGTGACGAGTTCTGCGTGGTTTCGCCGACCGGTCAGCAGCCGGCCGTTGCGGATGCGCTGGCCGCGCGGCTGCGCGAGGCGACCGCCGCTGATTTCGACGTCAACGGCCACGTTATCAACATCAGCATGACGATCGGCATCGCGCTCTATCCGAGCGATGCCGACGACGTTACCGGGCTGCTCGCCAATGCGGAAGCGGCTCTCTACCGCGCCAAGACCGATAACCGCGGCGGCGTGCTGTTCTTCGAGCCGGAAATGGACAAGCAATTGCGCGAGAAGCGCGCCCTCCAGCACGATCTCAAGCAGGCGCTGCACAGCAACGAGCTCGAGCTCTTTTACCAGCCGCAGGCCGACATGGCCGGCAACATCGTCGGCTTCGAGGCGCTGGTGCGCTGGCACCATCCGCGGCAAGGCATGGTGCCGCCGTCGAGCTTCATCCCGCTCGCCGAAGAGAGCGGCCTCATCATGCCGCTCGGCCAGTGGATTCTCCGCGCCGCCTGCAAGGAGGCCGCAAGCTGGCCGAAGCCGCTGCGCATTGCGGTCAATCTCTCACCGGTCCAGTTCCAGCACGGAGAACTGGCCAACCAGATTCACGAGACCCTGCTGGAAACCGGCCTGCCGTCGAACCGGCTGGAGATCGAGATCACCGAGGGCGTCCTGATCGGCGATTTCTCGCGCGCGATGGCGACGCTCCGCCGCATCAAGAACATGGGCGTGCGGATCGCGATGGACGACTTCGGCACCGGTTACTCGTCGCTGTCCTATTTGCAGTCGTTCCCGTTCGACAAGATCAAGATCGATCAGGTCTTCATCGCCAACCTGTTGAACTCGCCGCAGTCGGCCGCGATCGTGCGCGCCGTCATCGGCCTCGGCCACGGCTTGCAGTTGCCGGTGATCGCCGAAGGCGTCGAAACCAAAGAGCAGCTCGAAATCCTGGCGCATGCCGGCTGCGACGGCGTGCAGGGCTACCTGATCGGCCGTCCGCTGCCGATCGACGAATATGCCACGACGGTCGGGCGGCCGGGCCGGCTGCGGCTCGTCAAGGAAGCGGGCTAGCCTTCAATTTCCATCGGGCGTTGGCGTAGGATCGCGTCACCATTCAAAGGTGACTCATGATCCTCGTGACCAATAACGAAGGCACGTCGGGCGCGCCGGTCACGGCGCGGCAGTTGACGGAAGGCAAAGCCGCGCTCGACGCCGTCGAAGCCGGCATCC
>DASZXA010000096.1:0-14072 GCA_035546455.1 Pseudolabrys sp.
TGATGAGGTCGCGGATGTTGCCGCGGTCGAACGGCGTGATGAAGGTGCGGCGCACGGCGATAAGGACTTCGCGGGTGGCGTTGTCGGCGTCGTTCTCGCGATCCATCACGGTCTGGCAATTGGCGGTGACCGCGTCGCCGCCGTCCATCATGCGGCGGAGCGCCTGCGCGCCGGCCAGCACCGCCTCGGAGTGCCGGGCGAACAGGTCGAAGAACCGCTCGTCCTTCGGCATCAGCGCGTGGAACCAGCTTAGCATCAGCCACCTCACGAATCGGAAATTGGCGGCAGGCTAGCGGTTTGCCGACGCCGTGAAAAATCGCACGCCCGGTTTATCGACATCATGAAATGCCGCGCTGCACAGGCGTATTTGCGCCACGAACATGCTGCATCGGACGATGCGTTCGGTTAGCTTCTCAGCGGCAACGAGGTCAAGACGGGACGCAAGATGCGGTTGGGTTACTTCACAATGCCGGTCCATCCGATGGGCCGGGACTGGTCGCAGACGCTGCGCGAGGACCGCGAGGCGATCATCCTCGCCGACAGACTCGGCTTTTACGACGCCTTCATGGGCGAGCACCTGACCGACGCCTGCGAGAACATCACCAATTCGATGATGTTTCTCGCCACTTTGATCAACGACACCAAGACGATCAAGCTGGCGACCGGCACGACCAACCTGGCGCAACTGCATCCGGTCGTGGTCGCGGTGAACGCCGCGATGTTCGACCATCTCGCGCAGGGCCGCTTCGTATTCGGCATCAGCCCCGGCGCGCTGCCGTCCGACAGCGAGGCGATCGGCATTCTCGACGAGGACCGCAACAAGATTTTCGCCGAGGCGATCGACGTCATCCTCGCGATCTGGGAGAGCGACCCGCCCTACAACATCGATCTGCCGAACAACCGCTTCAAGGTGACGATGGCGCGCAGCTCCGCGCTCGACATCGGCGTCGGCGTGCTGGCAAAGCCGTTCCAGAAACCGCGGCCGGAGATCGTCGGCACCGTGGTGGCGCCATTCTCGCCGGGCGTCGTGCTGATGGGCAAGCGCGACTTCCATCCGCTGTCGGCCAACTTCCTGCTGGCGAAGCACCTGCGCTCGCACTGGCAGAATTACGCGAAGGGCAAAGCGGAAGCCGGCGCCAAGGCGGACGTCGCCGACTGGCGGGTGGCGCGCACGATCTTCGTCGCCGACGACGACAAGACGGCGAAGCGCTACGCGCGCGACGACGCAAAGAGTCCGTACCGTCATTACTTCGAGCAGATGCACATCAAGATGAAGCGCACCAACCGGCTCTATGTGTTCAAGAGCCACAAGGAGCAGCCGGACGAAGAGATCACGCTCGACTATGTGGTCGATAACTGCGTGACGTTCGGCAGCGTCCACAAAGTGGTCGACGCGATCCTGAAGCTGCGCGAGGAGACCGGCGATTTCGGCGAGCTGGTTTATGCCGGCATGGACTGGGCCGACCCGGCGCTCAGCAAGCGCTCGATGCAGTTGATGGCGGAAGAAGTGATGCCGCGCGTCAACGCCGCGATCGGCAAGAGCGCCGCGGCGGAGTAGCGCCGTTCAGCCAGATCAGCGCGACGTGTGGATCGGCTTGCCGGTGAGGCCGTTGATGGTCGCCTGCGGCGCGCCGGAGGGCGCGGGTGGCAGCGCGGTGCCGGCGGCCGGCGCACTCACCGACGCCGTCTGCGCGTCATGCGGCGGCTGGCCCGGCAGAACGACGACGCGGGTGCCGACCTGCACGCGGCTGAACAGGTCTTCGATGTCCGAATTCAGCAGGCGGATGCAGCCCGACGACACGGTCTGGCCGATGGTCGACGGCTGGTTGGTGCCGTGGATGCGATAGAGCGTGTTGCCGAGATAGAGCGCGCGGGCCCCGAGCGGGTTGCCCGGTCCGCCGGCCATCATGCGCGGCAGATAAGGCTGGCGCTCGATCATTTCGGAAGGCGGAAACCAATCCGGCCATTCCTTCATGCGCGAGATGCGCTCGGTGCCGGCCCAGGTGAAGCCTTCGCGGCCGACGCCGATGCCGTAGCGCAGCGCCTTGCCGCCGCCGAGCACGAGATAGAGATATGTGTTCGGCGTATCGATGACGATCGTGCCGGCCGGCTCTTTCGTATGATAGTCGACGAGCTGCTTCTTCAGGTTGGCCGGCAATTCCTTCGGCTGGCCTTCTTCCGGCTGATCTTCCGGCGGCAGCGCGGCGTTGACGGTACCGCCCTGCGGCGCGGTCGTTGCGGGCGCACCGATCGCGGCGGGCGGACGAATGGCATCCTGCGCGGCCGACGGCGCGGCATTGGCCATCGAGCCCTGATTGGAACCGTCAACCGGCGGCAAAGGCTGTGCGGCAATCGAACCGGGCTGCGCGGGCGGCGGAACTGGGCGGGCGTCCTCGTCGATCAGCCAGGATGGCGGCATGCCACGCGAATTCTGCGGCTGGTCGCGATAGACCTGGGGACCGGCGGCGGGCTGGGCGAACGCGGCGCCAAGCGGCAGCGCGGCGCTGACAGCCAAAATCGAGAGCAAAGCAAAAGATCGCCGATTCATTCCCGTCCCCAAATAAGTCTGAGAAGCGCCCTGCTTTTACGCAGGATCAAGGCACATTCAAGACGTGAATACGGCTTTCCGAGTTAACGCCGGCTTGCCGGGCCCGGGTTTTCAAGCCTT
The DNA here is from genome assembly GCA_035546455.1 of Pseudolabrys sp. Taxonomy (GTDB): domain Bacteria; phylum Pseudomonadota; class Alphaproteobacteria; order Rhizobiales; family Xanthobacteraceae; genus Pseudolabrys. The sequence continues at coordinate 2,669 of DASZXA010000096.1, forward strand.
TTTGACCTCGGCCAGCACCTTGCGCGCAACGCGGAAGCACTCCAGCGCAGCGGGGAACCCGCAATAGATCGCGATTTGAGTCAGAATAGCGCGCAGTTCGTCCGGCTTCAGACCGTTGCGGATCGCACCCCGAAAGTGGATCTCGAACTCGTGCATCTTGCCGAGCGCGCCGATCATGCCGAGCACCAAAATCGAGCGGTCGCGCGGCTTGAGGGTATCGTCGCCCCAACTCTCGCCCCAGGCGCATTCGGTGATCAGCCGCTGGAAATCGCGGTTGAAGTCGTCGACATCGCCGAGCGCACGGTCGACATAGGCGTCCCCGAGCACCTGCCGCCGCATCTTCAACCCGCGATCATAACGCGCCTGGTCCATCGTTTTCCTCCTCTAAAAGCGTGAAAATTCAATTGGTTATAGCGCGGATGGACCCCAAAGGTTATCCCCGCAGTTAAACACCGCAGGATTTTGGCCGTCCGTCCGTTCAATCGACAGGGCGAAGGCTACAATTCGGCGGCTTAGATGGTGACGGCAACTTCCCTGCAATGGACGAACAGACCGACGAGGCGCTCATGGCGCGGATCGCCGGCGGCGACCGCGCCGCTTTCGATCTGCTCGCGCAACGCCACGCCGGCGCCGTCGTCCGGCTCGCCGCACATATTCTCCGCAACCGCGCCGACGCCGAGGACGTTGCCCAGGATGCGATGCTGCGGGTCTGGACCAATGCGCCGCGCTGGAAGCCGGTGGCGAAATTCCGCACCTGGCTCACGCGCATCGTCGTCAACCTCTGCCTCGACCGCAAACGACGGGCGCAATGGCTGCCGCTCGACAATGCCGGCGACGTTGCCGACCCAAAACCGGATGCGGCTGTGCGGCTCGAAACGGACGAAGACGAGCGCCAGCTTGCTGCGGCAATCACCGATCTGCCGGTACGCCAGCGCGCGGCCATCGCGCTCACTTACGGCGAGGGCCTGAGCAATGCACAGACCGCGGAAATTCTCGACAGCAGCGTTTCGGCCGTTGAAACGCTGCTCAGCCGCGCCAAGGCAAGTTTGCGGCGCGCACTCGATGGAGCGTGAACAATGACCGACGACCGGATCGAAAAGGTTCTGCACGCGCATTTCACCCGCGACGCCGCGGACGATACGAGCGCGGCGCGGGTGATGGCGAAGCTTCAGGGCGCGCTGCCGCCGCAGAAGCGCTCCTGGTTCAGATCGTTGCCGGAACTGCTGCTCGACTGGCAGTTCGCCCCGGCGTGGCCGCGCATGGCGGCGCTGGCCGGTTGCGCCGCGCTCGGCCTGATCGCGGGCAGCGCGGGCATCGACCGGTTCGTGCCGTTGAAGCACAGCGCGCGCAGCGACGTGACGCAATTCCTGTTCGAGCCCGAGCCCCTGACCGGGCTGCGGCCTTAAAGGAGAGCACAGCATGACCATGAGCCACGCCCTCTCCTCGCCGTCCGGCATTACGCATCGCGCGCTGCTGTTCGGCTCGGTGGCACTCAATTTGTTCTTTGTCGGCATCACGGTCGCGCTGCTGGTGCGCAGCCCGGCGCCGACGCCGCCGCGCAACGTCGCAACACGGATCGAACAACTGGCGCAGACGCTGCCGCCGGACGACGGCGCAAAGTTGCGCGGCGCCTATTTGCGCGAGCACACCGACGTCAACGCGGCGCGCGCGGCTTACGAGAAGGCGCGCGACGGCATCCGCGCCGAACTGCGCCGCGAACCGTTCGATGCGGCGGCGATGGCGGACGCGATGAGCAAGACGCGCGCGGCGCGGCAGCAATTCGACCTGGCCTTGCAGGGCATGATCGCGGCGGCCGCTGCGGAAATGTCACCGGCCGGACGGCAGGCCATGGCGGATTGGCCGTCGTCGCGGCGGCGGTAAAAAAGTTTTCGTACTCGTGAAGCGGGTTGGGATTTTCGTATGAGTTCGGGTTTCAAGATCACCAAATCAAAAGCCGCGCGCACCGCGCTGGTTGTCGCGCTGGCGTTGCCGGCAGCAGGCTGCCTGCTGACCGACGACAAGCTCGACCCCGCGCTCGACATTCCGGCGGCTTACAAGGAAGGCCCCAAATCCGAGAAGGTGGCCGAAGCGGCGCTGCCGAAGCTCGACTGGTGGCGCGGCTTCAAATCGCGCGAGTTGACCGAGATCGTCGAACAGGCGCGGGAATCGAACCTCGACGTCGCGGCCGCGGTGGCGCGCATCGTGCAGGCCGACGCGCAGTCGCGGATCGCGGGCGCGGCGTTGCTGCCGATCGTCGATGCCAATGGCGACGTCACCAAGTCGCAAAGCTCGCGCAACACCGGCAGCAGCAGCGGCGGTGGCGGCGGCAGCCCCCGCAAGGTCTATACGGCCTCGCTGACCGCCAGCTACGAGATCGACTTCTGGGGCAAGAACCGCGCGGCGCTGCAATCGGCCGAGCAGAGCGCGGTGGCGGCCCGCTACGACCGCGAAGTGGTGGCGCTCTCGACCGAGGCGACCGTCGCCAACGCCTATTTTCAGGTGCTGTCGTCGCAGGACCGGCTGCGGGTGGCGCGCGACAACCTGACCAGCGCGACGCGCGTGCTCAACCTGATCAAGCAGCGGCTCGATGCCGGCACCGCCTCCGAGCTCGACACCTCGCAGCAGGAGAGCGTGGTCAACAGCCTGCGCGCCAACATTCCGCCACTCGAACAGAATTTGCAGCAGAACAAGAATGCGCTGGCACTGCTGATGGGAATTCCGCCGGAACGGGTGACGATCCGCGGCGGCTCGCTGCGCGCGATCGCCATTCCGCGGGTGACGCCGGGCCTGCCGTCCGAACTGATCACACAGCGGCCCGACATCAAATTCGCCGAAGCGCAGCTTGCGGCGGCCGATGCCGACGTCGCCAATGCGCGCGCGCAACTCTTGCCGAGCATTACGCTCACCGGCACCGGCGGCTACCAGAGCGCGGCGCTGAAGATGCTGTTCGAGCCGCAATCGACTTTCTACAGCCTTGCCGCCGGCGTCACCCAGCCGATCTTCGAAGGCGGCCGGCTGATGGGCAATGTCGACCTGCAAAAAGGCCGGCAGGACGAGCTGATGCAGAACTACCGCAAGTCGGTGGTGTCAGGCTTCACCGACGTCGACAACGCGCTGATCGCGATCCGCCAGACCGCCGAGGCCGAGCGCCTGCTGGCGGCCGTCGTCAACAGCTCGCGCCGCGCGTTCCAGATTTCCGAGCAGCGGCTGAACGAAGGCACGGTCGACCTCGTCACCGTGCTCAACACCCAGCAGACGCTCTATCAGGCGCAGGACGCGCTGGCGCAGGCGCGGCTCAATCGCCTGTCTGCAGTGGTGCAGCTTTATCAGGCGCTCGGCGGCGGCTGGCTGCCGAAGCCGGTGGAGGAAGCCAATGCACGGTAAGGCTCCGCTCAAGGATTCCGTGACGGAGAAACCGCACATGGCGCGCCGCGCGGCGACATGGACGCTGGTGCTGCTGGTGCTCGCCGGCGTCGGCTACTACTTCTTCGCCGGCACAACGCAGGTGACGCAACGCAGCGGACGGCGCGGCGGTGGCGGCGAAGGCCCAGTGCCGGTGCTGGCGGTGCCGACGAAACGCGCCGACGTGCCGGTCTATCTCGACGCGGTCGGCACCGTGCGCGCGCTCAACACCGTGACGGTCCGTGCACAAGTCGACGGCAAGCTGCTCAGCGTCAACTTCGACGAAGGCCAGGACGTCAAGAAAGGCGACGTGCTGGCGCAGATCGACCCCACAACGTTCAAGGCGTCGCTCGATCAGGCGACCGCGAAAAAGGCGCAGGACGAGGCGCAGCTCGCCAACAGCCGCAACGACCTCGCGCGCTATGAGCGGCTGGCGGCGACCAACGCGATCAATCAGCAGCAGGCCGACACCCAGAAGGCGCTGGTGCAACAGAACGAGGCGCTGGTGCAGGCGGACCAGGCTGCGATCGACAACGCGCGCGCGATGCTGAGCTACACGACCATCGTCGCGCCGCTCGATGGCCGCACCGGCATCCGCCAGGTCGACGCCGGCAACATCATCCACGCCAGCGACACCAACGGCGTCGTCATCATCACGCAGATCACGCCGATCTCGGTGCTGTTCAACCTGCCGCAGCAGAATCTCGATCAGGTCAATACCGCGTTCGCCAAGGGCGCGCTGCCGGTCGATGCGATGCGCTCGGAAGACGACAAGGTGATCGCCAACGGCAAGCTGACGGTGGTCGACAACCAGGTCGACCAGTCGACCGGCACCGTGAAGCTGAAAGCGGAATTCCCGAATGCCGACCGGCAGTTGTGGCCGGGCCAGTTCGTCAATGTGCGGCTCCTGGTCGACACGCTGAAGCAGGTGATGGTGGTGCCGACCGGCGCGGTGCAGCGCGGGCCGAAGGGGACGTTCGTCTACATCGTGAAAGACGACAACACGGTCGCGATCCAGTCGATCACCGTGCAGCGCCAGGATGAGGATCAGGCTGTCGTGTCGAAGGGACTCGAACCCGGCCAGCGCGTCGTCACCACCGGCTTCGTGCGGCTGAGCGAAGGCACCAAGGTTCAGGCGACCGCGCCGGGCGAGCAGCCCGCCACTCCGGCACCGACCGAACGGCGGCGGCGCAACCGCGCCCCGGGCCAGAACAGCGGCGGCCGATAAGCCGCATGAAATGAGCGTTATATGAGCGTTTCTTCGCCCTTCATCCGCCGGCCGATCGCGACCTCGCTGCTCGGATTTGCGGTGATGCTGGGCGGCGCGCTCGGCTACTGGTGGCTGCCGGTGTCGGCGCTGCCGCAGGTCGACTTCCCGACTATCCAGGTGACGACGCAATTGCCGGGGGCGAATCCCGACACCATCACTTCGCTGGTGACGGCGCCGCTGGAGCGGCAATTCGGCCAGATCCCGTCGCTCACCAGCATGCACTCGTCGAGTTCGTTCGGCATCAGCCAGGTCACGCTGCAATTCGATTTGAACCGCAACATCGACGCCGCGGCGCAAGACGTGCAATCGGCGATCAATGCGGCGGGTTCGACGTTGCCGAAAAACCTGCCCTATCCGCCGCTCTACTCGAAGGTGAACCCCGCCGACGTGCCGATCATCACGCTGGCGCTCACCTCCGACACCATCACCACGCGGCAGCTCAGCGACATCGCCGACACCATCATGACGCCGCGCATGTCGGAGCTGACCGGCGTCGGCCATGTCTCGGTGCAAGGCGGACTGAAACCGGCGATCCGCATCCAGGCCGACCTGTCGCGGCTCGCCGCCTACGGCATCGGGCTCGAAGATTTGCGCACCGCGATCGTCGGCGCCAACGTCGCCGGCGCCAAAGGCTCGCTCGATGGCGCGCAGCAGTCCTACACCATCGCCGCCAACGACCAGATCACCAACATCGAGACCTATCGCGCGGTGACGGTGGCCTATCGCAACGGCGCACCGGTCCTCTTGAGCGACGTCGCCGATGTCGAGGAAGGGCTGGAGAATGCCAAGGTCGGCGCCTGGCTCAACGCCAAGCAGGCGGTGGTGATCGACGTACAGCGCCAGCCCGGCGCCAACGTGATCGACACCGTGAAGCTGGTGCGCGCCGAACTGCCGAAGCTGCAGCGCTCGATGCCGGCCGGCGCCAAGCTCACCATCGTCAGCGACCGCACCGACACCATCCGCGCCTCGATCCACGACGTGCAGTTCACCTTGGTGCTGTCGATCGCACTGGTCGTGCTGGTGGTGCTCATCTTCCTGCGCACCATCCGCGCCACCATCATCGCCGGCGTGGCGCTGCCGCTGTCGCTGGTGGCGACCTTCGGCATCATGTGGTTCTGCGGCTTCTCGCTCGACAACCTCTCGCTGATGGCGCTGACGATCGGCACCGGCTTCGTGGTCGATGACGCCATCGTGATGATCGAGAACATCGTGCGCCACATCGAGAATGGCGAAAGCCCGATGCAGGCGGCGCTGCGTGGCGCCGGCGAGATCGGCTTCACCGTGATCTCCCTGACGCTGTCGCTGATCGCGGTGTTCATCCCGCTGCTGTTCATGACCGGGCTGGTCGGTCGCATGTTCCGCGAGTTCGCCCTGACGCTCACCATCGCGGTGGTGGCGTCCGCCGTGATCTCGCTGACGCTGACGCCGATGATGTGCGCCAAGCTGCTGCGCCGCGAAGGCGAAGAGGACCACGGCCGGTTCGGCGAGATCGGGAAACGCCTGAACGACGCGGTCGAGCGCGTGGTCGAGAATTATCGCGTCAGCCTCGAATGGGTGCTCAACCGGCAGTTCGCCACGCTGATGGTGACGCTGCTCACCCTGGCGCTGACCATCGCGCTCTATCTGGTGGTGCCGAAGGGCTTCCTGCCGCCGCAGGACACCGGCCTCATCACGGCCGTCACCGAAGCGGGCGTCGCCGTTTCCTTCGACGAAATGCAACGTCAGCAGGCCCTGGTCGAGAAGGCGATCGAGGGCGACCCGGCGGTGGCCGGCGTCGTCTCGGTGATCGGGGTGAGCCCGGTCAATCCAACCCCCAACGCCGGGAAGCTGACCATCGCGCTCAAGCCGCGCGAGGAGCGCAGCGACCGCGTCGGCGTGGTGATCGACCGGCTCAAGCAGAAGGTCGCCGGGCTGCCCGGCATCACGGTCTATTTCCAGGCGGCGCAGGACATCCAGATTTCGACGCGGGCAAGCCGCGCGCAGTACCAGTACACGCTGACCAGCACCGACTCGGCCGAAGTCACCGAATGGGCCGGCAAACTGACGCAGGAATTGCGCAAGAACCGGCGGTTGCGACAGGTGGCGTCGGAGGCGCAGGAAGGCGCGCCGCGCGTCAATGTCGACGTCGACCGCGAGAAGGCCGGACGGTTCGGCGTCTCGCTGCAAACCGTGACCGACACGCTCTATGACGCGTTCGGGCAGCGGCAGATCTCGACGATCTACGGCCAGGCCAACCAGTACCGCGTGATCCTCGAAGCGCAGCCGCGCTACCAGCAGGACCCGGCGGCGCTGACGAAAATCTACGTGACCGGCAGCTCGACCTCGACCGGCACGACGCCGACCGTCGCCAACACGACGCAGGGCGGCACCAACACCAACACGACATCGAGCCCCAACACGGTGACCGGCTCGCAGCAGGTGCCGCTCGCGTCGTTCGCGCGCTTCGTGCAGACCGCGGCGCCGTTGTCGATCGCGCATGACGAGCAATTCCCGTCGGTGACGATCAGCTTCGATCTCGCGCCCGGCGCGGCGCTGAGCGACGCGGTGGAGATCATCAATCGCGCGGAGCGCAACATTAACATGCCGCCCTCGGTGATCGGCGCCTATTCCGGCGATGCGGAAGAGTTCGCCTCGTCGCTCGCCAGCGAGCCGTGGCTCATTCTCGCCGCGGTGATCGCGATCTACATCGTGCTCGGCGTGCTGTACGAGAGCTTCATTCATCCAATGACGATCCTGTCGACGCTGCCGTCGGCCGGCCTCGGCGCGCTGCTGGCGCTGATGGTGTTCGGCTATGACCTCTCGGTGATCGCGCTGATCGGCGTCGTGCTGCTGATGGGCATCGTCAAGAAAAACGCAATCATGATGATCGACTTCGCGCTCGACGCCGAGCGCGACGAAGGATTGTCGCCGCGCGAGTCGATCACCAAAGCCGCGCTGTTGCGGTTCCGCCCGATCATGATGACGACATTGGCCGCGCTGTTCGGCGCGCTGCCGCTGGCGCTCGAAAGCGGCACCGGCTCGGAGCTGCGCAACCCGCTCGGCGTGACGATCATCGGCGGCCTGCTGCTCAGCCAGTTGCTGACGCTCTACACCACGCCTGTCATCTATCTCTACATGGAGCGGCTGCGGGTGCGGCTGACGCCGGGCGCAAGCTACCGCGACCAGCCGGCGGAGTAGCGCGATGAACGTCTCCGGCATCTTCATCCGGCGGCCGATCGGCACCACGCTGCTGGCGATTGGGCTCTTTCTGACCGGCGCGGTGGCTTACAACTTCCTGCCGGTCGCCAGCGTGCCGAGCGTCGACTTTCCGACCATCCGCGTCAGCGCCAGCCGGCCGGGCGCCGACCCCGCCACCATGGCGGCGACCGTGGCAGCGCCGATCGAGCGGCAACTGGGCACGATTGCCGGGGTGTCCGAGCTCACGTCGCGGAGCTCGCTCGGCTCGAGCAACATCACGATCCAGTTCGACACCAGTCGCGACATCGACGGCGCGGCAAACGACGTGCAGGCCGCGCTCAACGCGGCGATGACCGACCTGCCGAGCGACATGCCGTCGGTGCCGACATTCCGCAAATCGAACCCGGCCGCCTCTCCTATTTTGATCCTGGCGCTGACCTCGAAGACGATCTCGCCCAGCGCGATCTATGATGCCGCCGACAGCATCATCGCGCAGCGGCTGTCGCAGGTGGACGGCGTCGCCGAGGTGACGGTGGCGGGCTCCGAGCAGCCGGCGGTGCGCGTGCGGATCGATCCGGCGCGGCTGGCGGCGATGAACCTGTCGACCGAGGCGGTGCGCACCGCGATCACCAACAACAACACGGTGCAGCCACTCGGCTCGTTCGACGGGCCGCACCGCGCAACGTCAATCGGCATCAACGAACAACTGCGCGAGCCGGCCGACTACGACCCGATCGTGGTGAAGACGGTCGGCGGCACGGTGATCCGGCTGTCGGACGTCGCCACCATCAGCTCCAGCGTGCGCAACAGCCGCTCGGCCGGCTGGTTCAACCGAGACCCGTCCGTCCTGCTCATCATCACCAAGCAGGGCGACGCCAACGTGATCGACACGGTGGACCGCATCTACAAGATGCTGCCGGAGCTCGAGCCCTGGATGCCGGCCGGGCTGGACATTTCGGTGCTGGCCGATCGCACCCAGACGATCCGCGCCAGCGTGCAGGACATGCAACTGACGCTGTTTGCCAGCGCGATGCTGGTGATGCTGGTGGTGTTCGTGTTCCTGCGGCGCGGCGCTGCGACCATTGCCGCCGGCATCACAGTGCCGCTGTCGCTGGCCGGCACCTGCGCGCTGATGTGGGTGGCCGGCTTCTCGATCGACAATCTGTCGCTGATGGCGCTGGCGGTGAGCGTCGGCTTCGTGGTCGACGACGCGATCGTGATGATCGAGAACGTGTTCCGCAACCTTGAGGCCGGCTATTCGCCGCTGCGTGCCGCCTGGAAAGGCGCCAAGGAAATTGGCTTCACCATCATTTCGATCAGCGTGTCGCTGGTCGCCGCCTTCATCCCCCTCCTCTTCATGGGCGGAATTGTCGGCGCGCTATTCCGTGAATTCTCGCTGACTTTGGTGTTCGCCATCGCGGTGTCGACCGCGGTGACGCTGTCGGTGACCCCGATGGTATGCGCCTATTTTGTCAAGGCGCCGCCGAGCCCGGATGCGACCCGGCTCGACCGCCTCGTCGAGGCCGTGCTCGGACGCATGATCGCGTTCTATCGCGTGACGCTCGACCGCGTGCTCCGTGCGCGCGTGCTCACCATGGTCGTGTTCATCGCCACCATCGCATTCACGGCGCTGCTGTTCGTGAAAACACCGAAGGGCTACTTCCCGCAGGAAGACACCGGCCTGCTGTTCGGCGGCACGACGGCCTCGACCGACATTTCCTATGAGGCGATGGAGCAATTGCAGCAACAGGCCGCCGAGATCGTGATGGCCGACCCTGCGGTGGCGAGCGTCGGCTCCTCGGTCGGCGCATCCGGCTTCAATGCCTCGGTCAATCACGGCCGGTTCTTCATCGGCCTGAAGCCGCTCGACCAGCGCGGCGGCGTGTCGACCCAGCAGGTGATCGCGCGGATGCGCGCCAAGCTCAATAAAGTGGCTGGAATCCGCACGTTTCTGGTGGCCTCGCAGGACCTGCGGGTCGGCGGCCGGCAGAGCGACTCGCAATATCAGTTCACGCTGTGGAGCCCGGACATCAACGTGCTCAACGACTGGGTGCCGCGCGTACAGGACCGCATCCGCGCGATCGACGGCGTGGTCGACGTCACCACCGACCGCGACCAGGGTGGTCTGCAGGCGAACATCGTGATCGACCGCAAGGCGGCGGCGCGGCTCGGCGTGGACATGCAGGACATCGGCAACGCGCTCAACAACCTGTTTTCGCAGCGGCAGATCTCGACGATTTACAGCGCGCGCAACCAGTATCGCGTGATTCTCGAAGCGGACCAGGGCTACCTGCGCGACCCGAACGAATTACAGCGCATCTACGTCGCCGGCAGCAACAACACGCAAGTGCCGCTCGGCTCGGTCGCGCATGTCGAGCGCGGCATCGCACCACTGGTGGTGAACCATCAGGGACAATTCCCCTCGGTGACCATCACCTACAATCTCACGCCGGAGGCCAACATCCAGGCGGCTACCGCCGCGATCACGCAGGCGGTCGCCGAGATGCACCTGCCGGAAAGCCTGCATGCCGATTTCGCCGGTGACGTGCAGGCGTTCAAGAAAACGCTCGGCGCGCAGCCGCTGCTGCTGATCGCCGCGCTGCTTGCGGTCTATATCGTGCTCGGCGTGCTCTACGAGAGCCTGGCGCACCCGCTGACCATCATCTCCACCTTGCCGTCGGCCGCGCTCGGCGCGCTGATCGCGCTGCGGCTGTTCAACACCGATCTCACCGTGATCGCCTTCATCGGCATCATCCTGCTGATCGGCATCGTGAAGAAGAATGGCATCATGCTGGTCGATTTCGCGCTGGAGGCCGAGCGGCGACAGGGCCTGCCGCCGGTGCGTGCAATCCACCAGGCCTGCATGGCACGCTTCCGGCCGATCCTGATGACGACGATGGCCGCGATGCTCGGCGCGCTGCCGCTGGTGCTCGCGACCGGGCCCGGCACCGAGATGCGCCGCCCGCTCGGCATCACCATCATCGGCGGGCTCCTGGTCTCGCAGGCGCTGACGCTCTACACCACGCCGGTGATCTACCTGCTGCTCGACCGGCTGCATCGCCGGCTGGGCGGCGCGCGACGCGATGGCGACGCACCGGCGCTGCAGCCGGCGGAATAGGGACAGATTTAGACGCCGAGATACCGGTGTTGAATGTCCGGCTGCCGGCGCAGCTCGTCCGACGTGCCGGTCCACACCACGCAGCCGCGCTCGATCACCACGTGCCGGTCGGCAACCTGGGTCAGCGCGCCGATGTTCTTGTCGATCACCAGCAGCGACAGGCCTTCGCGCTTGAGCCTTGCAAGGCAGCGCCAGATTTCCGCGCGGATCAGCGGCGCCAGGCCCTCGGTGGCCTCGTCGAGAATGAGAAGCCGCGGGTTGGTCATCAGCGCGCGGCCGATCGCCAGCATCTGCTGCTCGCCGCCGGAGAGCTGGTTGCCCATATTGCCGGCGCGCTGTGCCAATGACGGGAACAGCTCGTAGATGCGCGCCAAGGTCCAGCCGGCCGCGCCGCCGCGCGCGGTGGCGACGAGATTCTCCCGCACCGTGAGGTTAGC
>DASZXA010000097.1:0-63709 GCA_035546455.1 Pseudolabrys sp.
AAATTCGCGGCCGCCGAAGGCCTGCAACTCTAACACCGAGCAAGACCAAGCGATGCTGCCGGAACAGAAACTCGACGCGCTGCTCGACCGCCATGCCGTGGTGGAACGCGAGATGGCGGCCGGCAGCCTCGGCGCCGACGCCTACGTCAAGCTGTCGCGCGAGTTCGCCGAGCTTTCGCCGGTGGTCGGCGCGATCAAGGCGTATCGCGCGGTGGACAAGGAGATCGCCGATCTCGACGCCATGATCGCAGATGCAAAGACCGATCCGGAAATGCGTCGCATGGCCGAAGCCGAGCGGCCCGCGCTCAACGAGCGCAAGGCGAGGCTTGAGCATGAATTGCGCCTCGCTTTGATCCCGAAAGACGCGATGGATGACCACAACGCGATCCTCGAGATCCGCGCCGGCACCGGCGGCGACGAGGCGGCGCTGTTCGCCGGCGACCTGTTCCGCATGTATGAGCGTTACGCAGCCAGACAGGGCTGGACGGTCGACATTGTATCGATGAACGAGGGCGCCAAAGGCGGCTTCAAGGAGATCGTCGCCGAGGTGTCCGGCCGCGGCGTGTTCGCCAAGCTCAAGTTCGAGTCGGGCGTGCACCGCGTGCAGCGCGTGCCGGACACGGAAGCGTCCGGTCGCATCCACACCTCGGCGGCGACCGTGGCGGTGCTGCCCGAGGTCGAGGACGTCGACATCGACATCAAGGACACGGACCTCAAGATCGAGACCATGCGCTCGCAGGGCGCCGGCGGCCAGCACGTCAACAAGACCGAATCCGCGATCCGCGTCACGCATCTGCCCAGCGGCATCGTGGTGTTCGTGCAGGAAGAGCGCTCGCAGCACAAGAACAAGGCCAAGGCCATGGCCTATCTGCGCAGCAAGCTTTACGAAGCCGAGCGCTCAAAGCGCGACGCCGAGCGCGCGGCCGACCGCAAGGGCCAGATCGGCTCCGGGGATCGCTCCGAGCGCATTCGCACCTACAATTTTCCACAGGGCCGCGTCACCGATCACCGCATCAATCTGACCCTGCACAAGCTGCCGCAGATCATCGAGGGCGAAGCCCTGAACGAGGTGATCGATGCGCTGGTGACGGAGCATCAGGCCGCCCTGCTCGCCGAGGATGCCTGACGTGCGTGCCCTCCCCGGTCTCGAGGCCGGCGTTTCGATTCAACGGGCCTGCGAACTAATGACGGAGGCATTTCGCGCCGCGGCTGTCGAGGAAGCCCAGACCGATGCGCGGATTCTGGTCGCGCGAACGCTCGGCCTCAATCGTGCGCAGATCGTTTCACAAGGCGACCGCGCCCTAAGTGTGCAAGAAGCCCAAACACTTTCGGAACGCACCGCACGGCGCCTTGCCCGCGAACCAACCTCGCGCATTCTTGGCCGTCGCGAGTTCTGGGGTCTTGATCTGATTGTCACTTCGGCGGTGCTCGACCCACGGCCCGATACCGAAACGGTGGTCGAACTCGCACTCGACTGGATCACGACGCGCCATCTAAAAAACGAGAAGCTGCGCGTGCTCGACATCGGCACCGGCTCAGGTGCGCTGGTGCTTGCATTGCTGGCCGAGTTGCCTTCAGCGACGGGAGTTGCGACGGATATCAGCCTGGACGCGCTGAAGGTTGCGCGCAGCAATGCACAACATCTCGGTTTCGGCGAGCGCGCGACATTCGTCGCATGCAACTTTACCAGCGCACTGCGCGGCCCGTTCGATCTTGTGGTGTCGAATCCGCCTTATATCTCAAGCGCAGAAATTTCGACGCTTGCACCGGAAGTGCGCGATCACGATCCGCTGCTTGCACTCGATGGCGGCGAAGATGGATTGAACGCCTATCGTGCGATCGCCGCCGACGCTTTGCGATTGTTGACGCCGCGCGGCCGTCTTGTGGTGGAACTGGGGCAAGGTCAGGCCGAACCAGTAAGCGCGATCATGCGCGCCGCCGGGTTAACGATCGAAACACCGATACGGCGCGATCTGGCGGGCATTAACCGGGCCCTTTGCGCGACCGCGCCATGATGGAAAAGCAACCCGCGCGAGCGAAAATACCCCTTGGAATGTGCACTGGAACGGACTAGCTTCCGGGCAGGAATCGACCCAGTGGGGTTGCATCGCCAAGAAGCCCGGAGCGAAGGCTCTGTGAAGGCGGCGGCGCAGACAAGGCTGATGACGACAGAGCCGTAAACCGGCAGCGAAATCGCCAACTTGGGTCGAATGCTTCATCGGTTCAGCGCATGAGTTTCCAGAGTTGGAACGATGCGCGTGGCGAGGGGTAGGCAACGTCGCGGGAAAGCCGCGGCTTTGGAAAAAATTTCGGCGAACGCAAGCGAGCATAGTGCGACTCCCGGCGGCGATTTCGTCGCGACGGCCGGAGGCGTCGTGCTCAGGGGGCATGGCCGGAAAGTTTGAGCAAGGGCTGGGGATGTCCCCGTCGGTAATGCGGCGCGAGCCGCTTTGAAGAAAGGTCAGTGAACGGCGCCATGAGAAACGGTCACAAGCGGATGCGGGGACGTAACAATAATCACCACCGCAAAAGCCAGAATCCGCTCACGCGAGTTTACGAGTCGAACGGCCCGGACGTGAAGATCCGCGGCACCGCTTCGCAGGTCGCCGAGAAGTACATCCAGCTCGCGCGTGACGCGCAGGGCTCCGGCGATCCGGTCGCCGCGGAAAACTACTATCAGCACGCCGAACATTATTTCCGGCTGATCGCGGCGGCGCAGGAGCAATTCCGCCAGCAGAATCCGTACTACCAGCAGCAACCGCAGCAGGGTGGCGCGCCGCAGCAGCAGGCCGGCGGCGATGACAGCTTCGACGATGGCGAGGACGACGGTGTCGGCCCGAACGGGCAGAACGAGCCGTACAATCCGCAGATGCAGCAGCAAGCGCAGCAACAGCAGCAGCAGCAGCAGAACTTCCAGCCGCGCGGCGATTATCAGCAGCAGCAGAATTATCAGCCACGGCCGCAGCAGCAACAGCACCAACCACAGCCGCAGCACAATCAGGGCGGCGGCAACAATAACCAGCCGCGCAGCGAGCAGGAGTTCGGCGGGCTTCCGTCGTTCATCACCGGCGCGCAGCCACAGCAGCAATCGAACGGCCAGAACGGCAACGGCCAATACGACCAGGATCGTAACCAAGATCGCAACCAGGATCGGGGCGGCGGCCACGACCGCTTCGGCCGCAACCGCCGCCGCCGCAATCGCGGCCCGCGCCCGGATTTCCAGGGACAGCAAGCTGGTCAGCAGGGCGGGCAGCAGCCGGATCAGACCGGCGGCGACGAGCCGCAGCAGCCCGGCGAGTAATCCGCTTCACTGAAATGAATACTACGCGCCGGGTGACGGCGCGAGCGCCGGCTTGAGCGCCGGCATCAACACGCGCTTCTTCCGCTTGGCGGGCAGCGCGCGATAGACCTGCTTGGTCGCTTCCACGATGTGAACGCCCGCGCCCGGCGCCGACAATGTCGCGCCGGTCCGCTCCCACGCACGCGCCGTGCGCAAGAACCAGGTACGCGGCACCGGCGGCACGTACAGCGTTTCATCCCAGCCGGTCGGCGTGAACCAGGTCTCGCGCAGCAATGCCGTGATCTGCGAGCGCGAGTAAGGCCGGCCGTGGCCGAACGGCGTCGTATCGACACGCGCCCACACGCCGCGGCGATTGGGTATCACGGCGAGGAGCCGCCCGCCGGACGCCAGCACGCGCCACGCCTCGCGCAGCAACGCGGCGGCGTCCTGCGACATCTCGAGCGAATGGATCAGCAGCACGCGATCGACCGCGGCATCCGGCAACGGCATTTCGTATTCATCGACCAGCGCCGCGAGCCCGGCTCGCGTGGTTGGCCACTTCACGACGCCTTGCGTGGCGGGCATGAAGGCAAGGCAGCGCTCCGCTTCCTCGCGGAACAGGCCGAGATAAGGCGTCGTGTATCCGATGCCGAGCACGCGCTGGCCGGCGAGATCGGGCCAGCGCTTGCGGATGCCGCGCCCAATGAAGCGCCGCGCCACCACGCCGAGCTGCTGGCCGTAGAAATTTCTCAGATCGACGACATCGATCGACATAGGCGCAAATTAGCATGAAATCGAAAACGTGCCGCACGGCGTGGAACGCGACTGTGGCCAGCGAATTTCCAGCCATGCTACGGTTAATTTGAAATAAGCAAGGAGCCATCATGCCGGCGGAAGTCAGCCTCTTCCTGTGTTTGAAAGACAATTATGGCGTGCTGCTGCACGACCCGGCGAGCGGCGCAACCGCGGCAATCGACGCCCCTGAAGCCGCGCCGGTCGAGGCCGCACTGAAGGCTGCGGGCTGGAAACTCACCGACATCCTCGTCACCCATCACCACGCCGACCACACCGACGGCATTCCCGCGCTGAAGCAGAAATACGGCTGCCGCGTCGTTGCGCCGCAAGAGGTCACGGCCAAATACGGCTTTGTCGACGAGACAGTACGCGAGGGCAGCAAGGTCAAAGTCGGCAACCTGACCGGCAATGTGATCGACACGCCCGGCCATACCGCCGGACACATCTCGTACTGGTTTCACGACGACGCCCTCGCCTTCGTCGGCGACACTTTGTTCTCGATCGGCTGCGGCCGTGTGATCGAAGGCACGCCGGAGATGATGTGGAATTCGCTCAAGAAGCTGCGCGATCTGCCGGACAACACCGAAATCTATTGCGGCCATGAATACACGCTGGCGAACATCAAGTTCGCGCTGACGATCGAACCGAACAATGCGGCCCTGAAAGCGCGCGCCAAGGAGGCCGAGCAGGAGGTCGCCAACAAGCGCCCGACCATTCCGACGCAGATCGGCGACGAGAAGCGGGAAAATCCGTTTCTGCGCGCCGACATTCCCGAGGTCGCAGCCGGCATCGGCATGAGCGGGATCCCGGCAGCGCAGGTGTTCGCGGAGATCCGCGCCCGGAAGAACAAGTTCTAGCGCGCACATGCCGACGGCCGCCGAGATCATCCGCAAGCTCGAGCTCAAGCCGCATCCGGAAGGCGGCCACTATCGCGAGACGCATCGCGACCAGCGGCAGATCGGCGGCCGCGCCGCCTCGACCGCGATCTACTTCCTGCTGGCGCGCGGCGAGCGCTCGCACTGGCACCGCATCGACGCCGTCGAGGTCTGGCACTATTACGCCGGCGATCCGCTCAAGCTCGAGATCGTCGACGGCGCCAAGGAAGCGATCGTGCGGCTCGGCTCCAATGTCGGCGCCGATGAGACCCCGCAAGCAATCGTGCCGGCCTGCGCCTGGCAGGCAGCGGAAACCTTGGGCGACTGGACCTTGTGCGGCTGCACGGTGTCACCCGGCTTCCGGTTCGAGGGCTTCGAATTGGCCTCGAAAGACTGGACACCGCGCGGCTGATCTGCGCGAACGGGCATGGACGAGTGCCCGTGCGCTCGGCAGACTGCCGTCATCATTCTCGAGGTCTTTCCAGCCATGCTCACGTTGTATTTTGCCAAGGGCACGTGCGCCCTCGCCTCTCATATCGCGCTGGAGGATTCCGGCGCCGGTTACGAAACCAAGCGCGTCGACTTCAAAAGTAACGCGCAGCAATCGCCGGACTATCTCGCGATCAATCCAAAAGGCCGTGTGCCCGCACTGGCGACGCCGCAAGGCATCCTCACCGAGACACCGGCGATTCTGGTGTACATCGCGCAGAGCTTTCCGAAGGCGAATCTCGCGCCGCTCGACGATCCGTTCGCGCTCGCCCAGATGCAATCGTTCAACAGCTATCTCTGCTCGACTGTGCACATCGCGCACGCACATCGCCCGCGTGGTTCACGTTGGGCCGACGAGGAAAGCTCCCTCGCCGACATGAAGCGCAAAGTGCCGCAGACCATGACGGCCTGCTTCCAGATGATCGAGCAGAACATGTTGAAAGGCCCTTGGGTGATGGGCGAGCGCTACACCGTTGCCGACCCTTATCTCTACACGCTGGGAACCTGGCTGGTGAACGACAGCGTCGATATCAAGACGTTTCCCCGCGTTTATGAGCATCATCAGCGGATGGCCGAGCGCGCGAACGTCAAGAAAGTGCTGGCCGCCGAGGCCGCCGCCTAGCGTTTCTTCCAGGAGGCGCTGGCGGCGAGCAATCCGCCGCCGGCAATCAGCACCGCGGCAATGCCGAGCGTGGCCTGCGCCGGCGCAAAACCGGCCAGGACCAGAAACAGCGTCGACAGCAGAGGCGCGGCGTAGGACGCGACGCCGAGCAGGCGGATGTCGCCGTGCTTGACGCCAATGTCCCAGACATAAAACGCCAGCCCCACCGGACCGACGCCGAGGACGAGCACCGCCAGCCATTGGCCGCCGCCTTCGGGCCAAACCGTCTGCTCGAAGACGACGTGGCACAGCACGGCGAGGATCGCGGTGACGATGCAAAACCCGGACACGGCGACGCTCGGTACGCCGGGGAACCGCCGCGACAGCACCGAATAACTCGACCAGACGAAGGCGCAGCAGAACGCCACTATGTAACCGGTCGCGTAGACAAGCGCGGGCGCAACGCCCTTGCCCGCGAACAGCACGATGGTGCCGACCAAACCAAACAACGCGCCGGCGACGGAGCGCAGATGCAGCCGCTCGCCCGGCAGCAAACCGGAGAACAGCACGATCAGCAGCGGCCACAGATAGCTGATGAGGCCGGCATCGGCCGGCGGCGCCAGCCGCAGCGCGGTGAAATAAAGTGCGTGATAGCCGAACAGCCCGCCAACCCCGAGCGCCCAAACCGGCAGCGGCTGGCGCAGCGTGCTCCATGCTCCGGTGGCCGCCATCCAGGCAAGACCGATGGCGCCGCCGACGGCGAACGTCATCGCCGCAAGCTGAAACGGCGGCACCTTGCCGGTCGCCACGGTCAGCAGGGCGAGCAGCGACCACATCAGGATCGCGGCGAAGCCGAACAATGTGGCGCGGAATGCAGTCATCAGACGCCGTGGGTGCGCGGATACTGGCTCCGCTGCGAGCGCGGCCAGGCATCGATGAAATTCTGCGGCGGCCGGTAAATCTCGACCAGCAGCGGATAGCATTTGGCAGCGTCGCTGGAATGACTGGCGCTGCAATCGCCGCCCGGACAGGCGGAGAGCGCACCAAGCAAGTCAATGTCGGCGACGAACTCGATGAAGTCGCCCGGCCGCACCGGGCTCGCCTTCATGAAGTACTGATGCGTGTCCTTGGTGAAGCCGGTGCACATGAAGACGTTGAGCACGTCGTGCACGTGCATTTCGGCATCCTTCACCGGCATGTTCTTTTCGCCGGCCAGCGCACGTGTGAGATTGGAGTGGCAGCAGTGGTGATAGTCGCCACCGTTGAGCAAGCGGTTGGTGTAGGGATCGCAGCGCGTGCCGATTACGTCATGAATGCCGCCGCCATCGGCATCGAAGCCATACCAGCCGAGCGTATCGTGCGTGATCGTCGCCATCGGCCGCATGAACGGCAGCGTGCTCCACAACCGCGCACCGGTCGTCACATGCGTGCCGTGCAGCGCGCGTGTCTTGCCACTGAAGAAACGCTCGGTCAGGTCGTCGGCCGCCCACAGATTAAGGTCGCCGACTTGCGGTCCCTCGATGCCGACGATGCGGAAGATGTGGCCGCGCGGCACGTGGAATGTGCGCGCGTCGCGCGGCGGCACAATGACTTCGCCGATCTTGGTCAGGCGCAAACGTGCACGCTCCACCAACGCGAGATCGGGTGGCGGCAACGTGTCCGGCGGATAGACGACAACCGGCTTCGCGGCCCGTCGTTGCGAGGCATCAGCGGGCGCTTTAACGGACATGGCCGCCCGAATTCACGACCTCACCTTGCCTTTCGCGGCGTGGGCACGCGCAGTAAAGCGAGCGCCTTTGCCGGGCAGCCTATCGCGTGCGCGTGCCTTCACTTGCGCGATCTGTTCCGGGGAAAGCGCCGCGACGGCGCCCTTGATCGACGAACTGCCCGTGCACGCGTCCCAATAATCGTCAAAGCCGCTGAAGCTACGCTCGACCTCGATCACCTTGGTTTCGACGTTGTCGAGGCCGCTCGCCCAAAGCGCCGTCAGCGCATCCATTTTGGAAATCGCCGCGCTCGGCGGCTGCGGCACCGGCCCGCCCGCCGCGGCAAGCTCGACCCAGATGGGGTCGGCGGGAAACCCGCCACCGGGCAAGTCCCAGACATAGGCTGCGACCTGCCCGCCCGGTTTCGCGACGCGGATCATCTCAGCCAGACCTTTCTTCGGATCGGGCACGAAGAACATCACCAGCGCCATGGTGGCGACATCGACGCTATTGTCCGCATAAGGCAGCGCCATCGCGTCGCCGGTGGTCAACTCGACCGGCGCGGAAGCGAGACGTGTCCTGGCGTAAGCGATCTGACCCGGCGATGGGTCGATGCCGAGCACGCGCTTCGGCGCACAACGCTCGACGATGAGCTGAGTGAATGCGCCGTTGCCGCAGCCAATGTCGGCCCAGGTCAGGCTCTTTGCAGGCTGGAGCCAATCGAGGAACACTTTGCCCGCGATCGCGCTCCAGACGCCCATCATCCGCTCGTAAGCGGCACCGTCGTCAAACCTGATCTGCGGCTCCGCCATCGGCTCACCTCACGCGAAATACTGCCCGCCGTTCGCCGTGATGGTCGAGCCGGTAATCAGGCCGGCATCGTCCGAGACGAGGAAGACGACGCAGCGCGCAATTTCGTCGGCCTCGCCGAGGCGGCCGATCGGAATCTGCGGCAGGATGTTTTTCTCCAGCACGTCCTTCGGCACCGCCTGCACCATCTCCGTGTTGATGTAGCCGGGGCAGACCGCGTTGACGGTGATGCCGGCCTTGGCGCTCTCCTGCGCCAGCGCCTTGGTGAAGCCGATGTCGCCGGCCTTGGCCGCCGAATAGTTGGTCTGGCCCATCTGGCCTTTTTGCCCGTTGATCGACGAGATGTTGACGATGCGGCCGAACTTGCGCGTGCGCATGCCTTCGATCACCGGGCGGCACATGTTGAACAGCGAACCGAGATTGGTGTCGATCACCTGCTTCCACTGCTCGGGTTTCATGCGGTGAAGCATCGCATCGCGGGTGATGCCGGCGTTGTTGACGAGAATCTCGATCGGACCGAGTTCGGCTTCGACCTTGGCGATGCCTTCGCTGCACGCCTCGAACGACGACACATCCCATTTGTAAACGGGAATGCCGGTGTCAGCCTTGAACTTCGCGGCCGCCTCATCGTTGCCGCCGTAATTTGCCGCCACCTTGTAACCGGCGGCCTTCAGCGCCTTCGAAATCGCCGCACCGATCCCGCGCGTGCCGCCTGTCACCACCGCAACCCGAGCCATGTTCGCCTCCCTTTTCTTTTGTTCGCCCACTCTAATAAGCCCAATAAAAAAGGGCCACGGTCTTGCCGTGGCCCTTTCGTCTTAGGGAATTGGGTGTTTCTGGCGCTTACCGCTCGACACACATGGCGATGCCCATGCCGCCGCCGATGCAGAGCGTGGCGAGGCCCTTCTTGGCGTCGCGCTTCTGCATCTCGTGGAGCAGCGTCACCAGGACCCGGGCGCCGGACGCGCCGATCGGGTGCCCGATTGCGATGGCGCCGCCGTTGACGTTGACCTTGCCGGTGTCCCAGCCGAGGTCCTTGTTGACCGCGCAGGCCTGCGCGGCGAACGCCTCGTTGGCTTCGACGAGGTCGAGGTCCTGGTGATTCCAGCCGGCCTTCTTGAGCGCGGCGCGCGAGGCCGGGATCGGACCGGTGCCCATGATCGACGGGTCGACGCCGGCCTGCGCCCACGACACGATGCGGGCGAGCGGCTTCTTGCCGAGCTTGGCGGCTTCCGACGCCTTCATCAGCACGACAGCAGCGGCGCCGTCGTTGATGCCGGAGGCGGACGCCGCGGTCACGGTGCCTTCCTTGTCGAACGCCGGGCGCAGCTTCGAGATCGAGTCGAGCGTGACGCCCGCCTTCGGATATTCGTCGGTGTCGACCACGATATCGCCCTTGCGGCCCTTGATCGTGACCGGAACGATCTCGTCCTTGAACTTGCCGGCCTTCATCGCGGCTTCGGCCTTGTTCTGCGACTTCACCGCGAACTCGTCCTGCTGCGCGCGCGTGATCTGGAATTGCTTGGCGACGTTCTCGGCGGTCGTGCCCATGTGGTAGCCGTTGAACGCATCCCACAGGCCGTCCTTGATCATGGTGTCGACCATTTCAAACGAGCCCATCTTCACGCCGTTGCGCAGATGCTGGCAGTGCGGCGCCATGCTCATCGATTCCTGGCCGCCGGCGACGACGATGTCGCTGTCGCCGTTCATGATCGCCTGAAACCCAAGCGCCACCGCGCGCAACCCCGAGCCGCAAAGCTGGTTGACGCCCCACGCGGGGCTCTCCACGGGAATGCCGGCGCTGATCGACGCCTGCCGCGCGGGATTCTGCCCTTGGCCGGCGGTGAGGATTTGACCCATGATGACTTCGGAGACGCGGGCGCTCTCGACGCCGGCGCGGTCGAGCGCCGCCTTGATCGCGGCCTTGCCGAGCTCATGGGCGGGCAGATTGGCGAACGCGCCGTTGAAGGCCCCCACCGGCGTACGCGCTGCGCTGACAATGACGATATCGTCCTTCATTCCACTCTCCTGCTGCGTTGGGGGAGCCATTTCGGCACTGCCGCATCCTTAAGACGGTGGCCCACCCTGTCAATAAGCCGGAGGCGGCCCAAATCCGCTCGGAATCGCGGTTTTTTGCGCAGCATGGACAGCTATGCTGCGCGGTAAGTCCTTTGCCGCGCTGCCATAAAACGGCTGGCCCGCCCAACATGAATGTGGCTATGCTCCGGCCAGGGGCAAGCGGGGAACGAGTGCAACAATGGCTGACGACAAAGAGCCCACTAAAATCAAGAAGTACGCCAATCGCCGGCTCTACAACACCGGCACCAGCACCTATGTCACGCTCGAAGACCTCGCGGTGATGGTCAAGGCCGGCGAGGACTTCCTGGTCGAGGACGCCAAGACCGGCGAAGACATCACCCGGTCGGTGCTGGCGCAGATCATCTTCGAGCAGGAGAACAAGGAAGGGCAGAATCTGCTGCCGATCACCTTCCTGCGGCAACTGATCCGCTTCTATGGCGACAGCATGCAGATGCTGGTGCCGCGCTACCTCGAAGCGTCGATCGACAGCTTCACCAAGGAACAGGGCAAATTCCGCGACCAGATGGCGCAAGCCTTCGGCGCCACCGGCTTTGGCCCGCTGGAAGAGCAAGCGCGCCGCAACATGGAAATGTTTGAAAAGACATTTGCCATGTTCGCGCCGTTCGCCGGCGGCCAGAAGCCAGCCGACAAGTCGCGCGGAAGCGACGAGGTCGACGATCTCAAGCGGCAGATGGAAGAGATGCAGCGCCGGCTGGATCGTCTGGGACGGAAGGACTAGGCCGACGCGGCTTGGCCCGTCTCGGCAGCCCAAGGCCGGTCAGTCGAGGCAAGGCCGACCAATTCACCCTGCAAGTAGTCGCAGCCCCAGCCGCGCAGCAGTTCGGCGGCGGCGTCGTCCTTGACCCATTCGGCCACGGTCTTGAGGCCGAGGCGGTGAGCAAGGTCGATCAGGGTGTGGGCGAAAGCGCGATCGTCTTCCGAGCGCGTGATGTTGTGAATGAACGCGCCGTCGATCTTCACGATGTCGACGCCAAGCTTGCGCAAGTTGCGGAATGAAGTGTAGCCGGCGCCGAAATCGTCGATCGCGATCCGGCAGCCAAGATCTTTCACGCGCGCGACGAACCCGCGCGCCTCGTCGATGTCGCGGATCGCCGATGTCTCGGTGATTTCGATGGTCAGCCGCTCACCGACGCCGGGAAAAGCCTTCAGCATGGCGCCGAGGCCGTTCCACCAGTTCGGGTCGGTGGTCGAAGCCGGCGACACGTTGACGCTGGCACGCAGCGACGGCACGGCTTGGAGCTCCTGCACCACGATTTCCAGAACGCGGTGATCGAGCAGGCGCACCAGGCCCAAACGCTCGGCCACCGGGATGATCTCGTTGGCGTTGGCGAACGAGCCATCGGTGCGGCGAACCCGCATCAGGCATTCGTAGAATGCGATATGGCCGGACGCCGCTTCGATTACCGGCTCGTAGGCAACGGCTATGCGGCGCTCGTTGAGCGCGGCAACGATCTCGTCGGTGGCACGGACGTTCTCGTGACGCGCGGCTTCGCGCTCGACATTCGGCTGATATGCCTCGAACGAGCCGTGACGGCGCGAACGCGCGGTGTCCAGCGCATCCTGTGCGCGGTCGAGAATCTCATCGAGGGTGCGCGCATGGCGCGGCGCCGTGACGCCGCCAATCGTGATGGTAACGGCAAGCGACCCCGCCGAGGTCTGCACGGTGTCGTTGCGCACGCTGTTGAGCAGCCGCTCCGCCGCGATCGCCATGTCTTCGGGCGTGCAGTTTTTCAGGATGAGGCCGAACTTGTTGCCGGAGAACAGGCCGAGATGGTCCGCGCCGCGCATCTGCGTGCGGATGCGCCTGGCGACCTGCGCGATCGCCTCATCTGCGGCCGAGAAGCCGTAGGCCTGATTGAGGTGACCGAGATTATCGATCGCGACCAGCATGAAGCCGCATGAGGTCCGAAAGCGGATCGACTCGTCGAGCGTCGCCGCCAAGGTCTCGACCAAACGATTGCGATTCATCTCGCCGGTGTGAGCGTCGTAATAAGCGAGCCGCTCCAGCTCGGCTTCGCGCTGATGGCGCTCGGTGACAATCCGCACGACACCGTGCGCGCGCGCCGGCAGGCCGTCGGCGTCGGCAAACCAGCGGCCGGTGTCTTCCAGCCATACCTGCTCGCCGTTTGCCGCACGAAGCACGTACTGCACCTGATAGGGGACGCCGTTGCCGTCGTCGCGCAATCCTGTGCGGGTCACAGCATCGAAGCGGCTCTGGCCCGGCGCGGCTTCAATGCACTGCGCCCAGGCACGGCCGGTCGCAATCGCCTCGCGCGAGGCGACGCCAAGACGCTCGACCGCGTTGTCACTCCACACGATCGCGTCGGTATCGATTTTCCATTCGTAGGCGACGTCTCCCACCGAACGCAAAATTTGCGCGGTGTTGGGCCCGGTCGGCGTCAATCTCGGATCGAGCTTCGGCATTGGGCTTGTGCCAACTTTTGGCGCCTGCCGGTCGTTCTGGATCACAGCCGCCCCTTTTCGGAACGCCGCGGCGCGGCGCGCGTTGGATTCCGCAATGCGAAGACCGCTCAAGCTATGGGAAATCCTTAAATAATCGGGAAATCCCGGCCCCAAAGGGCAATTGCAGCTACCGGCACAGGCATTGCAGCCTGATAGGTGGACACGTGTTTGGTGTCTCGAATTGAGACAATTGGCGATGGCGATGAACGGCTTTCATGAGGATCTGGAAACCAAGGCGGGCGAAAGCCGCGCTTTGGTTGCGCTGGAGCCTGCGGCCGAGCGCCGTCCGGGCACCGCCGCTCCGGCAGCACCGTTCCTCGCGCAATTGCTGGCCGTCAAAGCCAACCTGCCGCAGACCCGGGACCGCCGCCGCGCCGAGCCGGATGAAGCCACGCATAGCTATGAAACGAGCATGGCGCCGCGGCCGGCTTACACCGGCCGGGTATTGTCCCGCGCGATGTAGCTAGTAGCCGAGCGCACAGCCGTCCTTGCGCGGCTCCGAGCCCGCAATCAGCACACCGCGATCCCAATCGATCTGGATCATCTGCGCGCCGCCCCACGGCGAATCCGCTTCGACCACCTTGTGGCCGCGGTCCTTGAGGCCCTGCACGGTTGCGGCCGGAACGCCACGTTCGAGCACGGAATTATCGCCCTCGAAGAACACGCGCGGCGCATCGATCGCCTGCTGCACCCCCATGCCGTAGTCGACCGTATTCAGCATCAATTGCACGTGGCCCATCGGCTGGAAATGAGCGCCCATCACGCCGAGCGAATAGGCGACCTTGCCGTTCTTCATCGCGAGGCCGGGAATGATGGTGTGCATCGGCCGCTTGTTAGGGCCAAACACGTTCGGGTGGCCCGGCTCGAGCACGAAGCAGGCGCCGCGATTGGTGAGATTGATCGAGGTCCTCTCTGTGCAGAGGCCGAGGCCGAAGGTCGAATAGAGCGTGTTGATGAAGGAGACGGCTGTGCGGTCCTTGTCGACCACCGTGAGATAGACGGTCTGGTCGCCAGGCGTCGGCGCCGGCGGAAGCTGGACGCGCTTCGACGGATCGATCCTGGCGGCAAGTTGCTTCGCCCACGCCTTGTCGAGCAGCTTTTTCACGTCCGCGCGCATCGTCTTCGGCTCGGAGATGTGAGTGTCGCGCACCGCATAGCCGAGACGTGCGGCTTCAAGCTGAAGATGGAAACGCTCCGGGCCAAACGCCGGCAGCGCCTTGATATCGAAGTTCTCGAGGATGTTGAGCATCACCAGCGCGGTGAGGCCCTGCCCGTTCGGCGGTAACTCGAGCAGATCGAGGCCGCGATAGTTGGTCGAAATCGCGGTCTGCTCCTCGCCGCGATGATTGGCGAAGTCTTCCGCGGTGAGGAACGAGCCGCGCTTCGACACGGTCTGCACCATGTCGTCGGCAATCGGCCCTTCGTAAAAGGCGCGTGCGCCTATCTTGGCGATTTCCTTCAGCGTCGCGGCGAGCGCCGGCAGCTTGATGACATCGCCTTCGCGCGGTGCGGCGCCATTGAACAGGTAGTGCTTCGAACCACCCGGATCGGCCTTGAGCTTCGGCACCACCGCGGCCCAGTCCGACGCAATGCGTGAGGCAACCGGAAATCCGTGCTCGGCATATTTGATCGCGGGTTGCAGAGCGCGCTCGAGGCTGAAGGTGCCGTGGGCTTTCAGCGTCGCGTCCCAGGCGTCAATTGCGCCCGGCACCGTGACCGCGTGAATAGATGTGCCGATCGCCTTGAGGCCCTGCGACAGCAGCGCGTCGTTCGAGGCTTTCGCGCCGGCGCGGCCGGAGCCGTTGTAACCCCACACCGGCTTGCCGGGCTTCGCGATCATCGTGAAGCAGTCGCCACCGATCCCGGTCATGTGCGGCTCGACCACGCAGAGCACCGCGCAGGCCGTCACCGCCGCATCCGCCGCATTGCCGCCGGCGCGCAGTACATCGATCGCGGCAAGCGTCGCCAGAGGATGCGAGGTTGCAGCCATACCTTCGCAGGCGATCACCGGCGAACGGCCGGGCAGTTGGAAATCACGTGGCATTGTCAGACCGGATTCGTTTGGGAAGGAGCGGCGGGCGATTTGGTGTCGACCTGGGGCTCGGCAGCGGCGACAGGCTGGGATTCGATTTTCGGTTCGATCTTTTGTTCGACCTTGGGTTCGATGCTGGGCTCGACCTTCGGTTCAGGCTTTGGCTCGGGCTTCAGCGGCTCGACCGGCGCCGGATAGGGCGCGTAGTCCACCTGCATCGCGCGCTTGCGCGCGGCGCGCGCGCCAAACCATGACGCGATGCCGCCGACGAAATCAACGAACGCGATCACGAGCAGCAGGAAGAAGGTCGGCGTGGCGACCGCCTGCACCATGACGAACTCGGCGGTCATGCCGGCGAACAGCGCCAGCGACAGCAGATGATCGACCCAGGAGCGGACGCCAAGCCGCGTCAGCTTCACCAGTTCGACCAGCAGGATCAGAATCGAGAACGCGATGAGAAGATCGCCGGGCGCGATCTGCCATTGCGCGCCGGAGCGCAACGTGATGCTGGCGAACGGCGTTCCCCAACTCACGCCGGGGATAATGAAGGCGAAGATGTTGTAGATCGCGAAGGGAACGATCAGCAGCGGCACGCCAACAAAATACATGCGTCACCCGTGCCGCTGAGAGTCTGCCTGGGCTCAGGCTTCCTTCTTCACCTTGAGCACCTGCCGGCCCTTGTACATGCCGGTCTTGAGATCGATGTGGTGCGGGCGGCGAAGCTCGCCGGAATCCTTGTCCTCGACATATGACGGCTGCTTGAGCGCGTCCGCCGAGCGGCGCATGCCGCGGCGCGACGGCGAGGTTTTTCTTTTCGGAACAGCCATGGAGAACTCCTGAAACGGACGCGCAAAACACGCGAAAAATGGGATTGGAGCCGGGCTTATAGAGGATGGAGCGCGCCGAGGCTAGTGCCCGGAAGCGCCGCCAAACCTAGCGTTTCCGCGGCCGGACGCAGTCATCGGCCTCCGGCGAGCGCGCCGATCGGGACACATACAGCCCGGCGAGCCGCCGCAGCCCGGGACCCGGGGAATGAGCGTTTCGCGTCACCGGATTTGGCAGCGACGCCGCCATGATGGCCGCCTGATAACGGCTGAGATTCTGCGCCGATTTGCCGAAAGCGCGGCGGGCGCCGGCCTCCGCGCCGAACACGCCGTTCGGCCCCCATTCGGCGACGTTGAGATAAAGCTCCAGAATGCGCTTTTTGGTGAGGACGAGATCGATCCAGATCGCCAGCGGCAGTTCCAGCGCCTTGCGTACGAAACTGTGGCCCGGCCACAGAAACAGGTTCTTGGCGAGCTGCTGGGTGATGGTCGAAGCGCCGCGCATGTCACGCAGATCGTCGCTTTCGGCAATGGCGTCCTGGATCTCCTTGAGGTCGATGCCGATGTGGCCGCAGAAGCGGCCATCCTCGGCGATGATCACCGCCAGCCCGAGCGACGGCGAAATCCGCTCGATCGGCACATAGGTGCGCTCGACCCGCCGGAAGGTCGCCCAGCGCCACAGCATCGGCGTCGAGACCGGCGGGAGAAACGCATAAACCAGAGTGATTGCATACGGCGCCAGCAGCAGAATGACAGCGATCATCGCCGCCCGCCGCAACCAACGCCGCATGGTCGTGCCTTGCTTCATTGCTCCGAGACTAGCCCATTGACGCGCGCGGGTGGCCACTGCAACCGTTCCAGCCCATGACGATGTCCGCCTCCACACGCGCCGACTTTACCGCACGGCTCGACGCTGTCGCTGCGGAAATCGACGCATTGCTGGACGCGTTGCTGCAGGAAAAACGCGAGCCCGGCGAAATCGCGCGGCCCGCCAGATTGCTGGAGGCGATGCGCTATGCGGCATTGAGCGGCGGCAAAAGGCTGCGGCCGTTTCTCGTCGTGAAAGCGGCGGCGCTGTTCGGCGTGCCGCGCGACCGCGCGCTGCTCGCCGGCGCCGCGCTGGAATGCGTGCATTGCTACTCGCTGATCCACGACGATCTGCCGGCGATGGACAACGATGACCTGCGCCGCGGCCAGCCGACCGCGCACAAGGCGTTCGACGAGGCGACCGCGATCCTGGCCGGCGATGCACTGCTCACCTTTGCATTCGACCTAATGGCGCGCGACGCCGTGCATCCGAACGCCGCGGTGCGGCTGGCGCTGGTGAGCGAGCTGGCGCGCGCGGCCGGCATCGGCGGCATGGCCGGCGGACAGATGCTCGACCTCGACGCCGAAGGCCGGTTCGCCGCCAAGCGCAAGCTCGGCGAAAAGGACATCGCAACATTGCAATCGATGAAGACCGGCGCCTTGATCGGCTTTGCCTGCCGCGCCGGCGCGATGCTCGGTGAAGCCGATGCGGCATCGCGCACCGCACTCGATGCGTATGGCCGGGCGATCGGACAGGCGTTCCAGATCGCCGACGATCTTCTCGATGTCGAAGGCGATGCTGCGACCGTCGGCAAGGCCACCGGCAAGGATAATGCCGCCGGCAAGGCCACGCTGGTTGTGGCGCTCGGCCGCGAAAATGCGGCGGCGCGGCTTCAAGAGCTGGTGACGGACGCCGAGAAGGCTCTCGCGCCGTTTGGCGACAAGGCCGCGACGCTGCGGGCCGCCGCGCATTTCGTCGCGGCGCGGAGAAGATAGATGGCCGCAAAGCGCGCGAAAAAGCCCGATCAATGGCCGATGGCGGTCCGCATCGTCCGCTTGCATGGCCGCCTCGCGATATCGGTCGTCTTTGGCGTTGCCGTCGCGGCGGCGCTTTTTGCGGCAAACCTGAATGCAGCGACGCGCCTTTTGATCGGGTGGGACTTCGGCACTCTTCTCTATCTGACGCTGATCTACTCGGTCGCCCGGCGCGGCGACATCGGCCATCTTCGTCAGCGTGCGGCGGAAGAGGATGAAGGCGCCATGATCCTGCTGCTGCTGACATTCGCGGCCGCGGTTGCAAGCCTGGTCGCCATCGTGATCGAGGTCGGCGGCTCGCAGGGAAGCGACAGCTTCCCCGCCGGCTGCCACGTTGCACTGGCGATGGGGACGATCGTGCTGTCGTGGTTCTTCGTGCACACCGAATTCGCCTTACATTACGCCCACGAATTCTATGGCGAGGGCCGCGACCGCGAGCTGGGCGGCCTTAAATTTCCCGGCCGGAAAGAGCCTGATTACTGGGACTTCCTGTATTTCTCGCTGGTGATCGCGATGACGTCTCAAGTGTCTGACGTTGCCATTACCAGCCGGGCCTTGCGTGGTGTCGCGACAATGCACGGCGTACTGTCGTTCTTCTTCAATCTCGGCATCCTCGCGCTGACGGTGAACATGCTGTCCAACCTGATCGGCGGCAATTAACGCATGATGCAGCACACCTTCCAGACCATCCTGCTGATGTTGGGCGTCCTCGCCGGCGTCGCCGTGCTGGCGCGGCGGCTCAACATCGCGCCATCGATCCTGCTGGTCGCAACCGGCGTCGGCGTCGCGCTGATTCCAGGCCGCACCACGATCGAACTGGCGCCGGAAGTCGTGCTGCTGATGATCCTGCCGCCGTTGATCTACTCCGCAGCGGTGGCGATGAGCTGGCGTGAATTCCGCGCCAACCTGCGGCCGATCGGACTGCTGGCCGTCGGATGTGTGGTGTTCACCACGATCGCGATCGCAGTCGCAATGCACTACGCGATCGGCATGCCGTGGGCGGTCGGCTTCCTGCTCGGTGCGATCATTTCACCGCCCGATATCATCGCGCCGTTGGCGATCGCGCGGCGGCTCGGCTTGCCGCACCGTCTGGTGGTGATCCTCGAAGGCGAAGGGCTGGTCAACGACGCGACGGCCCTCATCCTCTATCGCTTCGCGGTGATCGCCGTTGTCACCGGCGCGTTCTCGCTGGGCACAGCGACCGAGACGTTCGCTCTTATTGTCATGGGCGAAATCATCTTCGGTATCGGCGTCGGCTGGCTCAGCCTGCGGTTGCGGCGATGGGCGCACGACCCGCGGGTCGAGATCACGCTGTCCCTCCTCACGCCCTATCTGGCGTTCTGGGTGCCGGAGCACCTGAACGGCTCCGGCGTGCTCGCAACCGTCGCCTGCGGCCTTTATGTGAGCTGGCGCGGGCCGCTGCTCATCTCGGCGGCGAC
Organism: Pseudolabrys sp.; assembly: GCA_035546455.1. Lineage (GTDB taxonomy): Bacteria > Pseudomonadota > Alphaproteobacteria > Rhizobiales > Xanthobacteraceae > Pseudolabrys. The sequence goes on from DASZXA010000097.1 coordinate 19,257, forward strand.
GCGGCTGCAGGGCATCTTCTTCTGGGATCTGTTTGTTTACATGGTCGAGGGTCTCGCTTTTTTGGTCACCGGCCTGCAGGCGCGCCGCGTGTTCGACGGCGTCTATGCGTTCTCCGCCAAGGAGCTCGCGATCGCCACTGCATTGGCCGCCGCAATCGTGATCGTTGCCCGTTACGTCTGGGTGTTCCCCGCGACCTATATCCCGCGCTGGCTGTTCCCGCCGGTACGCCGCAAGGATCCCTCGCCGCCCTGGCAGTATCCGTTTCTGCTCTCCTATACCGGCGTGCGCGGCGTGGTGTCGCTCGCCGCCGCGCTCGCGATCCCGCTGACCATCGCGAATGGCGAGCCGTTCCCGCAGCGCGAGCTGATCCAATTCATCACCTTCGGCGTCATTGTCCTCACGCTGATCGGCACCGGCCTGACGCTGCCCTCGCTGGTGCGCTGGCTCGGCCTCGCCGATGCAGGCCGGACCGAACATGAACAGGAACGGGAGGCCGAACTGGTCGCCCGCCGGCTGACCGCCGAACTGGCGCGGCAAAAGCTCGACGACATTGCCCGCCAGCGGCAACTCGACGACGCGCAGCTAAATCTCATTCGCTCACGCTATGACAGCCGCCTGGCCTTGCTGCCGCACTCGCATGGAGATGGAATTGGACGCGCGCGACTGCGCGCAGACCTGCGGATCGAGTTGATTGCCGAGGAGCGGCTGCTGATCCATCAGCTTCTGCGGCAGGGGAAAATCAGCGACGAAACACGGCGGCGGATCGAACGCGACCTCGACCTGGAAGAGGCCTCGTTCCGCACCCGCGTGGGCGGTGAAGAGAACGACCAACTGCCGCTGTAACTATTCGGCCGCGCGCTGGGTGCTGCCGAAGCGACGCTCGATGTAATCCATCACCATCTGCTTGAAGTCGGCCGCGAGCGTCGGACCGCGCAGGGTGGCTGCTTTCTTGCCATCGATGAAGACCGGCGCGGTCGGCTGCTCGCCGGTGCCGGGCAGCGAGATGCCGATGTCGGCGTGCTTGCTCTCGCCCGGGCCGTTGACGATGCAGCCCATCACCGCGACATTGAGCGTCTCGACGCCGGGATAGCGCGTCTTCCACTCCGGCATCGAGGTGCGGATGAAGCCCTGGATGTCGGACGCCAATTCCTGAAACGTCGTCGAGGTGGTGCGGCCGCAACCCGGACACGCCGCGACCAGCGGCACGAAGGTGCGCAGGCCCATCGTTTGCAGCAATTCCTGCGCGACCTGCACTTCGAGCGTGCGGTCGCCATTCGGCTCCGGCGTCAGCGAGACGCGGACGGTGTCGCCGATGCCTTGCTGCAACAGGACGCCCATCGCGGCGGATGAGGCGACGATACCCTTCGAGCCCATGCCGGCTTCGGTGAGGCCGAGATGCAGCGCATAGTCCGAGCGTCGCGCCAGCTCGGAATAAACGGCGATGAGGTCCTGTACCGCCGAAACTTTCGCTGACAGGATGATGCGATTCTTCGGCAGGCCGATTTCCTCGGCGCGCGCGGCGGAGAGCAGCGCCGACTGCACCATCGCTTCGTGCGTGACCTGCCGCGCCGTGAGCGGCTTCGCCGCCGTCGCGTTGTCGTCCATCAGCCTGGTCAGCAATTCCTGATCGAGCGAGCCCCAGTTGACGCCGATCCGCACCGGCTTGCCGTGCCTGATCGCCATCTCGACGATCTGGGTGAACTGCGGATCGCGCTTGTTCTTGAACCCGACATTGCCGGGATTGATGCGGTATTTGTCGAGCGCTTCGGCACAGGCCGGATGATCGGCAAGCAGCTTGTGGCCGATGTAATGGAAGTCGCCGACGATCGGCACGCTGACGCCGAGCTGCGCCACGCGATCCTTGATGTGCGGAACCGCGGCCGCGGCCTCGTCGCGATCGACGGTGATGCGCACGATCTCGGAGCCGGCGCGCGCCAGCGCCGCGACCTGCCGCGCGGTCGACTCGACGTCGGCGGTGTTGGTGTTGGTCATCGACTGGACGACGATCGGCGCGCCGCCGCCGACAATGACGCCGCCGACATCGACCGGGACTGTTTTATGCCGCTTGTCCAAGCTCATTGGCGCTGTTCTACGCTTTCCCTGCCGCGCGTTCTACCGGCCGCAAATGACAGCTATTTGGCGCGGTTGACCAGCACAAGGCCCAGCGCGACCAGCGCCACCGCCAGCAGGAAGGCGGGCGTGAGCGGGTCGTTGAGCACCAGATGGCCGGCGGCGACGCCAAACAGCGGCGAGAGAAAGGTAAAGGCCGAGAGCCGCGTGGCCGAGTATTTGGCAATCATCGCGAACCAGATGACGAAGGTGATGCTGACCACGAAGAAGGTCTGATAGGCGAGCGCGCCGGACGCCACGGCCGATGGCATTTCGGTCATCCGTTCGCCGACCACGAGCGCGGCGATGGCCAGCATCGGGGCGGAGACGACAAGCTGGTAGAGCATCACCTTCTCGGCCGGGGCGGCATTGAGGCCGCTCGCCTTGATGGTGAGCGTGGTGCCGGCCCACAGCGCAGCGGCACCGACCATCATGATGTCACCCGTCAATTGGCGCGGATCGAGCGCCGGCGTCGGCGCGCCGAAGGCGACGATCATGCCGACGAACGACAGCGCGAGGCCGATCCATTGCTGCGGGCTGAAGCGGTCCATCGGCAGGAAGATGCGGGCGCCGAGCACGACGAAGAATGGGGCGAGATAGAGGAACAAAGTGGTGCGCGTCGCCGTGGTGTAGAGCAGCCCCTGGAAGATCAGGATGAACTCCGCGCCGAACAGGAAGCCGGCGAGCAGACCGCCCTTGAGGCTGCCGTCACGCGCAAACAGCGGAATGCCGCGCAGCCAGCACCAGGCGGCGACGCAGAGCGCGGCGAGCACGGAGCGGATCGTGCCCTGGACGAAGGGCGGATAACCGGTCAGCGCGAGCTTGATAGCGACCTGATTGAAGCCCCAGGTGAGGCAGAGGCCGACCACGATCATCGCGCCGGCAAGATCGAGCGGGCGCGTGATGTGGTGATGTTCGGGAGACGGCGAGGACATGAAGATTCTGGCGCGCTTTTAGCGCGGCACGTGGTGCACCGCTATGGCGTGCCGCTCAGGCCGCCTTGCAGTGGCTGCATACGCCGGTGATTTCGATCACCGGCGTCTTCGGCGTAAAGCCGGCGGCGCGCGACGCCGTCTTGATGGTATCGGCCACCGCCGCAGCGGCTGCCTCGCCGACCGCGCCGCATTTCTCGCAGATGAGAAAAACGACCGGATCGCCGGCGCCGTGCTCGTGCGCGCAGGCGATGAAAGCGTTGCGGCTCTCGATGCGATGCGCGAGGCCGTTGTCGCGGAGGAAATCCAGCGCGCGGTAGATGGTGATCGGCGACAGCCGGTCGCCGTGCCTGGCGAGGCGGTCGATCACGTCGTAGGCGCCGAGCGGCTGATGGCTGGCCAGCAGCGCCTCGAGCACGCGGCGGCGGATCGGCGTCAGCCGGGTGGCGCGCGCGGCGCAGATCGCCTCGGCCTGCGCCAGCGCGTCGCTCGCGCAGAGACCGTGGTCGTGATCGGGGGCCGGAAACACGGCGCGCTTCGTTGAACGCTTCGTCATACCCGGACTATATAGTGCGCCGGGACGGAAAGCTGCATGTCGCAAAGGAAATCCGCATGTTGAAAGGCAAATCTGCGCTGGTCACCGGCTCCACCTCGGGCATCGGCGAAGCAATCGCCCGCGCGCTGGCGAAGGCCGGCGCCAATGTGATGCTCAACGGCTTCGGCGATGCGGCCGCGATCGAGCAGCAGCGCGCCGGGATGGCGAAGGAGTATGGCGTCAAGGTCGCCTACTCCGGCGCCGACATGACCAAGCCGGCCGAGATCGCCGCGATGGTGAAGGCGGCCGAGAAGGAATTCGGCGCGCTCGACATCCTCGTCAACAATGCCGGCATCCAGCACGTCGCCAAGATCGAGGATTTCCCGATCGACCGCTGGGACGCGGTGATCGCGATCAACCTGTCGGCGGCGTTCCACACCGCGCGCGCCGCGCTGCCGGGCATGAAGTCGCGCAAGTGGGGCCGCATCATCAACATCGCCTCGGCGCACGGGCTGGTGGCGAGCGGCGAGAAAGGTGCGTACGTCGCGGCCAAGCATGGCATCGTCGGGCTCACCAAGGTGATCGCGATCGAAGCGGCGAATGACGGCATCACCTGCAACGCGATCTGCCCCGGCTGGGTGCTGACGCCGCTGGTGCAGAAGCAGATCGACGCGCGCGCCAAGGCGAGCGGACAAACGAACGATCAGGCGCGCGTCGCGCTGATTTCCGAGAAGCAGCCGATGCACGAGTTCTCCAAGCCGGAGTCGATCGGCGCGCTGGCTGTATTCCTGTGCAGCGACGCGGCAGCGACCATCACCGGCGCTACGCAATCGATCGACGGCGGCTGGGTCGCGCAGTGACGCTTGTCGCCAGCGCGGAAGTCGGAGCAACGCGGCTGGAGATCGTTGTCGCCGACATTACGACGCTCGATGTCGATGCGATCGTGAATGCGGCGAACCGTTCGCTACTGGGCGGCGGCGGGGTGGATGGGGCGATCCATCGCGCGGCGGGGCCGCAGTTGCTGGAGGCATGCCGCAGGCTCGGCGGCTGCGATACCGGCAGCGCGAAAATCACGCCGGGATTCGAGCTGACGGCGCGGCACGTCATTCATGCGGTCGGCCCGGTCTGGCATGGCGGCAACGAGCGCGAAGATGAACTGCTGGCGTCGTGCTATCGCACCGCGCTCGACCTCGCCGCACAAAATGGCGTGACGTCGATCGCGTTTCCGGCGATCTCGACGGGCGTGTATGCGTTTCCCGCCGACATGGCGGCGCGTATCGCAGTCGGCACCGTGGTCGCCGAAGTCGCGGCAAACGCACGCGGCATCGCGCATGTCGTCTTCTGCTGCTTCTCGCAGGACAGCGCCGCGCATCATCGCGATGCGTTCGAGGCGCTGGGGCTTGTTTAGGCTGTCATTCCCGCGAAGGCGGGAATCCAGTACGCCGTATCCTCTCCGGCCCATCACAACCTCTGTGGTTACTGGGTCCCCGCCGGAGCCTGTCATCGGGCCGCGCTTCGCGCGGACCCGGTGGCGGGGACGACAGATGAATTTTGGGCATGCGCCATCCTCCCTGTTGTTTGGTCGGCGCGGGATACGCCCTCGTCTCGGCCTCCATTCGCCCCCTTGAAGGGCGCGCGGAACGCCGGGTCCTCATCGGACCCGCGTGCCTCGGCATCTCGCGACGCCGGGGCGTAGTATGGTGTTAACGCGACTCCGCCGAGGATCTCGGCGTTCCGCGCGCGATGTTTGAGGTTTGCTCCACGGCCACCCCGGTGGGGTTACAATTTTTACCCACCGCTCGTGCGAGCCGGAACGCCAGCACTCGCAGCATGTGGATGCCTGCCTGACATCCGGGAAAGCCGCGGCTTGGACCGCCGTTACACGAGGCGCGCGTTGCGCCCTTTCACGGCCACCGCATGCACCGGAGTTGCCTCCGGCCCCGGCTTCCGGCGCTGTTGTCGGCGCCTTTCCCCGGACGGTCCCGCTTCAAGACGCCTCATGAAGCGCCCTTCGTCGGACCGGACGGATGGTATATAATCCTAGGTAGGAATGTTGTCAATGGCGGGTTGTCATTCCCGCGAAAGCGGGAATCCAGCACGCCGCGAGGCAAATGATCTCGATAACGCCTGAGGTTACTGGGTCCCCGCCGGAGCCTGTCATCGGGCCGCGCTTCGCGCGGACCCGTTGGCGGGGACGACAGTCAGGGCTTCGGCTCCAGATCCAGCCGCACGACGCGGTCAAGGCCCGGCTTGGCGGCCGGATAAAGGTCGAGCGTCCTGGGATCGTGGCCGGGGACGATATGCTGGCGCGACGACGCCAGCTTGCCGAGCTTCTTGTAGCCCTCGAGCGTATCGACCACGTTGTAGGTGATCGGAAACACCTTGCCCTCGTCGATGTGCTTGTAGAGGTGCGCGCAATCCGACGCGAGCACGACATAGCCGCGCTTCGTCTTCACCCGCACGCATTGCAGCCCCTTCGAGTGGCCGCCGATATGATGGACACTGATGCCGGGCGCGAGTTCGTCCTCGCCGTCGTGAAACTCGACGCGGCCGGCATAGACCTTCTTCACGGTGTCGACGACGTAGTCGATCTCGAACGGGGCGCGCTGGTGGGCGTGGCACATGCAGCGGCCGGTCGCGTAATCCATCTCGCAGTCCTGCAAGTGATAGCGCGCGTTCGGAAACAGGTCGGCATTGCCGCTGTGATCGTAATGCAGATGCGTGATGATGACGTTCTTGACGCTGTCGGGCGCGATGCCAAGCGCCTTGAGCCCCTCGCCGATCGGCCGCGTGATCGGCCGGTTGCGCCGCTTCGCCGCGATCTCGTCGAAGCCGGTGTCGACGATGAAGGTGCCGGACTTGCCGGTGATCGCCCAGATGTAATACTCCAGCGGATCCGGCGAGGTGTTGTGCGGGTCGCCGATGTAATTCTCCGCGCCGGGCCGCTGATGGCCGCCGTAGGAGATGGCGTAGATCTCGTGGATGTCGTCGCTCATTTTATTTTGTCCCTTTCGCTCCGACGGTGACGCCGGCACGTTTCTCGATCGGCTGAATGACGGTGGTGAAATCCTTGTCCGGGCCGATTTCGGAATAGGCCTGTTCCCAGACTTTCAGCACCGCGTTCATCACGTCGTTCGGAATGCCGAGCGCCTTGGCTTCGGCATGGCAGAGCCGCACGTCCTTGGTCATCAGCGCGGTGGCGAAACCAGCGTCGAACTTGCGCGGGATTATCCTGTTCGGAAACTTGTCGCTCGATGCGGTGTTGCGCCCGGTGCCGGCGTTGATGACCTCGACCATCACGGCGGGATCGAGCCCGGCCTTCACGCCCATCACGACGGCTTCAGAGGTCGCCGCCATCGCGGTGGCCGAGAGGAAATTGTTGGCGAGCTTCATGGTCTGGCCCATGCCGGGCTTGTCGCCGACCACGAACACCTTGCCGAACACGCCAAGCGCATCCTTCACCAGCGCGACATCAGCATCCGGCCCGGACACCATGACCGCGAGCGTGCCCTTCACCGCGCCGGCCACGCCGCCGGAGACGGGTGAATCGAGCTGCACGATGTTCTTTTTCGCCAGCGCGGCCGCGACCTCGGCAGCAACACGCGGGCCGGTAGTCGAGAGGTCGATGACGCGGCGGACCTTCTTGCCCTCGATCACGCCGCCCTCACCCGTCACCACCTTGGTGACGACCGGCGGGTCCGGCAGGCTGACCATCACGGTCTCGACCCGGTCGGCGACATCGGCCGGCGAGGAGGCCAGCCGGGCGCCGAGCGCCAGCAGCGGGGCGACCACGTCGTTCTTGATGTCGTAGATGACGAGCTTGTGGCCGGCCTCGATCAGCCGGCGCGCCATCGGCTGGCCCATGTTGCCGAGCCCGATGAATCCGATCTCCATGACGATTTCCTGGGTGGTGGACGTGTGCGGTGAAGCTTCCGACTTTGCCCGATGGGTCGCCAAACGTCACGTAAAACGGGCCTTTTTGCTGCATCGCACATACTCGCATGGCTCCCGCGCGTCCCGTGCAGAGATAATAAGCTTGCTTATAATAAGCTTGGTGAATAAGTTCCGGCCATGCCCAAGCTCCCTCTCAATCGCGAGTTCGCCTTCACCCTGATGGATGTCGCGCGGCTCATGAAAACCTACGCCGACCAGCGCGCGCGGCAGTTCGGCATCTCCAAGGCCCAATGGGCCGTGCTGATGCGGCTGCAACTCGCCGAGGGCCTCAAGCAGCACGAACTTGCCGAGGCGCTCGACCTGCAACCGATCACGCTGACGCGGCTGCTCGACACGCTGGCCGAGAACGGCCTGATCGAACGCAAGCCCGACCCGAACGACCGGCGCGCCAACCGGCTCTACCTGACGCCGGCCGCGCTGCCGCTGCTCGAGCGGCTCAACGAACTCGGCCTCGACATGATGGGCAACGTGCTCGACGGCATCGACCGCGCGACGGTCGAACGCATGCTGCACGACCTCCAGAACGTGCGCAGCAACCTGCGCGGCCTGACCGGCCGCCACACCGAACAATCGCAAGCCGCGAATGGCTGAAAGACAAAACGATGAGTGAAAAAGTTCTCAAGATCGTCCCGCAGACCGAAGCCAAGAAAAACGACGCGGAGACGAAGGCGCAGACCGGCAGCAAGACTGCCGGCGACGCCAAGCGCAAGCGGCTTCGCATGATGCTGCTGGTCGCGCTGCCGGCGTTCCTGCTGGTGGCGGGCGGCATCTTCTACCTGACCGGCGGCCGCTACATCTCGACCGACAACGCCTATGTCAGCGCGCAGAAGGTTCTCATCACGCCGGAAATCTCCGGCAAGGTGATCGACGTGAAGGTGCACGAGGGCCAGCACGTCAAGGAAGGCGACGAGCTGTTCGCGCTCGATCCGCATCCTTACGAGAGCATCGTGGCGCAAGCCGAGGCCAAGGTGGCCGACGCGCGCGTTTCCTACAACAATCTGAAGACCAACCTGGCGTCCCTGACGGAACTGGTCGACCTCGCGGAAAAAAGCGTGGCGCTGAAAGGGAAGGACGTCGACCGCAAGAGCAAGCTGGTGCAGACCCAGGCCGGTTCGGCGGCGGACGTCGACAAGGCGGCAAGCGACATGGTCGCGGCGCAGCTTCAGATGCAATACGCCAAGCAGCAGCGTGACAACGCGCTGAACCAGTTGAAGGGCGACGCCAACCTGCCGCTGGCGGAATTCCCCGCCTACAAGGAAGCGCAGGCGGCGCTCGACCACGCCCAGCGCGACCTGCACAACACCGTGCTGCGCGCGCCGATTGCCGGCACGGCGACGCAGGTCGACAACATCCAGCTCGGCCGCTTCGTCACGGCCGGTTCGCCGGTGTTCTCCGTCATCGACGACAAGGCGCCGTGGGTCGACGCCAACCCGAAGGAAACCGACATCACCTACCTGCGCGCCGGGCAGAAGGCGACCATCGACGTCGACAGCTTCCCCGACCGCACATTCCACGGCACCGTGCAATCGGTGTCGCCCGGCACCGGCGCGCAGTTCTCGATCCTGCCGCCGCAGAACGCCAGCGGCAACTGGGTCAAAGTGGTGCAGCGCGTTCCGGTCCGCATCGTGTTCGACAAGGACCAGGACTTGAGCCTGCTCCGCTCCGGCATGAGCGCGACCATCGAGATCGACACGCATCACAGCCGGCTGCCGTTCGCCAACAACGAGAAGTAAGTTGAACCCGACCAGCACAATGGAGCCAGGCACGCGGCGCGTGCTGGTGACGATCTGCTGCATGACGGCGACGATCATGCAAGCGCTCGACACCACGATCGCCAACGTGGCGCTGCCCTACATGCAGGGCTCGCTGTCGGCCTCGCTCGACCAGATCAACTGGGTGCTGACCTCCTACATCGTCGCCGCCGCCATCATGACGGCGCCGATCGGCTGGATCGCCGACCGGTTCGGCCGGAAGCGGCTGTTCATCATCTGCGTCGCCGGCTTCACCGTCGCCTCGCTGCTGTGCGCGATGGCGCAGAACATCGTGCAGATCGTGCTGTTCCGCCTGATGCAGGGCATGGCCGGCGCGGCGCTGGTGCCGCTGTCGCAATCGGTGCTGCTCGACGCCTATCCGCCGGAACGGCGCGGCGGCGCGATGGCGATCTGGGGCATGGGCGTGATGCTCGGCCCGATCATGGGCCCGACGCTCGGCGGCTGGCTGACCGACAATTACTCGTGGCACTGGGTGTTCCTGATCAATTTGCCGATCGGCGTCATCACCGTGCTCGGCATGATGCTGTTCATGGAAGAGACCGAGCAGCACCATCACCTCAAGTTCGACTGGTTCGGCTTCATCGCGCTGGCGGTCGGCATCGGCTCGCTGCAGTTGCTGCTCGACCGCGGCGAACAGGTCGGCTGGTTCGAGTCTTCCGAGATCTGGATCGAGACGATCATCTCGGCAGCCGGCTTTTATTATTTCTTCGCTCACTCGTTCACCACCGACGAGCCGTTCGTGCGGTTCGAGATCTTCAAGGATCGCAATTTCGCATCCGGCTGCCTGTTCATGGTGGTGATCGGCGTGGTGCTGTTCGGCACCATGGCGCTGGTGACGCCGTTCATGCAGAACGTGCTCGGCTATCCGATCGTCACCGCCGGCATGCTGCTCGGCTCCCGCGGGCTGGGCACCATGTTCACGATGATGATTGCGCCGAAGCTGATGGCCAAGGTCGAGACGCGCTACCTGATCCTGGTCGGGCTGATCTTCACCGCCGGCACGCTCTATCAGATGACCGGCTTCACACTCGATACGCCGCCGAAGACGATCGTCATCATCAACATCATCCAGGGCGTCGGGCTGGGCCTGCTGTTCGTGCCGGTGACATCGGCCGCGTTCTCCACGCTGCCGAACCGGCTGCGCACCAGCGGCACCTCGATCAACACTTTGGTCCGCAACATCGGCTCGTCGATCGGCATCTCGATGGTGATCGCGAACCTGACGAGCAAGACCACCTACATGCACGAGCGGCTCACCGAGAACGTGACACCGTTCAACAACGCGCTGCAATTCCCCGACGTGGCGTCGATCCTCAACACCACCACCGACACCGGCCGGGCGATGCTCGATGCGATTGTCACGCAGCAGGCGGCGGTGATCGCCTACGCCAACGACTTCAAGCTGCTGATGGTGCTGTGCATCTGCGCGATGCCGCTGATCTTCCTGGTCGGCAAGACGCCGCGCACGCCGCAGGCCGCCAGCAAAGCCGAGCAGACCGCGCACCTCGCGCTGGATTAGCCCAGAAACTCCTTGCGGATTTTATCGCTGTGCGCGCCGAGCGCCGGGATCGCGCCGTAGCTGCGTGGCGCGCCGGCCCAGATCGGGGCCGGTGACGGGGTCGACACCGGACCGGATGGTGCATCGACCGTGATGCGGCGTAGATGCGGGTGCTTCGACAACAATTCGCTGTCGCTTACGCGGGCGAAGGCGATGTCGGCCGATTGCAGCAGTTTCGCCAGCGGCTCGACATCGTGTTTCGCGAACACCGCACCGACCAGCGCGTCGGTCTCGCTCCGGTTCGCCACGCGCTTGGGGTTGGTGGCGAACTTCTCGTTGGTGCCGAGCGAAGCATCGCTCAGAACTTTCTCCGCCAGCACACGCCACTCGCGGTCGTTCTGGATGGCGATGAGGATGTCGGCCTTGTCCCGGCTCTTGAACACGCCGTAGGGCGCGATGCCGGCGTGGGCGAGGCCGATCCGCTTGAACGGCTGGCCGCCCTCGTGATGGAGGAGCGGCACCGTCATCCACTCCGCCATGCCGTCGAACATCGAGACGGAAATCTCGGCGCCCTCCCCGGTCTTGCCGCGCGCGATCAGCGCCTCGAGGATCGCCTGATAGGCGTTGAGGCCCGCACAGACATCGACGATCGACACGCCGACCCGCGCGGGCGCTTCGGGGCCGCCGGTGACCGACGACACACCGGATTCCGCCTGGATGAGAAGATCGTAGGCCTTGCGCTGCGCGTAAGGCCCGCTCTCGCCATAGCCGGAGATCGAGGCGCAGATCAGCCGCGGATAATCCTTGCGCAGCCGCGCCACACCGAAGCCGAGCTTCCCCAGCGCGCCGGGCTTGAGGTTCTGCACAAACACATCGGCCTTCGCGAGCATCGCCTCGAGCAGCTTCTTGTCGTCGGGCTTCGACAGGTCGCAGACCACCGATTCCTTGCCGCGATTGAGCCAGACGAAATTGGCGCTCTCGCCGTGAACGACATGATCGTATTCGCGGGCGAAATCGCCCTCCGGCCGCTCGACCTTGATGACGCGCGCGCCGGCGTCAGCCAGACGGCAGGTGCATTGCGGCGCGGCGACCGCCTGCTCGACCGAGACGACGAGAAGACCGGAGAGAGGCAATGCCATCTAGTAAGACCGTGGCAGGCCGAGGACGTGCTCGGCGAGATAGGAAAGGATGAGGTTGGTCGAGATCGGCGCCACCTGGTAGAGCCGCGTTTCGCGGAATTTGCGCTCGACGTCGAACTCCTCGGCGAAGCCGAAGCCGCCGTGGGTCTGCACGCACATGTCGGCGGCGGCCCAGGACGCGTCGGCGGCAAGCAGCTTCGCCATGTTGGCCTCGGGCCCGATATCGCCACCGGCGTCATATTTATCGGCGGCCTCGTGCACCATCAGCTCGGCGGCGCGCATCTGCGAATAGGCGCGCGCGATCGGAAACTGGATGCCCTGGTTCTGGCCGATCGGCTTGCCGAACACCGCGCGAGATTTGGCGTATTCGGTGGCCTTTTCGATGAACCACTTGGCATCGCCGATGCATTCCGACGCGATGAGAATGCGCTCGGCATTCATGCCGCCGAGAATGTAGCGGAAGCCCTGCCCTTCCTCACCGATCAGATTTTCCGCCGGCACCCGCAGGTTCTCGAAGAACACTTCCGTGGTGGCGTGGTTCATCATGGTGCGGATCGGCTTGATGGTGATAGCTTTCGCCTGCTCCTTCATGTCGACGATGAAGACCGACAGGCCTTCGGTGCGCTTCTTGGCCTGCTCCTTCGGCGTGGTGCGCGCGAGCAGCAGCATCAGGTCGGAATGCTCGGCGCGCGACGTCCAGATTTTCTGGCCGTTGATGACGTAGCCGTCGTTGCCCTCGCGCTTCGCGACGGTGCGCAGGGATAATGTGTCGGTGCCGGAGGTCGGCTCGGTGACGCCGAACGCCTGAAGGCGCAGCTTGCCGGCGGCGATCTGCGGCAGGTACTTCTTCTTCTGCGCCTCGTTGCCGTGCCGAAGGATGGTGCCCATCGTATACATCTGGGCATGGCAGGCGGCGCCGTTGCTGCCGGAGGCGTGGATTTCTTCCATGATCGCGGAGGCCGCACTCATAGTCAGGCCGCTACCGCCATAGCTTTCCGGAATCAGCGCGGCGAGGAAGCCGGCCTCGGTCAGCGCATTGACGAATTCGGTCGGATAGGCGCGCTCGCGGTCAACCTTGCGCCAATATTCGCCGGGAAAATTCTCGCACAGCGCACGGACGGAAGCGCGGATGTCGGCGTGGGTGTCTCTGGTCTGCATCGGGCCTTTCCACGTCATGCCCGGCTTTATGCCGGGCATCCACGTCTTTCTTTGCATCTAAGCAAGGCGTGGATGGCCGGGACAAGCCCGGCCATGACGCCTAGGGCGTCATCTCGGCGCGGCCGTTGTTGATCGCGATGACGTCGCGTTCGACGACACGCGCGCGAAAGCTTAGCACGTTGCCCTCTTGCCACATCTCGGTGCGGATGGTTTCGCCGGGGAAGACCGGCGCGGAGAACCGTGCGTCCATCGCGGTCAATTTCGACGGATCGTAGCCGCAGACACTTTTCAGGATGGCGTGGCCGGCGATGCCAAAGGTGGCCAGGCCATGCAGGATCGGGCGCGGGAAGCCGGCGGCCTTGGCGAAAGCCGGCTCGGCATGCAGCGGATTGGTATCACCGGACAGACGATAAATGAGCGCGATCTCCGGCCGGGTCGGCAGGTCGCAGACGAGATCGGGCGCGCGGTCCGGGATCGCGTGCAGTGCCGGCGGATTGCCCTTGCTCCACTCGCGCGGACCGCCGAAACCGCCATCGCCGCGCGCGAACGTCGTCTGTCGCAATGTCGCGATCTTCTCGCCGCTCGCCTTGTCGATCACTTCACGCTGCGAATAGATGAGCGCGCCCTTGCCCTCGCCCTTGTCGAGCGCCTCGACGATGCGGGTGCGGCCGATCACGTTGCCGTTCGGCGCAACCGGCTTGTGCAGCGTAAATCCGGCTTCGCCGTGCACGACCTTGTTCCAGTCGAGGCCGATCTCCGGCGCACGCAGCCAAAAGGCGGAATAGCCGAGCTTCATTGCGAAGGTCGGCAGCGCCTTCAGCTTCTTCTCGTAGACGAAAGCGAGTTCGTTCTCGTCCATCGGATCGTGGCCGAGCCCAAGACCGAGCGCGTAAAGGATGGTGTCCTTCCCGCTGTAGGCGTGCTCGACATCCGGAATCTTCAGCGCGAGCAGCTTGTGGTAGTCGATCGGCATTGTGGGAGCCGGCTCCGATTGAAAGGAACGCTCAACCATGTGAGCGGCCGCCAGGGCGGGAAAACGCGCAATTTTTTAACCACGCCCGCCGATCAAGATGCAAGGGCGCGAATTCGACGACCCGGGAAGAAGCGGCATCTCGCCTGAGATCGGCGCAAACGCGCCGCAAATTTACATATTTTTTGTCGTGAGATTTTACGCCGCCTTATCGCGCGCCGTATTCAATCCGAACTGTCAGACACGTGGGCTGGGGGGCTCGCATGTTCACCGACAGGCTCAATTGGCGCGTCGCCAAAGTCACCGCGTATTCGGCGGCGCTGATCGTTGCGACCACGGTCGCAAGTCATGCCGCTTCCGTCGCGGAGCTGCCGCAGCCGGAAACAGCAAGGGCATCTTTCGCGCAACGCTTCGACATTACGGAAGCGTCGGCGATTTCAAGCCTGCTGGCGAGCCCGACCTATCAGGCTCCGGTGTTCCGGCAGAGCATCCGCTACGCGCCGGCCGGCGACAGCCTCGACGGCGCCGCCTCGATGTACGATCCGACCGATGCGACCGACCGGGATTCCGGCGACATGAACACCTCGTCCGGCGAGACCTACGATCCGGAGGCCTGGACCGCAGCGATCCGCACCGATCTGCGCGACCAGTTCGGCGGTGTGCGCTACGGAAAGAATTACGTCCGCTCGTTCGCGCTGGTCGAAGGCAACGGCCTGCGCCTGATCGTGCGGATCAACGATGTCGGCCCGCTGCGGCCGGGGCGCATCATCGATCTCAACAAGCGGGCGATGCGCTATTTCGACCCGACCCTGAAGCTCGGCGTGCTGGAGCACATCAAGGTGACGCCGCTCCTCGGCAGCGCGATCGCGGCCGGCCCGGTCGAGGACGCACCGACTTTCGCCAGCCGGTTCGTCGCGGTGTGGCAGTAAGCCGATAAGGTGTCATGGCCGGGCTTGTCCCGGCCATCTCAATCAGGTGAGCACAGTGCCCTCCTAAGCGGGATCACCGGGACAAGCCCGGTGATGACAGGTCATTTACTTCCAGACTTCTCCGGCTATCCCGACGATCATCTTGAGCTTCGCCCACTGCTCTTCCTCGGCCAGCGCGTTGCCCTCCTCGGTCGAGGCGAAGCCGCACTGCGTCGACAGGCAGAACTGGTCGAGCGGCGCGAACTTGCTCGCCTCCTCGATGCGCTTCTTGATGTCGCCGGGCTGCTCGAGGCGGCCGCTCTTCGAGGTGACGAGGCCGAGCACCACGCGCTTCTTGCCCTTCGGCAGGAAACGCAGCGGCTCGAAGCCGCCGGCGCGGTCGGTGTCGTATTCCAGGAAGTAGCCGTCGTAGTTGCACTTGGCCAACAGGTTCTCGGCGACCGGCTCGTAGCCCCCCGACGAGATGAAGGTGGAGCGGAAGTTGCCGCGGCAGACATGCGTGGTGATCGTCATGTCAGCGGGCTTTGCCTCGAGCGCCTTGTTGATCACCTTGGTGTAGGTCTCCTGAAGGTGATCGACATCGAGGCCGCGCTCCTTCGCCTTCTTGAGTTCGTCCTGCGAGCACAGATAAGCCCAGGCGGTGTCGTCGAACTGAAGATAGCGGCAGCCGGCGTCGTAGAACGCTTTCACCGCCTTCTGATAGGCGGTGCCGAGATCATCGAAGATGTCATCGCGGCTCTTGTAGACGCCGGTTTTCACCGCGTCCGGCTCCATGCGGAAATGCATCACCGACGGCGCCGGAATGGTCATCTTCGGCGTCACCTTGGTATTGGCCTTGAGAAACTTGAAGTGCTCGATCATCGGATGGGTGGAGAACCCGATCTTGCCGGTGACATGCACGGCGCGCGCCTTGGTGACGACGCCGGTGAACTGGATGCCGTGATCGGAGTCGACGATCTCGACGCCGTCGAGCATGCCGAAGAAGTCAAAGTGCCACCACGAGCGGCGGAATTCGCCGTCGGTCGCCAGCTTGAGGCCGATCGCCTCCTGCTTGGCGATCACCTTCTTGATCTCGGCATCCTCGACTTCCTTGAGCTGCGCCGCGCTGATTTCCTTCTTGGCGAACTTGGCGCGCGCTTCCGCGAGATTCTTCGGGCGCAGGAAGCTGCCGACATGGTCGGCGCGAAACGGCGGTCTATCTTGCATCGGAATTCCTCACCACAAGTTGGTTGTTTTGGTCGTCGGATGATCTGCTTTCAAAGTCAACCGGCCACCGCGGACCGGCGCAGCAGCACTGCGCCCGGCACAAGGTCGCGGGTGCCCTGATTAACCAGCGCAAGCTGCAAGTTGCGGTGCGCGAGCCGCGCATGCTCGCGCATCAGCGCTTCGGCACGCGCGCCTTCGCGGTTTTCGATGGCGCGGACCACGCAGTGATGATGATCCTGACCGATGGTCAGAATTTTTCCGGCTTCCGGCAATTTCGCCTGCACCATCACGAACCCGCTCGGCGAGGCGAACGGCAGATTGACCGCGCGCTCGATCTGGCGCGCCAGCGTCGGGCTGTCGGCGGCTTCCACCAGCAGGGCATGGAAGCGGCCATTGAGGCCGACATAAGATGAGAAGTCGTCCACGGTGAGCTTCTGCCGCGCGACGATGTCATCCATCTCGCGCAGCTTGTCCTTCATCTCGGCCAAGAGCGGCGCGCCGATGCCGCGCTCGGCCGCGACGCGGGCGGCGAAGCCTTCCAGCGTGCCGCGCAATTCGATGGCGTCATAAACGTCGCGCTCGGAGAACGCGCGGATGGCGAAACCGCCGGAGGGGATGGCTTCGAGGAAGCCTTCCTCCTGGAGGCGGACCAGCGCCATGCGGATCGGCGTGCGGGACATGCCGAGCCGCTCGACGATCGACAGCTCGGAAATGCGATCGC
Organism: Pseudolabrys sp.; assembly: GCA_035546455.1. Taxonomy (GTDB): domain Bacteria; phylum Pseudomonadota; class Alphaproteobacteria; order Rhizobiales; family Xanthobacteraceae; genus Pseudolabrys. The sequence goes on from DASZXA010000097.1 coordinate 36,181, forward strand.
CCGGCTGGAGCCCGCCGGACAGGATGAGCTCGCGCAGCGCCAGCTGGGCCTTCACGGTCTGCGAGGATGCGCGCTCGGTCTCGGCTACCACGGAGGCCCTCCAATACCCACCGATTGTATACAGGCTAGCGATGGGCGTCGATATGCGCAGTGGGATTTGGCCCAAAAACTACGAATACGGCCCGGATATTGGCTGGCTCCTAGCCACGATGCGGCAAGCTATGTATACAGCCCCTCAAAGTCCAAGCACGTAAGGGAGTCCAGTGATGGCCAAAAACCTCGAGGAAAAGATCAAGGAAGCCGGCGGCGACATCGTCGGCATGATGCGCAACTCGCAGATCGGCGCTTACGTCTATCCGGTGGTGGCGCCGGAGTTCTCGAACTGGCGCGACGAGCAACGCGCCTGGGCCGAGACCTGCGTGCTGTTCGACCAGACCCACCACATGGTCAACCTGTTCGTCGAAGGGCCGGACGCGCTCAAGCTGCTCTCGCACCTGTCGACCAACTCGTTCAAGAATTTCGCCATCGACAAGGCCAAGCAGATGGCGCCGGTCAACTACAACGGCCAGGTGATCGGCGACGGCATCCTGTTCTATCTCGCCGAGAACTCACTGGTGTTCGTCGGCCGCAACCCGACCGCCAACTGGATCCAGTACAACGCGATCGCCGGCAAATATAACGTGAAGGTCGAATACGACGACCGCTCGCCGTCGCGTCCCATGGGGAAACCTGTTTTCCGTAAATTCTATCGCTACCAGATTCAGGGCCCGAACGCGCAGGACGTCATCAAGAAGCTCAACAACGGCACGATGCCCGACATCAAGTTCTTCAACATGGGCTACATCACCATCGCCGGAAAGAAAGTGCGCGCGCTGCGCCACGGCATGGCCGGCGCGCCGGGCCTCGAAGTGTGGGGACCGTACGAGCAGGGCGACGAGATTCGCCAGGCCATTCTCGACGCCGGCAAGGATTCCGGCATCGTTCCGGTCGGCGCCCGCGCTTACGCGACCAACACGCTGGAGTCGGGCTGGATCCCCTCGCCGGTTCCGGCGGTCTACACCGGCGACAAGATGAAGGCCTATCGCGAGTGGCTGCCGATCACGAGCTACGAGGCCAACGCCTCGCTCGGCGGGAGCTTCGTATCGAAGAACATCGAGGACTACTACACGACGCCGTATGAGCTGGGCTACGACGGCTTCACCAAGTTCGACCACGATTTCATCGGCGGCGACGCGCTCAAGGCAATGCAGGGCAAGAACACCCGCAAGAAGGTGACGTTCGCCTGGAACAACGCGGACGTCGAGAAGATCTTCGCCTCACAGCTCGCGCCGGCCGGGCAGAACTACAAGTTCATCGATCTGCCGCTGTCGAACTATGCGTCATCGTCGTTCGACGCCGTGATGAGCGGCGGCAAGACCATCGGCGCGTCGATGTTCTCCGGCTATTCGTTCAACGCCCGCAAGATGCTCTCGCTCGGCTTCGTCGAGGAGCAGTTCGCCAAGGTCGGCACCGAGCTGACTCTGGTGTGGGGCGAGGAGAACGGCGGCACCAAGAAGACCACGGTCGAGCGGCACAAGCAGCTCGAAGTGAAGGTCAAGGTGGCGCCGACGCCCTACAGCGACCAGGCGCGCGAGACCTATCATCAGGGCTGGCGCACCGCGGCGAACGCTTAAGCGGAAGAAAGAAGATTTGAGGCCGCCGCGGTTTCGCCGTGGCGGCCTCTCGCATTAGTGGCCGGTGTTGTAAGACTTGATCCACTCGACGGTGCGTTCCAGACCGCCGAACGGATAGAAATGCAGCCGCACGCGGCCGTGCTCCGATGAGATCCGTTCGCGCAACGCGTCGACCATCTTGTCGGGGCCGGCGCTGCCGATGAGTTGCGTGATCGAGAGGCCGTATTTGGCCATCACCGACGCGGAGGCCTGAACGCCGCAACGCGCCGCGAAGCGCAGCAATGTCTTGACGCCGGCCGGGCCCGGCACGCCGATCCGCACCGGGATGCCTAGCCCCCGCCGGCGCAATTCCCTGAGCCAGGCGAGCAGCGATCCGGCGTCGAACCCGAATTGCGTCACGATGAGCGGGGCCATGCCGCGGCTTTCGATGTCGGCGGCTTTCCGCTCCAGCACTGCCCAGCATTGCTCGGCGCTCATGTTGGGGTGACCGTCCGGATGGCCCGCCATGCCGATCGCCTTGATGCCCGCTTTCTCGAAACGGCCGGTCGCAATGAGTGCGGCACTGTCGGCAAAAGGACCAGCTGACGTTTCCCGGTCGCCGGCAATGATGAAGCACCGCCGCACCTGCGCGCGTCCGACGACGGCGTCGAGATAGCTCTCGAACTCGGCATGGGATTCGAGCCGCCGCGCCGAGAAGTGCGGCATCGGCTCAAACCCGAGCTGCCGGATCGCGACCGCCGCGGCGATCCGCGCTTCAGGCGTTTCGCCGGGCAGGAAAGTCACCGACACCGGAGTGCCGGGCGGCAACAACGGGGCGGCCTGCTTCAACGCGTCCACATCCTTGGCGGTGATTTCGATGGAAAAGCCGTCGGTGACGCGCGCCATCGGCAAATCCCAGTTGGGATGGATGAGCTCGCCCGATCTGGTCATTGCGACGTGTTCTTTGGCCATGGCTGGCACCCCGGCATGCGGTGCGGCGTCGCGCTGGCGATCCATCGGCCTTCGCGCTATTCGCGCCGCCGCGAGATGACGAAGGACTCGTCGTAGAACCACAGGCCGCCGTGCTTCCGCAGCACGTCGCGGGTGGCGTCGATGTAGCGGCGGTCGCTGTTGACGTCCGACAGCCGGTCGTCCTCGATCTGCGCGACGTAGATCGCGGCGTTCCACGCGGCGAGCAAGGTCGAGGTGCCGATCGACGACGAGATTTCCGACGGCAGCGTGTGCATGTCGTAGCGGAACAGCGAGCGCTGGTCAGAGTAAGTGTTGAAGTTGAGATCGCGGCCGGCCGGGCCGAGCTCCTGCTTGATGGCCTTGAGGAGATCGTGGCGGTTGTGCACGAACGGATTGTCGTTCGGCCACACCTTGTGGACGATCTCCATGCCGGGATCGTTGCCGTGCGAATGGATCGCGATCATGCGGCCGCCGGGGCCGAGCGCACGGGCCAGCGGCGCCAGCACGCGCTTTGTCTTGAAGTCGAGCGACGAGCGCGCGCGATAAGGCTGCGACGCGATGACGAGGTCGTAGTCGGCAACAGTGCCGCCCGGCTTCGGGATCACCTGATCGAGCAGGAACTTGTGATCGTTGCGGTAGAGCACCAGCACGACCGGGCGCTCGTAGACCGGATTGCCGCTCTTCGGCGACACTTTCGCTTTCCAGTTTTCGCCGAGGAACGGCTCGAGCGCCGTGATCTGCTGCTCGAAGGCGTGCGCGGTGTTGCCGTCGAGCGCGACTTCCTTCCACACCATGCTGGCGGCAGCGTTGACCGATTTCACGGTCAACCACGGCGCCTCGGCATAAGCGAGGTTGGTGAGCACCACCGCCATCGACGGGTGCTCGATGAAGCGGTCCGCCATCTTTTGCAGCGTGAGGCGGATGTCTTCGAGGCTGATTTCCTTGCCGACGATGTAGAACGGCATGGTCGGGAAGCGGTCGTGCATGTTGCGCATCACGCGCGACAGCACGGTGCCGTCGCCGACGCCGGCATCGAACACGCGCACCGCCGGCGGACGCGGATGGATACTGGACAGCTCCATGCCGACGCGGTTCGCGATCTCCCACTTCTCCGAGCAGGTGTTGACGAACAGCAGGTATTTCTGCCGGTTGTCGAAGAAACGGAAATTGCGCGAGGGGTCCTTGCCGCCGTGCGTCAGCGTCGTCGCGGGTGACGCGACGGCGGGCAGCGGTGAGACGCCTTCGAACAGCATGCGGCGGCGCACCGGCGGCTCGCCGGCGCTGCTGCTCATGAAGCCGCGGATGCGCTCCAGCGTTTCGGTCGTGATGCGGCCGCCATTGCGCAGCCGGCTCGCCAGCTTGCCGTCATTGACGGCGCGGCGGCCGAAGGTGGATTCGGCCAAGCCGCGCTGGCGGCAAAAATCGGTGATCTCTTGCAGGATCTGCTCGTTCATCGGCGATCCCTCCGTTGTTTCTTCCCTGTGCAAAGGGAAGCTCCACGGCCCTCATCTGTAAACCACAAAATAGGTGGGCAATTATAGTGGGCGATAGCCCTACTAATCTATTTGATATTTCGGGGTTTATAGCCAGACCTGAGCAGCAGTATTGACCAAGTATGGGCAAAATCCCACCGGCCTCCAGGCAGAGAGTGGGCCGATCAAGAAGGCTGAATTGGCTCAGACCTCGAAGAACACCGTCTCGCCGTCGCCCTGCATGCGGATGTCGAAGCGGTAGGTGCTGCCCTGCCCTTTTTTGGCGATCAGGGTCTGCCGCCGGTCGGCGGGCACCAGATTGAGAATCTGGTCGGAGGCGTTGGCGGCCTCATCGGCGAAATAGCAGCGCGTGTAGACCTGCCGCAGCATGCCGCGCGAGTAGATGCAGAACACGATGTGCGGCGCCTGCGTCTTGCCGTTCGCACCCGGCACGGCGCCAGGCTTGATCGTCTCAAAGCCGAACATGCCACTCTTGTCGGTCGCCGAGCGGCCGAAGCCCTTGAACTTGGCGTTCGACGGGCGACGCGGATCGCGCGCCGAAGCGTAGCGGCCCTGCGCGTCGGCCTGCCAAATTTCGATCATGGCGTCGGTGATCGGCGCGCCATCGCCGTCGACGATCTTGCCCTCAAGACGAATCCTGGTGCCTTCAGCGTCGGGCGTGAGGAGATTGTCGCCGACGGTTTCCTTCCAGGCATAGGTGCCGTTCGGGTCCCAGTGCGCGCGGCCCTTCGGCGTCAGCCCGTAAGCGAAGAACGGTCCGACCGTCTGCGACGGCGTTATGCCTTTATCGGCTTCCTGAGCGCGATCCTTGCCAGCCATTTTCCTGCTTCCTCGCGCTTCTAATGTTCGTCGTTGTCGAGCGGCGTCGCTTCGCGGCCACGCAGCACGATGTCCCAGCGGAATGCCAGCGCCCAATCCGGCACCGTGCTGTCGAGATCGAAGGTCGCGACCATGCGGTTGCGCGCCTTCTCGTCGGTCACCGAATTGAAGATCGGATCATACGGGAACAGGTAGTCGCCCGGGAAATACATCTGCGTGACGAGGCGCGACAGGAACGAGTGGCCGAACACGGAGAAATGGATGTGGTTCGGGCGCCAGGCATTCGGGTGGTTACCCCAGGGGTAAGCGCCGGGCTTCACGGTGATGAACTTGTAGTAGCCATTCTTGTCGGTGATGGTGCGGCCCGCGCCGGTGAAGTTCGGATCGAGCGGCGCCGGATGCTGGTCGACGATGTGGACGTAGCGGCCGCAGGCGTTGGCCTGCCAGATTTCCACCAGCACGTCCGGCACCGGACGGCGATCCTCGTCGAGCACCTGGCCGTGAACGATGATGCGTTCGCCGAGCGGCTCACCCTTGCCCTGCTTGGTCAGATCGTTGTCGCCGTCCTGCACCGCGTCATGGCCGTACACCGGTCCGGTCAGTTCCGACAATGTGTGCGGCACGATGATCAGCGGCTTCGACGGCGACCGCTTCACGGTCGAGCGATAGCCGGGGGTGAGATGCTTCGGAAACGCCGAGAGACTTTTCGTCGGATAAACCAGCGCCATTCGTGTTGTTCCTTAGTTGACGCGTTCGACCGCGAGCGAGACGCCCTGGCCGACGCCGACGCACATGGTGGCAAGGCCGAGCTTGCCGTCACGCTCCATCAGGCCGTGCACGGTAGTCATCGCCAGCCGCGCTCCCGACATGCCGAGCGGGTGGCCGAGCGCGATGGCGCCGCCATGCGGATTGACCTGCTCGGCGTCGTCGGGAAGGCCGAGCTGGCGCAGCACCGCGAGCGCCTGCGCCGCGAAGGCTTCGTTGAGCTCGATTACATTGTAGTCGCCGATCTTGTGACCGAGCTTTGCCATCAGCTTCTGCGTCGACGGCACCGGGCCGATGCCCATGATGCGCGGCGGCACCGCGGCCGACGCCATGCCGAGCACGCGGGCGCGCGGGGTAAGGCCGTGCGCCTTCACCGCATCTTCCGATGCGAGGATCATCGCAGCCGCGCCATCGTTGACGCCCGAGGCATTGCCGGCCGTGACGGTGCCGGGATTGCGGAACGGCGTTTTCAGCTTGGTGAGCTGTTCCAGCGTGGTGTCGGGGCGGGGATGCTCGTCGCGGTCGACCACGACCGGCGGGTTCTTGCCGTTCGGCACTTCGACGCGCACGATCTCGGTGGTGAAATAGCCGCGCGCCTCGGCGGCGCCGGCGCGCTCCTGCGAGCGTAGCGCGAACTTGTCCTGATCGGCGCGGGTGACCTGAAATTCCTCCGCGACGTTCTCGCCGGTCTCCGGCATCGAGTCGACGCCGTATTGCTGCTTCATCAGCGGATTGATGAAGCGCCAGCCGATCGTGGTGTCGTAAATTTCCGCCTTGCGCGAGAAGACTTCGGCCGCCTTGCCCTGCACGAAGGGCGCGCGCGTCATCGACTCGACGCCGCCGGCAATCGCGAGGTCCATCTCGCCGGTGCGGATGGCGCGCGCGGCGCCACCGACAGCTTCGAGGCCGGACGCGCACAGGCGGTTGAGCGTCACACCGGGGACACTGCCGGGCAGGCCGGCCAGCAGCAGCGCCATGCGGGCGACGTTGCGGTTGTCCTCGCCGGCCTGATTGGCGCAGCCGTAGAACACGTCATCGACCTTTTCCCAGTCGACCTTCGGGTTGCGCTTCATCAGCGCCTTGAGCGGAATGGCGGCGAGATCGTCGGTGCGGACCTTGGCGAGCGAGCCGCCGTAACGGCCGATCGGGGTGCGCGCGGCATCACATATAAAGACGTCTCGGAGCTTGTCGGCCATGATGTGTTCCGTTTCCGGGCCCGTATTTACGGCTGGCCTCGTAACGGGTCAAATAAGCTCGAACTTTTCGAGATAAAGACCATGCTCACGGCGCAACCCAAGTTCGCGCAGCAAGGAAAGACTTAAACAATGGACATCAAAGGTCAGGCGGCGATCGTCACCGGCGGCGGCTCGGGACTGGGCGAAGCGACGGCGCGGGCGCTGGCCGCGGCGGGAGCCAAGGTCGCGATCTTCGACGTGAACGAGCAGGCCGCCGCCAAGGTCGCCGCCGAGATCAAGGGCATCGCGGTGAAATGTGACGTCGCCGACGCGGCGGGCGGCGCGGCGGCAATCAAGCAGGCCTCCGACAAGCACGGGCCGGCGCGTGTGCTGGTGAATTGCGCCGGCATCGGGCCGGCCAAGCGGATCGTCAGCAAGGACGGGCCGATGCCGCTCGAAGACTACGAGCGCGTGATCCGCATCAACCTGATCGGCACGTTCAACATGATGCGGCTCGCCGCGGCGGGCATGCAGGCACTTTCACCTGATGCAACCGGCGAGCGCGGCGTCATTGTCTCCACCGCGTCGGTCGCGGCGTTCGAGGGGCAGATCGGGCAATCGGCGTACTCGTCGTCGAAGGGCGGCGTCGCCGCGCTGACGCTGCCGGCGGCGCGCGAGTTCGCGCAGTTCGGCATCCGCGTGCTGGCGATCGCACCCGGCATTTTCGGCACGCCGATGCTGCGCGCGCTGCCGCAGGAGGCGCAGGATTCGCTCGGCGCCTCGGTGCCGTTCCCCAAGCGGCTCGGCGAGCCGCCGGAATTCGCCGCGCTGGTGCTGCACATCGTCAGCAACGGCTATCTCAACGGCGAGACGATCCGGCTCGACGGCGCGCTGCGTATGGCGCCACGCTGAGCTCGCGATGGGCTCGGACGACGCGATCGGCTTCTATAAGCGGCGCGCGCTCGACTGGGTGAACGATCGCAACAAGCAGACGGCATTCTTCGAGAAAGGCTGGCTCAACCGTTTCTGCGGGGTGATCGCGCCACACGGCACGATCCTCGATCTCGGCTGCGGCTCCGGCAAGCCGATGGCGGCTTATCTGATCGCTCGGGGCTTCGGCGTCCACGGGGTCGATGCAACGCCGGCGATGGTCGCGCTCGCGCAGGCAGATTTTCCGGCGCAGCAATGGTCGATCGGCGACATGCGCGAGCTCTCGCTCGGTCGCGCGTTCGACGCCGTCCTTGCCTGGGACAGCTTCTTTCATCTGGCGTTCGACGACCAGCGCAGGATGTTTCCGATCTTCCGTGCTCATGCCAAACCGGGCGCGCCGCTGATGTTCACCAGCGGGCCGCGCCATGGCGAAGCGATCGGAAGTCTTTACGGCGAGCCGCTCCATCACGCGTCGCTGGCGCCCGACGAATATCGCGCACTGCTGGCGGCCAATGACTTCGCGGTGATCGACGCGCGCATGGAAGACCCCGAATGCGGCGGCCGTTCGGTCTGGCTGGCGCAGCGGCGCGAAGATCGCTAAGAGCGCAACATGGGGCTGACCAACACGCGCACGGTGCGGATCGAATGGGGCGACTGCGACCCCGCCGGCATCATTTTCTATCCGACTTATTTCAAGATTTTCGACAACGCGACCGCGGCGCTGTTCGAGGCCGCGCTCGGCATGACGAAATTTCAGTATCTCAAGGCCTACGGCTTCGCCGGTTTTCCGCTGGTCGATACCCGCGCGCGGTTCGTCAAGCCGACGCGATTCGGCGACGACGTGACGGTGGAAAGCACGATCGCATTTGGCACCTCAAGCTTCACGGTGCAGCACAAGATTTCGCTCAACGGCGAACTGTGCGCCGAGGGCACCGAGAAGCGCGTGTGGGTGGTGCGCGATGGCGGACGGATCAAATCCCAGCCGATTCCCGACAGCGTGCGCGCGAAGTTCAACTGATCTTCTGCACCCGCTTGAGCGTCTCGATAAAGCGCGCCCGCTCGCGCGGGCCGATGATGCGGTCGAGATTGCGCTCGTGGCGGCGCGCGCAGGCCATCAGCCGCGCCAGGGTCTTCTCACCGGCCGCCGTCAGCGTCAGCCGATAGGTGCGGCGGTCGTGGTCGGCGCGCGAGCGCGCGATCAGCCCGCGCCGCACCAGGTCATCGAGCACCGGCGTCAGGCTCGACTTGTCGCGGCCGGCCGCCTGGCCGAGCGTGCTCTGGCTGATGCCGGGATTTTCCGCGATCAGGGTCAGCGTCGCGAAACGGCCGGGACTTTCGCCGATCTCGCGTGACAGATGCGAAAAGGCGTCGAAGGCGGACTCCTGCGCCATCCGCAGGTTGAAGCCGACCCAATCCGCCAGCGGGCCGAACCGCACGGCCGATCGCCCGGCAGCCTTCACCTTTCCGCTCGCGGCTTTCTTTCGCGCCATTGCTTCCCCTCGCGCGCTGCATCGCAGCGACCCGCAATAGTTTGATATCAAACAGTCCACTTTACAACGCGAATAACATGCGGCTGAATATCGGGAACGCCGCCACTCAAGAGCCGGCTTGGTCGCTAGGGAAACGGGAGGACAGGATGCAATTCCGCTCAACCATCTGCGCGGCCGCATTGCTCGCGGTCACCATCGGCGCCGCGTCGGCGCAAGACAAGACATTCGATCTCAAGATCGCGCACTGGGTGCCGCCGTCGCATCCGCTGCAGAAGGCCCTGGAAGACTGGGGCGCCTCGGTCGAAAAAGATTCCGGCGGCACGATCCACTACAAGGTTTATCCGTCGCAGCAGCTCGGCAAGGCATTCGACCATTACGACATGGCGCGCGACGGCATCGCCGACCTGACTTACGTCAATCCCGGCTACCAGCCGGGCCGCTTCCCGATCATCGCGGCGGGCGAACTGCCGTTCCTGTTCTCCAACGCCAAGGGCGGCTCGCAGGCGATCGACGCCTGGTATCGCAAATACGCCGAGCGCGAGATGAAGGACGTGAAGTTCTGCCTCGCCTTCCTGCACGACCCCGGCACGTTCCACGCCACCAAGAAGAAGATCATGGTGCCGGAAGACATCAAGGGCATGAAGATCCGCCCGGCCGACGCCACCATCGCAGCCTTCGTCACCTCGCTCGGCGGCACCAACGTGCAGGCCGCGGCGCCGGAAGTGCGCGATGCGCTTGAAAAGGGCGTCGCCGAGGCTGTCACGTTCCCGTGGGGCTCGGTGCCGCTGTTCGGCATCGACAAGGTCACCAAGTATCACATGAACGTGCCGCTCTACGTCACGACCTTCGTGATGGCGTTCAACAAGGACAAGTACAACCAGATGTCGACGGCGCAGAAGAAGGTGATTGACAACCACTGCACCAATGAGTGGGCGCTCAAGATCGCCGCGCCGTGGGCCGACTTCGAGCATGCCGGCATCGCCAAGATCAAGGCGGAAGCGGGCCACGAGGTCTACGACATCTCGGGGGCTCAGTTGGCGGAATGGAAAAAGGCCGCCGAGCCGCTGCACCAGAAATGGGCTGACGGCGTGAAGAAGGCCGGCGGCAATCCCGACACGATCATGAAGGAGCTCAAGGACGAGCTCGCCAAGTTCAACTCGGCTTACTGACGTTGAACGGCGCGGCCCTGAAAAGCCGCGCCGTTCGCATTTGCTTCACGCTGAAACGGCTCGCGGAGAAAAGCCGTGGCTGAGAAAATCCTCGCCGAAGATGAAGTCGCGCGGAAACTGGCCGGCTCGCAGAATGGCGAACGGCGCAATGCGATGGACCGTTTCATCGACGGCATCGAGCTGATCGCGGCATTCTTCGTCGGCATCGTCGCCGCCGACATCTTCATCTCGGTGCTGCTGCGCTATTTCTTCAGCGTGCAAATCCCCGACGCCTACGATTTCGGGCGGCTGCTGCTCGGCATCCTGATCTTCTGGGGCATTGCGGCGACGTCTTATCGCGGCACCCACATCACGGTCGACCTGATCTGGGGCAACGCCAATCCGCGCTGGCAGCGTATCATCGACGTATTCGCGACCCTGGTGCTGCTGTTCGTCGTCACCGTGCAGACCTACACATTGTTCGACAAAGTGACGTCGACCTACAGCGACCATGTGCTGACGTTCGACCTGCGGCTGCCGACCTGGCCGTTCTTCCTGGTAGCGTGGATCGGCGACGTTTCCGCCGTGCTGCTGATCGCGGTGCGCACCTACCGCCTGATCTTCAGGCCGGAGCTGATGGACGAAGGCGGCTACCGCATGAAGCCGGTCGAGTAGTCCATGCCGGAATTGTCCACCGACGCGGTCGCCATCATCGGATTTGTCGCACTGTTCGCGATGATGCTCTTGCGCGTGCCGGTCGGCATGGCGATGGGCTTGGTCGGCGTCGCAGGGTTCGGCTACCTCAACGGCGCGGGCCCGGCACTGAAAATCGTCGGCCACACCTCGATGCGGACGGTGACCGACTACAATTTCGGCGTCATCCCGATGTTCCTGCTGATGGGCGCGTTCGTGTCGAACTCCGGCATGAGCCGCGAGCTGTTCCGCGCCGCCAACAGTTTCCTCGGCCATTTGCGCGGCGGCCTGGGCGTCGCCACCATCGCGGCGTGCGGCGGGTTTGCTGCGATTTCCGGCTCGTCGGTCGCGACAGCGGCGACATTTTCCGCGGTCGCGTATCCGGAAATGCGGCGGTTCGGCTATCCGCAGAGCTTCGCCACCGGCGTGATCGCGGCGGGCGGCACGCTCGGCGCCATGCTGCCGCCATCCACCGTGCTCGCAGTTTACGGCATCATCACCGAGCAGGACATCGGCAAGCTGTTCATCGCCGGCATCATTCCAGGCCTACTGGCGATCTGCATGTACATGATCACCGTGGCGATCATCGGCGCGGTGCGGCCCGGCTTCCTGCCGCGCACGCCGAAACATTCGTGGAAGGAACGGCTGCAAGCGACTCGCGACGTGTGGGCGACGATGCTGCTGTTCGTGTTCGTGATCGGCGGATTGTATGGCGGCCTGTTCACGCCGACCGAAGCCGGCGGCATGGGCGCCGGCGGCGCGTTCGTGATCGGCATGCTGCGCGGGCGGCTCGACCGTACCGAAATCCGCCGCTCATTATTACAGGCGACGCGCACCGCGGCGGCGGTGTTCACCGTGCTGATCGGCGCGCTGCTGTTCGGCTATTTCCTCACCATCACCCAGACGCCGCAGAAGGTCACCGCGTTCCTCACCGGGCTGGGGCTGGGCAGCTACGGTGTGCTGATGCTCATCATGCTGATGTACCTGGTGCTCGGCTGCCTGATGGACGCGATGGCGATGATCATCCTGACGGTGCCGATCATCTTCCCGGTCATCAAGCACCTCGGCTTCGACCCGATCTGGTTCGGCGTCATCATCGTGATGACGGTGGAACTGGGGCTGATCCACCCGCCGGTCGGCATGAACGTCTTTGTCATCAAGAGCGTGGTGAAAGACGTGAGTTTCTCGACGATTTTCAAGGGCGTGATCCCCTTCATCGTCACCGACCTGATCCGGCTGGCGATCCTGATCGCCTTTCCGGTCATCGCGCTGTGGCTGCCCTCGCATATGTAAGGCCGATCTGCTAGATTAGTTTGATATCAAACTATATGTGTGACGATGGAACGCTCGTTCAAGACGGAAGTGCAGTCGCTGGCGCTCGGCGCCGGAGAGACCTTTCGCGGCGAGGGCATCCTCGCGGTGACCAAGGCTCTGCTGCAATCCGGCGTCTCCTATGTCGGCGGCTACCAGGGCGCGCCGGTGTCGCACCTGCTCGACGTGATGGTGGAAGCCGCCGATTACATGAAAGAGCTCGGCGTTCACGTCGAGACCTGCACCAACGAAGCCTCGGCGGCGGCGATGCTCGGCGCCTCGATCAACTATCCGCTGCGCGGCGCGGTGACATGGAAGTCGATCGTCGGCACCAATGTCGCGGCCGATGCGCTGTCCAACCTCGCCTCCCCCGGCGTGATGGGCGGCGCGCTCATCATTATCGGTGAGGACTACGGCGAAGGCGCCAGTGTGATCCAGGAGCGCACTTATGCCTATGCGCTCAAATCGTCGATGTGGCTCATTGACCCAAGGCCAGACCTCCCGACCATTGTGCGCACCGTCGAGAAAGGCTTCGAGCTGTCGGAAGCGAGCCACACGCCGGTGATGCTCGAACTGCGCATCCGCGCCTGCCATGTCACCGGCGAGTTCGACGCCAAGGACAATCGCAAGGGCGAATACTCCGGCATCAACCGGATCGCGACGCCGGCCAAGTTCAACTACAGCCGGCTGGCGCATCCGCCGGTTACCTACGCGCAGGAGAAGCTCAAGATCGACGAACGGATGCCGGCGGCGCGCGCCTTCATCCGCGAACAGAAATTGAACGAGACAATCGCCGGCGACCTATCGGACGTCGGCATCATCGTGATGGGCGGGCTGTCGAACAGCGTGCTGCGCGGACTGGAGCGGCTCGGCCTCGCCGATATTTACGGCGCGTCGCGGGTGCCGATGCTCATTCTCAACGTCGTTTATCCGCTGGTGCCGGAAGAGATTCGTGAGTTCTGCGCCGGCAGGAAGGCCGTGCTGATCGTCGAGGAAGGCTATCCCGACTACATCGAGCAGGCGGTGAATGTTGAATTGCGCCGCGCCGACTTGCAGACCCGCGTCTACGGCAAGGGCGTGCTGCCGCGCGCGGGTGAATACACCTCGGACGTTTTGCTCAATGGCCTCGCGGCGTTCCTCACGGAGGCGCAGCCGAATGGGCTCGATACGGCGGGCATTTCCGCGACAGCGGCCGGAATTGTCGCGCACAAGGCGAAAGCCGCCGAGGCGCTCGGCCCGCTGCCGCCCCGCCCGCCGACCTTCTGCACCGGCTGCCCGGAACGGCCGGTATTCTCCGCACTCAAGCTGGTGCAGCGCGAGCTTGGGCCCGCGCACATCTCGGCCGACATCGGCTGCCACTCGTTCGCGACGTTCGCGCCGTTCTCGATGGGCAACTCCATCCTCGGCTACGGCATGTCGCTCGCCAGCGCGGCGGGCGTGATGCCGAACCTGCAAAGCCGGCCGATCGCGGTGATGGGCGACGGCGGCTTCTGGCACAACGGCCTGATCACCGGCGTGGCGTCGAACCTGTTCAACAAGGGCGACGGCGTGCTGATCGTCATGCAGAACGGCTACACCTCGGCGACCGGCCAGCAATTCATGCCGTCGAGCGCGTCGAGTCCTTCGGGTCAAGCGCCCGGCATGGACATCGAGACGACACTGCGCGCGCTCGGCGTGAAATGGCTGCGAAAAGTTCGGACCTATGGCGTCGCCAACATGGTCAAGACGCTGAAAGAAGCGATGCGCACGGCGGAGCGCGGTCTCAAGGTCATCATCGCCGATGGCGAATGCCAACTGGCGCGCCAGCGCCGCGTGCGCGCGGAAGACGCCAAGAAGCTGGAGCGCGGCGAGCGCGTCACCCGCGCGCGCTACGGCGTCGACGATGAAATCTGCACGGGCGACCATTCCTGCATTCGTCTCTCGGGTTGCCCGTCGCTGACGGTGAAACCCTCGCCCGATCCGCTGCGCACCGATCCGGTCGCGACCGTGATCGAGAGCTGTGTCGGCTGCGGGCTGTGCGGCGAGGTCGCGCATGCGGCGGTGCTGTGCCCCTCGTTCTATCGCGCCGAAATCGTGCGCAATGCGACGTGGTGGGACCGCTTCCTGTTCCGCTCCCGCTTCGCGGTGATCGGTTTGCTCGGCGGCTTCAAGGTGCCGGCAAAGGTACCAGCATGAGCGCCACACGCCCCATCACCATGCTGATCGCCGCGCTCGGCGGCGAAGGCGGCGGCGTGCTGACCGACTGGATCGTGCGCGCGGCGACCATGTCGGGCTTCCCAATCCAGTCGACCTCGATCCCCGGCGTGGCGCAGCGCACCGGTGCGACGACATATTACATCGAGATGCTGCCGCAGCCGGCGAACGGCAAGCGTCCGGTGCTGGCGCTGACGCCCGGCGTCGGCGACATCGATATCGCGGTGGCAAGCGAATTGCTGGAGGCCGGCCGCACGGTGGCGAACGGCTTCGTCACCCGCAAACGCACCACGACGATCGCCTCCACCTCGCGCTTCTATGCGATGGACGAGAAGACCGCGATGAGCGACGGCCGGTTCGACCAGGAGCGCCTGATCAAGGTGATCGCCGACAATTCGCGCGAAGCCACGTTGCTCGACATGGCGGCGCTGGCGAAAGAGACCGGATCGATGGTCAATGCCGTGATGCTCGGCGCGATTGCCGGCAGCGGACGGCTGCCAATTTCCGTCGAGACGTTCGAGGCGGCGATCCGCGCCGATGGCAAAGCGGTCGACGGTAACCTGCGCGGTTTCCATGCGGGGCTCGGCGCGGTGCGGGCAAAAACGCAATCGGCGCCGGCTGTCGCGCCGAAGAAGCGCGCGGCCGGCAGCCTTGCCGCGCTCGAAACGACGGCTGAGGATTTTCCGGTATCGGTGCAGCCGATCGTGCTGGAAGGCGTGCGCCGCCTCACCGCCTATCAGAATGTCACCTACGCGCAGCTTTATCTCGACCGCCTCGCGCCGTTCCGCAGCGGCAACGAAAAGCTGTTGAAGGAAATCGCGCGGCACCTCGCGGTCCGGATGTCCTATGAAGACGTGATCCGTGTCGCGCAGGCCAAGATCGCGCCCGAACGCATCCAACGCATCGCCAGGGACGAGCTGCGCGCCAACGGCGAACCGTTCAGCATCCACGATTTCCTCAAGCCGGGAATCGAGGAGTTGTGCCAGGTGCTGCCGGACTTCATCGCGAAGCCGATCATGCGGCTTGCCGAGCGGCGCGGCTGGCTCGGCCGTGTCTATTTCGGCATGGAGATCAACACCACGTCGGTCAGCGGCTACCTGCGCTTCCTGATGCTGGCGAAGCTGCGGCCGCTGCGGCGCTTCGGCTATCGTTACCCGATCGAGCAGGCGCAGATCGAAAGCTGGCTGGCGCTGATCGCCGACGCAGCGAAATTGTCGCCGGCGCTGGCGCTCGAGGTCGCGGAATGCGCGCGGCTGATCAAGGGCTACGGCGACACGCATGCGCGCGGCAGCGCGAATTACCGCACTATCGTGGAACGTGTGGTCCGTCCGGCGCTCGCGGGTCACATCCCGCTCGACCGCGGTGTGGACGCCGTCACCAGCGCGCGCACCGCCGCGCTGGTCGATCCCGAGGGCGAGAGTCTTGCCAAGTGCCTCGCCGCGCTCGGTGGGCAGGATTTCCGCGTCGCCGCAGAGTAAGCGGCCCCGTGTTGTAAGCGCAGACGCCGTCGCGTAACCTTCCCGCCACAAAAACACGCCGGGAGGATTCCAATGCGTCTCACCGTCCTTGCCGCCGCATGCGCGGCTCTCATCTCCGCCACCGCCGCACAAGCGCAGCCTATCGGCATCAGCACCAGCCCGCAGGGCACGTTGACTTATGCGGTGGGGGCCGCGGTCGCCAAGGTGCTCAACGAGAAGGGTGGCATCCAGGCGCGCGTGCAACCTTCGAGCGGCACCGGCTCCGGCATGCCACTGGTCGATTCCGGCGAGATCGACCTCGGCCTCGCCAACACGCTCGAGCTTTATGACGCCTATAATGGCGTCGGCACGTTCGACAAACGGCCCAACAAGAACCTGCGCGCCATCGCGGTGATCTTCCCGATCAAGGTCGGCCTATTCGTGCGCAACGACTCGCCGATCAAGACGGTCAAGGACATGAAGGGCCACAGCGTGGCCTACGGCTTCACCAGTCAGGAGATCATCAAGAAGACGGTCGACGCGATGCTGGCGACCGATGGATTGTCGATCAAGGATCTCAAGCCGGTGATGGTGCCTAACCTGGTGCGCGGGGTCGACGACCTGGTCGGCGGCCGCGCCGACATCACGACATTCGCGCTCGGCAGCGCCAAGGTGTCCGAGGCCGACGCGGCGGTCGGCATCCGCTTCGTAACGCTGCCGAACACGCCGGAAGCCCTGAAAGGGCTGAAGAGCGAATTCCGCACCGCCTACATCGCCAAGGCCGATCCCTCCCCGCGCTATGCCGGCGTGAAAGAGCCGATCTACATCATGCAGTACGACTACACCCTGTTCGCCAGCAACAAGGTGAAGCCCGACGTGATCAAGAAGATCACGGAGATCCTCGCCACCAGCAAAGACGACCTCGGCAACGCGCATCCGCTGTTCAAGGGCATGGATCTGTCGCGGCTCTATAACGACATCGAGGTGCCCTACGCCGATGGCGCCAAGGCGTATTACGCCGAGAAGGGCATCAAGGAGACGAAGTAGTCCCGCATTCGCAAGGCAATCGCATGGCCCTGACCCCGACGCCTCGCGGTGAACGGCCGGCGATTGCCGCCGAAGCATTTCTGCGCGCGCTGGCCGACCACGGCGTCGATTACTTCTTCTGCAATCCGGGCACCGACTTCCCGCCGGTGATCGAGGCGTTCAGCCGCGCCAAGAAGACCAACGCCAAGGTGCCGAAGCCCGTTCTGGTGCCGCACGAGAACCTTGCGGTGTCGATGGCGCACGGCGCCTACCTGATGACCGGCCGGCCGCAAGCGGTGATGGTGCATGTCAATGTCGGCACCGCCAACAGCATCAACAACCTCATCAACGCATCGCGCGACCGCATTCCGCTGATCCTCGCCGCCGGGCGCACGCCGATCACCGAGAAGGGCGCATTCGGCTCGCGCAGCCGGCCGATCCACTGGGCGCAGGAGATGTTCGACCAGGGCGGCCTGGTGCGCGAAACGGTGAAGTGGGATTACGAATTGCGCGTGCCGTCGCAGGTCGGCGATGTCGTCAGCCGCGCGGTCGAGGTGACCATGTCGACGCCGCGCGGGCCGGTTTATCTGGTGCTGCCGCGCGAGCCGCTGTCGGCGCCACTCACCGAGCCGATCGGGCCGATCAAGCCGCGGCCGGTCGCCGCACCGACGATGCCGGATGTGAATTCCATCGTCACGCTGGCGGAATGGATCGCAGCGGCGGAGCGGCCGCTGATCGTCACCTCGTCGCTTCCGGCCGATGCCGTCGATTCACTGGGGCAACTCGCCGAGCGTTGTGCGATTCCGGTGATTACCTACGCGCCGCGCACGATGTGCCTGCCATCGAGTCATCCGATGCATTTCGGCGCCGAGCCCGGCACCATGCTGGCCGACGCCGACCTGGTGATCGTGCTGGAAGCCGACGTGCCGTGGATTCCGAGCCTGCAACAGCCGGCGGCCGGCGCGCGCGTGGTGCAGATCGGCGAAGAGCCCAGCTATGCGCGCTATCCGATGCGCAGCTTCCCCAGCAACCTGACGATCCAGAGCGGCGCGGCAAACGCACTCGACGCGCTGCACGATGCGCTGCACTCGCGGCTGCAAATGGCGGAACCGCGCATCGCGACGCGGCGGACGCGCCTGACCGAACGGATGCGGATGCGACGCGCCCAACTCGCCAAGGATTCGGCAGCGACCGACAAGATTTCGCCGGAGCATCTGAGCCACGTCATCGGCGAAACGCTGGGCCCGGACGCGGTGATCTTCAACGAGTACCCGCTGCGCGGCGACCATTGCGCGCGTGAGCATCCCGGCACCTATTTCGGGCTGTCACCGGCGGGTGGGCTTGGCTGGGGTTTAGGCGCCGCGCTCGGCGCCAAGATGGCTGCGCCGGACAAGCTCATTGTCGCGACACTTGGCGACGGCGCGTACATGTTCGCCAATCCGACTGCCGGACATTGGGTTGCCGGCGCCCACAAGCTGCCGATCCTCACCATCATCTTCAACAACAGCCGCTACGGCGCGGTGCGCCGTTCGACGCTGGCGATGTTCAAGGACGGCGCGGCCGGTGAAAGCGACGGCCGCTTCCTTGCCGACCTCGATCCGGCGCCGGCCTATGACACGCTGGCCAACGCGCAAGGCGCCTATGCCGAGCGGGTCGAGAAGCCGGCGGACTTGCCCGAGGCGCTGTCGCGCGCGAAAGAAGCTGTGCTCAACGGCCGCCAGGCTCTCCTCAACGTCATCACACCGTACTGACCATGCCGCCTCGCCTTCTCAACATCATTATGTACTTACTGCGCGCCGCCGTCGTGATCTGCGTGGTCGGCTGGATCGTCGACATTCCGGGCCGGTTGCAGATCGGCCTGTTCACCGAGCAGGTGCTGGTCGCCGTACTCGGGCTGTCGCTGGCGCTGACGTTCCTCACCTTCCCGTTGGGTTACGGCGAAACCGGCGAAGAAGCAGTCGCGGCGCGCGCCCTCGAGAAAAAGGTGGTGACGGCCGGCTGGATCGATCTCGTCCTTGCCGCCGCCGCGCTGATCTCATGCTTCTACGTCGCGATCCGCTATCAGGACCTGATCGTCGAGCTGACGACCCGGCCCTGGTACGGAATTCTGGTCGCGAGCGTGATCGTGCTGCTGGTGTTCGAGGCGAGCCGGCGCGTCACCGGATTGGCGCTCGTCGTCATCGTGCTGCTGCTGTGCGCGCACGCAATGTTCAGCTATTTGCTGCCGGAAGCTTTTGCTGCGCGGCCGGTCGCGCTGAGCCGCCTCGTCGTCTATCTCGGCATCGACACCAACGCGCTGCTCGGCGGCACGCTCCAGATCGCCGTCGTTGTCGTGGTCCCCTTCATCATCATGGGTCAGGTGCTGGCGCGCTGCGGTGGATCGGATTTCTTCGCCGACCTCGCCGCCGCGTTGATGGGACACTACCGCGGCGGCTCGGCGAAGATCGCCGTGGTCGGCTCGGCGTTCTTCGGCATGATCTCCGGCAGCGCCGTCGCCAACGTGGCGAGCGTCGGCACCATCACCATTCCGCTGATGAAGCGCTCGGGATTTCCCGGGCATTTCGCCGCCGGCGTCGAGGCGGTCGGCTCGACCGGCGGCCAGGTTGCGCCGCCGGTGATGGGCGCGGCCGCCTTCCTGATGGCGGAATACCTGCAAATTCCCTACGCCGAGGTGATGGTCGCCTCGATCATCCCGGCGTTTCTCTATTACGCCGCGCTGTTCTTCCAGGTCGATCTGGAGTCCGTGAAGCTCGGCGTGATGGGCACGCCGCGCCACTCGCTGCCGCGCGTCGGCCAGGTGCTGCGGGAAGGCTGGCACTTCGTCATTCCGTTCGCCGTGCTGATCGTCGGCCTGGTGTGGCTCAACTGGGAACCGGAATACGCGGCACTGGTCGCCACCCTCATCCTCGCCGTGCTGGCGATGGTGGTGCCGCACAAGGGCAAGCGGCTGTCGTTCCGGGAGGTGATCGACGCCATCGTGTCGTCCGGCGGCGCGGCGGTCGACATTATCGCCATCACGGCGATCGCTGGCATCCTGATCGGCGCGATGAGCATCACCGGCGTGGCGTTCTCGTTGACGCAGCAATTGCTCACCATCAGCGGCGGCTCACTGGGGCTGCTGCTGGTCATCACCGCGATCGCCGCCTTCGTCCTCGGACTGCCGCTGCCGACCACCGGCGTCTACATCATTCTCGCCACGCTGGCGGCGCCGGCGCTGGTGCAGGCCGGCATCGCACCGATGCAGGCGCACCTGTTTGTGCTGTTCAACGGCATCCTCGGCATGGTGACACCGCCGGTTGCGCTCGCCGCCTTTGCCGCCGCGACCATCGCCCGCTCCGACCAGTGGCAGACCGGCTGGACCGCGATGCGGATCGGCTGGTGCGCCTATTTCCTGCCGTTCATGTTCGTCTATACGCCGGCGCTGATCATGAATGACGGGCCGCTGTGGGTGATCGTGCATCTGGCGCTGTCGCTGCTCGGCATCTTCATCGGCACGGTCGCCGTGGTCGGCTACTGCATCGGCCCGGTGTCGTGGCCGTTCCGCATCGCTTACGCGCTGATCGGACTGGCGTTGCTGGTGCAGCCAAAGATGTTCGATGGCGCGTGGTACGTGATCGGTGCCGGCGGCGCGCTCGGAATCGCCGCTGTCGCCTGGGAATGGCTGCGCGGCCGCCAACTGAAAACAGCTTAAAGTCAATCGGAGTACCGGAATGCGGATCGACGCGTTTACTCATTTCATGCCGGCCAAGTTTTACGAGAAGCTGGTCGCCAGCGGCGCCGGCGACATCGGCAAGCGGATGCGCTCGGTGCCGGCGATCTACGACCTCGATCACCGCCGCAAGATGGTGGAGAGCTTCCCGGACTACGCACAGATCCTCTCCTACCCGATGCCGCCGGTGGAGACGCTGGCGAAATCGCCGGACGAACTCGAGGAATACTGCAAGATCATCAATGACGGCCTCGCCGAAATCTGCGCGAAGTATCCGAAGCAATTTCCGGGTTGGGTGGCGCAAACCTCGCCGGCGATGAAAGACGCGGGCGTGCGCGAAACCGAACGCGCGCTGAAGAACGGCGCGCTCGGCATCCAGATCTATACCAACATCGTGGGCCGCCCGCTCGACGAACCGGCGTTCGAGCCGCTGTTCGCGGCGATGAACCAGAACGGCAAGCCGATCTGGCTGCACCCGGCGCGCGGCGCGAACTTCCCCGACTACCTCAGCGAAAAGAAGTCGAAGTACGAAATCTGGTGGGCGCTCGGCTGGTCCTACGAGACCGCCGCGGCGATGGCGCGTCTCGTCTTCTCCAAGACGATGGATAAATATCCGGACCTCAAGATCATCGTGCACCACTTCGGCGGCATCGTGCCGATGCTGGAAGGCCGCATCGGCCCCGGCTGGGACGTGCTCGGCCAGCGCACCTCCGACGAGGACTACGGCGCTCTGCTGAAAAGCCTGAAAAAGCGACCGCTCGATTATTTCAAGCACAGCTTCTATTCCGATACCGCGGTGTTCACCTCGAAGGCGGCGACTGTCGCCGGGTTCGATTTCTTCGACCGCGACAAGATCGTGTTCGCGTCCGACTGCCCGTTCGATCCGGAAGGCGGCACGATGTATATCCGCGAGACGCTGCGGATTCTCGACGAGTTGAAGCTGCCGAAGGCGGAACGCGAGGCGGTCGATCACGGCACGCTGGAACGGATCGTCGGGCGCAAGATCGGCTGAACCGGCCAAGAAAGGCGTGGATGTCCGGCATAAAGCCGGGCATGACGGCTGAGTTTGCCGCGCCTGCGGTGGATTCTCGGCCCGCCAGTTTGGTAGCGTTCAGCATGTCCCTACCCCAGCCAACCGGATTGAACGAGCCTGACAGCGCGCCCGAAGACAAGCGCGTGACACCCGCCATAGCGGGTGGCGAAGACACCCGCGTCACGCCAGCAATGGCGCAGTACGTCGAGATCAAGGCGGCCAATCCGGACTGCCTGCTGTTCTACCGGATGGGCGATTTCTACGAGATGTTTTTCGAGGACGCCGAGACGGCCTCGCGCGCGCTCGGCATCGCGCTGACCAAGCGCGGCAAATATCTCGGCAAGGACGTGCCGCTGGCCGGCGTCCCGGTCGTGCGCGCCGACGAGTACCTGCACAAGCTGATCGCACTCGGCCACCGCGTCGCGGTGTGCGAGCAGACCGAGGACCCGGCGGAGGCGAAGAAGCGCGGCTCGAAATCGGTGGTGCGGCGCGACGTGGTGCGCCTGGTCACGCCCGGCACGCTGACCGAAGACACACTGCTCGACGCCAGCCGCAATAACTATTTGCTCGCGGTGGCGCGGGCCAAAGGCTCGGCGGACGACAGCCGCTTCGGGCTTGCGTGGATCGACATTTCGACCGGCGAGTTCCGCATCACCGAGTGCGACGGCGGATCGCTCGCCGCCGAGATCGCGCGGCTCGAGCCAAGCGAGATCGTCGTTTCCGACACGCTCTATGCCGATGCCGAGCTGACGCCCTATTGGCGCACTTTGCCCGCGGTGACGCCGGCAACCCGTGATGTGTTTGACGGCGCCAGCGCCGAACGGCGGCTGAGCGATTTCTTCGCGGTGGCGACCAGCGCGGCCTTCGGCGCGCTGTCGCGGCTGGAACTGACCGCCGCGGCCGCCTGTGTCACTTACGTGGAGCGCACGCAGCTTGGCAAACGCCCGCCGCTATCGCCGCCGCTGCGCGAGAGCATCGGCGCAACCATGGCGATCGATCAGGCGACCCGCGCCAATCTCGAACTGATGCGGACATTGTCCGGCGATCGGCGTGGCTCGCTACTCTCTTCGATCGACCGCACCGTGACGTCGGCCGGCTCACGCCTTTTGGCGCAACGGCTGTCAGCGCCGCTCACCGAACCGGCCCTGATCGGGCGGCGGCTCGATGCGGTCGAGGCCTTTTTGAATGACCAGACGGCGCGGATCGATACCTGCGCACGATTGGAGGCGGCGCCCGATCTGGCGCGCGCGCTGGCGCGGCTAGCGGTCGGCCGCGGCGGGCCGCGCGACCTCGCCGCCATTCGCGACGGCCTGCGCGCCGCCGCCGATCTCGCCAAGGCGCTGAAATCGCTGCACGGCATGCCGGCCGAGATTGCCGACATGGCGGCGGCCTGCCGCAAGCCGGACGCGAAACTGACAGCAGAGCTGGACATGGCGCTCGCCGACGAGTTGCCGCTGCTCAAGCGCGACGGCGGCTTTCTGCGCGCCGGCTACGACAAGGCGCTCGACGAGACCCGCGCGCTGCGCGACGAGTCCCGCCGCGTGATCGTCGCGCTGCAAGCGCGCTACATCGACGACACCGGCGTGCGGACGCTGAAAATCCGACACAACAACGTGCTCGGCTATTTCGTCGAAGTGACGGCGCAGCACGGCGAGAAGATGCTGGCCGCGCCGCTCAATGCGACATTCATCCACCGCCAGACTCTCGCCGGACAAGTGCGCTTCACCACCACCGAGCTTGGCGAACTCGAAGCCAAGATCGCCAGCGCCGCCGAGCGCGCGCTCGGCATCGAGCTGGAGGCATTCGAGCGGCTGACCGCGCTGGTGATGACGCAGAGCGAGCCGATCAAGAATGCCGCCGACGCACTGGCCGGACTCGACGTATCCGCGTCTCTTGCTGTACTGGCGGTGGAACGCGATTACACGCGGCCCGAGGTGGACAGCTCGCTGACGTTCGTCATCGAAGGCGGGCGGCATCCGGTGGTCGAACAGGCGCTGGCGCGCGACGGCACGCCGTTCGTCTCGAACGGCTGCGACCTCACGGCAGAGGAAAAGGCCGGCCGCATCTGGCTGATCACCGGTCCAAACATGGCCGGCAAGTCGACGTTTCTCCGGCAGAACGCGCTGATCGCCGTGCTGGCGCAGATGGGGTCGTTTGTTCCTGCAAAACGGGCACATCTTGGCGTCGTCGACCGGCTGTTCTCACGGGTCGGCGCGGCCGACGACCTGGCGCGCGGCCGCTCGACCTTCATGGTCGAGATGGTCGAGACCGCCGCGATTTTGAATCAAGCAGGTGAACGCGCGCTCGTGATCCTCGACGAGATCGGCCGAGGCACCGCGACATTCGACGGCCTGTCGATCGCCTGGGCAACCATCGAGCATCTGCACGAGGTCAATCGCTGCCGCGCGCTGTTCGCCACGCACTACCACGAGCTGACTGCGCTCTCCGCCCGGCTGCCGCGGCTGTTCAACGCCACGGTGCGCGTCAAGGAATGGGAGGGCGAAGTCGTGTTCCTGCACGAAGTTGCGCCGGGCGCAGCCGACCGCAGCTACGGCATCCAGGTGGCGAAGCTGGCCGGACTGCCCGCGCCGGTGATTGCGCGCGCGCAGGAGGTGCTGTCGAAGCTGGAAGCGGAAGATCGCGCGACGCCGAAAGGCTTCGACGACCTGCCGCTGTTTGCGACCACGCCGAAGCCGACGATGGCACGCGAAGATGGGCCGCTCGAACAGGTGATCAAGACGCTGGCGGCGCTCAATCCCGACGAGATGTCGCCGCGTGAAGCATTGGATGCGCTCTATCGGCTGAAATCCGGATTGCCGAAGGCCTAGCGGCGCTGTCGCCGAATCCAGAGCACCGCGTTCCAGCCGAGGCAGATCGCAAGCCCGATCAAATAAGCCGACCAGATGCCGAGCGGCACCGCGAACTGATGGACCGCGACGAACGCGAGCGAGAGGCCGACGATCGGCAACTGCACGTGCGCGGCGACGCTTGCCGCGGTGGGCCCGCCAAGCCGCCGGTGCAGGATGATGAAGAACGAGCTCATCGCCACCGGGAAGAAGGCGAAGATGCCGGAGGCAACCGAGCCGATCGAACTGCTCGCCGCGGTCACGGCAATGACGACCACGGTGACGATCACGGCGCGCCAGGCGAGATCGCCGCCGGTTAATTGCACCTTGCTTTTGACGCCTTCGATGCGGAACGGCCGACCGGCCCAGATCGTCAGCGGAAAGACGACGGCATCGAGCACAGCCGCACTGACCACCGTCCACGGATAGAAACGCGCGATCGACACGCCCGCGAGCCATACCAGCAGCGCGACGCCGAGCGAAACGGGCAGCGAGCGCTTTTGCGCCAGCGCGGCGTAAGTCAACGCAAAGACGGACACCGATGCATTGGCAATGAGGCTGCCGACCATGCCATCGGCGATGAATTGCGGCGGATGCTCGAACGCGAGAATGATGAGCGCGGCACCACCCGCTGTCGGCAACGAGGCGATCAGCGCGCCGATGAACGGACCGGATCGCTCGACGATCACCGAAGCGGCGACGACGATGCCCGCGGTCATCGCGATCTTGAGTGCCAGCCCGTACCAGAACATCGGCTCTACAAGCATCATCGGGCCGCCTTCGCTGCGCGCTTGCGCACGAAAAAGATCGCGAGGTTGCAGCAGATCGAAACGGCCAGCGCCAACCCTAAAGCAGGTGCCGAGCCAAGCGGCTCCGCCGCAACATGAAGCGCAACCACGGCAAGGCCAAAGCCTCCGAAGCCGACGATGGTGTTCGCCATCACCGCCGCGGTCGCCGGACCGCCGATCCGGCGATGCAGGATGATCATCAGGCTGGTCAGCACGATGGGAAACACCGCGAGGCTGCCGCTGAGCGAGGGGCCGATGGTGAAACTCAACGTCACCACCACGCCGACCAGCGCCGCCACCATGCCGGCGCGCATCAGCAGCTCATACCAGCGCGGCCGCACCGCGAGGACGCGCACGTGACGGAACGGATGCACGATCCACATCGACAGAGCGATCACGGCGGCGTTGACGGCAATCGCCAGCCACAGCGGCCAATGTGTGCCGCCGAAGAAATAGGAGAGCACGAGCCAGACCACGTAAGCGCCACCCGTGCTCACGGCCAAGGAGCTGCGTTGCGCCAGCAGCGTGTAGGTCACCGCGAAGGCGACATTGATGACATTGGTGCCGAGGCTGCCGAGCGCGGCCTGTGCGATGAAGTGCGCGTCGTGATCGAGCGCGAGGAAGGCGTAGACAGGGCCGGCGCTGATCGGCAGCGTCGCGACCAGACCGCCGATCAACGGGCCGGCACGCTCGGCTGTAATTGTCGCAGCCAGCAAAAAGGCCGCGGTGACGGCCATTTTGACGATCAGAGTGAGGGCGAAATAGAGCTCAGGGGACATTCGGCGCTTCTGTCATCACCGGGCATGTCCCGGTGATCTCGCTTAGGCGGGTACTGTGCTCGCCTAAGCGGGATGGCCGGGTCAAGCCCGGCCATGACAAAGGAGATATGCGTGCCGCCTCAAAGCCCGGCATTAAGCCCGCGCCAGCTTCACCTCGACCGGCGGGCCGCTCTTGATGGTCTGATAGACCACGCAGTAGCGCTCGGTCAGCTTCAGCAACTGGTCGAGCTTGTCCTGCGGCGCATCGGTGTCGAGATCGAAGCGCAGGCGGATCTGTGCGAAGCCGACCGGCGCATCCTTGGCGACGCCGAGCGTGCCGCGGAAATCGAGATCGCCTTCCGCCGACACCTTGCCGGATTTGAGCGGAATCTCGAGCGCGGTGGCGACCGCCTTCACGGTGACGCCGGCGCAGGCGACCAGCGCTTCGAGCAGCATGTCGCCCGAGCATAATTCCATGCCCGAGCCGCCGGTCGCGGGATGCAGGCCCGCGACAGCGAGCGCGCGGCCGGTCTCGACCTTGCAGGCGATGTTCTGGTCGTCGAGCGTGCCCTTGGC
This sequence comes from Pseudolabrys sp., assembly GCA_035546455.1. Classification (GTDB taxonomy): domain Bacteria; phylum Pseudomonadota; class Alphaproteobacteria; order Rhizobiales; family Xanthobacteraceae; genus Pseudolabrys. Next base: position 63,015 of record DASZXA010000097.1, read on the forward strand.
CTTGAGCGTGATCCTCCCGGCCTTGGGATCGCTCTTGTACTTGTCCTTGATCGGCGCCTGCATCGCGCGCAGTGCGGCTGCATCCATTGTCGTTCTCCTTTATTCGTAAAGCGTCACGCCGGCGTCAGCACGACGCGGCCGACCACCTTGCCGGCCTTGAGTTCGTTGAGCGCCGCATTGGCATCCTCCAGCGGGCGCTGATGCAGCGGCACCGACGGCACGCCGGTGCGGCCGACGAGCTCGAGCAGCTCCTTCATCTCCGGCAAGCTGCCGACGTAAGAGCCCTGGATCGTCATCGCGCGCATGGGGAAGAATGGTGTCGGGATCGTGATATCGCCGCCGAACAGGCCGACGATGACGACCTTGCCGCCTTTCGGCACCAGCGAGTCGACCGCGAGCCGCGCCGTGTCCGACGAGCCGACCAGATCGATCACCGCCCAGGCGCCGCCATTGGTGACGGCCTGAATCTGCTTGGCCGCATCCGGCGCCTTGCCGTCGATTGCCGCAATGGCGCCGGCTTTCTTCGCCGCCTCGCGCTTGACCGGATCGATATCGACGGCGATCACGCCCTTGCCGCCCATCGCCTTGTGCAGCGAGATCGCCATCAGACCGAGGCCGCCGGCGCCCATGATGACGACCGGCTCGTCCTTCAACGTGGTCACTTTCTTCAGCGCGCTGGACACAGTGACGCCCGA
>DASZXA010000098.1:0-29823 GCA_035546455.1 Pseudolabrys sp.
CGGCGCGGACCATAAGGACGGACGGAAGGTCCGTCAATCGTTGCCGAAAACCCGAAAATAGAGTGTCCAACGATGGTGGGCGCGACAGGGATCGAACCTGTGACCCCCTCCATGTCAAGGAGGTGCTCTCCCGCTGAGCTACGCGCCCATGCCGTCGTCGGGGCACTTCCTATATCGGCTCGCAAAGGGGCCGGCAAGCGGCGGTGCGAAACCGCACGAAGCCTCCGTTCCATGTCCTTGATTTAAGCCTTCGATTGCGTGCGATTGACTGCGTGTGATCGGGCGCCTCGGGCGCCTCGGGCGACTGTTCAGGCGGCCAGCATCTTCTGCACTTCGTTCACGAGCTCACGCAGGTGGAACGGTTTCGAAAGCACCTTGGCGTGCTTGGGCGCCGAGGAATCCGGATTGAGCGCGACCGCCGCGAAGCCGGTGATGAACATGATCTTGATGTCGGGATCGAGTTCGGAGGCGCGGCGGGCGAGTTCGATCCCGTCCATTTCCGGCATCACGATGTCGGTCAGCAGCAGCTCATAGGACTCCTCGCGGAGCCGCTGATAGGCCGACAGGCCGTTGTCGTAGGAGGTCACCTGGAAGCCGGCATTCTGCAGCGCCTTGACCAGGAAGCGCCGCATGTCGGTGTCGTCTTCGGCCAAAAGAATCTTGGACATAACCCCTGAGGACCCCAAAGAACTCACTTGAACGTTCACTCCCACCCTAGAGGCGTTCCATAAGCCCCATGGCGGGTAAATATGGGGTGAACTAGGCCGATTTTGGGGATCGGCCTTGGCTTTGACCGGTTTGCCATAGACAATAGATCGTATACGGGCCTCCGCCCGCGCTGCGCGCACGCAACAATGCCAGGTCCCGGTTTTTATGAGCGAAGTCCGCGACGAGCTCGACCCGCCATTCGACGTTATTGAGCCAGTCGAGATGGCCGGTGCGGTGCTGTTCAACTCTCCGCACAGCGGCGCGATCTATCCGGCCGCCTTCCTGGCGAATTCCCGGCTTGATGTGACGACGCTGCGCCGCTCCGAGGACACGTTCGTCGATGCGCTGATCGCCGGCGTGGTCGGTCACGGCTTCCCGATGATGCGCGCGCACTTTCCGCGCTGCTATGTCGACGTGAACCGCGAGCCCTACGAGCTCGATCCGCGCATGTTCGAGGGCCGCCTGCCCTCCTTCGCCAACACGCGCTCGATGCGGGTTGCCGGCGGGCTCGGCACCGTGGCCCGCGTAGTCGGCGACGCGCAGGAAATCTACGACAGCCGCATGTCGGTCGACGAAGCGATGCGCCGGATCGATGCGCTCTATAAGCCCTATCACCGCGCGCTGCGGCGGCTTTTCACCAAGGTTCATCGGCAGTTTGGCGCGGCCGTGCTGGTCGACTGCCATTCGATGCCGTCGAATGCCGGGCAGAAGGACGAGCGGCCGCGGCCGGAATTCGTGATCGGCGACCGCTACGGCACAAGCTGCGTCGGCGTCGTCACCGACTGCGTCGAGCGCACCCTGCGCGAGCTGGGCTACTCGGTGAGCCGCAACAAGCCCTATGCCGGCGGCTTCATCACCGAGCACTACGGCAACCCAGCCGCCGGGCTCCATGCCGTGCAGCTCGAGATCAACCGGGCGCTCTACATGGACGAGCGCCGGTTCGAGAAGTCGCCGCATTTCGCGACCCTGGCGGCCGATCTCGAAACACTGGCGGTCCGGCTCGGCGAGATATCGATCACCGAGTTGCGGCCGTTCCGGGCGGCCGCCGAATAACGCTGCAAGATCAAGAAGCAGGACAAGAAAAAAGGCCGCTCGCCAATGGCAAGCGGCCCAAGTCTAGGGAGGAAACGCCCAAGGTGGGCAACAGTAGCTCTCGCTACCGCATTGCAGCAATATAGATTGCAACGCAGCAGAAGCAAGGCGAGAGGCCTGTTTTTCCATGCAATTTCCGCATGGCAGGCTTCCCGCGATGCAGCGCATATCTTCGCAAAACCAGCAAATACGGCCCGTTGCCCGGATCGCGGCCGTCCTTTAACCCAGACGCTCACTTTGAGACGGACATGACGGCGATCGATTTCGCAGCCTTTGTCGAGCAGCTCGCCACCGCCTCCGGCGAGACGATCCTGCCGTTTTTCCGCACCTCGCTCGCGATCGACAACAAAAAGCGCGACGCCTTCGACCCGGTGACGGCCGCCGACCGCGGCGCCGAAAACGCGATGCGGGCGCTGATCCGCAAGACCTTCCCCAACCACGGCATCGTCGGCGAGGAGTTCGGCGACGAGCGCACCGACGCGGAATATGTCTGGGTACTCGACCCGATCGACGGCACCAAGTCGTTCATCAACGGCATGCCGACCTGGGGCACGCTGATCGGCCTGATGCGGTTCGGGGAACCGGTGTTCGGCCTGATGCACCAGCCGTTCATCCGCGAGCGTTTTTCGGGCGACGGCGCCGCCGCGCTCTATCGCGGGCCGAACGGCAAGCGCGATCTCCGCGTGCGCGAATGCGCGCAGCTTTCCGATGCGCTGCTGCAGACCACCAGCCCGCGGCTGATGAACGAGAAAGACCTCGCCGCGTTCCAGCGCGTCGAGAAAAAGGCGAAGCTCTCGCGCTACGGCGGCGACTGCTACGCCTACTGCATGCTCGCGTCGGGCCACATCGATCTGGTGATCGAGACCGAGCTCAAGCCCTACGACATCATCCCGCTGATCCCGATCATCGCCGGGGCCGGCGGCATCGTGACGACGTGGGACAACGGTCCGCCGCAAGCCGGCGGCCGCATCGTCGCCGCCGGCGACAAGCGCGTGCACAAGGCGGCGCTCGACATTCTCAACGCAGGATAAAAAATGCCACCCGTTCCAAACGCCAACGGCAAGACGCCGAAGCTCAAGGCGCCGCCCGGCGCCGTCGACACCCACATGCACATCTACAATAGCCGTTATCCGACGGCGCCGACCGCCACCATTAAGCCGGCCGATGCGTCGGTGTCGGACTACCTGGCCATGCGGAAGCGCATCGGTGTTGACCGCACCGTGGTCGTTCAGGCGTCTGCCTACGGGCTCGACAATACTTGCACGCTCGACGCGATGGCGGAGATCGGCCCGAGCGCACGCGGCATCGCGGTATGCAACGACAAGACGCCGGATGCCGAACTGGAACGGCTGCACAAAGCCGGCATCCGCGGCCTGCGCTTCTTCATGCTTTCCGGCGGCGCCGTCGGCTGGGACATTATCGAAACAATGTCGGCGCGCATTGCGCCGCTCGGCTGGCACATCGTGCTGCAGCTCGACGGCCGCAATTATCCGGACCATGAAGCCGTGATCGCCCGGCTGCCAAGCGGCGTGGTATTCGACCACACCGGCAAATTCCTCGAGCCGGTCGGCCTCGATCATCCGGGTTTCCAGGCGCTGTCGCGCCTGCTCAAGAACGATAAGCGTTATCTCAAGCTGGCCGCGCCTTACGAGACATCGAAATCCGGCCCGCCGTCCTATGCTGACGTCGGCAAGCTGGCGAAGGCGCTGGTGCCGTCGATTCCGGATCGGGTGATCTGGGCGTCGAACTGGCCGCACCCGAGCTCGGGCTTTGTCGGGCCCGACGACGCCGACATGCTCGATCTGCTGCTCGACTGGGTGCCGGACGAGACGACGCGCCGCAAGGTGCTGGTCGACAACCCGGCGCGGCTCTACGGCTACTAACTACTAATACAGCGGCGTGCCGGGCACGAAGGCGTCGAACGCGGCCCAGAACTGATTTCGATACTGATCCTGCTCCTGCAGGATTTCGTGCTTCGCGCCGGGTAGAATGATGTGCGCGCCGGCGAGCAGGTTGCCGGCAAAGGTCTCGATCGCCGGGGTCGACACCACCTGATCGTGGCCCGCGGCGACGATGAGGATCGGCTGGCGCAGCGCCGCCGGATAGCTCGCCACCGAAAACTTCTTCATCGTGCGCAGCGCCGCATCCGCCCAGGCCACGGTCGGCTTGCCGAGCGCCAGCATCGGCTCGGCTTCGAGCACCGCCGCGTTGCGCGCGAAGCGCACCGGATCCGAGGTCAGCACATTGCCGAGAAACTTCGGCTGCGCGATGTGCTCATCGTTGCCACCGAGATAGGCGCTGCCGCGGCCGAACAGCTTCGCGAGCTTGAGCATCGGCCGGCCGAACCGCGAATATGACGCACGCGGCAGATCGATCAACGGCGCGCTCAGCACGATACGGTCGAACCAGCGGCGGCCGTCGTGGCACGCGCGCAGTAGAATAGCGCCGCCCATCGAATGGCCGATGGCGTAAATCGGTGGCGGGCAGTCGGGCAACACGACCTGTTCCATGAAGGCGTCGAGGTCGACGCCGTATTGATAGAAGTCGCGCACGTAGCCTTTATGCCGATCCGCCAGCGCACGGCCCGACAGACCTTGTCCGCGCCAGTCGAGCGTCGCGACCGCGAAACCGCGCGAGCGCAGGTCGCGCACCGTCTCAAAATACTTCTCGATGAACTCGCCGCGACCCTGGAACACGCAGACCGTGCCCTTGCGGCTCGGCGGCGGCAGCCAGCGCGCATAGCGTAGCGACACCCCGTCCGGCGTTTCGATCGAGCCGGTGACGACGTCTTCGGGCGCCGGATTTGCGGGGATGGAGACGAGTTTCATGAAACCAGGGCGATGGGTTGCGGCCTTATAGCAGGGCGTCCGGACCGCTCAATGAGAGTCGAAACTTCTTATATTTCAATGCCTTCCCGCCCTTGCGATGGAAAGCCGGTCTAACCATATCGGGTTTGCGCAGGCTCATGTGAGCTGCGCTACGGGAACCACGGTTTGGCCAGATGGCGAGCCGTCCCGCATGTCGCTCAAACAGGAGGATATGCTTATGCGAACTTTCGATCTTGCACCCCTTTATCGTTCGACCGTCGGTTTCGACCGGCTGTTCAACATGCTCAGCGACGGCTTTGAGGCCGCGCCGGGCTATCCGCCGTACAACATCGAGCGTACCGGCGAGAACGACTATCGCATCACGGTCGCGGTGGCCGGCTTCGGCGAGAAAGAACTCTCGCTCGAGGCGAAGGAAAACACCCTGACCATCAAGGGCGAGAAACAGCAGAAGGATGAGAAGGCCGAGAACGAGGTGCTCTACCAAGGCATCGCGGCTCGCGCTTTCGAGCGCGCCTTCCAGCTCGCCGACCATGTTCAGGTCAAGGGCGCCGCTCTCGAGAACGGTCTCCTGCACGTCGATCTCGTGCGCGAGATTCCCGAAGCGAAGAAGCCCCGTCAGATCCCGATCGGCAATGGTGGAGTAGCCGCCAAGCCGCAGGTGGTCGACGCGAAAGCGGCCTAACGCGTTCAGGACGCGCAAGCGGACTGAAACGTTTGGTTTGAACCTCCAAACGTGAAGCGCCCCGGCCTCCCCCGGGGCGCTTCTTTATTTGTGCGGTCAGTTGGCTGTTGGGGTCGCTTCGCTCTCGGGCTCGGCGGGGATCGGCGCGACCACCGCATCGGCTACCGGCGCCGGGCTCGCCGGTTTCGACGGCTCGGTGAATTTCTCGATCCCGCGCCAGCGCGGCAACGGCCGCGTCGGGCTCGGCCCGTCGTGCAGATCGTTCGGCGCCTTGAGTACCGTACGTTTCGGCGCATCGGCCGGCGGCAGCACGCGACGCGGCTGCGGCGTGCTGCCCTGCTTATGTGGCTGCGGCGCAGGCGCAACGGCATCGTTGTCGTCTTCGCTATAGCTCGGCGGTGCGCTTGATTGCGTACTGGGAGCGGCAGCGGCGCGCACCTGCGGAACATGGATGATCCGCATGCCGGCGGTGTAACTGCCGTCGAAAACCGGCGGCGTATATTTTTGCAGCACATAGGCTGTGCGCTGCTGCGCTTCGCCCGGCAGAGTCACCGCTGCGACCACGCCCGCCGTCGTTGCGGCCGCACCAACCAAAATCAGAACCTGTTTGATCACGCGCGCCCCCTGACCGATCGCTTAGCGGCCCTTGATCAGTCGCACGATCTGGTCGACCGAAATTTTTCCCGCGCCGAGCGACATCAGCACCACAAGGATCGCCGCCCAGTAGATGTGCGCGGTCCACAAATTCTGCGGCGCGATGAAAAGCTGCATCAGCACCGTGAGGCCGAGCAGGCCGAGCGCGGCGAAGCGCGTGCCAAGACCGAGCACCAGCATGATCGGCAGCACGAAGCCAGCATAGGCGATCAGGTATCCGATGAACGTCGAGAGCATCGCCGACTCGAGCGAGTCGAACACGGCGGCGACGGTCGCGACCTTCGGCTGCACCGGCAGCACGACCGAAAGGTCGAAGCCGCGGATGTAGAAGCTGTGAAGATCGAAACCGGGGATCAGATAGGAGAAGCGCGGACCGTCGATCCGGGTCTGGCCGTCGAAGAAAAACACGCGGGCGATCAGCAGACGCAGCGCCAGGGCGACCAGCGAATACGGCAGGAACACCAGCGACGAAATCATGCGGGCCGGGAGCGATTCCCGGCGGGCGCGGCGGGCGGCCTCCTTGGCCTGCTGGGCGCTGCGCGCCAGCGCGGCGGCAACGGCCGGCGATGGCTGCGGCAACACCGGCTTGGCCGCCGATGGCGGCACCAGGCTGGTGAGCTTGTCGGCCAGCCGCTGCATCGGCTGGGCGCCGAGCATCTCCGGGCTGCCGGGCATGGTGTGCTGGTTCATTTGCGCCTCTCGTTTTGTTAGCCACACCTTAGCGAAAAGCCCCTGTGCCGCAGCGACTTCTCGCGAATGCGGTTAGGAATCGCGGTTAAACGGTTAAGCCCGCGAGGGCGGAGCCCGGGGCTCTCGCGCAATGCCGTTGCGCCGCCTTGCGGGCGGACGACACAGCCCCACATGCCGGCGATGCAGGCGCGCAACAAAACGTCGGATTCACACAAGAACGGCGTGGACCGCGCTTGTGCGCAGGTGCAAAATTTGTAATGGTCCTAAAGGACAGCATTGCTGTCCTAATTGCGGCCGGTGACCGAGCGCCCCGCAAGAAGCGGCCCAGATAGCGTGAAATCGCGCACAGGGCCGCAACATTAAAAGACGTCGTTACTCGGCCGCGGCGGTTGTCAGGCGCTGCGGAAGTCACGGGTACGCCGCGCCCCAAGGCCCGGCGAAGAGGGTTGCGAAATGACGGAGCGGGTGAACGGCAATAACGAGAGCCAGCGCGGGATTGCGATGCAGTCCGCCGTGGAGGAGCCGTTTACGTTCGCCAAAACCGCCGACCCCGGCGTGCCGCCCGCGCAAGGCCTCTACGACCCGGCGCTCGACAAGGATTCCTGCGGCGTCGGCTTCATCGCCGACATCAAGGGCCGCAAGTCGCATCAGATCGTCGAAGACGGCCTGCGCATTCTCTGCAATCTCGAACATCGCGGCGCGACCGGCGCCGACCCGCGCGCCGGCGACGGCGCGGGCATACTGGTGCAGATCCCGCACAAGTTCTTTGCCAAGAAGACGGACGAGCTCGGCTTCAAGCTGCCGGCGCCCGGCGAATACGCCGTCGGTTATTTGTTCATGCCGCACGACAAGGAATGGCGGCAGATCATCAAGGACATCTACGGCGAACTGATCAAGAAGGAAGGCCTCACGCTGCTCGGCTGGCGCGACGTGCCGACCGACAATTCGACGCTCGGCGAGTCGGTGAAGCCGACCGAGCCGCATCACGTGCAGGTGTTCATCGGCCGCGGCCGCAAGAAGCTGTCCGCCGACGAATTCGAGCGCCGGCTCTACATCCTGCGCAAGGCGATCTCGAACGCGATCTACAAGCGGCGCGAGCGGCGCAACTCCGGCTATTACCCGGTGTCGATCTCGTGCCGCACGGTGATCTACAAGGGCATGTTCCTCGCCGACCAGCTCGGCACATATTATCCCGACCTGAGCGATCCGGATTTCGAGTCAGCGGTCGCCCTCGTTCACCAGCGCTTCTCGACCAACACCTTCCCGACCTGGTCGCTCGCGCATCCCTACCGGATGATCGCGCACAACGGCGAGATCAACACGCTGCGCGGCAACGTCAACTGGATGGCGGCGCGCCAGGCCTCGGTTTCCTCGCCGCTGTTCGGCGACGACATCAACAAGCTGTGGCCGATCTCCTACGAAGGCCAGTCCGACACCGCGTGCTTCGACAACGGCCTCGAATTCCTGGTGCAGGGCGGCTACTCGCTCGCGCACGCGATGATGATGATGATTCCGGAAGCATGGGCCGGCAACCCGCTGATGGACGAACAGCGCCGCGCGTTCTACGAGTACAACGCCGCGCTGATGGAGCCGTGGGACGGCCCGGCCGCGATCGCCTTCACCAATGGGCGCCAGATCGGCGCGACGCTCGACCGCAACGGCCTGCGCCCGGCGCGCTACATCCTCACCAAGGACGACCGCATCATCCTGTCGTCGGAGACCGGCGTGCTGCCGATCCCGGAAAGCCAGATCGTCAAGAAGTGGCGGCTCCAGCCCGGCAAGATGCTGCTGGTCGACCTTGAGGAAGGCCGCCTGATCCCGGATGAAGAACTCAAGGCGACGCTCGCCAAGAGCCATCCGTACAAGCAGTGGCTCGGCCGCACGCAGATCGTGCTGGAAGAGCTGCCGGAAGCGCAGAACAACACACCGATCTCGAACCTGCGGCTGCTCGATCGCCAGCAGATGTTCGGCTACACGCAGGAAGACCTGAAGATCCTGATGACGCCGATGGGCTCGACCGGCGAGGAAGCCATCGGCTCGATGGGCACCGACACGCCGATCTCGGCGCTGTCCGACAAGCCGAAGCCGCTGTTCACTTATTTCAAGCAGAACTTCGCGCAAGTCACCAACCCGCCGATCGATCCGATCCGCGAAGAGTTGGTGATGAGCCTCGTCTCGATCATCGGTCCGCGCCCGAACCTGTTCGATCTCGCCGGTCTGTCGAAGTCGAAGCGCCTCGAAGTGCGCCAGCCGATCCTCACCAACGCCGACCTTGAGAAAATCCGCTCGATCTCCGAGATGAGCGGCGATCATTTCAAGTCGCTGACGCTCGACATCACCTACCCGGCCGAGCACGGCGCGGCGGGCATGGACTGGGCGGTGAGCCTGCTGTGCGAGCGCGCCGAAGAGGAAGTGCGCGCGGGCGTCAACATCATCATCCTGTCGGACCGCAAGGGCTCGGCCGAGCGCATGCCGATCCCGGTGCTGCTCGCCTGCGCGGCGGTGCATCACCACCTGATCCGCAAGGGCTTGCGCACCTCGGTCGGCCTCGTGCTCGAAACGGGCGAGCCGCGTGAAGTGCATCACTTCGCCTGTCTGGCCGGCTACGGCGCCGAAGCGATCAACCCCTATCTCGCCTTCGAAACGCTCGTCGCGATGAAGGACGAGCTGCCGGGCAAGGCGCACGACGAGAAGGACATCGTCAAGAAGTACATCAAGGCGATCGGCAAGGGCCTGCTCAAGGTCATGTCAAAGATGGGCATCTCGACCTATCAGTCCTATTGCGGCGCGCAGATTTTCGACGCGGTCGGCCTGCGGCAGGATTTCGTCGACAAGTATTTCACCGGCACCCACAGCCGCATCGAAGGCGTCGGCATTGCCGAGGTCGCCGAAGAGGCGGTGAAGCGCCATCGCGCCGCATTCGGCGACTCGCCGATCTATCGCGATCTGCTCGATGTCGGCGGCGATTATGCGCTGCGCGTGCGCGGCGAGGATCACATGTGGACCGCGAGCACCGTCTCGCGCCTTCAGCATGCGGTGCGCGGCAATTCGCAGGATCACTATCGCGGCTACGCGCAGATCGTGAACGACCAGTCCGAACGGCTGCTGACGATCCGCGGCCTGTTCCGCATCAAGAGCGCCGAGGAAGACGGCCGCAAGCCGGTCCCGCTCGATGAAGTCGAGCCGGCCAAGAATATCGTCAAGCGCTTCTCGACCGGCGCGATGTCGTTCGGCTCGATCTCGCGCGAGGCGCACACCACGCTCGCCATCGCGATGAACCGGATCGGCGGCAAGTCGAACACCGGCGAAGGCGGCGAAGAGCCGGATCGCTTCAAACCGCTGCCGAACGGCGACTCGATGCGCTCGGCGATCAAGCAGGTCGCGTCCGGCCGCTTCGGCGTCACGGCGGAATATCTCGTCAATTCCGACATGATGCAGATCAAGATGGCGCAGGGCGCCAAGCCCGGCGAGGGCGGCCAGTTGCCCGGCCACAAGGTCGATAAAGCCATTGCAAAGGTGCGCAATTCGACGCCCGGCGTCGGCCTGATTTCACCGCCGCCGCACCACGACATCTATTCGATCGAAGACCTCGCGCAGCTCATCTTCGACCTCAAGAACGTCAACCCGGCGGGCGACGTCTCGGTGAAGCTCGTCTCGGAAGTCGGCGTCGGCACGGTCGCCGCCGGCGTCTCCAAGGCGCGCGCCGATCACGTCACCATTTCCGGCTTCGAAGGCGGCACCGGCGCCAGCCCCCTCACCTCGATCAAGCATGCCGGTTCGCCGTGGGAAATCGGCCTCGCCGAGACCCACCAGACGCTGGTCGCCAACCGCCTGCGCGGCCGCATCTCGGTGCAGGTCGACGGCGGCATCCGCACCGGGCGCGACGTCGTGATCGGTGCGATGCTCGGTGCCGACGAATTCGGCTTCTCAACCGCGCCGCTGATCGCGGCCGGCTGCATCATGATGCGCAAGTGCCACCTCAACACCTGCCCGGTCGGTGTCGCGACGCAGGATCCGGTGCTGCGCAAGCGCTTCACCGGCCAGCCCGAGCACGTCATCAACTACTTTTTCTTCGTCGCCGAGGAAGTGCGCGAGATCATGGCCGAGCTCGGCTATCGCAGCTTCGATGAGATGGTCGGCCAGATGCAGATGCTCGACCGCCGCAAGCTCATCGAGCACTGGAAGGCCAAGGGCCTCGACTTCTCGAAGCTCTTCACCAAGCCTCAGGCCGCCAAGGGCACCGCGATCTTCAGGAGTGAGAAGCAGGACCACAGGATCGACAAGATCCTCGACCGCAAGCTGATCGCGCAGGCGCAAAGCGCGATCGAAGGCCGCGGCCCGGTCAAGCTCGCCAGCGCGATCCAGAACATCGACCGCACCGCCGGTGCGATGCTGTCGGGCGAGATCGCCAAGCGTTACGGTCACGAAGGCCTGCCGGACGGCACTATCCACGTTAACTTCACCGGCACCGCCGGTCAGAGTTTCGGCGCATGGCTTGCCCATGGCGTCACCTTCGAGCTGTCGGGCGACGGCAACGACTATGTCGGCAAGGGCCTGTCGGGCGGCCGCATCATCATCAAGCCGGCCGCCGATTCCGCCGTGGTGCCGGAGGAGTCGATCATCGTCGGCAACACCGTGCTTTACGGTGCGATCTCCGGCGAGTGCTACTTCCGCGGCGTGGCCGGCGAGCGCTTCGCGGTCCGCAACTCGGGCGCCATCGCTGTGATCGAGGGCGCCGGCGACCATTGCTGTGAATACATGACCGGCGGCGTCGTGGTCGTGCTCGGCAAGACCGGGCGCAACTTCGCGGCCGGCATGTCGGGCGGCGTCGCCTACGTGCTCGACGAAGACAACTCGTTCGAGAGCCGCTGCAACATGGCGATGGTCGAACTCGAGCCGGTGCCGGAAGAAGAAGCGGTCGCCGAGCGCGAATACAACGCGCAGAACGACCTCGAAAGCCACGGCCGCGTCGACATCAGCGACCTCACTTCGGGCGATGCCGAGCGGCTGCGCAAGCTGATCCACAATCACGCGGCCTACACCGGCTCCAAGCGGGCCGAAGCGATCCTCGCCAACTGGGCGAAGTATCGTCCGATGTTCCGCAAGGTCATGCCGGTCGAGTATCGCCGCGCGCTGGCCGAACTCGCCAAGGAAGCCGCCTCGATCCAGGCGGCGGAGTAAATTATGGGTAAGGTTACAGGGTTTCTCGAAATCGAGCGCGAGGATCGCGACTATCAGCCGGTCGCGGAGCGCGTGAAGCATTACCGCGAGTTCGTGCTGCCGCCGGCCGATCGGGAGGTGCGCGACCAGGCCGCGCGCTGCATGGATTGCGGCGTGCCGTACTGCCACGGCACCAACGTCATCACCAACACGCCGACCGGCTGCCCGGTCAATAACCAGATCCCGGACTGGAACGACCTGGTCTATCGCGGCCAGTGGGACCTCGCCGCGATCAACCTGCATTCGACCAACAATTTCCCGGAAGTTACAGGCCGCATCTGCCCGGCGCCGTGCGAAGCGTCCTGCACACTCAACATCGACGACAATCCGGTGACCATCAAATCGATCGAATGCGCGATCGCCGACCGCGCGATCGAAAAGGGCCTGCAGGCGGAAGTCGCCGCAAAGAAGACCGGCAAGAAGGTCGCCGTGGTCGGCTCAGGCCCGGCCGGCCTCGCTTGCGCGCAGCAGCTCGCGCGCGCCGGGCACAGCGTCCATGTCTATGAGCGCTGGGCAAAGGCCGGCGGCCTGATGCGCTACGGCATCCCCGACTTCAAGATGGAGAAGGTTCACGTCGACCGCCGCGTCGAGCAAATGGAAGCCGAAGGCGTCACCTTCCACTACGGCGTCCATGTCGGCGTCAGCCTGCCCGCCGAGACTTTGCTTCAGCAGTACGACGCGATCGCACTGACCGGCGGCTCGGAGAAGCCGCGCGATCTGCCGATCCCCGGCCGCGAGCTCAAGGGCATCCATTTCGCGATGGATTTCCTGCCGCAGCAGAACCGCCGCGTCAGCAACGAGCCGCAGGGTTCGGTCGAGCCGATCCTCGCCACCGGCAAGAAGGTCGTGGTGATCGGTGGCGGCGACACCGGCTCCGACTGCGTCGGCACCTCGATTCGCCAGGGCGCGGTGTCGGTCGTCAATTTCGAGATCATGCCGCAGCCGCCGGTGCGCGAGAACAAGGCGATGACCTGGCCGAACTGGCCGCTCAAGCTGCGCATCTCGTCGAGCCATGAAGAAGGCGCGACTCGCGACTTCGCCGTGCTGACGCAGAAATTCACCGGCGAGAACGGTCAGGTGAAGAAGCTGCATTGCGTGAAGGCGGACGCCAAGTTCCAACCGATTGCCGGCACGGAATTCGAGATCGAGGCCGATCTCGTGCTGCTGGCGATGGGCTTCGTCCATCCGGTGCACGAGGGCATGCTCAAGTCGCTCAACATCGCGCTCGACCAGCGCGGCAACGTCAGCGCCGACACCTTCGCCTACAAGACTTCGATCCCGAAGGTGTTCGCCGCCGGCGACATGCGCCGCGGCCAGTCGCTGGTGGTGTGGGCAATCCGCGAGGGACGCCAGTGCGCCCATGCGGTCGACAAGTTCCTGATGGGAACGACCAGCCTGCCGCGCTAGGCGGCAAGTCTATCTGAACAGGCCGAACAGACCCGGCTCGCGCCGCTGCTGCACCGGTTGCGGCGGCCGCGGCTGAGTATTGGCGCGCGGGCGCTGTTGCTCCGCCGTCGCCGTGGCGGGTTTCGTCGTCTTCGGCTTTTCCGCCTGTTTGGCGTCCTTATTGGCATCCTTGCCGGCAGCTTTCGGCGGCTCGCGGGCGGCCTGCTTGGAGTCCTTCCCCGCATCCTTGGCCGATGCAGGCTTCTGCGGCGCAACGGGCGCGGCGCGCGCGGCGGCCGCCGTCGGCGTCAGCGGCTCGGCCGTTGCGGCATCGCCGCCCCCGCGCGGCCACTTGAAATCGTCGGCGCGGCCTGCCGCCGCAGCCACCGGCTCGCCCTTGACCAGAACACGCGTCGCGGTCGGGTCGGAATGCACCGGCCGCGTGGCGCCTCCGCCAAGCAATTCCTCACTGCCGGTCGCAACGCCGGTCAGCGCCTGCACCGGCCCTGCGACCGGTCGGGCCGCCGGCTCGTTCGGAGCGCCCTGCAACTGCGGCGCGCCGGACGGCATCGCCATCGGCAGCGCGCGGTTCTGCATGTAACGGCGCAGTTCACGCTCGACATAGTGCGCCAGCTTGCGCGCGCCGCTCTTGGTGAAGTGGACGCCGTCGCCTGACCGGAGCCGGCGGTTCTGGCCCTCGAAGTCCGGGCCCATGTAGGTGAACTTGCCGCCCTCATCGACAAAGCCGTCCCACACATCGACATAGACGATGCCGGCCTTTTCGGCGCGCGCACGATAGAGGTCGTTGAGATAGACGACGTCGGCGGTCGAGCGCGTGCCGCGGACCGACGGCAGGCCGACCCACAGCACCGGAACGCCTTTGCTCTTGAGCGCGGCGATCGTGTCGTCGATGCGCTTGGTATAAATCTGCTCCCAGCGCTCGGTGCGGAACTCGATCACGCCGGAGGTGCCGCGCTTGGGTTCGGGCGCAACGATCGACGGCGCTTCGTCTTCATCGTCGGTCTTGGCCTGCTTGTCCGGTTCAGCCTTTGCGTCCTTGTCATCCTTTGCAGGATCCTTGGCTGTTTCCTTCGCCTCCTTGGCTTCCTGCTGCTTTTTCTGTTCGACCTGGCTCTCGCGGATGCTGGTGCGGTCGTCGACGCCGAGCATCATCACCACGTAGTCGACTTTTTCCTTGCCAAGCAGGTCGCGCGCGACATGCCACCAGTCGAGGTCGCTGCGGGCCTCGTAGCGGATCAGGCCGGAGTGAGCCTTGGATTTCCGCACCACGCCGATTTCGGGCGAGTCGGCAAACGCCTCCTCAAGGCCGTAGCCGAGCCAGTCGGCCATCGAGTCGCCCATCACCATGACCGACAGGGTCGGCATCGGCGCGTTCGCGTCGGCTTTCTTTGGCGCGGGGGCGCGAGACGACTCGACGGGCGCTTCCATCGGAACGTCACGTTCGATCGGGCCATAGCGCCGCGGGCCAAACAGCGAATCGAAGAAGCCACCGCCGCCACGGCCGCGGAACTGGGCGGCCGCGGTGTCGGTCAGGCCGACGGTGACGACGAGCCCACCCGACAATTCGACCGCACCGATCAGGAGTGCGATTGCCGCCGCGCGCAGAAGTGAGGTCGTTCGTGCCATCGAGATGCCGCCGCCGCGATGTCGCGGCCGTTCCTTATACGGCAACGACAAGTAGCCGGCAAAAATGTCGGTTTGAGGGTTAGCGGCTGCGCAGCTTTTCGAGCACGGCAGTCGAGGCAAACCCGTCGGGAACCTGGCCGACCCGGGCCTGGAATTCGCGGATTGCCGCACGGGTCTTGCCGCCAAGCTGGCCGTCCGGCTCGCCGACGTCATAGCCGTTGCGCTGAAGGTGCTGCTGCAATTCAAGCCGCTCGTCGCGCGACAACACGCGCTCATAGCGCGGCCAGTCCTGCGCGAACGGGCCGCCGCCACGCAGACGGTCGGCGAGATGCCCGATCGCCAGCGCATAGGCCTCAGCCGGGTTGTACTTCATGATGACGCGGAAGTTGTGCAGCATCAGGAAGCCCGGTCCCTGCACGCCGGCCGGCACCAGCAGATAGGCCTGGTCGTCGAGCCGCGGGAAGTGCTTGCCTTGCACGCGGACGATGCCAAGCCGCATCCACTCTCCGATCGGCAGGGCGCGATGACGATCCGCGAGCCGGAAATCGAAATTGGCCGGCACCACGACCTCGTAGCCCCAGGTCGCGCCGCTGGCCCAGCCGTCCTTCTTCAGGTTGTTGGCGGTCGACGCCAGCATGTCCGGGATCGAGCCGACTACATCGCGGTGGCCGTCGCGATCGAAATCGACCGCGTAGCGCTTGAACGAGCTCGGCATGAACTGGGTCGGGCCGAACGCGCCGGCCCACGAGCCGACCAGCTTCTCCTGCGGCACGTCGTTGCGCTGAAGGATCTCCAGCGCGTCGAGAAACTCGTTGCGGAAAAATTTCTGCCGGCGGCCGATACAGGAGAGCGTCGCTGTCGAGCGCACCACCGGCCGCTCACCGGCGACCGCGCCGTATTTCGTCTCGACTCCCCAGATCGCCGCCAACGTATAACGATCGACGCCGTAGGCTTTCTCGACCGCGTCGAATGTCTTGCCGTATTTCGCCAGCAGCGCACGTCCCTGATCGATCCGCTCATCCGTCACCAGGATGTCGAGGTAGTCCCAGAACGATTTGGTGAACTCCGGCTGGTTGTCCATCAGGTCCATGATGCGCAGGTCGGGCGTCAGGTCCCTGGTCGCGGCAACGTAAGTCGCGCGCGAGACATGCCGCTTTGCGGCAAGCGGCCAGAGCCGGTTGAGGCACTGATGAAAATTCGCAGCGTCCGCCTTGATCGCCTCGGCGGTCATGGACGGATCGCCAGAGGCGCCGGACTCGCCACTCCAAGCTGGAGCGCCATTGGGCGGGTTCACCGGCGAGATCGCCCCGGTGGTCTGCGCCATCGCCGGTGCGAAACCGGCCAGCAGAATCGTCAGCACCCCCGCAGCAGAACGGAACCCCGCCATCCTCGTCCCTTTCACCCTCGTCCGACTGTATGGGTGATCCGATAATCTTTCGAGCACGTTAATGGCGAATTCCCACTCTGGATTTTGCCGCTCCACCATGCTCTTTAATGCGGCCACATTTCACCGGCATTGGGCGCTGCATGAAAATTCGCAAAGCCATCTTTCCGGTCGCCGGCCTCGGAACGCGCTTCCTGCCCGCCACCAAAGCGATGCCCAAGGAGATGCTGCCGGTCGTCGACCGTCCGCTGATCCAGCATGTGGTCGACGAGGCGCGCGGCGCCGGCATCGAACATCTAATTTTCGTCACCGGCCGCAACAAGTCGGTGATCGAGGATCACTTCGACCGCCAGTTCGAACTCGAGCTGACGCTGACCGAGCGCGGCAAGAAGACCGAACTCGCCCTGCTCGAGGACGATTTGCCGCAGGCGGGAACCGTAAGTTTCACGCGCCAGCAATCGCCGCTCGGCCTCGGCCACGCCGTGTGGTGCGCGCGCGAACTAGTCGGCAACGAGCCGTTCGCGCTGCTGCTGCCGGACGTGCTGGTGCAGAATCCGAAAGGCTGCATCCAGCAGATGATCGAGGCGGCGAACGGCCTCGATGCCAAGGCGAACATCATCGCGGTCGAGGAAGTTCCGCCAGCCAGTGTCGGCAGCTACGGCGTGGTCGGCGTCGGCAAGGCGCACGGCAAGGCGTTCGAGATCACCAAGATGGTCGAGAAGCCGAAGCCGGCCGATGCGCCGTCCAACCTCATCATTACCGGCCGCTACGTCCTGCAGCCGGAGATTTTCGACATCCTCAGCCGGCAGGAAGCCGGCGCCGGCGGCGAAATTCAGCTCACCGATGCGATGCTTGAGCTTGCGCGCAAGCAGCCGTTCTACGGCCTGAAGTTCGAAGGCCGCAGCTTCGACTGCGGCTCCAAGATCGGCTTCCTCGCCGCCAACATCGCCTATGCGCTCGAACGCGACGATCTCGGGCCAGCTTTGCGGGCGCAACTTCCCGGCTTGCTCGGCAAATAATCAGTACTGCAGGCGCAGGCTGAGCAGCACGACGTTCGCGTTGTAGTCGTTGCCCGGCTGGTTCGAGGTGAGCCATTCGTGCCGCGCTTCGCCTTTCAATTGCACGAAGCGGTTGAGCTTGTAGGTGAGCCCGCCGCCGAAATAGTAGCGCTGGTCGTTGCGGCCGGAGCCGACATACTCGTCGAAGCCGACGCCGCCCTTCAGCGAGCCGATCAGCCAGCGCCGGAACGCGTGATCGACCTGGAGGCCGACGTCGCGATAGAGCACACCGGACACGAAGGACTGATCGGACTCGCCGACGGTTGAGGCCGCTGTCAGCTTCACGGTGGTGAGCGCCGACGCCGTCCAGGTCAGCGAGCCTTGGCCGATGAAGCCCGCGAGCGCCTTGAGCCGGTCGTCCTCATATTCGCGCCGCGTATAGCCGACCGCGATGTCGCCGGTGAGAACTCGCGTCAATTCAAAGGTGGTGCCGACCATCGCAGTCCAGCCGTTGGAATCGCGCTGGAAGCCGGACGAGTCGGTCGCAAGGTCGTGCTTGCGGGTGTCGGCGCCAACCTCGACGAACGGCGTCACGCCCGGGCTGATCTCGTAGCCGGTGCGCAGCACGCCGCCATATTGATTGAAGTTGCGGTCCTCGTTGCTCGAGGTCGCGCCATTGGTCAGCTCGGAGTCCTGATAGACGGTGCGATCGAACGTGCCCTTGAGCGAGACATCGAGGCGGTTGAATTTCTGCCCGACGCCCGCTGTGCCGCCGAAGCTGGTGTAGATCGGCAGCTTGGAAAGGCCAGCCGGCAGGTTCGGGCTGTTCGGATTATCGGTCGAAACGGTGACGCGACTGGCGAGATCGATGCGAGTGTCGTGCGTCACATCGATGCGGCCGTCGGCGGTGCCGTTGAAATATGGGCGGTCGAGCGATGGCGTGCTGTCCGGCGAATACCAGTTGTAGCTGCCGCGCAGATCCGCCTTGAACTCGTGCCGGCTCCAGTCTGAGCGCACCCGCAATTCCGGCGCGACCGTCATCGTGCCGCCGCTCTTGCCATTCGACGTCCGCGCCGGGTTGGAATCGTAGCCGCCGATAAACTCGATCGCCGGATAATAGGTCAGGCCGCCCTGGCGGAAGCCGATCGGATCGTACGGATCGATCTCTTCCTTTTTCTTCTTTTTCTTGGTGCGGGTCGGTGGCTGGCTGCCGGCTTCGATCGGCGGCGCGCCCGGCTTGCCGGCCATGGCGTAAGATGTTTGTGCCGTGGTGGTGAGCACTGGCTTCGCCGACAGCGGCGCCGGAACGGGATCACCCGGCGCGACATCGCGTGCGCGTTGCGCGTCCTGCGTCTTCTTCGTCTTCGATGTCGAAGCGCGGCCGCGCGTATTGGTGGAGTCGAAGCCGGTCTTGCCGGCGCCGGCCGCGGGACGCGGCGCTTCAAACGTCGTGGTCTCGCGCCGATCGGGCGGCTTCTGCTCGAACGTCTGGTACGGCTGCGGCTTTTTCTGCTTGCTCTTGTCGGTGGTATCGGGCGCCAGCGGATCGTAGCTCTGGATGGCCGGATCGGTCTGCGCGAAGCGCTGCATCTGCGCGAACGCCGCCATCGGCGCGAGCAGCACGAGGCTGCACGCCAGAACCGGGATGCGAGAGCGCGGCACTTGCGAAGCGTCTCCTGATGGGGCCGACACGCCACGACCTGCCGTGCGCGCAGGCGGCGCGCCGGCCGGTAAATTTTGGTTAACGGAGTAAAAAGGGTTATGGTTAACGGGACGTTGACCGGCGGCCGCCTTCGCGCGCCCGGCCAAACCGTGCTATTCCAACCCCCCGCGGGCCGACCCGCCAACCATCGGAACTTAATGGCAAAAACTGAGCCCCTCGCGGCCCAAAACCCGAGTCATGCGAACCTGATCGCGTCCGCCGTGCGCGCCATTTCGGTCGAGGCCGAAGGCCTCGGCGCGCTGTCGGCTGCGCTGCGCAACGGCCTCGGCGCCCCGTTCGTCGCCGCCGTCGAACTGATCCGCAATGCCAAAGGCCGCGTGGTCGTCACCGGCATGGGCAAGTCGGGCCACATCGCGCGCAAGATCGCAGCAACCCTGGCGTCGACCGGAACCACCGCCTTCTTCATCCACGCCGGCGACGCCGGCCATGGCGACCTCGGCATGATCGCCCCCGACAGCGACGTAATCCTGGCGCTGTCATGGTCCGGCGAGACCACAGAGCTCAAGAGCCTGATCGATTATTCGCGCCGCCACCGCATCGGCCTGATCGCGGTGACCGCCGTCGCGCATTCGACGCTCGGCCAGGCGGCCGACATCGCGCTGACGCTGCCGGAAGCGCGCGAGGCCTGCCCGCACAATCTGGCGCCGACCACGTCGTCGCTGATGCAGCTTGCGCTCGGCGACGCGCTCGCCATCGCCCTGCTGGAAAGCCGCGGCTTCACCGCCACCGATTTCGGACGGCTGCACCCGTCCGGCCGGCTCGGTGCGATGCTCAAATTCGCCCGCGAGCTGATGCACGCCGGCGGCGAGATGCCGCTCACCAAGCTCGGCACCAGGATGTCCGACGCGATCGTCGAGATTTCGTCGAAGGGCTTCGGCTGTGTCGGCGTCACCGACGCGCACGGCATGCTGGTCGGCATCATCACTGACGGCGACTTGCGCCGCCACATGGGGCCGAAACTGCTTGACGCCAAGGTCGACGAGGTGATGACAGCGAACCCGAAAGTCATCGCCGGCGACCAGCTTGCGACCGAAGTGCTGGAGATGCTGAACTCGTCGAAGATCACCACAGTGTTCGTCGCCGAGGGCCGCAAGCCGACCGGCATCCTGCACATGCACGATCTGCTGCGCGCCGGCGTCGCCTAAACCCAGCCCTTCAGCTCGCGCCGCACCACCGTCTCAATCACCTTCATTCCGCCGGCGCTGTCGTTGAGGCACGGGATGGCGGCGAAGTTCTCGCCGCCGGACGCCTTGAAGATCGCGGCATTTTCCATCGCGATCTCCTCCAGCGTCTCGAGACAATCCGCGGCAAAGCCCGGCGTGATGATGGCCAGATTCTTTACGCCCTTTTTCGCCAGCGCCTCGACAGTCTTGTCGGTATAGGGCTTGAGCCATTCCGCCGGGCCAAACCGCGACTGGAAGGTGAGCCGCAACTTGCTCTCGTTCATGCCGAGCTTCCTGCGCAGCAGCCGCGCGGTTTCCTCGCATTGCGAGCGATAGGGATCGCCCTTCGCGACATACTCTTCCGGCATGCCGTGAAACGAGGCGAGCACGACGTCCGGCTTGAACTTCAGCTTCGCCAGCGACGATTTCAGCGAGCCGGCAAGCGCATCGATATAGCCCGGCTCATCGTAATAAGGCGGCGTCACACGCAAGGTCGGTTGCCAGCGCATCACGGCAAGCGCGTCGAATACCTTGTCGCAGACGGTCGCGGTGGTCGCGGCGGCATATTGCGGATAGAGCGGTATCACCAGGATGCGGTCGCAGCCGGCTTTCTGCATCGCCGCGAGCCGCGACGGGATCGATGGATTGCCGTAGCGCATCGCCCAGTCGACGATCACCTTCTTGCCCAACGCCCGGCCAAGCTTTTCGGCCTGCGCTCGCGTAATCGTCTTGAGCGGCGATTCATTGCGCGCACGATTCCAGATCTTGTCGTAGTCGCGGCCTTTGCGCGCCGGCCGCACCGTCAGGATGATAAGGTTGAGAACCAGCCACCACTTGATCGGGTTTTCCTCGATCACCCGCCGGTCGGACAGGAATTCCTTGAGGTAACGCCGCATCGACCAGTAGTCGGTGGCGTCCGGCGTGCCAAGATTGACGAGGAGAACGCCGACGCTCACGAGCCCACCGGCCGTTCGTCGGCGATGACCTTGCCGTCGTTCGGCAACGAGCCGGGCGCGACCAGCTTTACGCTGCCACGCACCTTGGTCACCGATTGCAGCGTTTCCACCACAGTGGCGTCGAGGCCGGCGCCCGGCGCGGCGCACTCGGCCATCAAGGTCATCGCATCCTGCTCGTCCGCGCGGCTCACCACCAGCCGCAGCTTGCCGAGTTCAGTATGCCGCTTGCCGATCTCCGCCACCTGGCGCGGATGGACGAACATGCCTTTGACCTTGGTGGTCTGGTCGGCGCGGCCCATCCAGCCCTTGATGCGCTTGTTGGTGCGGCCACACGGCGAAGCACCGGCCATAAACGCCGACAGGTCGCCGGTGCCGAGCCGGATCATCGGATAGTCCGGGTTGAACGTGGTGACGACGATCTCGCCGACTTCGCCGTCCGGCACAGGATCGCCGGTGCCCGGCCGCACGATCTCGACGATCAGGTTCTCGTTAACGATCAGTCCTTCGCGCACATCGCTCTCGTAGGCGATCACGCCGCACTCGGCAACCGCATAGCACTGCGCGACATTGACACCGCGCTTGCCCAATTCGTCGCGCAGCGACGGCGGCAAAGCCGCGCCGGACACCAGCCCGCGCTTGAACGAGGCGGCCGACTTGCCGGTCTTCTCACCGGTATCGAGCAATATTTTCAGGAAATCAGGCGTGCCGATATAGCCCCGCGGCTTGTAATGAGCGATCGCCTCGAGCTGCTGCTCGGTATTGCCGATGCCGCCGGGAATGACCGCGCAGCCAAGCGCGAAGGCCCCCTCTTCCAGGATATAAGCGCCGGGCGTCAGGTGATACGAAAACGAATTGTGCACGACGTCGCCGGCGCGGAAACCGGCCGCGAACAAAGCGCGCGCGCTGTCGCCAAAATCCTTGGCGTGGCCTTCCGGCTCAAAAATTGGGCCCGGCGACATTTGCAGGCGCCGCGCCTTCCCCGGCGCGATCACATTGAGGCCGCCGAACGGCGGATTGTCCTTCTGCAAGGCCGGGATCGACGACTTCGGCAGCACCGGCAGTTTCGCCAGCGCCGCATGCGAGGTCACCGATTTCGGATCGACGCCGGCGAGATGCTTCGCCCAACCGGGCGCCTTGAGCGCGCGCGCGATCTGCTCCGGCAGCTTACCGAACTGCTCGCGCTCGCGCGCCTCCGGCGCACGGGTCTCCAACACATCATAAACATCGACCACGACCGTCAATCCCGAACAGAAATTCGTCTAGCTCTTGCCGATCAACGCAACATAGCGCGCCAGCGCATCGGCGGGAACCGCGCCAAGTGCGACCAGCCGGCGCACGCAATTCGCCGCCAGATCGAACGACCGGTAACAGTGGAACGCGATCAGCGCGAGATGCTTGAGTTGTTCCGCGTTCATGGCGTCGTCGCGGCTGAAATCGCGGACATAGACGATATCGGCTTCGAGCAACTGGTTGAGCGTACTGCTATTCTGATTTTTCGGCATGCTGACCGGCGCAATCGCCCATTTTTTAACGCCGGCGAAGGCATGCGGCACGAAGCCCATCTGCCGCAATTCCACATCGATGTCGCCGAAGGTCGGCTGCCCCTCGTAGAGCGCGATAAACGAGACTTCCGTCTGAATCGCCACTGCGCGCGACAGCCGCTCGCGGCCGCCGCGGAACACCGCCAGCTCGGACCCCTGCACGTCGATCTTCAAGAAATCGAGCGACTCGATCTCGGCGATGTCATCGAGTCGGCGTGTCGCGATCCGCTCCTCGCCGACCACCTGACCCCAGGCGGCGAACCCGTCGAATTGCGCGAGCACGCGCGGATCGGGCTTGAACAGGCTGGTCATGCCCGGCGCCTTGCAGATGCGCAGCGTGCCTTCCTGCCCGTCGCCGACCGCCGCCGGCAGGTAGGTTTCGTACTCGCTTTTGGCGGCATTGAGCGCGGCGAGCGCCTGCGCCTGCGGCTCGAATCCCACGACCCGGCAAAGCCGCTTGGCCAAAAGCGGCTTGTAGGGCGGCACGCCGTCGATCGGATTGGCGCCGACATCGGCCACCGCGGTCAGCCGCGATGGCGCCAGCAGGCGAAACAGGGCGTCGTCCGGCGCAGCTCCCATGCCGTCAAGCAAGCCAGCGCTTGCGGCGGCGGTAGTGCTTGCCGTCGCGGAACGACTTGCGCTTGCCTTCTGCGACACCGAGGTAGAATTCCTTGACGTCCTCGTTGGCGGCCAGCGCCTTGGCATCGCCGTCCATCACCACGCGCCCGTTTTCGAGAATGTAGCCGTAGCGCGCGTATTTCAGCGCCATGTTGGTGTTCTGCTCGGCGAGTAGGAATGAGACGCCTTCCTTGTCGTTGAGATCGTGGACGATCTCGAAAATCTCCTCGACCACCTGCGGCGCCAGACCCATCGATGGCTCATCGAGCAGGATCATCTTGGGCCGTGACATCAGCGCGCGGCCGATCGCGCACATCTGCTGCTCGCCGCCGGACGTGTAGCCGGCCATCGAGGTGCGGCGTTCCGCCAGGCGCGGGAAATAGCCGTAAACCTTGTCGAGGTCGGCGCGGATCGCCGCCTTGCCGTCGCGCCGGGTGAACGCGCCGGTCAGCAAATTCTCCTCGATGGTGAGGTGGCCGAAGCACATGCGGCCTTCCATCACCTGAATACAGCCGCGCCGCACCAGCTCGTTGGGCGACAGGTCCTGCACCTCTTTGCCGTCGAACTCGATCGAGCCCTTGGTGACGTCACCGCGTTCGGCATGCAGCAGATTGGAAATCGCCTTGAGGGTCGTGGTCTTGCCGGCGCCGTTGGCGCCAAGCAGCGCGACGATGCCGCCCTTCGGCACATCGAGCGACACACCCTTCAACACGAGGATGACGTGGTCGTAGATCACCTCGATATTGTTGACGGAGAGGATTTTCTCCGACGCCTCGGAATGGGCGTGCGTGGCGACCGACATTCGAACCTCAGATCTGATAACGAACTCCGCTGAAAGCCCTCTCCCCGCCACCGGCGGGGAGAGGTTTCGCTTTCAAGTTACATGTCGCACTTTTCGTCGCGCTTGGGCCAGCCGGCGTTGGCGGTGGAGTATTCCTTCGCCGACGACTCGATCAGAGGCTCAACCTTGTCCTTGATCGGCTGGATCCAATCCGAACCCTTGGTCCACTTCTTGCCGTCCCACTTCGCCATGTAGGCGGCGTTGTGGCCGTTGTGGTCCTTGCACGTCACTTTCATCGGCGCGGCGAAACCGGCAGCGCCCATTTCCTTCAGGCGTGCCTCGTTGACGGTCAGCGTCTCCAGACCGCGGCGCATGTCTTCGCCGGTGATCTGCTTCTTGCCGCTGACCTTCTGCGCGTTGCGGATGCCTTCCGCGATGATCATCGAGTTCAGGACGCCGCGGTTGTAGAGGTTTTCGCCGACCCGGTCCTTCGGGGTTTGGCTCTTACCCTTGTCCACGACGTACTTGAGGATGTCCTGAATGACCGGGAAGTTGGTGCCGACCTGGTTGAAGTCGAGCGACAGGTAGCCCTTGGCGCCGTCGCCGGCCGGACGCGCATCGTCGTCGCCGCCGGCCCACCAGTTACCTATCAGATGATCCATCGGGTAGTTGATCTTGGCAGCTTCCTTGACCGCGGTCGGGTTCATGCTGCCGAAGCCTTGCAGGTAGATCCAGTCCGGGCGGTCGCGGCGGATGTTGAGCCACTGCGACGACTGGTTCTGCATTTCGGCGGCCGGAACCGGATAGAGCTTCAGCTCGAAGCCGTAATCCTTGGCCAGGGCTTCAAGCAGCGGGATCGGCTCCTTGCCGTACGGCGCGTCGAGATAGACGAGGCCGATCTTCTTGCCCTTGAGCTTCGCCATGCCGCCTTCTTTTTCGCCGGCGTAGCGCACGAACATCGAAGCGCCGTCCCAATAGGTGGCCGGGGGATTGAAGACCCACGGGAAGGTCGTGCCATCCGCCGAGGCCGACAGGCCGTAGGCCATCGACAGGATCGGAATCTTGTCGACCGCCGCCTTCGGAATGATCTGCAGCGTGATGCCGGTCGAATACGGGTTGATCACGACCGGATTCTTCGACTTCACCTGCTCGTAGCATTCGACACCCTTCTTGGTGTCGTAAGCGGTTTCGCATTCCTCGACGATCAGCTTGACGCCGCCGATGCCGCCGTCACGCTCGTTGAGCATGTTGAGATAGTCGGCCATGCCATTGACGATCGGCGTGCCCGAGCCGGCGAACGGCCCGGTCCGGTAGGCGAACAGCGGGACGTAAATCCCGTCAGCCGCGCTGGCCGGCGCCAGTGACAGCCCGGTCGCAGCCGCAACGGCTGCCCCGATCAGAGCTCCATACAAACGCATTGTCCTTCCTCCCTTTCAGTTCTGCGGCGGTATTGCCCGCCGTATCGTTGACCGGCCGCCGCTTAAGCCGCGGCCGCTTGGACGAGATTGTGCCCTTTCAATAGGGGAAAGGCCACACCCTCAATTTCTGCTTTGCCACCTGCCAGAGCCGGGCCAGCCCGTTCGGCTCAACAATCAGGAAGAAAACGATCAAAGCGCCGATGATCATGAACTGCACATGTTCAACGGTCGCCGATTGAACGGGAATGCCGAACCGCGGCGGCAGATAGCGCAGCACGATCGGCAGAATGAAGATCAGCGCCGCGCCGAAATACGAGCCGATCAGGCTGCCGAGGCCGCCGATGATGATCATGAACAGGATGAAGAAGCTCAGATTGACGTCGAACACTGCCGGCTCGGCGCCGCCGTACCAGAGGAACACCAGCAGGGCGCCGGCCACGCCGCAATAAAACGACGACACCGCGAAGGCGAGCAGCTTGGTGCGCAGCAGGCGGATGCCGATCAATTCGGCGGCGAGGTCCATGTCGCGCACCGCCATCCACATGCGGCCGATGCGGCCATGCACCAGGTTCGATGCCAGCCATGTCATGGCGATCACGATGACGAGCACGACGTAATAGCGGGTGTTGTCGGTCGCGGTCGCGCCGGTGATCGGGATGCCGAACAATGTGCGCGTCGGCACCTCGATCGCGCCGGAGGCGTTGTAGTTGTAAAACCACGGCTGCCGGATGAAGCACCAGGACAGGAAGAACTGCGCGGCGAGCGTCGCCACCGCGAGATAGAAGCCCTTGATGCGCAACGACGGCAGGCCGAAAAGCACGCCGATCGCCGCCGAGAAGAAGCCGGAGGCGATCACCCAGATGATGATGTTGACGTCGGGGAAATAGGTGGTGAGCTTGTAGCAGGCGTAAGCCCCCACCCCCATGAATGCGCCGGTGCCGAGCGATAGCAGCCCGGTATAGCCGGTCAGCAGATTGAGCCCGATCGCCGCTAGCGAAAAGATCAGGAACGGGATCATCACCGCCTGAATCAGGAAGCCGCTTCCGAAATAAGGGATGATGACGGCCGCGATGAAGATGATGACCGCTATGCCGATGCGGTCCTGCCGCAGCGGAAACACCGCGAGATCGGCGGCGTAGGTCGTCTTGTATTGGCCGGCCTCGCGGTAAAACATGCGTCAGATCCGTTCGATGATCTTGTCGCCGAACAGGCCCTGCGGCCGGAACAGCAGGAAAATGAGGGCGATCACATAGGCGAGCCAGCTCTCGATGCCGCTGCCGAGCAGCGGGCCCCAGTAGAATTCACCGAGTTTCTCGCCGACGCCGATGATGAGGCCACCGACGATGGCGCCGGGAATGGAGGTGAACCCGCCGAGGATCAGCACCGGCAGCGCCTTCAGCGCTATGATCTCCAGCGCGAACGAAACCTCGGAGCGTGCACCCCACATGATGCCTGTGGTGAGCGCGACCAAGCCCGCTGCGAACCACACGATCACCCAGATCTGCTCCAGCGAGATGCCGACCGACAGCGCAGCTTTATGGCTGTCGGCGACCGCGCGCAAAGCGCGGCCGATCCGCGTGCTCTGGAAGAACACCGCGAGCGCGATCACCATCAGGGTTGCGATCACCGCAGCCGCAATATCGATCTTCTGCAGCGCGACAAAGCCGTTGGCGCCCATCTTGAACTCGATGGCGCCGCGCGGCAGCCACAGTTGTTCAGCGATCATCACCTTCGGCTCGCTGCCGAACACGACCTCGCCGAGCCCAATCAGGAAATAAGTGAGCCCGAACGTCGCCATGAACAGAATGATGTCGGGCTGGTTCACAAGGGGCCGCAGCATCAGCCTTTCGACCCCGACAGCCAGAGCCAGCATCACGGCAATCGTAATGCCGAGCGCGAGGAAGGCCGGCACGCCGTGCTCGTGCAGGCCGACCAGCGTCAGCGCGGCGAACACCACCATGATGCCCTGGGCGAAATTGAACACGCCGGACGCCTTGAAGATCAGCACGAAGCCGAGCGCGATCAGTGAATAGAGGACACCGGCCACCAGCCCGTCCCACAGCGTCTGCAACAGCAGGTCGGGCGCCGTGCCCATCTGGATGAACGGATCGATGAAAATCTTGTAGAGCAGGTCCATCACAACGTCCTCAATGCGCCACGCCGAGATAGGCGTCGATCACCGCCTGGTCGTGCTTGACCTCGTCCGGCGCCCCGTCCGCGATCTTGATGCCGTGATCGAGCACCACCACGCGGTTGGACAGGTCCATCACCACGCCCATGTCGTGCTCGATCAGCGCGATGGTGGTGCCGAACTGCTCGTTGACGTCGAGGATGTAGCGCGACATGTCCTCTTTCTCTTCGAGGTTCATGCCGGCCATCGGCTCGTCGAGCAGCAGCAGGTCCGGCTCCATCGCCAGCGCGCGGCCAAGCTCGACCCGCTTCTGCAAGCCGTAGGGCAGGCGTCCCACCGGGACGCGGCGGATTTCCTGGATTTTCAGGAAGTCGATGATCTCCTCGACAAACTGCCGGTGCTCGACTTCCTCTTTCATCGCCGGGCCAAACCGCAGCAACTGCGTAAGCAGGTTGCTGCGCATCTTCAGGGTGCGGCCCGTCATGATGTTGTCGAGCGTGGTCATGCCGCGAAACAACGCGACGTTCTGGAATGTGCGGGCAATGCCGCCCTCGGCCGCCTGATGCGGACGCATCTTGCGGCGCGCCTCGCCCTTGAAGGTGATGCGGCCCTTCTGCGGCGTGTAGAAGCCGTTGATGACGTTGAGCATCGACGTCTTGCCGGCGCCGTTGGGACCGATGATGGCGCGGATTTCGCCCTTGCGGATGTCGAAGGAGACATCGCGGATGGCTTTGACGCCGCCGAACGAGAGCGAGACGTTCTCGACCGAAAGCAAGACCTCGCCAGCCTTGATGTCGCGCTCGCTCGGCGCCCTCATGCTGCCTTCTCCAGGGCGGCGGTCGCCGGATAGGTCTGCATGTCGCGGATTTTCACGCGCGCTGAGATCGTGCCCTTGCGGCCGTCCTCGAACGTGACCTGCGTCGAGATATCCGCCTCCTTCGAGCCATCATAAAGCGCGGCGACGAGCGGCGCGTAGCGTTCGGCGATGAAGCCGCGACGTACCTTCATGGTGCGCGTCAGTTCTCCATCGTCCGCATCGAGCTCCTTGTGCAGAATGAGAAATCGCCTGATCTGCGAGCCAGCCATCGGCCCTTCGCCCGCCAGCGAGCGATTCACTTCGTCCACATGCCTCGCCAGCATGTCGTAAACGAGCGGATGTCCGGCCAGCTCCTGATATGAGGCGTAGACGACGTTGTTGCGCTCGGCCCAGGAGCCAACAGCAACGAGATCGATGTTGAGCATCACGCCGACGAAATCGCGCTTGTCGCCAAGCGCGACCGCCTCCTTGATGTTGGGATAGAATTTCAGCTTGTTCTCGATGTATTTCGGCGCGAACAGCGAACCATCCTTGAGCCGGCCGACATCCTTGGCACGGTCGATGATCTTCAGATGGCCGGTCTTGGTGTCGATGAAGCCGGCATCGCCCGTGCGTACCCAGCCGTCCGGGGTCTTGGTCTCGGCCGTCTTCTCCGGATCCTTGTAGTAACCGACGAATACCCCGGGCGACTTGAACAGTACCTCGCCGCTGTCGTCGATCCTGATATCGACGTCGATATTCGGCTTGCCGACGGTGTCGGCATAGATTTCACCGTCCGGTTGCGCCGTGATGTAGACCGACGCCTCCGTCTGCCCGTAAAGCTGCTTCAGATTCAGCCCGAGCGATCGATAGAAACGGAAAATCTCCGGACCGATCGCCTCGCCCGCCGTATAGCCGACGCGGATGCGCGAAAGCCCGAAGCGGTTCTTCAACGGGCCATAAACCAGAATTTCGCCGATCCCGTAGACCAGACGCACCCAGAGCGGCACCTTCTCCTTGTTGAGAATCTTCTCGCCCCATTGCCGCGCGAAATCGATGAAGAAATGAAAGACGCGGCGCTTGAGTGCGCCGGCATCTTCCATCCGCACCATCGTGAGCGTGAGCAGGTTTTCGTAGATGCGCGGCGGCGCGAAGGCGTAGGTCGTGCCGATCTCGCGACGGTCCTCGACCACCGTTTCCGGTGCTTCCGGACAATTCACGCAATAACCCGCGGCATAGGATTGCGCGTACGAGAAGATGTGATCGCCGACCCAGGCGAGCGGCAGATAGGCGATGACCTCCTCATGCTCGTCGAGGTGGTCGAACGTGTTGGCGTTCTCGGCCGAGATGCGCACATTGTCGTGCGTGAGCATCACGCCCTTCGAGCGGCCGGTGGTGCCGGACGTA
>DASZXA010000099.1:0-31404 GCA_035546455.1 Pseudolabrys sp.
GGCGTTTGCCTCAATCCCGGATTATTTGCTTTCGCCATGACGTCGAACGACAACAAGACCCGTGTCGCGAAATTCCAGATTGGACAGGTGGTCAAGCACCGCGTCTTCCCGTTCCGCGGCGTCATATTCGACATCGACCCGGTGTTCAGCAACACTGAAGAATGGTGGCAATCGATCCCGGCCGAGGTGCGGCCGCGCAAAGACCAGCCGTTTTATCACCTGTTCGCCGAGAATGCAGAGACCGAATACGTCGCCTACGTGTCGGAGCAAAACCTGCTCCCCGATACATCGGGCATGCCGATCCGGCACCCGCAGGTCGCCGAGGTGTTCGATCGTGACGACAGCGGCGCTTATCGCCCGCGCAACACCCGAATGAATTGACAGGGTGGGACAGAAAAAAGCGCGGCATGGCGGCCGCGCCTTTTTTTGTTCTCGCCGAACCCTACTGCTTCGGCGCCGGTGCGGCCGGTGCGGCGGCGGACGGCTGCTGCGCTTCGAGCTTCTTGCGCGCCTCCTCCGCTTTCTTCTGCAATTCTTCCTGGAGCTTGCGCTGCTGTTCCTCGAACACCTTGGGGTCGGTCGGCGGACCGTCATAGGCCTTGGCGAAATCGGCGAGCGGCAACGGCAGGCTGATCGCCTGGCCCTGCATGTTGATTGCCTGGATGGTGAGGGTGTGTCCCTTCTTGAGCTTGCCGACCATGTCGGCATTGGCTTCGTAGTCGGCCATGCAGCCGTTCGGGAAGCACATGAAGTACGGCGCGGTCGCCGGCGCTTCCTGGTCGACGATCAGGCGCGTGCCGTGTTGCAACTGCATGCCGAGCGGAACGGTGATGCGGATCAGCTTGCGCGCTTCGCCTTGCGGCTCGATGAGAGCGGCGGCCGCGACCGGCATGCCATTCTCGAGACGGCCGTCCTTCGCGGTCACGCAGACCTGCTTGGCGTTCGGCTCGTTGCCCTTGTTGCAGATCTTGATCCACGGCGAATACATCAGGTTCGGCTGCTGGCCGTTCTGCGCGGTCGGAGCGCCGTTCGCGGGCGCTTGCGCCTGCGGGGCTGGCGCCGGCGCTGCCGGTTTCGCAGGAGTGGCGGGCTTCGCCGCCGGTTTCTTCTCCGCAGGCTTCGCCGCCGGCGCTTGCGCCAGAGCGGCCAGAGGCACGCCGATCGTCAGCGTCGCGGCCAGCAAGGCAGCGGCCATGCGGGCCGGTGAAATTCGTTGCTGCATCAGATTTATATTCCCTCGTCTCGCCATAACTCGGCGTCAAAATCTTACAGGTGTCGTAGCTGTTTCGTGCTTGCGTCAGGCTTCGGCCGATCGCAGCCGTCACCCCCTGCGCCGCTCTGTCGGCGGCAAATGGGGCGCCAACGTGACGCAGCCGCGATTTGATTAGCGGATATTAGAGGGCCGATAAAGCCTCCAAATCCGGAGCCGCATGCGCCGACTGTGCTAAAAGTGCCGGAAACCTGAAGCGAATCGCAATTTACCGTGCCAGCGCATCGTCACAGCTCTCGCGCCGCACCTTGGTTTTGGCTGTCGCGGCGCGCCGTCATGACCGGGACACTGTCGCTCGCCGGCGCGAGCCTGCTCAACGGCGCGCGCGCCGGTGACTCGCCGCACGCGCTTGCGATGCACGGACGGCCTGCCTGGCCGCCGAACTTCACGCATCCCAGCTACGCACGGCCCGACGCGCCGAAAGGAGGGCGGCTCATCCAGGGCGTGCTCGGCACCTTCGACAGCCTCAACCCGTTCATCGTCAAAGGGCTCGCCGCACAAAACCTGCGTGGCTACGTCTATGAGAGTTTGCTCGCGCGCGGCTACGATGAGCCGTTCACGCTGTACGCGCTGCTCGCCAGCGGCGTCGAGACCGACGACGCGCGCAGCTACGTCACCTACACGCTCGATCCGCGCGCGCGTTTTTCCAATGGCAAGCCGGTGACGCCGGAGGACATCATCTTCTCGTGGCAGATCCTGCGCGATCGCGGCAAGCCGCTCTACGGCACCTATTACAAGAAAGTCGCAAAGGCCGACGCTGTCGGCAGCAACGCCGTGCGCTTCGATCTCTCCGGCGCCGACGACCGCGAGCTGCCGCTCATTCTCGGCCTGATGCCGATCCTGTCCAAGCACGCGGTCGATCCGGAAAAGTTCGAGGACACATCGTTCACGCCGTTGATCGGAAGCGGCCCCTACACCGTCACTGGTGTGAAGCCGGGCGAGAGCGTCACCTTCACCCGCGACACGAGTTACTGGGGCAACGATCTCCCGATCTATCGCGGCATGTGGAATTTCGACGAGATCCGCTACGACTATTACCGCGACGCCAACACGCATTTCGAGGCGTTCAAGACCGGCCTCTACGACGTCCGCACCGAAACCGATCCGAGCCGCTGGCAGAGCGCCTATGATTTCCCCGCGGTGCGCGACGGCCGTGTCGTCAAGGATCGTTTGCCCTACGGCCTGCCGAAGGGCATGGCCGGCATGGTGTTCAACACCCGCCGTCCGATGTTCGGCGATGTGCGGGTGCGCGAGGCACTGCTGCACCTGTTCGACTTCGAATGGATCAACCACAATCTTTTCTTCGACCAGTACCGCCGCACCGCGAGTTACTTCGACGATTGCGAACTCTCCGCGCATGGGCGCGCCGCCACGCCGCAGGAGCGCGAATTGCTCAAACCGTTCCCCGATGCGGTGCGCGCCGACATCATGGATGGCCGCTGGTCGCCGCCGGTCAGCGACGGATCGGGCCGCGATCGCAAGAACTTGCGGCGCGCGCTGTCGCTGTTTGAAGCGGCGGGATTCCGGCTCAAAGGCACGCAGCTCGTGCATGGCGTGACCGGCCGCCCCTTCACGATCGAATATCTGGTGACGAGCCGCGAGCAGGAACGCCTCGCCCTCGCCTTCAGCCGCAGCGTCAAGCACGCCGGCATCGAGATGCAGGTGCGGCTGGTCGACGCCACGCAATACGAGCGTCGCCGCGTCACCTTCGACTTCGACATGATGGAATATCGCTGGGAGCAATCGCTGTCGCCCGGCAACGAGCAGCTCTTCTACTGGGGCTCGGCCGCCGCCGATCAGGAAGGCACCCGCAACTACATGGGCGTGAAGTCGAAAGCGGTCGACGCCATGATCGCCGCGATGCTCAACGCCCGCGAACAATCCGACTTCGTCACCGCGACACGCGCGCTCGATCGCGTGCTGCTGTCCGGCTTCTACGTCATCCCGCTGTTCCACCTGCCGCAGCAATGGGTGGCGCGCTGGACCCGAATCGCGCATCCGAAGCAGACGTCGCTCTACGGCTACCTGCCGGAAACCTGGTGGGCGGAGAAAGCCACATGATCGTCGGCGCGGCATCGCTGGACGACGCCGAGCGCACCACGCTCGACGACCTGTTCCGCCGCGCCGCCGTCCGCAATCCCGACGCCGTTGCGCTCGCCGATCCCGACGACCGCGTACATTTCACCGACGGCGAGCCGCGTCAGCTCACTTACGCACAGGCCGACCGCATCGTTTGGGCAATCGCTGCGCGCCTGCGCGCGCTCGGGCTTCAGACCGACGCCGTGATCGGCGTTCAACTGCCGAACACGGCCGAGAGCGCTCTCACGCTGCTTGGCATCCTGCGGGCCGGCATGATTCCGGCGCTGCTGCCGATGCTGTGGCGCGAGAATGAAATCGTCGCGGCTTTGTCGAGCGTCAGCACCAGGGCGATCATCACGGCGGCGCGGATCGGCGCCGCCGATCATTGCGCCATCGCCGGCCGCGTCGCCGCCGGCCTGTTCTCGATCCGCCAGGTCTGCGCCTTTGGCGCCAACGTGCCGGATGGCATTGTCCCGCTCGACGACGTATTTGACGCGGCCGCCGAAATGCGGCCGCCGCCGCAGCGCGATGGCAATCCGGCCGCGCACGTTGCCGCCATCACCTTCGAGCCGGCGCCGCGCGGCTTGTTGCCGGTGCCGCGCAGCCACGCACAGTTGATCGCCGCAGGCGTGGAGATCGTCGCCGATGGCAATCTGCCGCAAGATGCCCTGCTGCTCTCCGCCACCCCGCCATCGTCGTTCGCGGGACTGACTGTCACACTGATGCCGTGGCTCGTCACTGGCGGCCGGCTGATCCTGCACCAGCCATTCGAGCCGCGCCTGTTCCGTTACCGGATCGAGGCCCAGGATTGCGACGCCGTCGTCATCCCCGGCTCACTTGCCGGCGCATTCGCCGATATCCGCGCCGATTCACAACTCATCGCTTTGTGGCGCGCGCCGGAGCGGCGCAGCGATGACACTCTCAGCCGTCCGGTGCTCGACATAACGGCGTTCTGCGAATTCGGTCTTCACATCGCCACGCGCGCAGCCAACGAACCGATCGCCCCGCTGCCGCTCGGCCACGCGGCCGCCGCACTGGAGACCCGGCGCAGCGCCAAAGGCACCTTGCAGTTGCGCGGCACGACGGTAGCCGCGCCCGGGCTCGACGATATTCCATCCGATGGCTTCGTCGACACCCACTATCCCTGCCGGATCGATCCCGATACCGGCGCGCTCATCATCACCGGGCCGCAGGCCGGCATGCTCGGCATTGGCGGCTATCGCATCGCCCGCAGCGACATCGATGCCTTCTCGGCCGCGCTGTCGGTCGATAATCCGATCGCGGCGCTGCCGGATGCCCTGCTCGGCCAGCGGCTGCGTGGCCGCGCCGGCGACCCGGCCGCGGTCCGCAATGCCGCGCGCAGCGCCAACCCGCTGATCGCCGGCGCCTTTCGTTGACGCGGTATTAATCGTCGCCGTCTAGGCTGCACGCCGTTTTGTAACCCGCGTGCGTGCGCCATGTCCCTGCAAGGCTCGATTGTCGTCGTCGCCGACACTCCATCCGGCGAGCTCAATGAGATATTAGGCGCCGCCGGCGCTTTCCCGGTTATCGATGCCGCCTGGGCCGATGCGCCGACCGCCGTCGTGTCGGTTAAGCCGTCCGCCGTCTTGATCGCGCAGCCCGGCCGCCCGTCGAGCGAGGCCAGCGCGCGGATGCTCTGCCTCCAGATCGCCACCGCCACCGGCCCGATGGTGCCGGTCGTCGCCTGCAGCGATGACGATGGCGTGCCGCCTATCCCCATCGCGCTGACGCTCGATCCCGACGCTACCGTGGAGCGGATGATCGCCCGGCTGCGTGGTGCGCTGCGGGTCCGCGCACTCCACTCCACTGTGTTGCGCCGGATCGAAAGCTTCGGCTCCGAGCATGGCAAGCTGCCTGAATTGCCGATTGGCGACGCCATCGAAGACGCCACTGTGATGATCGTCGGTCGCGGCCCGCTTTATCCGGCGCTCTCCACCGCGATCGGCGAACGCATGGGCATGCTCGGCGCCCTCAACATCGAAACCGCGGCCAAACATCTCAATGCACGCGACATCGACGGCATCGTGATCGGCGATGGCCTCGGCCAGCCCGCGGTCGAGGCATTCCTCAATGCGCTCGCGACCGACGATCGTTTCCGCGCCCTTCCGATCGCGCTGATCGGCCAGAAGGACATCGACGCGCCACCCGATCTGATCGCGCATCTGCCGAACCTCGACCGCATCGACAGCACGCCGTCGCACCTCGTCGCCCGCATGCTGCCGGCCGTTCGGCTCCACGCCTTCGAGCGCCGCCTCAAGCGCATGATCGCCGCGCTCGACAGTGATGGCTTGATCGATCCGGTCAGCGGCCTGCTGACGCCGGAATGCTTCTGGGGCGAACTCAACAGGGCGATGACTGACGCGTTCCAGCAGAGTCACGCACTGTCGCTCGGCCGTTTCTCGTTCGACGGCGCTCCAGATCGTGCCCGCACCGACGCCGCACGGCTCACCGCCCGCCTCACCCGCGAGAGCGACTTCGCCTGCGCCGAGGACGATGGCGGCATCCTGATCGCGTTCGGCCAGACCGACCTCAACAGAGCGCACCTCATCGCGCGTCGCATCGCCGCCACTCTGCGGAACACCATGCTCGGCGGCGGCCCGGTCACCGCCAACGTCACTTTGGCGACGCTGAAAGCCAACGACACGCTGGATTCACTGATGCTGCGCGTCAACGGAGGCCAGGTGGTTGCGGCGGAGTAGTGCGAGGCATACGTTCCCGGCGAACGGGAGCCTCGCATGTCTGAACAGAAACCGGTCCGCATCGACGTCGTCTCGGACATCGTCTGTCCGTGGTGCTTCATCGGCAAGCGTCGCCTCGAAAAGGCGCTGGCGCTCAAGCCCGATATTCCGGTCGAGTTGCACTACCGCCCCTATTTCCTGAATGACTGGATTCCGCGCGAAGGCATTTCGCGCGAGGAATACCTGACGACGAAATTCGGCTCCGTCGAGAAATACGCGCACATCGCGCAGCGCGTCGCCGCCGCGGCGAAGGACGAGGGGCTCATCTACGCGATCGACAAGGTCAATCGCCAACCGAACACCACCGACGCGCACCGTTTGATCTACTGGGCGAGCCAGATCGGCAAGGCGCCGCAGATGAAACAAAAACTCATGGATCTCTATTTCACCGAGGGCGCCGACCTCACCAATCGCGATGTCCTGGCGAAGGCCGGTGCCGACGTCGGCCTCGGTGACGTGCGTGCGAAACTGGATGATGAAATCGACACCGCCGGAATCGAGCGCGAAGCGCTCGCCGCCAAGGAAGCTGGCATCCAGGGCGTTCCGATGTTCATCTTCGGCGGCAAGTTTGCCGTGTCGGGCGCGCAGTCGCCGGAATATCTCGCGCAAGCGATTGAGCGCGCCGCCGCGGACGGCAACGCAGAAGCGGCGGAGTAATCCGAACTGTCGTCCCCGCGAAGGCGGGGACCCAGTACACAATGCGATTCAGTGATTACTGGATGCCAGCCTCCGCGGGCATGACAGCTTGTGTCACGCCGCCTTCGCCCGCTCAGCGATCGCCGCCAGCCGCCGCAAAATCTCGGCTGTGCCCTTGAGCCGGTCCTCCGGCGTCTCCCAGTCGGCGAGGATAACGAGCTTCTGCCCGCTCTTCTCATTGCGGATGATCGCGTTCTTGCCGCGCTCGCGGATGAACGCGATCAGGCCTTCCGGATTGGGGAACTGGTTGTCGCGGAACGACAGCACGATGCCCTTCGGCCCGGCATCGAGCTTTTCGACATTAGCGCGGCGGCACATCGCCTTGATCGACACGACCTCCATCAAGTGATGCACTTCGAGCGGCGCCTTGCCGAACCGGTCGGTCAGCTCGGCGGCAAACGCATCGATTTCGCGCTCGTCTTCCAGATCGGCGAGGCGGCGGTACAGACCGAGCCGCACTGAGAGGTCGGCAACATAATCGTCCGGAATGAGCACCGGCGTGCCGATGGTGATCTGCGGCGCCCAGCGTTCCTCGACCGGCGCGCTCAAGCCTGCCTTGAGGCTTATCACCGCCTCTTCCAGCATCTGTTGGTAAAGCTCGAAGCCGACTTCCTTGATGTGACCCGACTGTTCTTCACCAAGAAGATTGCCGGCGCCGCGAATGTCGAGATCGTGCGAAGCCAACTGGAAGCCCGCGCCGAGCGTATCGAGCGATTGCAGCACCTTCAGCCGCTGCTCGGCCTGCGGCGTGATCTTCTGGTTGGCCGGCAGCGTGAACAGCGAATAAGCGCGCAGCTTCGCGCGCCCAACCCGGCCGCGCAGTTGATAAAGCTGCGCGAGGCCGAACCGGTCGGCGCGATGCACGATCAGCGTGTTCGCCGTCGGAATGTCGAGGCCGGACTCGACGATGGTGGTCGACAGCAGCACATCAAACTTGCCGTCGTAGAAGGCCGACACGATGTCGTCGAGCGCGCCCGGCGGCATCTGCCCGTGCGCCACAGCGACCCGCACCTCCGGCACGCTCTTGTCGAGAAACTCTTTCGCGCCCGCGAGGTCCTCGATGCGCGGGCAGACATAGAACGACTGGCCGCCACGATAGCGCTCGCGCAGCAGTGCCTCGCGCACGATCAGCGGATCGAATGGCGACACGAATGTCCGCACCGCGAGGCGGTCGACCGGCGGCGAGGCAATGATCGACAGGTCGCGCACCCCGGTCAGCGCAAGTTGCAGCGTGCGCGGGATCGGCGTCGCCGTCAGCGTCAGCACATGCACCTCGGCACGCAGTTGCTTCAGCCTCTCCTTATGCGAGACGCCGAAATGCTGCTCCTCGTCGACGATCAGCAGCGCAAGGTCCTTGAACTTTACTGTCTTGCCGAGCAGCGCATGCGTGCCGATCACGATATCGACGCTGCCGTCGGCGAGCCCTTTCTTCGTCTCCGACAACTCTTTGGATGTGACGAGCCGCGACGCCTGACCGATCTTCACCGGGAAACCGCGAAACCGCTCGCTGAACGTCTTGTAGTGCTGCCGCGCCAGCAGCGTGGTCGGCACCACCACCGCGACCTGCTTTCCCGCCAGCGCCGTCACGAACGCCGCGCGTAACGCCACCTCAGTCTTGCCGAAGCCGACGTCGCCGCAGACCAGCCGGTCCATCGGCCGGCCCGCACTCAGGTCGCTCAAAGTCGCGTCGATCGCGCTTTGCTGGTCGTCGGTCTCCTCATACGGGAAGCCGGCGCAGAACTCGTCGTAAGCCCCTGGCCCGCTCGCCATCTTCGGCGCGTCGTGCAGCATCCGCTCCGCCGCGATCTTGATGAGTTCGCCCGCGATCTCACGGATGCGACTCTTCATCTTGGCCTTGCGCGCCTGCCAGCCGCCGCCACCGAGCCGATCCAGCTCGACCGCCGTGTCCTCCGAGCCGTATCGCGACAGCAGGTCGATGTTCTCGACCGGCAGATAGAGTTTGGCACCTTCCGCGTAATGGATTTCGAGGCAGTCGTGCGGCGCGCCCGCCGCCTCGATGGCTTGCAGGCCGACGAAGCGTCCGATGCCGTGGTCGATATGCACGACGAGATCGCCCGGCGTCAGGCTGGTCGCCTCGGTGATGAAGTTTTCCGGCTTGCGCGCGGCCCGTCTCGGCCGCACAAGACGATCGCCGAGAATGTCCTGCTCGCTGATGACGGCGATGTCGCCCGTCTCGAACCCGGTCTCGATGCCGAGCACCGCGAGCGCGACCGAAGTCTTCGGCAGCGCGAGCAGCTCGGGCCACGACTCCGCATTCGCCAGATTGAGCAGCTTGTGGTCGGCCAGCACGTGTGCCATGCGCTCGCGCGCGCCTTCACTCCATAATGCGACGGCGACGCGCTTGCCCTCACCCTGCACGGCCATCGCATGCTTGGCGACCGCCGCAAACACGTTGGCGTTCGGCTCCGCGCGTTCGGCCGCAAAGTTGTGGCCGGTCTTGGCGCCGACATCGACCACGTTGTTCGCCGGCGGCACGGCAAATGGCGTCAGCTTCGCCAGCGCCGCGCCCTGCAGCCGCCCATGCCATTCGCTATCCGCGAGATACAGACGGTCCGGCGGCAGCGGCTTGTAGGGCGGCGTCACGCCCTCCTTCAGCGCATCCCTGCGCGCGTCGTAGTAATCCGCGATCTGCGCCAGCCGTTCGCGCGCGGCGTCTTCCGCCTGCGGCTCAAGCGCGACCGGCGACCCGGGCAGATAATCGAACACTGTATCCATCTTGCCGTGAAACAGCGGCAACCAGTGCTCGACGCCGGGATAGCGGCGGCCTTCGCTCACCGCTTCGTAGAGCAGATCGTCCGGCGACGCCGCGCCGAACTCCGCGACATAGCCGGTGCGGAAATTGCGGATCGTCTCGGTGACCAGCTGGAATTCCGCGACCGGCACCAGCTCCAGCCGCCGCAATTGCCCTTCGCTGATCTGCGTCTGCGGATCGAACGAGCGGATCGTCTCCAGCGTGTCGCCGAAGAAATCGAGCCGCGCCGGCTGGTCCATGCCCGGCGGATAGAGATCAAGAATGCCGCCACGCACCGCGTATTCGCCGGCCTCGCGCACGGTCGACGAGCGCGTGAAGCCGTTAAGCTCCAGCCACGACATCACGCTCGCCATGCCGAGCACATTGCCCGGCGCGACCGAGAGCGCCTGCTGCGCCACGAAATCTTTCGTCGGCACACGCTGCAGCGCGGCGTTCACGGTGGTCAGAAAAATCGACGGTTTGTCGCGCCCGGCGACGGTCGCGAGCCGTGACAGCGTAATCATCCGCTGCGCCAGCACGGCGGCGTTCGGCGAAACCCGGTCATAGGGCAGACAGTCCCACGCCGGAAATTCCAGCAGCTCCATGTCCGGCGCGTAGAACTTCAGCGCGCGCACCAAAGCGGCCATGCGTGGCCCGTCGCGGCAGATCACCGCAAGACTGACTGCCGGCGCGTCCTTCTTTGCGGCGGCGGCGCGCGCCAGATCGGCCAGTACCAGCCCTTCGGCGCCGTCCGCGACCTGCGCGAACGTCAGCGCCTGCCCGGGCGCAAGCACAGGAGGTTTCGCCAGCAACGTCATTCCGCTTTGGTCTTCCAGTGTTCGTCGAGCATCCGCCGCAGCAGCGGCGTCTCGTCTTCCGGCGGCACCGGCAATTCGCCCATCACCCACGCCAGCAAATCCGGCGTCGGCACGTCGAGCAGCTTCTCGTAATCGTCGAGCTCGGCCTCTGTGAGGTCCGCCATCACCCGGTCGGCGAAGCGGCCGAGCACCAGGTCGACCTCGCGGATGCCGCGGTGCCACGAGCGGAACAGCAATCGCCGCCGCCGCTCGTCCAGTCCGTCGCTCGATCGCCCGGTCACGCCGCCTCCAACGCAAATAGCCCGGACGGTGCCGGGTGCGGGCTATATAGAGGCCGGACGCGGGCTTGTCATCGCTTGCCGGGCGAAACTCTGCGATGATCGCGCCGCATGCGCCCCGCTCTGCTCAATCCGCTGTTTGCCGCGCTTAACAGCCTGACCGGTATCGGGCCGAAGCTCGAAAAGCTTTACGCGCATCTTCTGGAGCACGATCCGCCCAAGCTGGTCGATCTCCTCTTTCACATGCCGTCCGGCGCGATCGACCGCCGCGCCCGCCCGCAACTCCGCGACGTTATCCCCGGCGCGGTCGTCACCGTACTGGTACGAGTCGTCGAGCATCGGCCCGCCCCGCCGCATCGCCCGCGTGCGCCCTATCGCGTGCTCACCGAGGACGACACCGCCGACCTCACGCTCACTTTCTTCAGCGCCCGCCCGGATTATCTCGCCAAACTGCTGCCGGTCGGCGAGCAGCGTTACGTTTCCGGCACCGCCGAGCTTTACGACGGCATGCTGCAGATGGTGCATCCCGACCGCGTGGTGGACGAGGCCGGTTTCGCCAATCTGCCGCTGGTCGAGCCTGTTTACCCGCTCACCGATGGTCTCGCGCTCGGCAATGTCCGCCGCGCGATGGATCAGGCGCTGGAAAAATTGCCCGACCTGCCGGAATGGCAGGACGCGGCCTGGGTCTCGCGTGAGCAGTTGCCGCCGTTCAGCGCCGCGCTGCGCGCGCTGCATCGCCCGGCCGATCCGGCCGATATCGCGCCCGAAAGCCGCGCCCGCACGCGGCTCGCTTATGACGAACTGCTGGCCGGTCAGCTCGCGCTCGCTCTGGTGCGCGCGCACATGCGCGAGCAGCCGGGGCGCGGCAGCGCCGGCGAAGACATCAAGCGCGCACAAATCCTGAAAGTGCTGCCCTATTCGCTGACTCCGTCGCAGCAGCGCGCGGTCGACGACATCGTCACCGACATCGCCAAACCGCAGCGCATGCTGCGTTTGCTGCAAGGCGACGTCGGTTCCGGCAAGACCGTGGTGGCGCTGATGGCCGCTGCGGCGGTGGTCGAGGCCGGCCGTCAGGCCGCGCTGATGGCGCCGACCGAAATTCTGGCGCGCCAGCATCACAACACCATCGCGCCACTTGCCGCCGCGGCGCAGTTGCGCGTCGCTATTCTCACCGGCCGCGAGAAAGGCAAGGAGCGCGACGAAATTCTGCGCCGCCTCTCCACCGGCGAACTCGATCTGCTGATCGGCACCCACGCGCTGTTCCAGGATGACGTCGTGTTCCACGATCTCGCGCTCGCCATCGTCGACGAGCAGCACCGCTTCGGCGTGCATCAGCGCCTCG
Organism: Pseudolabrys sp.; assembly: GCA_035546455.1. Lineage (GTDB taxonomy): Bacteria > Pseudomonadota > Alphaproteobacteria > Rhizobiales > Xanthobacteraceae > Pseudolabrys. Next base: position 11,995 of record DASZXA010000099.1, read on the forward strand.
CGCTGGCGCAGAAGGGCAACGCAGTCGACATGCTGATCCTCACCGCGACGCCGATCCCGCGCACGCTGGTGCTGACCTATTTCGGCGACATGGATATTTCCGAGCTCCGCGAGAAGCCGGCCGGACGCCAACCGATCGACACCCGCACCATTCCGCTCGATCGTTTATCCGAGGTCGAGGACGCGGTCGGCCGCGCGCTCGATGAAGGCCGCCGGGTCTATTGGGTCTGCCCGCTGGTCGAGGATTCGGAGAAGACCGATCTCGCGGCCGCCGAAGCCCGCTTCAAGGAACTGCGCCAGCGTTTCGGCGCGCGCGCCGATCTCGTCCACGGCAAGATGAAAGGCTCCGACAAGGATCGCGCGATGGAGCGTTTCGCCTCCGGCGAGACGCGGCTCCTCGTCGCCACCACCGTGATCGAGGTTGGCGTCGACGTGCCGGAAGCAACGGTGATGGTGATCGAGCACGCCGAGCGGTTCGGCCTCGCGCAGCTTCACCAGTTGCGCGGCCGCATCGGCCGCGGCGCTGGGCAGTCGACCTGCCTGCTGCTCTATCGCGCACCACTCGGCGAGACGGCGAAAGCCCGCCTCGCCATCCTGCGCGACACCGAAGATGGCTTCCGCATCGCCGAGGAGGATTTACGCCTACGCGGCGAAGGCGACCTGCTCGGCACCCGGCAGAGCGGCCTGCCCGGCTTCCGCATCGCGATGCCGGAATTTCATGGCAAATATCTCGGCGCCGCTCGCGACGACGCCCGCCTCATCATGGAGCGCGATCCCGTGCTCGCGTCCGAGCGCGGCAAGGCGCTGCGCCACCTGCTTTATCTGTTCGAGAAGGACGAAGCCGTGCGCCTCATCCGCGCCGGCTAGTCGACCGCTTCTGTCTTCTTCCTGCGCCGTGCTGCCTGCGCCGCACGCGCGCTGGCGGCCATCGATGCCAGCTTTGCCTGGTTGTCGCCGTCCGGCTGCACCATGCCGGCCGAAATCAGCAGCGTCATCGCCGACTCGACCGACAGGTCAAGCTCGATCAAATCCTTGCGCGGCACATAAAAGAAGAAACCCGTGGTCGGGTTCGGCGTGCACGGCAGGAACGCCGAGACGTGCTCGGTCTTCGGCAGGCGCCGCGCGAGATCGCCCGACGGCTCCTGCGAGAGGAATACCAGCGACCACATTCCCGGCGCCGGAAACTCCACCAGCGCGACCTTGCGGAAGTTCGAACCGTTCTTCGAGAACAATGTCTCGAAGATCTGCTTCATCATCTTGTAGATCGGCCGCACGATCGGCATGTGCGTGAGCAGCCGCTCGCCCCAGCCGACCAAAGTGCGCCCGATCAGGTTGGCGGTCAGGAAGCCGATCAACGTCAGAACGATCAGCGCAATGATCAGTCCGGTGCCCGGGATCGGAAACGGCAGGTAGGTTTCCGGACGGAGCGCCGGCGGCATGATCGGCCGCAGCAGATTGTCGACCCAGTTGATGAACGACCAGGTCAGCCAGATCGTGACCGCGACCGGGCCGGTGACGATCAGGCCGGTCAGGAAATAATTGCGCAGCCGCGCCATCGCGCCGCGCGGGGCCGTCGCGTTCTTTGCGGCCTTGGCTTCCGCCTCGACCAGCTTTTCCGGATCGTTGATCGGCGTATTCATAACGGCCGCAACCTATTCCACCGTGACCGATTTTGCGAGGTTGCGCGGCTGGTCGACGTCGGTGTTGAGCGCCAGCGCCGTGTGATAGGCGATCAACTGCACCGGAATGGCATAAACCAGCGGCGTCACCGTGGAAGCCATCTCCGGCAGCGACAGCGTCATCATTGAATCGATCGCCGCTTCCTTGGCGCCTTTCGGATCGGTGACGAGGATGATGCGCCCGCCGCGCGCGATCACCTCCTGCATGTTCGACACGGTTTTATCGAACACGCGGTCATGCGGCGCGACCACGACGACGGGAATGGTGTCGTCGATCAGCGCAATCGGTCCATGCTTGAGTTCGCCCGCCGCATAGCCTTCGGCGTGGATGTAAGAAATTTCCTTGAGCTTGAGCGCACCTTCCATCGCGATCGGAAAGCTGGTGCCGCGCCCGAGATAGAGCACGTCGCGCACCTTTGCGAGATCCTGCGCCAGTTTCTCGACCTGCGGCTCAAGCTTGAGCGCTTCCGCCATCAGTCGCGGCACCTCGATCAGCGCGCGCACTAATTTTCGTTCGTCGTCTTCCGACAGTTCGCCACGCGCGCGGCCCGCCGCAATCGCCAGGCACGCCAGCGCAGAAAGCTGGCAGGTAAACGCCTTGGTCGAGGCGACGCCGATTTCCGGCCCCGCCAATGTTGGCATGATGACGTCGCTCTCGCGCGCAATCGTCGAGGTCGGCACGTTGACGACCGAGAGGATGTTCTGTCCGTGCTCCTTGGCGTAGCGCAAAGTCGCCAAAGTGTCGGCCGTCTCGCCCGATTGCGAGATGAACACCGCGAGGTCGCCCTTCTCCAGCGGCGCGCCGCGATAGCGGAATTCGGAGGCGATATCGATTTCGACCGGCAGCCGCGCAAAACGCTCGAACCAGTATTTCGCCACCAGCCCCGCATAAAACGCCGTGCCGCAGGCCGAGATCGACAGCCGTTTGAGCTTCTTGAAATCGAACGGCAGCTTGAACGGCAGCGCGACGCGCTCGTTGCCCATGTCGATGTAGTGCGCCAGCGTGTGGCCGACCACTTCCGGCTGCTCGTGGATTTCCTTCGCCATGAAATGGCGGTGATTACCCTTGTCGATCGCATGCGCGGCGGCGTCCGACTTGATGATCGGGCGCGCAACCTTGCGATCCTGTTCGTCGAACACCTCGACGCCGTCATGCGTCATGACCGCCCAGTCGCCCTCTTCGAGGTAGGTGAGCTTGTTGGTGAACGGCGCCAGCGCAATGGCATCCGAGCCGAGATACATCTCGCCCTTGCCGTGGCCGATCGCGAGCGGCGAGCCCTTGCGCGCGCCGATCATCAGGTTGTTCTCGCCCTCGAACAGGAACGCCAGCGCAAACGCGCCGCGCAGCTGCTTGAGCGTGGCGCGCACGGCTTCGACCGGCGTCGCGCCTTTCTTCATCTTCTCGCTGACGAGATGCGCGACCACTTCGGTGTCGGTCTCGCTGTCGAATTTGGAGCCGTTCTTGGCGAGGCCGTCGCGCAGCTCGCGGAAATTCTCGATGATGCCGTTGTGGACGACCGCAACGCGCTCGGCGGCGTGCGGATGCGCGTTGCGCTCGGACGGCTTGCCGTGCGTCGCCCAGCGCGTGTGGCCGATCCCGATCTTGCCTTCGAGCGGCGCGCTTTCGAGCCGGCTCTCCAGCGCCTTCAATTTTCCCTCGGCGCGACGGCGTGCCAGCGTGCCATGCTCGAGCGTGGCGATGCCGGCCGAGTCATAGCCGCGATATTCGAGCCGCTTGAGCGCGTCGACCAATTGGCCCGCGACCGGCTCACGCCCGATTATTCCGACGATCCCGCACATCTATTCTGGACTTGCCCTGACCCAAATTTTGCCGCGCGACGCGCGGTGCCGTTGCTTTAGCCTTTCGCGGCCAAGAAACGGTAATCAAAACGCATTTCGTCGCATGACAGTTAAGACGCGACACGGCGAAATAAGGGGCTTAACGCTTCTTGCCGCCGAACTTGTCGCGGAATTTCCTGGCCCAGCCTTCCTTAACGGTCTGCTGGCTCCGCTCCAGCGCCAGCGCACCGGCCGGCACGTCCGTGGTGATGACCGAGCCGGAGCCGATATAAGCGCCGTCGCCGACTTTCACCGGCGCCACCAGAGAAGTGTTGGTGCCGATGAAGGCGCCCTTGCCGATCTCGGTCTTGTGCTTGGCGAAGCCGTCGTAGTTGCAGGTGATGGTGCCCGCGCCGATGTTGGTCTTTTCCCCCACACGGGCATCGCCGATATAGGCGAGATGATTGGCCTTGGCGCCCGCTTCGATGGTGGCCGCCTTCACCTCGACGAAGTTGCCGATGTGGACGTCCTGGCCAAGGTCCGCACCGGGGCGCAGCCGCGCGTAGGGGCCGACCCGCGCACCCTTGCCGACCTTCGCACCTTCCAGATGAGAGAACGAACGGATCGTGGCGCCGTCTTCGACAGTCACGCCGGGGCCGAACACAACGTAAGGCTCCACCGTGACGTCCTTGCCGAATTTCGTGTCTGCCGCGAGAAATACCGTCTCCGGCGCAACGAGCGTGACGCCCGCTTCCATCGCCGCAGCGCGCAGGCGTTTCTGCAAGACGTTCTCCGCTTCCGAAAGCTGTCCCTTGGTGTTGATGCCGCGCACGTCATCCTCCTCGGCGTCGATCGCGACCGCCTTGAGCCCCATCTCACGGGCGATGGCGACCGCATCGGTCAGATAATACTCGCCCTTCGAGTTTGCATTGCCGACCTTATCCAGGATCGCCAGCGCGCTGTTGCCCGCCAGCGCCATCAGCCCGCCATTGCAGAGCGTGATTTTCTTTTCGTCTGCGTTGGCGTCGCGGTCCTCGCGCACCGCAATCAGCTCGCCGCCCTTCATGATGAGCCGCCCATAGCCCGTCGGATCGGCTGGCTTGAAGCCGAGCAGCGCAACGCCGGCACCATCCGCAATCGCCTGACGCAGCCGCGTCAGCACATCGGCGCGCACCAGCGGCGTATCGCCGAACAGCACCAGCACGTCGTCGGCGCCCTTCGCCAGTGCCGCCTTCGCCGCCAGCACCGCATGCGCGGTGCCGCGCCGTTCGGTCTGCTCGAAAATCTCGGCAGTCGGCACGGCGCGCCGCGCTTCATCGGCAACCGATTGCAGATTTGGCCCGATCACCACCGCGACGCGCGCGCCGCCGGCTTTCGTTACTGCGTGCAGCACATGCGCGAGCAGCGTCTCGCCGCCGATCTCATGCAGCACCTTCGGCTTGGCCGAGCGCATCCGCGTGCCTTCGCCGGCCGCGAGCACGATTGCGAGGCAGCTTCGTCCGCTCAAACTGATTCTCTCCAGTCGCCGTGATCTCTTAGAGCATCATCCACGCCGAGTCAGGAGTCCGGGATTCTGGTAATCTTTTCAGATGATTCGGGGGAATCGGCGCGATGGCTGATGAAATCCACGACGACGAGCATCCAGCCGAGCCGATCGAGCTCCGGCGCTTCGACATGCACAGCACTCTGCGCATGTTGTTGTGGGGCGCCTCCGCCACGATGGCCGTCGCCGTTGTCGCAGGTACCGCATTCAGCGATACCGGGGCCGAGCGGCTGAAGCAGACGGTTGCCTCGCTGTTCGACGCCACGAAAACCGGGACGTCGCAGCTCACCCCACAGGTCGCGCAACAGCCGGAGCAAACCGCCACCACGCAGCAGATCGCCGCGCTGGAGAAGCAGACCCGCGAACTCACGCAGACCGTGCGGGACCTGACCGCCGACCGCGACCGCATTCAGGCCAAGCTCGCCAGCGTCGAGCAGAGCCTCGACGACATCACCGGCTCGATCAAAAGACAGACCGCACAGGCGGGACAGTTCTCCGCGCAGCTTGCCGCGCAAACGGCGGCGCTGACCGCACCGCGTTCGACCGTGGCGGCGCCGCCCGTGGTGAGCGCGCCGCAGACGGTTGCCGCCATTCCATCGCCCACGGCAACCTCAACGGCTGCGCCGGATACGCCGGTCACCACCGCGATCACGCCGCCTGCCGTCGAAGCCTCGCCGCCGCTTGAGGGGCCGATCCCGTTGCCGCCGATGCGCACCGCCGCGATCGAGGAGAATGCTCCGGCCGTTCGCGAGCTTGGCGTCGACGTTGGCGGTGCCGCCAGTCTCGATGCGCTGCGGACGCACTGGGCCGGCCTGAAGGCCAATGTCGGCCCCGACATCGTCGGCTTGCTGCCGTCCTTCGTGGTCCATCAGAAGCCGGCCGGCGGCACCGACTACCGCCTGGTGCTCGGCCCGGTTCCGAATGCGACTGCTGCGCTGCGGCTTTGCGCCAAGCTGATTGCCGCACGCGTCAATTGCCGCGCTGGAACCTTCAACGTGCAGCGTTTGGCGAATGCGGCCCCCGCGCAGGCGGTCCCGCGCGCCGCCGAACGATTGCCGTCGCCGGCCACCGAAAGCATAATAAGCCGGTGACACGGCCGCTTTTTCGTCCAGATGCGCGGATCCTCGCATTGCTGACGGCGCTTGGCGCCGCCGCGCTCGGCTGTTCGTTCTACATGCGTTATCTCGGCGTTCAGAACACCGAGGTCGGCCTCGCCTGCCAGGCCGGGCTCGACAGCCTGTTCTGCACGCTGCGCCGCCTCACCATCGCGCTCTACGAGCACTCGATCTTCGGCATCGTCGCGCTTGGCGCCGCGCTCATCAATCTGTTGCGGCCGACAGTGTCGCTGTTTGCGCTCGCGCTGGTCGCCGCCGGGCTCGGCACCGTCCTCTATAATGTGGCGCTGTCCGGCCTTGCGGTCGCGGTGCTGATCCTCAGCTTCGCGCGGCCCGCGGCCACATCAGAGTAGCGGCCAGCAGCACGAGCAGCCCGGAAAGCCACAACGACTGCCAGTTTTCCAGCGTCTCGTTCCAGACGATGAACGCCGCGCACAGCACCAGCACGGCTGCCGATAGGGTTTCCGCAAGATGTTGCGCGCCGGTTCCCCGCGCGCCAAACACCGCAAGAACAAACAGCGGCACGATGGCGCTGCTCAACGGCGCATAGGGAAAGTCGCGGTAACGCGGGTCGAACGTGAGGCCCAGCGCCGTCACCAGCGTCAGCACCGTGACCGCGATCAGAACCCAACCGAGCGCGCGCGCGGCCACATCGAGCGCGCCGTTTCCCGCCAGTACGTCGGCGAATTGCGGCAGGCCGCGCCGCGCCAGTAACGCATGCGCTGCAATCGGCGGCGCGGCGAGCGCCACCGCGATCAGCGCCAGCGAGCGCGCAATGCCGCCGGCGCCGAAACTCTCATACGTCGCATTCTCGATCGCCCAGCCGATGGTCACACCGCCGGCAACCGCGATAGTTGCCACCGCCGCCCAGCTCGACGAGGGCACAACTCCTGTTTGCCCACGCAAAGCAGCCAAGAAAATCAAACCGGCGAACATGATCCCGCCGATCCCCTGCCAGATCCAGTCTTGATGACTCGACACCGGCACGCCCCAGGCGAACTTGAAATCGCGGCTGGTGGCGCCGAACAATCCCCAATGTCCGCCGACCGTGCCTTCCAGCGCGCGCTTCCACGGCTGGTCGAACGCCTCGATCAGGTTGACGTGGAAGTTGGCGCGCTTCGCCAGCGCGAGCACGTCCTGCACCACCGCCGCCTGATTGGCGAGCGACGGCAGCGCGCCCTCGCGCATCCGCCCGGCGCTCGGCCAGCCGAATTCGCCGATCATGATTTCCTTGCCTGGAAATGCCTCGGCAACTCTGCGCCGGATGTTCTCGACATGCGCCGCCGCCTCGTCCGCCGCGATCGGGTCGTCTTCCCAATACGGCAGGATGTGAATCGTCACGAAGTCGGTGACGGTCGCCAGCACCGGATTGCGCAGCCAGAACTCCCATACATCGGCGTAGGTCACCGGCACCGGCACGCGCGATTTCACGGCGCTGATTGTCGCCGCCAGTTCGTTCGCCCCCATGTCGCCGCGCAGCAGCACTTCGTTGCCGACCACCACCGCGCGCACGGTGTTGCGATACTGGTTGGCAAGCGCGACTGCGGTCGCGATCTGGTAGCGGTTCTTCTCCGGCTGCTGTGACAGCCAAAGTCCCATGATCACCTTCATGCCGTGGCGTTCGGCAATCTTCGGCACCAGGTCGAGGCCGAAGTCGACCGAGTAGGTGCGCACGCAGTCGGTCAGCTTCTGCAGCCGCGCGAGATCGTCCTCGATCTGCACGTCGGTAATCTGGGTGGCGGGATTGAGCGGGCTCTGCCCGGCGCGGAAGGGCGCATAGGAAACGCAATAGAGCTTGCCGTTCGGCCCAAGCGGATCGGCCGGCATCTCGACCGGCGCGCCGAGCCACGCCCAGACGGCCGCGATCACCGCCGCACTGAGCACGGCAAGACCGGCGACAACTCGCGTTTGGTGCATCCGGCGACCTTTTCCCGGGACAAGACAGGCAGGACATCCCGGATACCCTGCCCCGCGATAAGCGCCAATAGCGCACCAGGCCACAAAGCCGCCCGATACCGTTCAGGCCGCATTCAGCCGCCGCCCCGTAAACCTTGGTCTTTAGAAGCGCTGGACAAAACCCCCGCCGTGGGGCCAACTCCGCGCCGGAGAAATCGGCCTGAGACGCCGTATTGAGGTCTCATTCCGATTAGACAAGGTGTGGGACGTCAACTCCACGAAGTTTTGCGGGACGATGCGTTTCTTCAGTTCGCGTAATCTGGGTGTGTTGTTCGCCGCCAGCCTTGTGCTGACCGGCACGTCAGCCGCTTTCGCTCAGAGCGGCGCCGGCGGCAACGCCAATAATCCGAAGCCCGCCGACACCAAGGCTGCCGCGGACGCCGCCGCCAAGGACACCCAGAAGAAGATCAACGAGATCGCCGAAGCGCGACGGCTGGTGAGCGGCGCCGCCGGCAATCCGGAATGCGTCTGGCTCGGCCGCCGGGTTGTGAACCTTTTGTGGCGGGACGACCTCGATACCGCCTTCCGCCACCTCGACCTCTATGACCGCTTCACCTGCCCCAGCGGACATATCCAGGCGACCTTCCGCTGCCTGGTCCGGCAGGGAAATATCGACCCCAAGGCGGCCGATAGCCTGAACGCCCGCATCCACGCCTGCTGGATCGACCCGGACCTGCCGGCCACCACCGCGCAGGCCCCGGAAGCACAGCCCCAGCAGGGCGAAAAGCCAGGAACCGAGAAGCAATAGGCGCGTTGTCGACGGGGACGATTTTTCTGTCGACACTATGAGCGCGCCTTGGATTTGCCATGTCGGATTCCTACTTGAGCACCCGTCGGGCATCGCGCTACGTTGCGCTGCCGGAAAAGCCCGATCGGTCGAGCCCAGGGGACGGGCTCGCGGTTCGTAACCTTCGCCCCGTTTGGTTGTGTCGATGCGCACCGTCGTTGCCGTGATCGCCCTTGTGGCGTGCGCGCATGCCGGATTCTGGGCTCTGACGCGCAAGCAAGTCGCCGCCACCGACTTCGACGGGCAGCTCACCAGCGTCTCCTATTCGCCGTTCGCCAAGATCGCCGATCCCGACAAGGGAGTCGTGCCGAAGCCGGAAGATATCCGCGCCGATCTCAAAGCGATCGCGCCCTACACCAAGGGCATCCGTCTCTATTCGTCGACCGGCGGCGTCGAGCAGGTGCCGGGCATCGCCGCCGATTTCGGCCTGCGCGTCACTGCGGGCGCATGGCTCGACAAGAACGAAGACCGCAACGAGCGAGAAATCAAATCCGCGATCGAGCTCGCCAAGCGCCACAGCAATGTGAAGAGCATCGTGGTCGGCAACGAGACGATCTTCCGCGCCGACCTCACCGTTCCCGAACTCATCAAGACCATCCAGCGCGTCAAGCGCCAGAGCCCGGTGCCGGTGACGACCGGCGAAATCTGGAGCGTGTGGATGGAGCACCCCGAGCTGGTCTCGGCGGTCGACTACATCGCCGTTCACATTCTCCCTTACTGGGAAGGATTGCCGGCGGGGAAATCCGTCGATCAGGCGATCAATCTCTATGAGAAATTGCGTCAGGCCTATCCCGGCAAGCGCATCGTGATCGCCGAGTTCGGCTGGCCGAGCGCTGGTTACAATTTCCAGAAAGCCGATCCCGGCCGCATCGAGCAGGCCAAGGTGGTGCGTGACTTCGCCAAGCGCGCGGAGTCTTACGGCATCGACTACAACATCGTCGAAGCGATCGATCAGCCGTGGAAGACCAACGAAGGCGGCGTCGGTCCGTACTGGGGCCTGTTCGACGCGCAGGGCAATGCCAAGTTCGCCTGGACCGGCGCGCTGGTGAACCCGGAGCACTGGAAACTCGCCGGCATCGCATTGTTGCTCGGCTTCCTGCTCTCGTTGCCGATCCTCGGCATGACCGCCGTGAGCGCCACGCAGACCCTGATGCTTGCCGGCGCGGCCAATATCGTCGGTGCCTGGGCCGCCAATATGTTTGCGTTCTGGACCGGCCACTATTTCGTGCCCGGTGCCGCATTCGCTTACGGGCTCGGCGTCGTGCTGCTGATTCCGCTCATCATCATTGCGATGGCGCGCGTCGACGAGATCGCGCAGATCGCGTTCGGCCGCAAGCCGCGCCGCCTGCTCAACCGCTCGCCGTCGCTGATCCCGCTCGCCACCGGCGCATCCTCGCCGACGCCGAAAGTCTCGATCCACGTCGCGGCTTATCGCGAGCCGCCGGAGATGCTCAAGCAGACGCTCGATGCCGTCGCGGCGCTCGATTACCCGAATTTCGAATGCGTCGTTGCCATCAACAACACGCCCGATCCGGCGCTGACGCAGCCGATCGAGGAGCACTGCCGCCTGCTCGGCCCGCGCTTCAAGTTCCTCAACCTGCAAAACGTCGTCGGCTTCAAGGCCGGTGCGCTGCGCATCGCGCTCGAGCACACCGCACCGGATGCCGAGATTATCGGCATCATCGACGCCGACTATGTCGTCACGCCCGATTGGCTCAAGGACCTCGTCCCCGCCTTCGCCGATCCGACCATCGGCCTCGTCCAGGCGCCGCAGGATCACCGCGACGGCAAGCGCAGCGTCGTCCACACCGCGCTCAATCAGGAATATGCCGGCTTCTTCGACATCGGCATGGTCCAGCGCAACGAATATAACGCCATCATCGTGCACGGCACGATGTGCCTCATCCGCCGCGCCGCGATGGAATCCGCCGGCGGCTGGTCGTCGGACACCATCTGCGAGGACACCGATCTTGGGCTTCGCATCCTCGAGCTCGGCTGGCAGACGCAATACACCAACAAGCGTTACGGCCACGGCCTGCTGCCCGACACCTTTGAGGCCTACAAGAAGCAGCGCCATCGCTGGGCCTATGGCGGCTTCCAGATCATCAAGAAGCACTGGCGCTTCTTCCTGCCGGGCACCAGCCGGCTGACGCGCGATCAGAAGCGCGAGTTTTTGCTCGGCTGGCTCAACTGGCTCGGCGCCGAAAGCCTCGGCGTCGTTGTCGCGCTGCTCAACATCGTCTGGGTGCCGTTCGTCGCCTTCCTCGACATCGCGGTGCCGGATCGCGTGCTGACGCTGCCGATTCTGGTGAGCTTCGCCGTCTCGGTCGCGCACTTCGTCAGCCTTTATCGGCTGCGCGTCGCCATCTCGCCGAAGCAGTTGTTCGGCGCGGTGTTCGCCGCAATGTCGGTGCAATGGACGGTCGCCAGCGCGGTCGGCCAGGGCCTCATCAAGGATCACCTCGCCTTCAACGTCACGGCGAAGGGCGGTGCGCGCCGCGCCCGCGATTACCACGCGACCTGGGAGACCGCGATCGCGGGCCTCCTGATCCTCGGCGCCATCGTGCTCTACGAGACGAACTACAAGCAGGTCCGCGAGATCTATCTGTTCGCGGTCGTGCTGCTGGTGCAGGCGCTGCCGTTCATCGCGGCGGCGGGTCTTGCGGCCATCGAGCGCTTGCCGATCAACGACTACGCCTACTGGCGCGAAGTCGAGGCGAGACTGGACGATGTGCTGCCGAGCCGCCTGCGCCAGCGCATCGGCAAGCTCGCATCGCCGGCGGTTGCGCCCGCGCCAGCTCCGGTCACTGTCAGCAACCCGACCGAGCCTGTCGCCTAGCTACTGCTGTCATTCCCGCGAAAGCGGGAATCCAGTACGCCGTATCTTCTCCGATAAATCATCGACGTCCGTGTTTGCTGCGTCCCCGCCGGAGCCTGTCATCGGGCCGTGCTTCGCGCGGACCCGGTGGCGGGGACGACACAGAGCGTCACGCCGGCTGCGCCGTTTCGACCAGCTTCACCCAATACGACGTCCCGAACGGGATCACGTCGTCATCGAAGTTGTAGGCCGGGTGATGCAGTCCGGCGCTGTCGCCGTTGCCGATGAAGATGAAGGCGCCCGGCCGCTCGTTGAGCATGAACGAGAAGTCCTCCGCGCCCATCACCGGCGGAATTCCGGTGTCGACCTTATCCGGCCCGGCGATCGCGCCGGCCACCGACGCGGCGAAATCCGTTTCCCTCTCGTGGTTCATCAGCACCGGATAGCCGCGATTGTATTTTACCGTCGCCTTCGCGCCGTAGAGCTTGGCGGTGCCTTCGACGACCTCATGGACGCGCCTCTCGACCATGTCCTGGATCGCCGGCTTCAGCGTGCGCACCGTGCCACGCAGCAGCGCGGTCTGCGGGATGACATTGTCGGTCGTGCCGGCCTGGAACATGCAGATCGACACCACGGTCGATTCCAGCGGATCGACATTGCGCGACACGATCGATTGCAACTGATTAACGATCTGCGCGCCGACCAGCACCGTATCGATGCTGGCGTGCGGCCGCGCCGCGTGGGCGCCCTTGCCCTCGATCTCGATGACGAGATGATCCGCCGCCGCCATGGTGGGGCCGGACTTAATCCCGAACGCGCCGACCGGCATGTTGGGATGGTTATGCATCCCGTAAACCTGCTTGATGCCGAAACGGTCCATCATGCCGTCGTCGACCATCGCCTTGCCGCCGGCGCCGCCCTCTTCGGCCGGCTGGAAGATCACCACCGCCGTGCCGGAGAAGTTGCGCGTCTCGGTGAGGTAACGCGCCGCGCCGAGCAGCATCGCGGTGTGACCGTCATGGCCGCAGGCATGCATCTTGCCCGGCGTCTTCGATTTGTACGGCAGCCCGGTTTCCTCGAGGATCGGCAGCGCGTCCATGTCGGCGCGCATCCCGATCACCTCGTTGCCGGGCTTCCTGCCCTTGATGACGCCGACCACGCCGGTGCGGCCGATCCCGGTCACCACTTCGTCGCAGCCGAACGCCTTGAGTTTCTCCGCCACGGTCGCCGCGGTGCGATGCACGTCGTAAAGCAGTTCCGGGTGCTCGTGCAGGTCGCGCCGCCATGCGGTGATGTCCTTGTGAAGGTCGGCGACGCGGTTGACGATCGGCATCGGAAAATCCTTGGCAAGCGCGAAACAAGCGATCAGCCTAGCAAATCGGGCTCCAATCGGTCCACCGGCCGCTATTGACCGAATGAACCCGCGCACTTACACAGCGCGCAACACACGAACCCCGCTGGTGGGCACCGCTTTAGATCGTGTGTCCTTGGTGACGAGCGCGTAGCTCAGGCGGTAGAGCAACTGACTTTTAATCAGTAGGTCCTGGGTTCGAGTCCCAGCGCGCTCACCAATTTTCATAGCTTGCCCGGCACCATCAAACCCTTTCATCGACGAACCGCTATGGTCAGGCGCGACGACGGTCGGATGGCCAGACTGGTCTATGATATCAAGACACCGAAAGAATGCCGTGAAGCCACGCTTTTCGAATTGGATGTGTTCGATGCCCGGAAAGATATTCACCAATCTGTTTCGCAGAAAGTCACCAGCACCCTTTAGGGAAAATGATGTTTTTCGAGGCGCGCCTCAGTGGAACGACAAAAATGCCTGTGTCGGCAATAACGGTGGTCAGTACGATCTTTATGACTATTCCGAAGGCTATTTCTCCGCCGCCAAAGGACTGCTCGAAATCGCGTTATCGCCGCCTGACCCTGCGCGCGCGTGGAGATTCCATATCGACACGCTCGTCTATCCGATATGTCTGACTTTCCGCCACGCCATCGAATTATATTTGAAGTATTTGATAACGGCTTTGGCAAAGGACGTCGGCTCGAGGAAAATATTCAAGAACAGTCATTCCCTAAGCGAAAATTGGGCGATTGCCCGATCGCTCATCGAAGGCTCTCGATTGGATGCTACTGATGCCGAGTTGAGCACGTTCGATACGCTGGTAAAATGCATCGACGAGGTCGATCCGAAAGGTGAGACGTTCCGCTATCCTGAAAGCATCAAAAAAGATCAGCACCTCAAAGATTGGAGCTTAATCAATCTGCGTTGTCTCAAGCTCTATCTCGATGTAGCTGAAAATGCCGCGTCACGTTGGCAGCGTTTGATTTACAACTGGGCTTGAGACGTATTGCCAAGATTGGAAACGGCCGCTTGCGGCGGAGCAGCACTGTGTCTCAAAGCAAGCGCATTTTGGTCGCGATCGTGAGGATCGCGAACAGAAAGCACGTCCCCGAAAAGCTCAATAGGGTATTCATGGCCATCATCGGCCATTTGCCGCGCTGCGGCTCATTTCCGATGGTGACGTGGCGCATCATCTCGAAGCTACCGATCTGGAATAGGACGAAAGCCATCCCCGCTGCCATCAGTCCACCGCTGAAAGCGCCTATAACGAGGCCAATGCCCTTAAGCTGCGGCGTTGTCGCATAATCCTTCAGTGTCGCGAGACAAGCAGCCAGACCGGCACCGTTCGCCACCAATAGGTAATTCAGCCCTCTCGTTTCGAGATCAAGCACCGACTTCAGCAACAATAGGCGTGTCTCATCGGATTCATCCATGGCACCCTCCTAAAAGAGCGCTACCTTGACATGGTCGGGTCATAGGTTCGAGCCAGCGCTCACCGCCCCGCCCCAATCGCGCCCCAAAAGGTTCATTGCAGTTTCACTCGGCCGTCGTTCCCCGGCCATGAACCCCGCCTACTCCTGTCGCCCATAACAAGGGAAGCGACAGAGACAGGAGGCGTCACATGCACATTCAGGCCAAGTGCTTCGCAACAACGTGCTCCCAATCCCAGCCGTTTTTCTCGACCATGCCGCAATGCCCGGCGTGCGGTGAATACGTCGTCGCCGCGCAGGCGTCGGAATTCATCGACACCGGCGAAATCCGTCACCACTGGACCTGCGACGATTGCGGCCAGCAATTCAGCACCACCGTCACCCTCGACTAGCCGGGAACGTCCTGCGGACCTTCGCCGTTATCTCCCGGGCGCCGGGTGACAACCGGCCGTAACAGGGACGATGGACGCAGCCATTTTGCCGGTTTCTCGCTGCGGCACCAACGCATCGGTACGCGTGGGCATCTAACCTGTTCCTGGCGCCGCCCTCCCCAAGGAATAGCCGCCGCGCTACGGTGTTTGGTCGGTTAAGGGCCGGCCGGAGCCGGCCCAGATGGGGAAGCCCCTGGAGGAGCCAGACATGACATCTCTCAAGATTGCGACCGGATTGGCCTGCGTTGCGGTGCTCGCGTTTGCGGCGGCGCCCGCGTCGGCGCAGATGGTGAAGTACAAAGCGACGTTGAGCGCGCAGAACGAAGTGCCGCCGACCAACAGCAAGGGCACCGGCTCGGTCGACATCACGTACGACACCGCGTCGAAGAAGCTCTCCTGGAAGGGCAGCTATTCGGGTCTCAGCGGCCCGGCGACCGCCGCGCATTTCCACGCCGGCGAGAAGGGCAAGAACGGCGGCGTCGTGATCCCGATCGCCCCGGCCACTTCGCCGCTCGAAGGCTCCGCCACGCTGACCGACGCGCAGGCTGCCGATCTCGCGGGCGGCAAGCTCTACGTCAACGTCCACACCGCCGAAAACAAGGCCGGTGAGATCCGCGGACAGGTCGAGAAGTAATTTCGCTCACCGAGTGACGGCAAACCCGCCGGTAAAAGCCGGCGGGTTTTTCGTTTCAGAACCCGTACAAACGCGCCGGGTTATCGACCAGCAACTTGCGTTGTGCCGTTGCATCGGGCGCGAACTTCGGCACCAGATCGACCAGTTCGGCCTCGTCCGCCTCGTGCGTCGCGTTGGGATGCGGGAAATCCGTCCCCCACAGCACGCGATCCGGCGCCGCCGCCATCAGTTTCTTCGCGATCGGAATCGCGTCGTCATAAGGCGGCAGCGAAATCCGCTCCGAGCCCGTCACCTTGATCCAGCAATTGTCGCGCTTGGCGAGTTCGGTGAGCGCATGCACCGCCGGCTGGTCGGGGCCGTCTTTGCCCATCGCGCGACCCATGTGGTCGATCACGAACGGCACCGGCAGCTTCTTCATCATGTCGGACATCGGCGCGACGTCCGGCGCGTTGAAATAGAGAACGACGTGCCAGCCCATGCCCTTGATGCGGTCGATCACACTATGAAACACGCCCATGTCCGGCCCGCTGCCGAGATGCTTCACGAATGGAAAACGAACGCCGCGCACGCCGCCGTCGTGCAGCTTCTGATAGTCCTTGTCGGTGAAGCTGTCGTCGACCAGCGCCACGCCGCGATAGCGTTTCGGATCGGACGCGATGCAATCGAGCATCGCCGCGTTATCCGTGCCGTGACAGGTCGCCTGCACGATCACGGCGCGCTGGATGCCGAGATGATCGTGCAGCGCGCGCAGCGCCTCTTTCGGCGCGTCCTCCGGCGTGTAGCTGCGCGTCGGGGCATAGGGGAAACGGTCGGCCGGGCCGAACACATGGCAATGGGAG
The DNA here is from genome assembly GCA_035546455.1 of Pseudolabrys sp. Taxonomy (GTDB): domain Bacteria; phylum Pseudomonadota; class Alphaproteobacteria; order Rhizobiales; family Xanthobacteraceae; genus Pseudolabrys. Next base: position 28,353 of record DASZXA010000099.1, read on the forward strand.
TCACAGGTCAGGGGCGGCAGCTTGAACGCTGGCTTGCGCCGCGAATTGATTTTGTCGATCAGCTTACTCACCGCGCTCCCACCCTTCCTTCGTCTTCGCCCTGAATTCCTCGAACCGCCCCACTTCAATCGCCGCGCGAATGCCGCGCATCAGCTCCTGGTAATAGGCGATGTTGATCGCGGAGAGCAAAATCGCGCCCAACATCTCGTTCGCTTTCACCAGATGGTGCAGATAGGCGCGCGAATAATCCCGCGTCGGCCCGTGCGAACTTTCCGTATCGATCGGCGCGGTATCGGTGGCGAACCGCGCATTGGCGAGATTGATCGCGCCGGTTTTCGTGAACGCCGTGCCGTGCCGTCCGTTGCGTGTCGGCATCACGCAGTCGAACATATCGATACCGCGCGCGACGGCTTCTAACATATCCTCCGGCGTGCCGACGCCCATCAGGTAGCGCGGCCTGTCGGCCGGCAGGGCCGGCGTGGTCTCCTCCACCGTCTTGAGCATCACGTCCTGCGGCTCGCCGACCGCGAGCCCGCCGACCGCGTAGCCGTGGAACCCGATATCGACCAGAGCCTTCGCGCTTTGTGCGCGCAGCGCCATGTCGTCGCCGCCCTGCACGATGCCGAACAGGGCGGCGCCTTTGCGGCCTTCCTTCTCGAACGTTTTTTTGCTCCGTTCGGCCCAGCGCAACGACAACTGCATCGCGCGCTCCATCTCGGCGCGCGGCGCCGGCAGCTTCAGGCATTCGTCGAGCTGCATCACGATGTCGGAGCCGAGCAGCCCCTGGATTTCGATCGCGCGCTCCGGCGTCAGCTCGAACATCGCGCCGTCGATATGCGAACGGAACGTCACGGCGTTTTCGGAGAGCTTCCGCAACGGCGACAGCGACATCACCTGAAAGCCGCCGGAATCCGTCAGGATCGGCCGGTCCCAGTTCATGAACTTGTGCAGCCCGCCAAGTTCGGCGACCCGCTCTGCGCCCGGCCGCAGCACCAGGTGATAGGTGTTGCCGAGCACGATCTCGGCACCGGTCGCGCGCACCTGCTCGGGCGTCAGCCCCTTGACTGTGCCCTGCGTGCCGACCGGCATGAAAGCCGGCGTCTGCACCGCGCCGTGCGGCGTCACGAACTCGCCGCGCCGCGCCGTACCGTCGGTGTTTTTCAGTTGGAATGCGAAATTCATCGGCGTTCGGGATACAACAAACACGCGTCGCCATACGAATAGAAGCGGTAGCCGCTCTCAATTGCATGAGCGTAAGCCTGCTTCATCGTCTCGAGCCCGCTGAATGCCGACACCAGCATGAACAATGTCGAGCGCGGCAGGTGGAAGTTGGTGAACATCAGGTCGATCGTGCGGAATTTGTAGCCCGGCGTGATGAAAATCGAGGTCTCGCCGGAAAACGGCTTGATCGTGCCGCTCTCATCCGCCGCGCTCTCCAGCAGCCGCAGCGATGTCGAGCCGACTGCGACGATCCGGCCGCCATTCTTGCGCACAGCGTTGAGTTCGTCGGCCATCGGTTGAGACACCGAGCCCCATTCGGCGTGCATCTTGTGACCGGTGGTATCGTCGGCCTTCACCGGCAGGAAAGTCCCGGCCCCGACATGCAGGGTGAGGCGGTGCAGCGATATCCCGCGCTCCTTCAGCCGCGCCGTCAGCCCGTCGGTAAAATGCAGGCCCGCGGTCGGCGCCGCCACCGAGCCTTCGGTATGGGCGAACAGGGTCTGGTAGTCGGCCTTGTCCTGGTCGTCCGGGGCGCGGCGCGAGGCAATGTAGGGCGGCAGCGGCATCTCGCCACGCTCCCCCACGGCCTGATCCAGGATCGGCCCATGAAAGGAAAATCCTAGGGTTATCTCGCCATCTTCATCTTTATGTAGAACTTGAGCATCGAGCTGACCCAGGAAACAGACCTTTCCCTCGTCGCCAAAGCGCAGCACGTCGCCGACCGCGAGCTTCTTTCCGGGCTTGGCGAAGGCCTTCCAGGTCGAACCGTCGATCCTCTGGGTCAGGGTCGCCTCGATCGCCGGCTCTGCATCCCCTCGCCCGATCCGCCGGCCGTTGAGCCGCGCCGGGATCACCCGGGTGTCGTTGACCACCAGCGCGTCGCCCGGCTCCAGCAGGTCCGGCAGATCGCGCACAATCCGGTCGGCGAGCGCCGGTTGGCCGCCCGGCCGCACCACAAGAAGCCGCGAGGCATCGCGCGGCGACGCTGGGCGCAGCGCAATCCGCTCCGGCGGCAGCTCAAAATCGAAAAGGTCCGTTCGCATGAGGTCGCTCTAGCGCAGCGGCGGCGCTTTTGCAGCCCCGCCTGCACCTCCGCTGTCATGCCCGGCCGTGAGCCGGGCATCCATCTTTCTTGTCGCGAGATGGATTGCCGGGTCGAGCCCGGCAATGACAGCAGTCCATATCGGAAAATAGTCCTTGACGTCCTCGATATCTAGGACTATATACCATCCGTCCGGTCCGTCGAAGGGCGCCATCATGAGGCGTTCTGGTGGTGGGGACCGTCCGGGGAAAGGCGCCGACAACTGCGCCAATGTCCGGAGCCGTACGGGGCAACCCTGCGGTGACGCGGCGCCCGCGGGCGTGCCTCGCAAGCACGCTCCCGGGAGGCTCCGGGACTCCGCCCGGGCGGCATTACGACCGCTCTGCGAGGAGCTTTCGCTGGACTGGGACAGGGCGAACCCACCCCCGCGGGCCACACCCGCTAGCCCACGTCCCAGGAAGCGCGGCTCGGAGACAGAAATCGCCGCCGATGGAGCGCCGGTCGGCGCGAGCCTCACGTTTGAGGCTCGCTGCCGTAAGGCAGCTACCCAAGACGTTGCGCCGACCGGCGCTCCGTCCCCTTCGGCATACGCCGGAAGGGAGAAGTTGGAAGACGACGCCCCCGCGTCGCTAAGAACAGGGGATGCGGAGCGTTGGCTGTTTGAAAATTTAGCTGTCGTCCCCGCGAAAGCGGGCTTGCCCACCGAAGCCTTGGCGAAGGTGGGTTCCCACACGAAACTGCGGAACGAAGGCCCAGACCTCACGTTGCTCTCGCAGACTCGATGCTCGT
>DASZXA010000100.1:0-10945 GCA_035546455.1 Pseudolabrys sp.
TCCGCGGCGCTTCACCGGCTCTGAGCCGGGAAGAAGGTCGAGACCTCAATCTTCCGAGCCGTCCAAAGCGGTGGGTAAAAAATTGTGACCCCACCGGGGTGGCCGTGGAGCAAACCACATAACACCGCGCGCGGAACGCCGAAGCTCTCGGCGGAGTCGCGTTCAAATACGCAATTCGCTTCGGCATCGTGAGGTGCCGGAGCACGCGGGTCCTATGAGGCCCGGCGTTCCGCGCGCCCTTCGTTATTCGGGGCACCGGCAACAGGACTACGGCGTACCCGGCGCCGCAAAGAATACGGGCGCTTCCGCTTGTCCGCCGAAGCGTGCTGCGCGAAGGCGGACGCCGACATGAAGAACAGGGAATGCGGAGCTATGGCTGTTTGAAAATTTGGCTGTCATGCCCGCGAAAGCGGGCATCCGGTAATCGACAGATGAAATTACCGCCCCTGATAGGCCGGCGTGCGGACGATCAGGCCGTCCATCTCTTCCGTGACTTGAATCTGGCACGACAGTCGCGAGGTCGGCTTCACCTCGAAGGCGCTGTCGAGCATGTATTCCTCGTCTTCCGAGGCCTTGCCGACCACCTCGAACCAGGCCTCGTCGACATGAACCAGGCAGGTCGCGCAGGTGCAGCCGCCGCCGCATTCCGCCACGATGCTGGAGATGTCGTTCTTCAGCGCGGTTTCCATCACCGTCGAGCCCACTTCCGCTTCGACCGTATGCTGCGTGCCATCGTGTTCGATGTACGTGATTTTCGGCATCGCCTTGGAGTCTTTCCTGTCGAGGGTCGCGGTGTCGATATTGGACATAGCGGCTACAGTCCGGTTTGCGAAGCGGTGAGGGCGGCAAGATCGGTGAGGCTCGCGTCGATGCTGCGGCCGTTGGTATCGAGCGTGGCGTCGGCCTTGGCGTACAGCGGCTCGCGGCTGTTGAGAATCGAGACGAGGTCGTCCATCGCGCGCGGATTGGCGCTCATCGGCCGCAGGTCGCCTTGGGCGACCACGCGGGCCATGTGGACGTCGGGCTCGGCCTTGACCCAGATCGTGAAGCACGACGACAGCAGCACATCGAGTGTCCCCGGCTCGGTGACGATCGAGCCGGAGGTCGCCATCACGAATTCCTTGTGCTCCGACAGCACCCGGTCGAGCGCCTCGCGCTCGGCGCGGCGGAATGTCTCCTGGCCGAACAACTGGAAAATCTCGGTGAGCGAGGTGCCGGTGGTGCGTTCGATCTCGCGGTCGAGCTCGATGAAGGGGACGCCGCGCTCTTTCGCCAGCCGGGCGCCGAGCGTCGACTTGCCGCTGCCGCGCATGCCGAGCAGGGCGATCCGCGATCGCCGCGACGACGTCGTGAGATCGGCGAAGCGCCGCATCACCATCTCCCGCGCCTCCTTCAGCGCCGGGGCGGGCAGCCGTTCGACGAATTGCGTGAACAGCACCGCATCGAGCGGCGGGTCCGCCCCCTCCGAGACGAGCTGCGGCAGTTGCACCCCGATCGCCCGGGCAATCCGCCGCAGCAGCACGATCGAGCAGTTGCCTTCGCCGCTTTCGAGTTGCGCGATGTAGCGCTCGGAAATCTCGGCGTGCTGCGCCAAAGCTTTGCGCGTCATGCCGCGCTGGTTGCGCAGCCGCCGCACCCGCTCCCCCAGCCGGTCGAGGTAGCTGTCGCGCGGTGCACTTTTGACTTTGCGAGCGGTTTTCACGGCCATCGTCATATCTGCATTATAATTCAAATACGACTATGAAGGAAAGGCTATTCCAGTGCAAGAGTATTGCTCCTGTGGGTTTAACCGGATAGCCTAGTGCATAATAATGCATATGGGAGGCCGCGTCGGCCAGGCGACAAATGTCCGAGAAAAAACGGATCGATTTTCAAACCGAACCGTCGCGCTATCGTCATTGGCGGCTCGAGAAGGACGGCAACGTCGCTTCGCTGATCATGGACGTCGATCCGGCCGGCGGCCTGAACGACGGCTACGAGCTCAAGCTCAATTCCTACGACCTCGGTGTCGACATCGAACTGAACGACGCGGTGCAGCGGCTGCGCTTCGAGCATCCCGACGTGCAGGCGGTCATCATCAAGTCGGGCAAGGACAATGTGTTTTGCGCCGGCGCCAATATCCGCATGCTCGGCGCCTCGTCGCATCAGCAGAAGGTCAATTTCTGCAAGTTCACCAACGAGACGCGGCTCGCAATCGAGGACGCCGCGGAGAACTCCGGCCAGCATTATCTTGCGGCGGTGAGCGGCAGTTGCGCCGGCGGCGGTTACGAGCTGGCGCTCGCGGCCGGGCACATCATGCTGGTGGACGATCGCCGTTCCGCTGTGTCGCTGCCGGAAACTCCGTTGCTCGCCGTGTTGCCGGGAACGGGCGGCCTCACGCGCGTGACCGACAAGCGCAAGGTACGCCGCGACCGCGCCGATTATTTCTGCTCCACCGAAGAGGGCGTCCGCGGCGCGAAGGCCGTCGAATGGCGGCTGGTCGACGAAGCCGTGCCGCCGTCGAAATGGGACGACGCCGTAAAGGCGCGCGCGGCCGAAATCGCATCGCGCTCCGACCGTCCGTTGAGCGGCAAGGGCATCAAGCTGACGCCGCTGCAACGGAAGTTCACCGATAATGGCGTCGAGTATTCCCACGTCGATGTCGTCGTCGACCGCGACAAGTCGATTGCGACCATCACCGCGAAAAGTCCGAAGGAGGCCGTTCCGCCGTCGGTCGACGCCGCGCACAAGCTGGGCGCCGCATTCTGGCCGCTCGCGCTCGCCCGCGAACTGGAAGACGCCGTCCTGCATTTGCGCAGCAACGAAGCCGCGATCGCGCTGCTTGTCTTCAAGACCGAAGGCGATGCGAAAGCTGTGCTGGCTTACGACGACTTCCTGCTGAAATCCGGCAGCGACTGGCTGATGCGTGAGATCCGCCATTACCTCAAGCGCGTGTTCAAGCGGTTCGATGTCACGTCCAAAACCATGATGGCGCTGATCGAGCCGGGCTCCTGCTTTGCCGGCACCTTGGCCGAACTGGTGTTCGCCGCCGATCGCTCGGCCATGCTGATCGGCACGCGCGAAGGCGACAACAAGGAACCGGCTGCGATCACGCTCGGCCAGGCGAATTCAGGCGCGTATCCAATGGGCAACGGCCTCACGCGTCTCGAAACCCGCTTCCTCGGCGAGCCGGACACACTGAAGGCCGCGGAAGACAGCATCAATAAATCGCTCGATGCCGATGCCGCGAATGACCTCGGTCTTGTCACCTTCGTCTACGAGGATTTCGACTGGGACGACGAGTTGCGCGTCATGATGGAAGAGCGCGCCAGCTTCTCGCCCGATGCGTTGACCGGCATGGAAGCCAACCTGCGCTTCGCCGGTCCCGAGACGATGGAGACGAAAATCTTCGGCCGCCTCACCGCCTGGCAGAACTGGATCTTCCAGCGGCCCAACGCGATTGGCGAGCAGGGCGCCCTCAAGCTTTACGGCTCCGGCGTCAAGCCGACCTTCAACCGCGATCGCGTCTAACGACAAGAACGAAAGGGTACCGCCATGAACATCGTCAACGTCGATTATGACGGCCTGATCCCCAACAATGTCGGCCTCGGTAGCGACGTGCGCGTCAAGCGCGCGCTGGAGAAGTGGCACCCCGGCTACATCAACTGGTGGAACGACATGGGGCCGGACGGCTTCCAGTCGTCGCTGGTCTATCTGCGCACCGCCATTTCCGTGGACCCGAAAGGCTGGGCCAAGTTCGATTACGTGAAGATGCCGGACTACCGCTGGGGCATTCTGCTCGCGCCGCAGCAGGAAGGCCGCAAGGTCAACTTCGGCGCACACAAGGGCGAACCGGCCTGGCAGGAAGTCCCCGGCGAATACCGCGCCATGCTGCGCCGCCTCGTCGTCATCCAGGGTGACACCGAGCCGGCCTCGGTCGAGCAGCAGCGGCATCTCGGCAAGACGGCGCCCTCGCTCTACGACATGCGCAACCTGTTCCAGGTCAATGTCGAGGAGGGCCGTCACCTCTGGGCGATGGTCTATCTGCTGCACAAGTATTTTGGCACCGAGGGCCGCGACGAGGCCGATGCGCTGCTCGAGCGCCGCTCCGGCGACGCCGATACCCCACGCATGCTCGGCGCCTTCAACGAGAAGACGCCGGACTGGCTGTCGTTTTTCATGTTCACCTATTTCACCGATCGCGACGGCAAGATGCAGCTTGAGGCGCAGGCGCAATCCGGCTTCGATCCGCTGTCGCGCACCTGCCGCTTCATGCTCACCGAAGAGGCGCACCACATGTTCGTCGGCGAGACCGGCGTGACCCGCGTGGTGCAGAAGACCTGCGAGGCGATGAAGGAAGCGGGCATCGACGACCCGAACGACATTGAGAAGGTCCGCAAGCTCGGCGTCATCGATCTGCCGACTATCCAGAAGAAATTGAACATGCACTGCTCGCTGTCGCTCGATCTGTTCGGCAACGAGATTTCGACCAACGCGGCGAACGCCTATCACTCCGGCCTCAAGGGCCGCTTCCGCGAGGACCGTCTCGACGACGACCACACGCTGGAAAGTTCGACCTATCCAGTGACGCGCCTCAAGGACGGCAAGATCGTGCTGGAAGACGCGCCGGCGCTGTCGTCGCTCAACATGCGGCTGCGCGACGATTATCTGAAGGATTGCAGTCTCGGCATTGGCCGCTGGAACAAGGTGATCGAAGGCACTGGCGTGAAATTTGAGCTCAAGCTGCCGCACCAGGCGTTCCACCGCCAGATCGGCGAGTTCTCCAAGATCAAGGCCGATCCCGCCGGCAACATCATGAGCGATGCCGATTGGGAGAAGAAGCGCGCCGACTTCCTGCCGGGTGACGGCGACCGCGATTACATCGAGAGCCTGATGCAGCCGGAGGTCGAGCCGGGCAAGTTCGCGTCATGGATTGCGCCGCCGAAAGTCGGCATCGACAACAAGCCGGGTGACTTCGAGTACGTGAAGCTCGCCTAGCGTCGAAATTTCGCGATCACCTCGTCGGGGATCGCTTTCGTGGTCATGCGCTGTGGGTCGTCCGGATGCGGGACGGCCCACACGCGTTTTTCGAGCCCATCGACGCACAGCTTGCCGTTCCTGATGATGCGGTGCGCCACCGCGAAGCTCGAACGCTTGAATTCGACGATCTCGGATTCGATCTCGGCCTGATCGCCGAACGCCAGCGGGGCGATGAAGTTCGCCCCGGACTCAACCAGCGCGAGCCCGATCAGCCCGAAATGCGAATTGAGCTTCGCTCGCGGAATGCCGAGCACGGTCTGAAACAGCGTCCACGCGCCGGTATCGAAGAATTCGAAGAAGCGCGGATTCCACACGATGCCGGCCGGATCGCAATGCGCCCATTCGATCGACAGTGGCAGCGTATTTTTCGCGTAACCCATGCGCCGTTCATCTCACATTATTTGACGGTGGGAAACCACTCTGCTTTGCCGGGCCTGATTGAGCACGTATAACTATCGGCCTCGATGGACTTTTCGCAGACATTCGACGTAGTGATCGCCGGCGGCGGCAATGCCGCGTTGTGCGCGGCGATCACGGCGTCGCGCTCGGGCCGCAGCGTCATCGTTGTCGAGGGTGCGCCGGAATTCTACCGTGGCGGCAATACGCGCCACACCCGCAATGTCCGTGTCGCGCAGGACGGCAGCCCGCCGACCATGACCGGCGTCTACGAGCCCGACGAATTCTACGACGATCTCCAGCGCGTCACCGGCGGCCAGACCGACGAGAAGCTGGCGCGGCTGACCATCGAGCGCTCCAGTGAGCTGGTCTCCTGGCTCGGCGAGCAGGGTGTCAAATTCGGTCCGCCGCTTGGCGGTACATTGAGTCTTGGTCGCACCAATGCGTTCTTTCTGGGCGGCGGCCGTGGCGAGCTCAATTCGCTCTACCGGATGGCGGAAAAGCTTGGCGTCGCGCTGCTCTATGACTCGCCTGTCACTGCGCTGAACATAGAGAACGGCTTTTTCAGCTCGCTGACGATCAAAACCAAGGCCGGGCCGAAGGAGATCAGAGGCCGCAGCCTCGTTGCGGCGGCCGGCGGGTTCGAATCCAATATCGAATGGCTCAAGCGTTATTGGGGGTCGGCCGCCGACAATTTCCTGATCCGCGGCACGCCTTACAATCGCGGTGCGGTCCTTCGCATGCTGCTGGAAAAGGGCGTGATGGCGACCGGCGATCCGACCCAGTGTCACGCGGTGGCGATCGATGCCCGCGCGCCGCGCTTCGATGGCGGCATCGCCACGCGGCTCGACAGCATCATCTTCGGCATCGTCGTCAACAACAAGGGCGAGCGCTTCTACGACGAAGGCGAAGATCTGTGGCCGAAACGCTATGCGATCTGGGGACGCCTGATCGCGCAGCAGCCCGACCAGATCGCCTATTCGATCATCGACGCCAAATCGATCAACCTGTTCATGCCCTCGATCTTCCCGCCGATCTCGGCGCACAGCATTGGCGAACTCGCCGACAGGCTCGGGCTCAATCGTGCCGCGCTCGACCACACCGTTGCGGAATTCAATGCCGCCGTCCGGCCGGGCAGTTTCGATCACACCAGGCTCGACGATTGCGCGACGGAGCGGCTGCGCATTCCGAAAAGCCACTGGGCGCGCACCATCGACCAGCCGCCGTATTATACGTATCCGCTGCGGCCCGGCATCACGTTCACTTACCTCGGCGTAAAGGTGAATCAGGAAGGCCGCATGATCATGGGAAGCGGCAAGCCGACCGCCAATATGTTCGCGGCCGGTGAAATCATGGCCGGCAACGTGCTCGGCAAGGGTTATCTCGCCGGGATCGGCATGACGATCGGCTCGGTGTTCGGCCGCATTGCGGGCGAGGGGGCTGCGCGCAATGTCCGAAATTAGCATCGTCGACCTGCCGACCGAAAATTTGCGTGAGGCCGAGCGCCTGATGCGCATCTGCAATGCCTGCCGTTATTGCGAAGGCCTGTGCGCGGTTTTTCCGGCGATGGAAATGCGCCGCACCTTCGCGGCGAGCGACCTCAACTACCTCGCCAATCTCTGTCACCAGTGCGGCAGTTGCTATACCGATTGCCAGTATTCGCCGCCGCATGAATTCGCGGTGAATGTCCCGGCCGCGCTAGCGCGGGTTCGCCACGACAGCTACGACGATTATGCGCGGCCGCGTATTCTCGGCGCGCTGTTCGAGCACAACGGGCTGTGGATTGCTTCGATTGCCGCCTTGAGCGTTGCCGCCTTTGTCGCCGGCTTCGTGTGGTGGCGCGACCCGGCCGTGCTGTTCGGCCTGCATGCCGGAAACTTCTACAAGCTGATGCCGCACAAGCAGATGGTCTGGTTGTTCGGCGGCGTTGCAATCTACGCCATTCTGGCGATGACACTGAGTGTGCGCGCATTCTGGCGCGATATTCGCGGCGGCGAGGCGGGTGCGCCGATCTCGAAGGCGATGCACGATGCGTCGACGTTGCGTTATCTCGGTGGCGGAGGCGGCGGTTGCACCAGCGAAACCGACAAGCCATCGCGGGCGCGCCGCGTGTTCCACCACTTCACGTTCTACGGCTTCCTGCTGTGCTTTGCCTCGACCTCGGTGGCGACGCTCTATCACTACGTCTTCAACTGGAAGGCGCCGTATTCATTGCTCAGTGCGCCGGTCGCGCTCGGCACTCTTGGTGGCATCGGCCTGCTGATCGGCCCGGTCGGCCTGTTCATGCTCAAGCGCAAACGTGAGCCGATCCTGACCGATCAACGCCCGCACGGCATGGATACCGCGTTTCTGGCGATGCTGCTCGTCGTCAGCATCACCGGATTCCTGCTGATGCTGCTGCGCGACACGCAGTTCATGGGTCTCCTGCTTGCGCACCACCTTGGCGTCGTGTTCGGCCTGTTCCTCACGCTGCCTTACGGCAAGTTCGTGCACGGGCTCTACCGCTTCGCTGCATTGATGAAATACGCCAACGAACGCCGCAGCGGGACGTTTATCGACTAGCGCATGATCCCGAAAAGTGGGTACCGGTTTTCGGAAAAGATCATGCGCAAGACTTAAAGCGCCGCAGTCGCCTGCACCTCGATCAGGAATTCCTCATGCACCAGACGGTCGATCATCAACAGCGTATTCGGCGGGTAGGCGCCGTTGGTGAACATCTTCGGAAATTCGCGCAGCCGGTATTTCATGAATTTCGGGATGTCCTGTGAGTGCACCATGAAGGTGTAAAGTTGCACGATATTGCCCCAGCCGGCGCCGGCCGATTTCAGCGCCTTCTCGATATTGCCGAACGCCAGCACGCACTGCGCGTCGAAATCCTCCGGCGCCTTGCCGTCCTTGTCCGCGCCAACCTGGCCGGCGATGAACAGGAATTCGGACGCCTTCACCCGCGTCATGTGTGAGTACTGGCCGAGCGGCTTGCCCAGGCTGTCGGGGTTGATGATCTTGATGTCGGCCATGTCGCTTTCTCCCGGTTGCAATTGCCCGCAAGCTTAGAGGCAAATTGGCGCGTAACGAAAGGCCCGGCCCGACTTGACCTTTCGGCGGGCGGGGCTATTCAAAGTGGCATCCAGTTTCCGATCGGTGGGTTCATGAAAAAGGTTTATCCGAACGCCAAGGCCGCGCTCGACGGCATCGTCAAGGACGGCATGATGGTGATGGCGGCGGGCTTCGGCCTGTGCGGCATGCCGGCGACGTTGATCGAGGCGCTGCGCGACAGCGGCGTCAAAAATCTCACCTGCGTGTCCAACAACGCGGGCATCGATGGCGCGGGCCTCGGTCTGTTGCTGGAGACGCGGCAGATCAAGAAGATGATCGCGTCCTATGTCGGCGAGAACAAGCTGTTCGCCGCGCAATACCTCGCCGGTGAGCTTGAGATCGAATTCAACCCGCAGGGCACCCTGGCCGAGCGCATGCGCGCCGGCGGCGCCGGCATCCCGGCCTTCTTCACCAAGACCGGCGTCGGCACCGAGATCGCCAAGGGCAAGGAAGAGCGCACCTTCAACGGCCAGCGCTACATCATGGAGACCGGCCTGGTCGGCGATATCGCGCTGGTCCACGCCTGGAAGGGCGACACCGAGGGCAACCTCGTTTACCGCAAGACCGCCCGCAACTTTAACCCGGTGATGGCGACCGCCGCCAAGATCACGGTGGCCGAGGTCGAGCACCTCGTGCAGCCGGGCGAGCTCGACGGCGACATGATCCACACGCCGGGCGTTTTCGTCCAACGCATCATCCACACCACCGCCGAGAAGCGCATCGAAGTGCGCACGCTCCGCAAGCGCAACGCCGCGTAAGGAGAACAACAATGGCCTGGACCCGCGACCAGATGGCCGAACGCGCCGCCAAGGAATTGCGCGACGGCTTCTATGTGAACCTCGGCATCGGCATTCCGACGCTGGTGTCGAACTACATCCCGCAAGGCATGACCGTGCAACTCCAGAGCGAGAACGGCATGCTCGGCTTCGGCCCGTTCCCGTACGAAGGCGACGAGGACCCGGATCTCATCAACGCCGGCAAGCAGACGGTTACGGAACTGCCGACCACCAGCTTCTTCTCGTCGGCGGACTCTTTCGCGATGATCCGCGGCGGCCATATCGACATGGCCTTCCTCGGCGCGATGCAGGTCGCGGAGAACGGCGACCTCGCCAACTGGATGATCCCAGGCAAGATGGTGAAGGGCATGGGCGGCGCGATGGACCTCGTCGCTGGCGTCAAGAAAGTCGCCGTCATCATGGAGCACACCGCCAAGAGCAAGGACGGCAAGGAAGAGCCGAAGCTGCTTCACAAGTGCAGCCTGCCGCTCACGGGCGCGAACGTCGTCGACATGGTGATCACCGATCTCGGCGTCTTCACCATCGACAAGGCCGGCAATGGCGGCATGACGCTGATCGAGCTTGCCTCCGGCGTCTCGCTCGACGAGATCAAGAGCAAGACGCAGGCGACCTTCAAGGTCGACAGCAAAATGAAGGCCGCCTAGCTCTGAATGAGCGACGAGCCTGACTACGAGATCGAGTGGCAAAAATTTAGCCGCCGGCTGCCGCAATGGGCGGGGACCGCGCTGGACAATACGCTCGGCGCGTCGGCGTGGTTGCGTTGGCCCGCCGCGCTGCTTCTGATCTTCGCCGGTGTCGTCGGCACATTCCTGCCGATCCTCGGCTTCTGGATGATCCCATTGGGGCTTGTCTTGGTCGCGCAGGACATCCCATTCCTGCGCCCGCCGCTGGCGCGGCTGTTCGCCTGGCTTGACAGGAAGTGGCGGACTTAGGCCGTCTTCAGCGCCCGCTCGTTGCGCCCGGGCTTGAGCAGCAGCCAGAGCATGATCGAGACATTGAGCAGGTTGAACGCAATGCCATTGGCGAAGGCGGCTCGATAGGAGCCGGTGAAGTCGAAGATCACGCCCGACATCCAGCCGCCGAGCGCCATGCCGAACAATGTCGCCATGATGGTGATGCCGACCCGCGTTGCCGCTTCTTTCGGCGGGAAATACTCGCGCACGATGATGGCGTAGCTCGGCACGATGCCGCCCTGCACCAGGCCGAACAGCGCCGAGATGACGTAAAGCGACGTCAGGCCGTCGAACAGGAAGTAGAGCAGGAGAGTCGTGCCTTGCAGCACCGAGCCGCAGAGCAGCGTCGCGACGCCGCCGATGCGGTCGGCGATCAGGCCGGAGCCGAGCCGGCTGACGATGCCGAAGCCGAGCATCAGCGACAGCATCTCGGCGCCGCGCGCGACGCCATAACCGAGATCGCCGCAGTAGGCGACGATATGCACCTGCGGCATTGCCATCGCCACGCAGCAGGCGACGCCGGCGATGCAGAGGATCACCTGCAACACATTCGGCGAGATGCCGAGCGCGCGCGGCTGGAACGCCGGAGCGCTCCGACCGCTGGCCTGAAGACTGTGATGTGACGCGGGGCGGCGCAGCGCCAGACACAGCGGCAGGATGGTCAGGACGCAGATCGCGGCGATG
>DASZXA010000101.1:0-25970 GCA_035546455.1 Pseudolabrys sp.
CTTGGCGTCGGCTTCGGGTCCGGAGACGACCGCCGACAGTTTGCCGGCCTTGATGACCTTGGCGTTGCCGGAGACCGGCGCCGCGATGTAATTGACCCCGGCATCCTTCAGGCGCCTGCGGATTGCGGCGGACTCCTCCACGGAGATGGACGAGCAATCCACCACGGTGTTCGGCTTCTTGCCGCCGGTGAGAAGACCGTCCTTCCCGAACAGCACCTCCTCGCAATCCTTGCCGGTGGAGACGATCGAGAACACAATCTCGCATCCGGAGAGATCGGACGGCTTGTCGACCAGCCTGGCGCCCTTCTGCGACAGCGGCTCGGCCTTGGCGCGTGTGCGATTCCAGACAACGACATCGTGATCGGCCTTCAGCAGCCGCTCGATCATCGGATAGCCCATGCGGCCGGCGCCGATCCAGCCGATTGAAGATTTCGCCATTGCGATACTCCTGATGACGCGCGCGCGGGTGCGCGTGAAATTCGCGTGCTCTCTAGCACGCGGCCGACGCCCCGGCCTAGGCCATCGCCTTCTGCTTGATGCGCTTGCGCGCCTCGGCAATCACGGTCGGCACCGCGGCGTCGTTGTTGGGCGCCATAATGTGGACGCCGCCGATATTCGGGATTTGCGCGATCTCGGCGATCAGATCGACCGCGATACGGATGCCCTCCGCGACCGGGTCCGAGGCTTTCTCCAGCCGGTCGATCACCGCATCCGGCATGACGGTGCCGAACAGCTTTTCCTTCATCCAGCGCGCCGACTTTGCCGAACGCAACGGCGCGACGCCGATCAGCAGCGGGACTTTCCGGTCGAGGCCGTGCTCGGCGAGCCGCGCGACGTAGCGGCGGGCGACGCCGGCATCCATACAGAATTGTGTCTGCGCGAACTGCGCGCCGGCTGCGACCTTGGCGGCGAGACCCTTCGGTTCCCAGCCGGCCGGCGGATCGATTGGATTGTCGGCGGCGCCGAGAAAGAATTCGGCGCGGCCGGAGACTTTCTTGCCGTTGGGAAGCTCGTTTTGGTCGCGCAGGCGGCGCGCGGTTTCGAGCAGCGCGCGGGCATCGAGATCGAACACCGGCTTGGCGTCGGGCTGATCGCCGGCCGACGGGTCGTCGCCGCGCAATGCCAGCAGATTGTGGACGCCCGCGGCCGCCGCGCCCATTAGCTCGCTTTGCAGCGCGATGCGGTTGCGGTCGCGGCAGGTGAGCTGAAGGATGGGCTCAATGCCGTTCTGAACAAGAAGCGTCGACGAGACCAGCGCGCTCATGTGCGGGCGCGCGCCGGCGCCGTCGGTGATGTTGACGGCATCGGCAAGGCCCTTGAGCGGCAGCGCCTTGTCGAGCAATTCGTCGCGCAAAAACGTGACCGGCGGCGTCACTTCCGCGGTCATCACGAACTGGCCGGCTGCAATTTTTTGCTGGAGATTCATCGTCACGCGTCTTACCGACCAGAATGTAAGGTTGGATGCAAGCGCGACAAGTGCCGAACCGCGCTGTAAACTCGGTAAAGACGATAATTTCGACATGCCGAAATTCACAACTTCAATAGAAGAAGCCCTGACGCCGATCGGCGACGGCTGCCTGCTGGTGGTGCCGCGCGAGGTGTCCGGCGTGCCGATGGAAGCGACACGCGCGCTGATCCGGCGCGGCGTCAAGCGGCTGCATCTGCTGGCGCTGCCCACCTCGAGTTTGCAGGCGGACCTGTTGATCGGCGCCCGCTGCGTGGAGACGCTGGAAACATCCGCCGTCAGCCTCGGCGAGTTCGGGCCGGCGCCGCGCTTTTCGGCGGCGATCACCGCCGGCACGATCAAGATGAAGGACGCGACCTGTCCGGCACTGCATGCCGCGTTGCAGGCCGCCGAGAAGGGCGTGCCGTTCATGCCGCTGCGCGGGCTGATCGGATCGGACGTGCTGAAATACCGGCCGGACTGGAAGGTGGTCGACAATCCGCTTGGCGAGAACGATCCGATCGTGCTGCTGCCGGCGATCAAGCCGGACGTCGCGCTGATCCACGCGCCGCTCGCCGACCGGGCCGGCAATGTCTGGATCGGCCGCCAGCGCGAACTGGTGACGATGGCGCATGCCGCCGCGCGGACCATCGTGACGGTCGAAAACGTGCAGGACGCCAACCTGCTGGACGATCCGGTTCGCGCGGCCGGCACGCTGCCCGGCTTCTATGTCGAGACCATCGCGGTGGCAGAACGCGGCGCCTGGCCGCTCGGTCTGCCCGATGTCTATTCGCTCGACGCGGCGCATCTCGCCGAGTATGCGCGGATGGCGGCGACCGAAGACGGCTTCAACGATTACCTCAAGCATTACGTCCATGACCGCCGCGCCGCCTGACGTCCGCGACGAGGAACTGCTCGCCGACGTGATCGCCCGGCTGATCGGCGACAGCCGGCATGTCGCGGTCGGCAATGCCTCGCCGATTCCCGCCACCGCCGCGCTGCTGGCGCGCGAACAAGGAAACGGCTCGCCCTATGTGTCGCTGCTCGGCAGCCGCGCGCATACGTTCTGGACCGACGGCGGGCGCGAACTGTTCGACTGCGCCGGCCAGGGGCGGATCGATGTGTTCTTCCTGTCAGGCGGGCAGATCGACGGGCAAGGCAACATCAATCTGGTGAGCATCGGCGACTACGCGCACCCCAAGGTGCGCTTCCCCGGCTCGTTCGGCTCGGCCTATCTCTATTATGTCGTGCCGAAGGTGATCCTGTTCCGCACCGAGCATTCGCGACGCACTTTGGTGCCGAAGGTCGATTTCATCAGCGCGCCGGGCGGCAACGATCCCAACGTGTTCCGCAACGGCGGGCCGATCGCGCTGGTGACCAATCGCTGCCTGTTCTCGTTCGACCGCGCGAAGAGGCGCTTCCGGCTGCAGAGCGTGCATCCCGGCCACACGGTTGACGAAGTGATCGAGCACACTGCGTTCGATTTTGACCGGCCGGACAACGTGCCGGAAACGCAACTGCCCTCGCCTGACACGCTGGAGCTGATGCGCGAGCGCGTCGCGCCACAGCTTGCCGAGGTCTACCCCGCATTCGCCGCCAAAGTATTCGGCATCCGCAAATCCGCCTGAGGACAACATGGCCGACGTCAAACCGAGTCTCACCATCAAGCGCCGCTTCAAGGCATCGCGCGCCCAGGTTTATGCGGCGTGGACGAAGCCGGAAGCGTTGGTGAGATGGATGGGCCCGATCGGCACCGCCGATGTCGAGGCCGAAGCGGATGTGCGCGTCGGCGGCCGCTACCACATCCGCATGATCGTGCCGGGCGATGAGCACAATGTCAGCGGCGTCTACCGCGAGGTGATCCCGAACGAGAAGCTGGTCTTCACCTGGGCGTGGCGCACGCTGCCCAAGGAGCGCGAGTCGCTCGTCATCGTCCACCTCAAGGACGACGCCGACGGCGGCACCATCATGACCTTCACGCACGAGCAGTTCTTCGACGAGAAGGCGCGTGACGACCACGAGAAGGGCTGGACCGGAACGCTCGAGAAACTTGCGGCCTATCTTGACGGGTAAGGCTTCACACCGTTCGGCCTGTTGTCCTAGTGTCGGACTGAACTTTTGAAATGGACCGGCGATGGACAGCAAGACTGAGCTGAAGCACGGCACCCGCGAGGTGCGGCTCGAAGACGACGTGCTGGTGCGCGGCAATGGCCGCTTTGTCGACGACGCCCGATTCCCCAACCAGACCTTCGCGGTATTCGTGCGATCGCCCCACGCCCACGCCAAGGTCATCTCCGTCGATACCGCCGAGGCCGCCAAGGCCAGGGGCGTGCTGGCGGTGCTAACCGCCGCCGACATGAAGGGCCTCAATAGCTGCGGAAAACACCCGCCGCTGAAGGGCCGCGGCGGCAAGCCGCTGGTCGAGCCGTTCCGCCCGGTGCTCGCCGGCGAGCGCGTGCGCTATGTCGGCGAAGCCGTTGCCATGGTGGTGGCCGAGACGCTCGGCCAGGCGCAGGACGGCGCCGAGCTGGTTACCGTCAACTATGACGAATTGCCGGCCGTGGTGGACCCGCGCGACGGCCTGAAGTCCGACGCGCCGCAACTGCACGACGACGCGCCCGGCAACGTCGCGCTCGACTGGCCCGGCATTGTCGACAGCGCCGACAACGAGTGCGAGGTTGCCGATATCATCAAGGGCGCGGCGCATGTCGCGCGCGTCACGGTGCATCACCAGCGCATCGCGGTAATGTCGATGGAAACGCGCGGCGCCATCGGGCGATACGACGCCAAGACCGAGACTTACGATCTGCGCGCCTGCTCGCAGAGCGCGGGCGTGGTCCGTAACCAGACCGCGCCGGTGCTCAATGTCGAGCCGGCGAAGCTGCGCGTGACGACGGAAGACGTTGGCGGCGCGTTCGGCATGAAGACGCCGACCTATCCCGAATACGTCGCGGTCTGCGTCGCGGCGAAGAAAATCGGGCGACCGGTTGCGTGGATGTCGACGCGCTCGGAAGCGTTTCAGACCGACACGCCGGGCCGCGACGCCTGGACCGACGTCGAACTGGCGGTGGACGACAAGGGCAAGTTTCTGGCGCTGCGGATGCACCACATCGCCGGGCAAGGCGCCTACATCACGCCGGCGGGTGTCGGCATCAACACCAACAATGTGGTGCGCTGCCTGCCGGGGATGTATCACATCCCGAAGATCGTCTTCACCGCACAGTGCGCCTTCACCAACACCGCGCCGATGGGTCCCTATCGCGGCGCCGGACGGCCGGAAGCGAACTACGCGCTGGAGCGCGCCGTGGAAGAAGCCGCGCGTCTCACCGGCATCGACACCGCGAAGCTCCGCAAGAAGAACCTGATCCCGAAATCGGCGATCCCCTACAAGACCGCGGTGACGACGACCTACGACAGCGGCGACTTTCCGGCCGCCTACGCCAAGGCGATGGAGATGTCGGACTATGACAGCTTCGGCAAGCGCAAGCGCGAGTCGGCCAAGCGCAAGAAATGGCGCGGCATCGGCATTTCCTGCATGCTCGAACACGCCGGCGCGCTGCCGACCGAAGGCGCGCTGCTGCAATTCCCCGGCGGCGACAAACTGATCATGGGTCTCGGCGTTCAATCGACCGGGCAGTCGCACGCCACGGTGCTGACGCGCGTGCTGGCGGAGCGGCTCGGCATCGACCGCGCGCTGGTCGAGCACCGGCACGGCGACTCGACAATGGAAATTCAAGGCTTCGCCTCGGTCGGCTCGCGCTCCGCGCAGGCCGCCAGCCATGCGCTGATGAAGTCCGCCGAAGTGATGCTGGCGAAAGGCCAGAAGGTTGCGGCGACGATGCTCGAAGCCGCCGAGGGCGACATTCAGTATCGCGATGGCAATTTCTCGGTGGTCGGCACCGACCGCAAGGTGTCGCTGTTCGAGACGGCGGCTCGCGCGCGCGACCTGGTGCAGAAAGGCCAGCTCGCCGAGACGTTGGATACGAAGGAAAAGGCCGACACGCCGCTGACGTTTCCGAACGGCGTGCACATTGCCGAGGTCGAGATCGATCCGGAATCCGGACATCTCGATCTGGTGAGGTATACGGCGGTTGACGATTGCGGCGTCGCGCTCAACCCGATGGTGGTCGAGGGCCAGGTGCAAGGCAGCGTCGCGGCGGGGCTCGGCCAGGCGCTGACCGAACAGGTGATCTACGACGAGGCCGGGCAGCTTGTGACCGGCTCGTTCATGGACTACGGCGCGCCGCGCGCGCACCATATGCCGATCGAATGGCTGGAGGCGACGCAATCGACGCCGGCGACCACCAATCCGCTCGGCGTGAAGGGCACCGGCGAGGCCGGCACCACGGCGGCGATCGCGGCGGTGATGAACGCGATCTCGCACGCCATTCCGAACGGCGCGGCGGATCACATGCAGATGCCGGCCACGCCGTTCAAGATCTGGCAGGCCTGCCAGAAGGCGCTGGCCGCCGGCAAGTAGGCTGTCATCCCCGCGAAAGCGGGGATCCAGTATTCACCGGCGTTTACTGGGTCCCCGCCTTCGCGGGACGACAATTGACTAGGCCTGCGAGATGAACTTCGTGTTCATGTAGGCTTCGAGGCCTTCGATGCCGCCTTCGGAGCCGTAGCCGGACTCCTTGACGCCGCCGAACGGGGTCTCCGGGGTGGAGACTGCGACGCTGTTGATGCCGACCATGCCGGCTTGAATGGCGTCGCCAACGGCGTTGGCGGTCGCGCTCGATGAGGTGAAGACGTAGGACGCCAAACCGTATTCCAGCGAGTTGGCGCGCTCGATCACCTCGTCAAAGGTCTTGAATGGCACGATCGGCGCGATCGGGCCGAACGGCTCGACCGTCATCAGCTTGCTGTCATCCGGCAGGTCGGTAATCACGGTCGGCTGGAAGAAGAAGCCCTGGTTGCCATTGCGCGAACCGCCGGCCGCCACCTTGCCACCGCGGGTCTTGGAATCCTGCATGATGGATTCCATCGCATCGAGGCGGCGCGGATTGGCGAGCGGGCCCATCTTGGTGTCCTTCTCGAGGCCGTCGCCGAGCTTGAGGCCCTTGGCATATTCGGTGAAGCGCGCGACGAACTTGTTGTAGTTGTTTTCCTGAACATAGAAGCGCGTCGGCGAGATGCAGACCTGGCCGGCGTTGCGATACTTGAACGCGGCGATCGTGTCGGCCGACTTCTCCGGATCAGCGTCGCCGAAAACGATGACCGGCGAATGACCGCCGAGTTCCATGGTCGCTTTCTTCATGCCCTTGGCGGCGAGGCCGGCGAGCAGCTTACCGACCGGGATCGAGCCGGTGAACGATACCTTCTTGACGATGTCGGAGGCGATCAGGTGCTCCGAGACTTCGGCCGGAACACCGAACACCATGTTGATGACGCCCGCCGGGACGCCGGCTTCGGCGAAGCACTTCACCAGCTCGACGCAACCGGCTGGAGTTTCTTCCGACGCCTTGATGACGATCGAGCAGCCGGCCGCGAGCGCGCCGGCGATCTTGCGGACCGGAGTGAGCGTCGGGAAATTCCACGGCGTGAACGCGGCAACGACGCCGACCGGCTCCTGCACAACGATCTGACGCACGCCCTTGACGCGGCCCGGCACGATGCGGCCGTAAGCGCGGCGGCCTTCCTCGGCGTACCAGTCGATGATGTCGGCGGAGGTGAGAGCCTCGATGCGGGCTTCGGGATACGGCTTGCCCTGCTCCATCGTCATCACGGTGCCGACATGATCGGCGCGCTCGCGCAGCAGGTTCGCCGCCTTGCGCATGATGTTGGCGCGGTCATAGGCGGACATCGCCTTCCAGACCTTGAAGCCCTTGTCGGCGGCGGCGAGCGCGGCGTCCAGATCGGCCTTGGAGGCGTGCGGCAGCTTGCCGAGCACCTTGCCGGTCGCCGGATTGACGACGTCCTCGGTCTTGCGGTCCGAGCCGTTGAGCCACTGGCCGTCGATATAGAGCTTGAGATCGGTATACATGGATTGTTCCTCGCCAAAACGCCGGATTTTCCCGGAAATTCGAGCCCTCAGTTAGCACTTCCGGGCCAAAGCGGAAACCCGGTCTGACCAGTTGGCAGGTGCGCGCCAGCCGCACGCCCGCGCGCCTTTGCGGCCGCCTGGCCGCGCTTGAATCGGCTTCCCAAGCATGGAAGGGATTCAGAGCCGCATACCGGCAAGGCTCATCGGAGTGCGACACGCTTATGGCGGGCGAGAAACTGCGAGTTCTGGAGAGCCATCCGTTCAACGCCGAGGCGTTCGCGCACGCGCTCGATCAGACGCTCACACCGGCCGGCAGTTTCTTCATCCGCAACAACGGCGTGCTGCCGGAGCCGCTCGATTTCCAGAATTGGGCGCTCACCATCGACGGCGAGGTGGAGCGGCCGCAGACCTGGTCCTTGGAGGCGCTAAAAAGCAGCTTCGAGCCGGTCAGCATTGCGGCCGTGCTCGAATGCGCCGGCAACGGACGCGCGCGCTTCGCTCCACCGACCAGCGGCCTGCAATGGAGCAATGGCGCCGTCGGCTGCGCGCGCTGGACCGGCGTGCGGCTCGGCGACGTGCTGCGCGCGAGCGGCGTGAAAAGCAGCGCGGTCTATACCGGCCAGTTCAGCCCGGACACCCAGGTCAACAAGCCGGGTTCCGCCGCGATCTCGCGTGGCCTGCCGATCGACAAGGCGTTGGCGCCGGAAACGCTGCTCGCTTTCGCGATGAACGGCGAGCCGCTGCCGCGCGAGCACGGCGGGCCGCTTCGTGTTGTCGTGCCGGGCTATCCGGGCTCGGCCTGGCAAAAATGGATCACACGGATCTGGGTGCGCGACCGCGAGCACGATGGCGCCAAGATGACCGGGACCGACTACCGGCTGCCGCGGCATCCCGTTGCGCCCGGCAAGCGGATCGATCCAGCAGACTTCGAGATCATCGCCGACATGCCGGTGAAGTCTCTGATCACGTCGCCCGCGGAGGGGTTCGCTGTGGCTGCGAGCAAGCCGATCGAGGTGCGCGGCTTTGCCTGGGCGGGGCATGCCGAGGTGAAATCAGTCGCGGTATCGACCGACGGCAAGAACTGGCAGGAGGCACGTCTCGACCCGCCTGAGGGCCGCTTCGCGTGGACGCCGTTTCGCGCGGCCGTAATACCGCAGGCGGCCGGACCGCTGACGCTGTTCGCCCGCGCTCGCGATTCAGCCGGACGAACGCAGCCGCTCAATGGCACGGCGTGGAATCCGAGCGGCTATTGCAATAACGATATCCATTCAGTGAGCGGGACGGTCACCTAGCCGTCAGCCACCGAGATAGGCGCCTCCGCTGACGTGCAGCGCCTGGCCGGTGATATAGCGTGCCGACGGGCCGCAGACGAACCGCACCATCGCGGCGACATCGTCGGGGCGGCCACGCTCGCCGCTGATGGTCCCGTGAGTGAGATGGTGTGCCGGCTTGGCCGCGCTCGTCGCGCGCGGCGTGTCGATCGCGCCCGGCACTACGCAGTTCACCGTGATCTTGTCGGCGGCGAGGTCGTGCGCCAGGCCGCGAGTGAAGCCGACCAGACCGAGCTTCGCCGCCGTGACATGGGCGCGATGCGCCGAGCCGATATGGGCGCTCATGCCGCCGATATTGACGATGCTGCCGCCATTCTTCTTCAGCGCCGGCAGGCAGGCCTTCACGCAATGGAAGGCGCCATCGAGCGTGACATCCATCACCTCGCGCCATTCGGTGTAACTCATGTCGGCGATGTCCTTCTCGCGGCGGATCGCGGCATTGTTGACGAGAATGTCGATGCGGCCGAATTGCTTGAGCACGGCATCGGCCATCGCCTGCACGGCTTTCGCGTCTGAAATATCGGCGAGGAACGCGGCGGCCTTGCCACCCTTGCCCGCGATCTCCTTCACCACCGCATCCGCTTCATTCTTGTTGGCGCGCACGACGACGGCAACCGCCGCGCCTGAGTCGGCCAGAGTGAGTGCGATGGCGCGGCCGATATTGCGCCCCGCGCCGGTGACGATGGCGGTTTTGCCGGATAATTCTTGTTCGCTCATCCCCACTCTCTCCGTCGTCATGCCCGCACTTGTTGCGGGCATCCACGCCTTCCTTGCTGCCAAGGCGTGGAGGCCGGGACAAGCCCGGCCATGACGTGGTTAGGTTCGCAGCCCCTTCAAATCAATTTTACTCGAATACATCCCGCCGAGCAGCTTGAACGCGGCCTCACCCTGCCCTTCGCTCCAGCCGCCGTGGCGCGCATTGAGCCTGAACTTGGCGACGATGTCATCGCGGGTCAGCGGCTCATTGGCGCCGCCGCGGAAATGCGGCTGCCGCACCTCGACAACGCGGCCGTCGTTCAGCGTGGCGCGGATGTGGCCGGTGAAGGCATTGGGATAGGGGTTGTTGGGATCGACGACGTATTTGACTCGTGCCGCGATGGCGAGAACTTGCGGGTCGCGAACCGCCTGTTCGGTGAAATGCGCGAAGCCGACGTCGCCATGCACGAAGCCGGTGGCCACCAAATACGGGATCGAGAACTTGGCGGCGTAGCCGTTCTGCGGCTTCTGCTTGGCGGCGAGCGGCTCCCACAGCCGATGCAGGATGCCTTCCGCCGTCTCGCAGACCATCTCCTTGATGTCGGATGGCTTGAGGCCCTGCGCTCTCAGCATCTTCGCGCAATCGATGAACGGATGCGCCATCGTCCCGCACGGATAGGGCTTGAAGGCGAGCGTCTCGATCACCCAGCGTTTTCCAAAGTCGTCGAGCACCGCGAAATTGCCCTGCGCGGAATGGGCGAAGCCATGGAACAGGCCGTGGACGCCCTCGAACACCGTGCGCGGGCCGGCGAAGCCTTCGCGGCCCATCAGCGCGGCGCGCAGGCCGGACTGCGCCGCCCAGCCAGCGTGCATGCGCTTGGTCCATGCGCCTTCCGCCAGATATTCGATGATGCCGGAGGCCATGCTGGCGGAGACGCCCAGCGCATCCACGAGTTGCTTCTCGTTGAGACCGAGCGCGGCGCCCACGCCCGCGGCAGCACCGAGCGCGCCGAAGATCGCGGTGGGGTGAAAACCGGCCTTGTGAACGGCCTTCGGGATCACGGTGGACAGGCGACACATCACCTCGCAGCCCACCGCGATGCCGCGCAGGGCCGCCTGCCCATCTCTGCCGTGGCGCTCGCAGGCGGCCAGCACCGCCGGCACGATCACCGCGCCGGCGTGAACAGGCCCGCCCTCGAACGTATCGTCGAAATCCTCGCCATGGGCGGCAGTGCCGTTCACCAGCACCGCGGCGGCGGCGCTCAGCGTGCGCGTGTGGCCGATCGCCGTGCATGGGCCGTCGTCGTCGCAGGCGGCGAGCGTCGCCTTGACGTAATCCTCGTGGCGGGCGGCGACGCAGAGACCGGCCACATCGACCAGCAGGTCCTCGCATTTGGTTTTGACCGCGGGCGGGACATCGCGCAACGCGGCAATCTTGCGCGCCAGATGTTGCGCGACCGATGTTTCAGGCAGGTTCATGCGCGGAACCGGGTCTGGCCGAAGCCGGGGATACGGTTGATGGCGATGACCACGGCGAAGGTGATGATGAGCATGGCGAGGCCGATCACCGAAATGGCGCCGAGGTCGCCGGACTCGTTGAGGTCGTAGATCAAGACCGAGATCACCTTGGTCTGCGAGGTGAACAGGATGATCGCCGCCGACAATTCGCGCATCACGCCGACGAAAATAAAGCACCATGTGGCGATGACGCCGGTGCGCAGCAGCGGCGCGGTGATCTGCCACAGCGAGCGCAGCCGCGTCGCGCCGAGGATGCGGCTGGCGTCCTCAAGCTCGGGATGGATGGTGCGGAACGCCGCCTGAAGCTGCTGATAGGCCGACGGCAGCGCGATGGTGACGAAGGCGATCAGCAGAATCCACAGCGTGCCGTAGAGCACGAAGGGCGGGCGCGTGTAGCTCAAGAACAGGCCGACGCCGAGCACGATGCCGGGAATCGCGATCGGCGCGGTGGCGAGGAAGCCGAGCAACCGCCAGCCCTTCACCGCCTTGCGCGTGGTGACGTAGGCGATCACCAGCGCGAGAATCGTCCCGATGGTAGCCGCCGCGGTACCGAGGATGATGGTGTTGTTGAGCGCCGGGCCCGCCGCCGACAACTCGAACAGCACGAATTCGATGTTGTGCAGCGTGAAATTCGAGAACGTCAGCGGCGTGGTGGCGACCGGCGAGAACGCCGCGTTGATCAGCGCGCCATACGGCAGGAACACCGGATTGAGCAACACGATCATGCATAGCGCGAAGGCGGGCCAGCGCATGCGGCCGAGTGGGATCAGGCGCGGCGCGCCGTATTTGCCCCCGACGATCGAATAGCTGCGGCGGCCGATGATCATGTGCTCGGCGCGCAGCAGGATCACGGTGAGAAACAGCAACGGCAGCGAGGCGGCGGCAGCCAATTCCGGCTTCGGCGGATAGCCGAACAGGCTCCAGATCTTGGTGGTCATGGTGTGGAAGCCGGCCGGCAGCGCGAGGATCGCCGGCGAGCCGAACAGCGTCATCGCCTGAAGAAACGCGATCAGCGCGCCGGCGAGCAGTGCCGGGAGCACCAGCGGGATGGTCACGCGCCGTGCGGTGTACCAGCGGCCACCCCCGAGGATCGACGAGGCGTCCTCAAGCTCGCCCGGCGTGCGGTCGAGCGAATTCGCCACCAGCGTGAAGACGTAAGGAAACGTGTAGCAGGAGATCACGAAGATCAGCCCGGGCAGCGTGTAGATGTTGAAGAGATGCGCGTCCATCTCGCCGCCGATGATGGTGCGGTAGAGCTTGTTGAGCAGCCCGCTGTTCGGTGCGGCGAGCAGTTCCCACGCGATGGCGCCGAGGAATGGCGGCGTGACGAACGAGGCCGTCACCAGCGCGCGGATCAGGCCGGCGAACGGCAGATCGGTGCGCGCCACCAGCCAGCCCATCGGCGCCGATACCGCGCAGCACAGCACCGCCGAACAGAAGGCGATGATGAAGGTGGTGAGCAGCGGCTCCATGAACGCGGATTCGGAAAACAGCCGCGCGAAATTGGCGAGCGTGAAGGCGCCGCTCTTGTCGGTGAAGCTGTAGACGAACAGCCACGACAGTGGCAGCACGATCAGAAGACAGAGCAGCGCGGCGAAGAAATAGAGCACCGGCGTCGTGACATCGACGCCGGTGCGTTTCGTGGCGGGCGCGACGGCGGTCATCAGACGTGGAACAGCTTCGAGTAGTGCGCCTTGATCTCCTCGCTCATCTTCTCGACCGCGGCCGGGTCGTCCTTCATGGTCTTGATGTCCTTGAAGGGCGTGCGGCCGGGCTTTTCCTTGGTGTTCGGATGCATCGAGCGCAGGCCGCCGGCATCGATGATGAACTGCTGGCACTCCGGCGTGAAGCAATAGGCGGTGAACAGCCGCGCCGCATTCGGATTCGGCGCCTGTTTCATCATGCTCATCGGGCCGACGATCAGCGGCGAGCCTTCGGTCGCGTAGACCGGAGCGACCGGCTTCCCCGTCTCCATGAGCTGGAAGATGTTGTACTCGTTGCCGTCGGCCTGCACAGCACGCTCGCCGAGCGCGAGGCGCTTCGGCGGATCGGCCGACGACTGCACCTGAAGCACGTTCTGCGCCGCGAGCTTCTCGAGATACCCCCAGCCGAGATCGCGCTGCATCTGGTAGGTCGCGGTCATGATGGTGCCGCTGTAGCTCGGATGCGCCTTGACGATCTTGCCCTTCCATTTCGGGTCGAGCAGGTCGGCGAAACTCTTCGGCGCATCTTCCTTTTTCACCAGATTGGTGTTGTAGGCGATGATGCAGACCCAGACGCGGAACGACGCGAACGTGCCGTCCGGATCCTTGTGCTCGGCGGGATAGAACTTGCCGACGTCTTCCGGCACGAAGGCTTCGAGCATTCCGTTGCGCTTCCACACGATCGAATGCGCGGCGTCCGACGAGGAGACGACGTCGACCGCGTGGATGTTGCTGGCATATTCCTGGCCGATACGCTGGAACACGCGCTCGGCGCCGGTGCGCTCGACGCGGACCTGGATGCCCGGATATTTCTTCTCGAACTCCTTGGCGACTTTCTCGGCAAGCGGCAGATCCACCGACGTATAGAAGATGACCTTGCCCTCTTTCTTCGCCGCTTCGATCAGCGCCGGCGTGATGGCGGTCGGCGGCGGCGCAGCCGACAGCACGCGGGTCGAGAGCGCGGGCGCCAGCGCGGCGGACGCGGCGACCACGCCGGTGGTTTTCAGCAACTGACGGCGTGACCAATTCGATTTCTTCATTGGCGTTTCCTCCAGATTTTGCTTCTTCGTCGCCCCGACGATTTCGCTTACCCCAACAGCGCCCGGCAGCGGCCGGGCGGCATTTGCACAAAGACGGCGCTGCCCTTCGGCAGGCTTTCCGACGCGGTGGTGACGGCGCGCACCTGCGTGCCGTCCTTCAGTTCGACGACGTAGTCACGGCTGCCGCCGAGATAGACCTCGCGGGTCACCGTGCCCGGCAGCACATTCTCGCCCTGCGGCACGACGATCGACAGTTTGATGTCGTGCGAGCGGATAGAAATTGCGGTGTCCCCGCCCGGCTTGAGCTGCGCACCTTCACAGCGCACCGGCACGCCGGCGATTTCGACACGGCTGGCATCGAGCGTCTTGCCCTTCACGACATTGCTGGCGCCGATGAAGCGCGCGACGAATTCCGACACCGGGCGCTCGTAGATATCCTCCGGCGAGCCGGACTGCTCGATCTTGCCGGCATTCATCACGCAGATCAGGTCCGCGGTGGTCATCGCCTCGGACTGGTCGTGCGTGACGTAAACGGTCGTGTAGCGGAAGGCGTCGTGCAGACGGCGCACCTCGAACCGCATCTCCTCACGCAGATTGGCGTCGAGGTTCGACAGCGGCTCGTCGAGCAGCAGGGTTTCGGGTTCGACAATGAGCGCGCGGGCGAGCGCGACGCGCTGCTGCTGGCCGCCGGACAATTCGCCCGGATAGCGGTCGGCCAGGGGTGCGAGCTTGGTGGTGGAGAGGATGGCGTCGAGCTTCTTGGCAACGGTGTCGCGGTCGAGCTTGCGCAGCTTGAGGCCGTAAATGATGTTCTCGCGCACCGTCATGTGCGGCCAGAGCGCGTAGCTCTGGAAGATCATCGACATATTGCGCTTTTCGGGCGGCAGCGTTGCCGCGGGGGATGAAACGACGCGATCGCCGACGCGGATTTCTCCCGCCGACGGCTCAACGAAACCGGCGATCAGCCGCAATGTGGTGGTCTTGCCGCAGCCGGAGGGGCCGAGCAGGCAGACGAGCTTGCCGTGCTCGATGCGGAGCGAGACGTCATCGACCACCGCGGCCGTGCCGTACCGCTTGGTCAGGTTCTTCAACTCGACCGACGCCACACTCCCTCCCCTTACGCTTCTTCCCTAAACGCCGCCGCTTTTCACGGTCTGTAGTCTAGAACACCTCACGAGCCGGTAAATTGCGGCTTGCGCTTCTCCATGAAGGCCTTGCGGCCCTCCTTGTAATCCTCGCTGGCGAAGGCGCGCGTCACCCACTCCTCACAGCCTTTCAGGTCGCGCTTGTCCGGGTCCTTCAACGTCTGCGCGACGATGAACTTCACCGAGTCGACCGTGATCGGCGCATTGCCGGCGATGGTGTCGGCATAATCCTTGACGTATTTCTCCAGCTCACCTTCGGCATCCGGCAGCACGCGATTGACGAGGCCCATCATCTGCGCCTCGGCGGCGGTGAACTGCCGCGCGGTGTAGAAAATTTCCTTGGCGAAGGACGGCCCGACCAGATCGACCAGCTTCTTCAGGCCGTCATAACGATAGCCGAGGCCGAGCTTGGCGGCCGGCACGCCGAACTTCGAGCCTTCGGTGCAGATCCGCATGTCGCAGCACAGCGCGAGGCCGACGCCACCGCCGATGCAATAACCGCGGATCATCGCGATGGTGGGCTTCGGGAAATTGAAGAACGCATTGTTGGCGCGATCGACCGACTCGTTATAGCGGTCAATCATCTCCTTGCTGGAGCGTTCCTTGTCGAACTTGGAAATGTCGGCGCCCGACACGAACGCCTTGCCGCCGGCGCCGTTCACGACGACGACGCGGATGTTGTTGTCGGTCTTGAAATCTTCGAGGAAACCTTCGGCGGCCTCCCACATCTCCAGCGAGACGGCGTTGTGGCGCTCAGGATTGTTGAAGGTCAGGTAGCCGACCTTCCCCTCTTTGCGGGACAGCATCTTGTCGGTCATTCGATTTGGTCCTTCGTGTCTCTCCTTTGTCGTCACCGGGCTTGTCCCGGTGACCTCGCTTAGGAGGGCACTGTGCTCACCTAAGCGGGATGGCCGGGACAAGCCCGGCCATGACAACGTTAAACAGCCTTTGCGTCGTGCAGCGCCTTGATCTCATCGGCGCTGAAGCCAAATTCCTTCAAAATCTCATCGGTGTGCTCGCCGAGCTCCGGCGGGCGCACGGCAATTTTCGAGGGCGTGCGCGACAGCGTGAACGGCTGGCCGACCAGGCCAAGCCGCGAGCCGTCCTTGCGCGCGGATTCCTGCGCGATACCGAGGTGCTTCACCTGCGGGTCGGAGAACACCTGGCCGATGTCGTAGATCGGCCCGCACGGTACGCCGGCCATGTTGAAGATATCGACCCACTCGGCGCTGGTTTTCGTCGCGGTGACCTTGTCGATCTCGGCATTGAGTGCATCGCGATTCTGCGAGCGCAGCTTGCCGGTCTTGTAGTCTTCCTTCTCCAGCCATTCGGGATGGCCGACCGCGTTGCAGAACCGCTCCCAGATCGCGTGGCCGGTGACGGCGATATTGAGGTGGCCGTCCTTGGTCTTGAACACGCCAGTCGGGATCGAGGTGGGGTGATTGTTGCCGGCCTGCTTCGCCACCTGACCTTCGGTAAGGAAGCGCGCCGCCTGGAAATCGAGCATGAAAATCTGCGCCTGCAACAGCGAAGTCGCGACCCACTGGCCTTCGCCCGACACGTCGCGTTCGAGCAAGGCGGTGAGCGTGCCGAGCGCGGCGAACAGACCGGCCGTGAGATCGGCAACAGGAATGCCGACGCGCACCGGACCCTGCCCCGGCAGGCCGGTGACCGACATCAGGCCGCCCATGCCCTGCGCGATCTGGTCGAAGCCCGGGCGCTTCTCGTACGGGCCATCCTGGCCGAAGCCGGAGATGGAAGTGAGAATGATGCGCTTGTTGATCTTCCTGAGCGACTCGTAATCGATGCCGAGCCGCTTCTTCACGTCGGGACGGAAATTCTCGACGATGACGTCCGCCTTCTCGACCAGCCGCTTGAACGCCGCGAGGCCCTGCGGCGACTTGAGGTCGAGCGTCATGCCGCGCTTGTTGCGCTGGAGATTCTGGAAGTCGGAGCCCTCGCGCGGGCCGCCCGGCCCTTCGCCCTCGCTCAGATGCGGCGGCGTCTCGATCTTGATGATGCGGGCGCCCCAATCGGCGAACTGACGCACGCAGGTGGGGCCGGAACGGACGCGGGTGAGATCGAGGACGGTAAAACGCTCGAGAGCCTTGGACGCAGGGGTAAACGACATCGAAATCGCCTGAATTAGCCGCCTTCTTGGGACATTCCCGCATTGGCTTAAGGTTGTCGATACCTTCTGCGCGTCTTTGCCTTGCAAATGACACGCTGCACTGCCATATCAACCGCGCGGATGAACGGCCCTCTTGTTTCGATTCGGGCCTCAGCGGGCCGCGTGCACGAAGTCTCCCGATTTCGCCCCGCCTCCTCCGCTCCCTGAACTGACGACAACCCTGGCCACGCGGGATGTCTGAACCCCGCGAGTACGCCGGCTGCATCGCAGCGCGGCCGCCTCGTTGCATATAGAGAAAGAAACTTTTTGACTTCGTTTAACGACTTCGGCCTCGTAGAGCCGATCACTCACGCCTTGCGCGATGAGAAATACGAAACTCCCACTCCGATTCAGGCCCAGACCATTCCGCTCGCCGTGAGCGGCCGCGACGTCATCGGCATCGCGCAGACCGGCACCGGCAAGACCGCGGCGTTCGCGCTGCCGATCCTGCATCACATCGTGCGCGGACGCGTGCGCCCCGAAAAGAAGGCGTGCCGCATCCTGGTGCTGTCGCCGACCCGCGAACTGTCCGGCCAGATCAGCGACAGTTTCCGCACTTACGGCCGCTACATCCGCCCGCTGGCGGTGACGCTGGCGATCGGCGGCGTGCCCATCAACCGGCAGGTCCGCGCGATGGCGCATGGCGCCGAAGTGCTGGTGGCGACGCCGGGCCGCTTGCTCGACCTGGTGCATCAACATGCCGTGCGGCTCGACAAGGTCGAGGTTCTCGTGCTCGACGAAGCCGACCGCATGCTCGACATGGGCTTCATTCGCGACATCC
Organism: Pseudolabrys sp.; assembly: GCA_035546455.1. Classification (GTDB taxonomy): domain Bacteria; phylum Pseudomonadota; class Alphaproteobacteria; order Rhizobiales; family Xanthobacteraceae; genus Pseudolabrys. The sequence continues at coordinate 17,815 of DASZXA010000101.1, forward strand.
GGAAGATCGTCGCGATGCTGCCCAAGGAACGGCAGACCTTGTTCTTCTCGGCCACGATGCCGCAGGAGATCACCAGACTGGCGAACGACATGCTGCGCGATCCGGCCAAGGTGTCGGTGACGCCGCAAGCCACCACCGCCGAGCGCGTCAGCCAGCGCGTCATCCTCACCGACAAGCCGGCCAAGACCGCGCTGCTCGCCGAACTGCTCAAGAGCGAGCCGATCGAGCGGGCTATCGTCTTCACCCGCACCAAGCACGGCGCCGATAAGGTGGTGCGGATGCTGGAGAAGGCCGGTCATCGCGCCGAAGCGATCCACGGCAACAAGTCGCAGAACAACCGCGAGCGTACGCTCAAGGCGTTCCGCGAGGGTTCGCTGCGGACCTTGATCGCGACCGACATCGCGGCGCGCGGCATCGACGTCGATGGCGTCAGCCACGTGTTCAACTACGATCTGCCGAACGTGCCGGAATCCTACGTCCACCGCATCGGCCGCACCGCGCGGGCCGGCGCCGAGGGCGTCGCCATTTCGTTCTGCGACCACGAGGAAGCGGCGTATCTGCGCGATATCGAGCGGCTGATCCGCATGGCGATCCCGTCGGAGAACCGCCGCACCGGCAAGCAGCAGCAGGCGCCGCAGGCGCAGCCGCATCAGCACAAGAAGCACGGTAACGGCGGCGGTCATCATAATGGAAACGGCCGCAACCACCGCAATAACAACAACAAGCGGCACCGTGGCCATCACAATGGCAATGGACGTCCGCAACATGCGGCGCCAAACGGCTCATCCAAGCCCGCGCACCATAGCGCGCCAAAAGGCGAGCCAACCGCAATCGAAAATGTTACATTCATGCGCGAGCCGCGCCGCCAGGCCGGCCATCGCGCGCCACGCTGATCGGAGGTTTTCGCGAATGGCGAAAGAAGAGATGCTCGAATTCGACGGCACCGTCACCGAGGTGCTGCCGGACGGCAATTTCCGCGTAAAGCTCGACAACGAGCACGAAGTGCTCGCCTACACCGCCGGCAAGATGCGCAAGTTCCGCATCCGCACCGGCGTCGGCGACCGGGTGATCGTCGAGATGTCGCCTTATGATCTCAATCGCGGCCGCATCAGCTTCCGCCACAAGGGCGATGCCGGCCCCGCGCCGGGCGCGGCGCAGCGCCGCCCGCAATTTCGAGGCGGCCAGCGTCGGTAACACTCAGATTGCGAGAATGAACGAGCGCGGCTTTCGGGCCGCGCTTTTTCTTTGCCTCAGCGCTGCCAGGGCATCAGACGGCGCTGCAGCCATTGCAGGCCATAGGTGAGGATGACGCCGAGGATCATCACCACGACGAGGCCGGCATACATCTTCTCCGGGCTCATCACTTCCCAGTAATAGAACGTCATGAAGCCGACGCCCTGCTTGGCGCGCAGGAATTCGACCGAGATGATGACGATGAGCGCAGTGCCGAGCGCGAGGCGCAGCCCGGCGAAGATCACCGGCATCGCCGCCGGCAGAATGACGTGCCACAGCAGCGCGAAGCCGCGCGCGCCGTAATTCTTCCCCGCCATCAGGAACACCGGATCGATGTCGCGCACGCCGGCCATCGTATTGATGGTCATCAGGAAGAACACCGATAAAGCGACGACGGCGACTTTAGGGCCTTCGCCGAACGGATCGGCGAACATCAGCATGACGATCGGGAAGATCGCGATCTTCGGCAGCACGTAGATGGCGGACAATGTCGTGTCGAGCATCAGGCGGACGGTGCGGTTCACGCCCATGACGACGCCAAGCAGGATGCCGGGGATCGAGCCGATCACGAAGCCGGCGAACACGCGGCCGACCGTCGCCCAGACGTGGCTTTCGGCAAACAGCGACCAGACGCCCGCCCAGCCATGTGCCGACCATTCCTGCGAAATGAGCCACGGGCGGCCAAGCAGGCTGGTCTGCGAGAAGCGGTCGTAATTCACCGTGACGTCCCACAGCGCCTGCGCGATGCGGGTCGGCTGGGGAAACCACAGCGGATTGAGGATGCCGGCGTCGACGATCATCTGCCACGCGACCAGCGCGACGATCGGGAAGCCGAACGCCAGCGTGCGCTCGTAGAGCTTGCGATGCGCGAGCGGCACGCTGCGGCCGATGCGTTCGGCGATCATCACCAGCAGAACGAAATTGCCGCCAAGCGCCAGCCACCACCACTGGCCCCATACGCCGGCAAGATCGAGCACGCCGTTCCAGACCGCGAGCGCCACGGCGAAGACGAGCAGCGAGATGGGGAGCGATGCGCGCGTCACGACTGCATCTCCATCGCGCGGGTGACTTCCTTGCCGAGCTGGTTCCAGATGGCGCCGCGCAGTTCGCCGAACTCGGCGCTGTTCATCGTGTCGATGGTGCGCGGCCGCTTGATGCCGATATGGAAGGTCGAGAGCAATCGGCCTGGATGTGCCGTCATCAGGATCACGCGATCGCCGAGCAGGATCGCCTCGTCGAGGCTATGTGTGATGTAGACGACCGTCTTGCGGGTCTCCTCCCAGATACGGAGCAACTCGTCCTGCAAGACGATGCGGGTCTGCGCGTCGAGCGCGCCGAGCGGCTCGTCCATCAGCAGCACTTCGGGATCGTTGGCGAGCGCGCGCACGATGCTGACGCGCTGCTTCATGCCGCCGGAAATCTGGAACGGATAGTAGTTGGCGAACTTGCGCAGGCCGACGCGCTCCAGCCAGTAGTTCGCCTTTTCGAGGCGCTCGGCGCGACCGACGCCGCGCATCTGCAAGCCGAACGCGACGTTCTCGATCACGGTCTTCCACGGGAACACCGCGTATTCCTGGAAGACGACACTGTTGAGCGGCTTGCCCGGCGTCGTGCCGGGGCGGATCACGATCGAGCCCGAGGTGTGGCTGTCGAGCCCAGCGACCATGCGCAGGAAGGTCGACTTGCCACAGCCGGAAGGGCCTACGATGCAGACGAATTCGCCGTCGGCGACGTCGAGGCAGAAATTATCGACGGCGGTTACCGGGCCAGCGGCCGTCTCGTAGACCTTGCAAACATTGCGGGCCTCGATTTTGACCGCTGGCTTTGTCTCCGGCATCTCGCGAAGTCGCGCGATCAGTTCTTGTTCAATTCTTGGCCTTGCCGATGTCGGCAAGCGCCTTCTCGACGAACTGCTCGTCGATCACCTTCTTCAGGTCGATCGGTTTGTCGTAGTCGGTGCGGCCGTTTTCACGATGCACGCGCTCGACATCGGCGAGGCCCTTGGCCGGGATGTCCTGGTTCGGATCGTAGTGCGCCGGTTCGCCGTTCTTGATCGCGGCTTCGGTCGACGCCGTGTATTTCAGATACGCGTCGATGTTTTCTTTCGCCAAGTAGTCCTTGCCCTGCATCATGCGGGCCGCTTCCATCAGCGCCAGTACGAAACGCTGGGCGACTTCCGGACGCTCCTTGATGAACTTGCCGGAGCCGACAAAGGCGACCGTCATCAGGCCGGGCGTCAGATCGGTCGCCAGCACCGCGGCATTGCCCGAGTTGAGCGCCTGCGTCGAATACGGCGGGCCGGCGAGCCCGGCGTCGATGGTCCCGGCGGCGAGCGCGGCAGGCACATCCGGGTTCGACACGTTGAGCAGGTTGATGTCGCGGATGGTGAGATGCGCCTGCTCCAGCGCCTTGGCGATCAGGTATTCGCTGCCGCTGCCAGGGCCGCCGGCGGCACCGACCTTCTTGCCCTTGAGATCGGCAATGGTTTTCACGCCGGCTTCCTGCGCCTTCTTGCTGACGAGCAGATTGGTCGACGAGCCCTTCATCGGCTCGAGGCCGCCCGGTGCGATGATGCGGATATCGAGGCCGCGGTTCCACGAATTCCAGAGCGAGGTGACGATGGCGATGCCACCGACGTCGACCGTGCCTTGCGACAGGAAGGCGATTGCCTCGGTGCCGGACTTCACCTTCTCGAAGGTGACATCAAGGCCGTACTTCTTGAACAGGCCGCGGTCCGCCGCGACGTAAGCCGTCGCGAACTTCATGATCGGCACGTAAGCGATCTTCACCTTCTGCGGCGGATCGAGCGGCTTGGGCTCAGCGGCAATAGCGGCATTGCCGAGTGCAATGGCCGCGATAGCGGCTGTCAGAACGCGAAACATGAATCCTCCCCGTTTGGCGTCTTCTCGTTAGCGGTGTTCTAGCCCACGGCGTGGGCAATTCAACTGCCGGTCAGGTTTTGGCCATCTCGCGGACCGGGCTCAGATAGGCGCCTTGAGCCGCCAGTTTGTCGCGCAATTCCTTGATCGGCACATCGGCCACGCCGAGGCTGCGGTTGGCGGCGATGGCGGCGGCAACCCCGGCGGCATGGCCGGTCAGCCAGCATTGCGGGATTTCCCGCATGAAGGAATGGCTGGTCGCGTCGGCCGACAGGTGGCGGCCGGGCGCCAGCAGGCCCTCGACGTCGCGCGGCACGATTGAGCCGTACGGCACCGAGATGTTGCCGAACTTCGGCGCCAGCGATGGCGACACCCCTATCTCGTCCGGCGCCACCGCGCCATTCCACAGCTCGCGCGTCACCTTCCCTCGTCCCACCAGGCGGCGGCCGTGGCGCACGCCGAGTTGCGAAGCCGAAAGCATAATGAAGGCATTCGAGAAGCCCGGCGCGTGCTCCCGGTAGAAAGCGAGATGCTGGAGCATCAGCTCATGACTGATGATCTCCACCTCGGAGAGGTCTTCGACATTGACCGCCGAATAACCGGCCAGCCGCGGGCCGAGGAACAGCGCGATGTCCTGCCGCCACGACACAAAGGGCCGCTCGAAGAACCGCATCTTCTCGCGGCCGCGCGCCATGAACTGGCTGAACTGCTCCGGCGTCTCGGCCTTGAAGTGGATGAACTTGTCCATGTCGACGCCGCCGAACAGCCACGGCGTGTTCATGCAGCCATGAATGTCGTTCTTGTCGACATCGGTTTCAAAGCCGGAGCCGGCGCGGGCGAACAGGTCGCCGTCGCCGGTGCCGTCGATCGTCACCTTGGCGAGAATGGCGCGGCGGCCCTGCTTGCTTTCGAATACGCACCCGGTGACGCGCTTGCCGTCCATCAGCGGATGCGCGCCCCAGGCGTGAAAAATAACGTGAACGCCGGCGTCGCGAACGAGCGAAAGCGACTCCGCTTTCAGCCACTCGGGATCGCAGGTCGGCGAGTGCGTGACGATGCCGTGATACGACGCAGTGCGCTGCGCCCAGTACTTCGCCTTGTCGGGGTCCTTGGAGCCCCAGTCCTCTTTCGGGGGACCTTGAATCTTGTCACGGGTGAGCCGCGAGATCAGCTCTTCGGCAAAGCCGCGAATGACATGCTTGCCGCTCCAGTCGGTCATCCGGTCGATCCAGATGACGAGGCCGCCGGTGGAAAGCCCGCCGAGATGATTGTAGCGCTCGAGCAGTACGACATCGGCACCGAGCCGCGCCGCCGCGACCGCCGCCGCGGTGCCGGCCGGCCCGCCGCCGACGATCAGCACGTCGCATTCAGTGTGGATCGGAATCTGCTGGGCCGGCTCTTCGATCGTGCGATCGGTCGGCGGGCGGCGGTCGAGCTTGCGGGTCTCGAACACCTCCGACTGGAAGAAGGCGCGCCCGGATATTTCTTGATCGGCCATAAGCTCCTCGTTCGCAGTCAGGTTAGGCCATTGCCGCAGCAGGCAAAAGGCCGCCGCGCAGGCTCAGTTCACCGTCGTGACGGTCGATGCCAGCGGCGCGCGGCGCACCGCTTCACGATGGAAGATGTAGAGACCGCACAGCACGATGATGACCGCGCCGCAGATCGCCAGCGTATCGGGCAGATCGTTGAACACGAAGTAACCGGCCAGCGCGCCCCACACGAGCAGCGCGTAGCGGAACGAGGCGACAATCGAGAGCGGCGCGGTGCGGCAGGCATGGATCAACAGGAACGTGCCGATCAGCCAGGAGATCGCCTGGATGAACAGCATCCCGACGTCATACTGCGTCATCGCCGGCCACGGCTCGCGATAGCCGTAGATGAACGTGCCGATCGCGGTGAACAGCGCGGAGAGGAACGCCACCTCCATCGTCGAGACCGACGGATCGATCTTGCGCGTGATGGTTTCGCGGCAGGCGGCGCCGAACGCCGCGACAATGCCGAGGATCGCCCATGAATTCAGGCCGCTGGTGTCCGGCTTGATGATGAGCAGCACGCCGCAGAAGCCGACCACAATCGCGGTCCAGCGCCGCCAGCCGACCGGCTCGCTGAAGAAGATGATGGCGAGGATCGTCATCAGGAACGGCGACATCTGCAGGATGGCGTAGAGCTCCGCCATGTTCATGTGAATGACCGCGGTGGTGAAGGACAGGATATTCACCGCGTCGAACAGGCAGCGGCCGACCACCGGCCACGACACCATCGCGCGCGGCGCAAACTTCGGCCGCGTCCACGCCATCACCGCGGTGAGCGTGATCAGGATGATGCAACTGCGGAAGAAGATCAGCTCGCTCGGCGGAAACTGCCGGCCCAACAATTTGAGCACGGTATCGCCGACGACGTAGACGGCCATGCTGACGATGATCGCGTAGATGGCCCGACGCGAGGACTGGTCTTGCACTGAGGGGTTCCGGCGGATTCGAAAGCAGCGTGGCGCAAGGTATAGCGCGACTTCTGCGCGCTGCCACGCAGGGCAGTTATGCGGGGAAAACCCGCGCGGCTCTAGGCCGCAGCGCGCGCCGCGTTGGCCGCTGCGATGTGGGCCAGGAAGGCCTCGGTGCTGGCGCGCCAGGTCAGCTTTGACGCGAAGTCGCGGCAGGCGGCGCGGCCGATCGTCAGGGCGTCGAGGCAGGCCTGGCGCAGGTCGTCGTTGAGCGCGCCGACGCCGCTATCGCCGATCACATCGCGCGGCGCGGCGGCCGGAAACGCCGCGACCGGAACGCCGCTCGCCAAGGCCTCAAGCAGCACAAGACCGAACGTGTCGGTCAGGCTCGGGAACACGAACACATCGGCGGCGGCGTAGGTCCTGGCGAGCTGTTCGCCGTGCTGCGCGCCGAGGAACACCGCGTCGGGGAAACGCCGTTGCAAATCATCGAGTGACGGCCCGTCGCCGACCACGACCTTGGTGCCCGGCAGATCGAGCGAGAGAAAGGCCGGCAGATTCTTTTCGGTCGCGACTCGTCCGACAGTGAGAAAAATGGGGCGCGGCAGGCCGAGATCGCCGTCGCGCGGCCGGAACAGATTCGAATCCACGCCGCGCGCCCATAGCCGCACATTGTTGAAGCCGCGACTCTCAAGCTCGCTCTTGAGGCCCGGCGTTGCCGCGAGAATGGCGGCGCTCGGCGCGTGAAACTTGCGGAGCAGCCTCCAGGTCAAAGCAGCGGTGCCCGGCACGTTGATGCGCTTGGCCAGATAATCCGGGAAGCGGGTGTGGAGGCTGGTGGTGAATGTCAGGCCGCGGCGCAGACAGTATTTGCGCACGCCATGGCCGATCGGACCTTCGGTCGCGATGTGGATGGCTTGCGGCGCGATCTCCTCGATGCGCCGCGCGATGCCGCCCGCGCCGGTGAGCGACAGCCTGATTTCGGGATAACCCGGACACGGCACGGTGCGAAAGGAATCCGGCGCGAGAAATTCGACGGCCGAACCGAGCGCGGCGGCCTCGCGCGAAGTTTGCTTCAGCGTGCGCACGACGCCGTTCACCTGCGGATCCCAGGCGTCAGTCGCGATCAGAATTTTCATGCAGCTTGTGCTTCCGCGAGCGGGATCACCGGCGTTTGGGTCTCCTCGCGGTCACCGCCGCGCGTCCAGGTGATGATCTCGAAAGTGCCGTCCGGCCGTTCGCCGACCGCCGTGCAGCTCTCGACCCAGTCGCCGCAATTGACGTAACGGATACCGAAATCGTCGTGAATGACGGCGTGGTGAATATGGCCGCAGATCACGCCGTCGACGTGATGGCGCTCCGCCTCGGCCGCCAGTGTCTGCTCGAACGCGCCGATGTAGTTGACCGCGTTTTTGACCTTGTGTTTGGCCCATTGCGACAGCGACCAGTAGGAGAATCCGAGTCGCCGCCGGATGGCGTTGAAATAGCGATTGATCAGGATGGCAAGGTCGTAGGCGGTGTCGCCGAGGAGCGCGAGCCAGCGCGCGTGCTTGACCACCATGTCGAACACGTCGCCGTGCACGACCAGATAGCGTCGGCCATCG
>DASZXA010000102.1:0-16903 GCA_035546455.1 Pseudolabrys sp.
AGATGCGAAAACGCATGGAAACGCTGCTCGCGGGCAGATTTCCTTACATTGTCGCGGAGATTGACGGGGCGGTGGTCGGCTATGCCTATGCCGGCCCATATCGCGCCCGGCCGGCCTATCGGTTCAGCGTCGAGAATTCGATCTATGTGGCACCGGAGATGCATCGGCGCGGCATCGGCCGCGTGCTGCTGAAGGCCCTCATCGAGGCGGCCACCCAGCGCGGCTTCCGGCTGATGATCGCGGTGATCGGCGATTCAAATCAGGCCGGTTCGATCGGCGTGCACAAGGCGCTCGGGTTCCACGACGCCGGCGTGTTCAAGAATGTCGGCTACAAGTTCGGCCGCTGGCTCGACACCGTGCACATGCAGTTGCCGCTCGGCGACGGACCGAACACGCCGCCATCTGATTGATGGATCCCCGCCTTCGCGGGGATAACGCTTCGCGTCAGTTCACCACCGATAATTTCTTGTCGATAGCGCGCAGCACCGGCTCGAGCTCGTGGCCGCGCCGCAGGATCAATCCAGTTGCCGAGATCACGCTGAAGGCGCCCTGCCGGCGCGCCAGCTTGGGGTCTTTCTCGATGCGGTAGAGCGGCGTCTCCGACGCACGCCGGAAAACAGAAAATACCGCCCGATCTTTCAGAAAATCGATCGCGTAGTCGCGCCACTCGCCGGCGGCAACTTTTCGCCCGTAAAGGTCCAGGATGCGCCGCAACTCGCGGCGGCTGAACGTCACCTGATTCATGGGGGCCGCCGACGCGGGCCGGATCGCAGCCGCGCCCCCGAACGACTGACTGGGATCAGTATCGCCGGAACCGAACGTCATGCGGCGCCTCCTGTCGTGGACAGGTAATGATCGCCCCGGTCGCGCACCCACGGCAAGAGGCTCTGTGCACTGGCATAAATCGGCGCGAAACCCCGGTTTTCGTTCACGCCTTCGTTAGAAAAAATCACACTAACGCCCAAATTCGGCCAAGCGCAGGTCACGCTGGATTGCGAGATCATCCTCGTTGCCTCAAAGGCCCGGTCAGGTACGAGACCGGATTCCTCAGCCCCCCAGCCCCCCGGGCTTGGCCGGCCGGGCCAGTTGAGTTCCGCGTACGGTTCAATCCCCAAACAAACTTCGGGCCGGTCTTACCGGCCCGATTTTTATTTGTGACGAGGTGTTCGGAAGTCAGCGCGCGTCGACAGTCGCAGCGCCCAGCACGACGCCAGGTTTTGCGGCGGCCCCGCTCTGCACCAATACGGCAAACGAATCGATATCCGCGCCCTGAACGTCATCGAGCGGATGGCTGAAACTCGCCGCCTTGCCGCTCCAGTCGCCGAGCTTCTTCCAGCCGCGCACGACGTTGTAATACGTCAGCGTCTTGCCGCCGTTTTCGCCACGGCCGACATTGACGGTGATCTTTCCGGTAATCGGACACAACCAGACTTCGGCCTGTCGCATTACGCCGGTCGCGTCCGCGACCTCGGCAACAAGCTTGTTGTCGACGATCTTCAAGGTCACCGGGACGCTCAGCGGTTTCGCCCTTGCGCGCGTCTGCTTGATCGCATCTTCGATCGCCGACTTATCGCTGCCGAGCACGGCGATCTCGCCGTTCACCACAACCTGCGGCGTATAGACGTCGCGGTCGCCGCGCGCCGCGGCATAAGCGCGCTCGCGCTTGGTGTGGCCGTGCAAGGCGAGCGTGTCCTGCCAGCCGAGATAATCCCAGTAGTCGACCGCGAGCGACATCGTGATCAGCGACGGGTCGTGGGTGAATTCGCCCATCAGCCGATCGGCAGCAGGGCAGGACGAGCAACCCTGACTGGTGAAGAGTTCGAGGACTGCTCGCTTCTCGCCCGCCATCGACGGCTGAACGGTCATCAACCCGGCGAGAGCGAGAGCGATTGAATAGGCAGTGCGGTGAAAGCTCATAGACGTCCCACGGGCCCCGGCCCCGTTACGAGCCATTCAATATGCGCCGCCCGCCTCACCTGCCACTCACTTCGCGGTGAGTGGCAGCTTTATGGTTGCGTCAGGCGGCGAGATGCCGCAGCACGTACTGCAAAATGCCGCCATTCTTGAAGTAATCGAGCTCGTCGAGGGTATCGATGCGGCAAATGAGCGGGACCCGTTTGAGGGTGCCGTCGCCCATCACGATCTCGGCCATCAGCTTCTGACGGGGTTTCAGTTCCCCGTGCAGGCCGCGGATCGTGACCTGCTCGTCGCCCTTGAGGCCGAGCGACTGCCAGGACGAACCTTCCTCGAATACCAGCGGCAGCACGCCCATGCCGATCAGGTTCGAGCGATGAATGCGCTCGAACGATTGCGTCACCACCGCGCGAACCCCGAGCAGGACCGTGCCCTTGGCCGCCCAGTCGCGGGACGAGCCGGTGCCATATTCCTTGCCCGCGAAGATGACGAGCGGCACGTTCTCGGCTTTGTACTTCATGGCCGCGTCGTACATCGTCATCTTCTGCTTCGACGGATAGTGGACCGTGAAGCCGCCTTCGACGCCCGGCACCATCTGATTCTTGATGCGGATATTGGCGAAGGTGCCACGCATCATCACCTGATGATTGCCGCGGCGGGTGCCGTACTGATTGAAGTCCTTGGGGCGGACCTGGTGATCGCGCAGGTACTCACCGGCCGGCGAATCGACCTTGATCGAGCCCGCGGGCGAGATGTGGTCGGTCGTGATCGAATCAAGCAGCAGCGCCAATACACGAGCCTCGACGACGTCCTCGATCGGGTTCTGACGCGACGTCATGCCTTCGAAATACGGCGGGTCCTGCACGTAGGTCGAACGGTCGTCCCATTTGTAGGTCAGGCCGCCCTGCACGGCGATCTTGCGCCAGTTGGCGTCACCCTTGAACACGTCGCTGTATTTCTTGATGTACATGTTGCGCGTGATCGTCTTGCGGATCACGTCGGCGATTTCCTTGTTGGTCGGCCAGATGTCCTTCAGGAAGACTTTCTTGCCTTTCTGGTCGACTCCGAGCGCATCCTTGGTCAGGTCGATCTGCATCGAGCCCGCGATCGCGTATGCGACGACCAGCGGCGGCGACGCCAGATAGTTGGCGCGCACGTCGGCGTTGACGCGGCCTTCAAAGTTGCGATTGCCGGAGAGCACGGCCGCGGCGACCAGATCGTTCTTGTTGATCGACTCGGAAATCTCTTCAGGCAGCGGCCCGGAGTTACCGATGCAGGTCGTGCAGCCGAAACCGACGAGATTGAAGCCGAGCTTGTCGAGATCCTTCTGCAAGCCCGACTTGTCGAGATAGTCCGCCACCACCTGCGAGCCGGGGGCGAGCGAGGTCTTGACCCATGGCTTCGCGGTCAGCCCGAGCGCCGCGGCCTTGCGAGCGAGAATGCCGGCCGCGATCATCACGCTCGGGTTCGAGGTGTTGGTGCACGAGGTGATCGCGGCAATCACCGCGTCGCCATGGCCGAGGTCGTGCTTGCGGCCTTCGACCGCAACGCGCTTGCCGAGCTCGGACTTCTTGTTGAACTCCTTGTCCATCGAGCGCGTGAAGCCCGACTTCACGTCGCGCAACGCGATGCGATCCTGCGGACGCTTCGGACCGGCGAGTGACGGCTCGACCGTCGCGAGGTCGAGCTTGAGCACGTCGGTGAAAATCGGGTCCGGTGTCGACTTGGTGCGGAACATGCCCTGCGCCTTGGCGTAGGCATCGACCAGCTTGATGAGGTCCTTCGGGCGGCCGCTGTCGTCGAGATAGGTCAGCGTCTCCTCGTCAACCGGCGAGAAGCCGCAGGTCGCGCCGTATTCCGGCGCCATGTTGCCGAGCGTGGCGCGGTCCGCGACCGGCAGCGCGGCAAGACCGGGGCCGAAGAACTCGACGAACTTGCCGACCACGCCGCGCGCGCGCAGCATCTGCGTCACCGTCAGGACGAGATCGGTCGCGGTGATGCCCTCTTTCATCTTGCCGGTCAGCTTGAAGCCGATCACTTCCGGCAGCACCATCGACATCGGCTGGCCGAGCATGCAGGCCTCGGCTTCGATGCCGCCGACGCCCCAGCCCAGCACGGACAGGCCGTTGACCATCGTGGTGTGGGAATCGGTGCCAACCAGCGTGTCCGGATAGGCGATCTCCATCGTGGAGGTCTTGCTGCCGATCGTCACCTTGTCCTTCTTGGACCAGACGGTGCGCGAGAGATATTCAAGGTTGACCTGGTGGCAGATGCCGGTGCCGGGCGGCACCACGCTAAAATTGTCGAACGAGCGCTGCGCCCATTTCAGGAACTTGTAGCGCTCCTGGTTCTGCCGGTATTCCTCTTCGACGTTCTTCTTGAAGGCGGCGTTGTTGCCGAAGAACGTCACCGCGACCGAGTGGTCGATGACGAGATCGACTGGCACCAGCGGGTTGATCTTCTTGGGATCGCCCCCGAGCGTCTCCATCGCGTCGCGCATCGCAGCGAGATCGACCACCGCGGGAACGCCGGTGAAGTCCTGCATCAGCACGCGCGCCGGGCGGAACGCGATCTCGTGTTGCGAGGTCTTGTCCTTGAGCCACTGCGCGATCGCCTGGATGTCCTCTTTCTTGACGCTGCGGCCGTCTTCGAAGCGCAGCAGGTTCTCCAGCAACACCTTCATCGAGAACGGCAGGCGCGAGATACCCTTGAGGCCGTTTTTCTCGGCGAGCGGCAGGCTGAAATAGGCGTAGCTCTTGCTGCCGACCTTGAGGGTTGTGCAGCAACGGAAGCTGTCGAGCGAAATCATGTCGGCTGATCCATTCTCGGACGAGGACATAGGCGTGGCGTGGCGTTAAGCTCCGGTCCCGGCACGATGTTTGGCAGTGACGCGCGGAAAAACGGGGCTTTTGTTGCAGTGGCGGGCTTATAGGTCCTTTTTCGGCCGGATGCCATATTGACTAGTATCATTCCAAACATGCGCTTTTTTTATTGGTATTTCAGCGGATATCCGGCTCCCTGATGCAACTCTCGGCCGACAATATTGCGTGCGTGCGCGGCGGCCGCGAGGTCTTCGCCGGAGTGAGCTTTTCGGTCGGCGGTGGCGAGGCGCTGCTGGTCACCGGCCGCAATGGCGCAGGCAAGTCGTCCCTGCTGCGCGTGATTGCCGGGCTGGTGCGCCTCTCCGGCGGCCGGCTTGATCTCGACGGTGGCGCCGACGCCAGCATCGGTGAGCAGGCGCACTACCTCGGCCATCAGGACGCGGTGAAGCCGGCGCTGTCGGTTCTGGAGAATCTCACCTTCTGGGCCGACTACCTCGGCGCGCGCGGCAATCCGATCACTGCGCTCAAGACGGTCGGCCTCGACGCGCTGGCCGGCCTTCCGGCCGCCTACCTTTCCGCCGGACAAAAACGGCGGCTGTCGATCGCACGGCTGCTCGCCGTGAAGCGGCCGATCTGGCTGCTCGATGAGCCGACCTCGGCGCTCGATGCGCCCTCACAAGCAATGCTCGCCAAGGTCATGCAGGCGCACCTTCGCAGCCGCGGCCTCATCATTGCCGCGACCCACGGCGCGATCGGCCTGCCGCGCGCCAGGCAGTTGCGGCTAGGGCGCGCATGAGAGCCTTCAACGCCCTCCTCGTGCGCGACATGCGCCTCGCGATCCGCGTCGGCGGCGGCGCGCTAATGGGCGCGCTGTTCTTCCTGATCGTCATTACAATGGTGCCGTTCGCGGTCGGCCCAGACCTCGCGCTGCTGCAACGGATCGGCCCCGCCATTCTGTGGCTCGGCGCCCTGCTCGCCAGCCTGCTGGCGCTCGATCGCCTGTTCACTTCGGATTACGAGGACGGTTCGCTCGACCTTTTGATCGGCGGCACGCTGCCGCTCGAGCTCGCCGTCGGAGCAAAAGCAATCGCGCATTGGCTCACCACCGGCCTGCCGCTTGTCATCATCTCTCCGCTGCTGGCCTTGATGCTGAACGTCGACTTGTCGGCCATGGGCGCCATCGCGATCACATTATTAATCGGCACGCCGGCGCTCACCTTCATCGGCCTGATCGGCGCGGCCCTCTCTGTGACGTTGCGCCGCGGCGGACTATTGCTGGCGGTGCTGGTGCTGCCGCTCACCGTGCCGGTGCTGATTTTCGGCGTTGCCGCCGCCAATGCCGCGATCGCCGGCGCCGGCCTCGGCGGCCCCGCTTTCACCATTCTTTGCGCGCTGACCTTGGCGAGTGTAGTGATCGGGCCGTTCGCCGCGGCGGCCGCGCTGCGCCACGGACTGGAATAATGCGATGGCCCTGATCGATCTCGCCAACCCGACACGCTTCCTGTCGCTCACCGACCGCGTGCTGCCCTGGCTCGCCACCGCAACCGCGCTCGTCGTCATCATCGGCGCCTACATGACCGCGACCGCGCCGGACGACTACCAGATGGGCGCGACGGTGAAGATCATGTTCCTCCACGTGCCGACGGCGTGGCTCGCGATGTTCTGTTGGGCACTGATGAGCGTTGCCGCGCTCGGCACCTTGGTATGGCGGCATCCGCTTGCCGATGTCGCGGCGAAGGCAGCGGCGCCGATCGGCGCGGCGCTCACTCTCGTGTGCCTCATCACCGGCTCGCTGTGGGGCCGGCCGATGTGGGGCACCTACTGGGTCTGGGACGCGCGCCTGACCTCGGTGCTCGTTCTTTTCCTGCTCTATCTCGGCGTGCTGGCGCTCTACTGGACCGCGGAAGACCCGAACCGCGGCGCGCGCGCCGCTGCGATCCTTGTTCTGGTCGGGGCGATCAATCTGCCGATCATCAAGTTCTCGGTCGACTGGTGGAACACGCTGCACCAGCCGGCCTCACTGATGCGGCTCGGCGGCTCCGCCATCGCGCCGACGATCCTGCACCCGCTGCTGGTGATGGCATTCGCCTTCTTCCTGTTGTTCTTCACGCTGCATCTCGCGGCGATGCGCAACGAGATCCTGCGACGCCGCGTGCGGTCGATGCGGATGATGAAGGCGCAACGCGCATGATCCCGAAAAGTGCGAAGCGGTTTTCGGACAAGATCATGCGCAAGGAAAAACGCGCATGAATTCGCTAGGGCCGCACGCCAACTTCATCGTCGTCGCTTATCTCGTCGCGATCGTCGTCGTCGCCAGCCTGATCGCCTGGGTCTGGCTCGACTATCAGGCGCAGCGCCGTGCGCTCGGCGAGCTTGAAAAGCGCGGGGTCAAGCGCCGTTCCCGGCGCAAGGCGTGATGCGTATCCGCAATCTCTTTGTCCTATTGCCGCTCGTCGCCTTTTTGGCGCTGGCCGCACTGTTCTTTTTCCGGCTCGGCAGTGGTGACCCCTCGCGCGTCCCGTCGGCCTTGATCGGTCACGAAGCGCCCATCGCCAATCTGCCGCCGCTCGACGGATTGACCCATGACGGCGCGCCGATCCCGGGCCTCACCAACGACACCTTCAAGGGCAAGGTTTCGATCGTGAACGTATGGGCCTCGTGGTGCGTGCCGTGTCACGACGAGGTGCCATTCCTCGCCAGGCTCGCAAACGACAAGCGCATCCAGCTCGTCGGCATAAACTACAAGGACCAGGCCGACAACGCGCGACGTTTTCTCAATCGCTACGGCAATCCGTTCGCGGTGGTCGGCGCCGATGCCAATGGCCGCGCCGCCATCGACTGGGGCGTCTATGGCGTCCCCGAAACCTTCGTCGTCGGCCGCGACGGCCGCATCGCCTACAAGCTGATCGGCCCGATCACGGCGGAGAACTATGCCGGCGTGCTTGAGCCCGAAATCGCCAAGGCTTCTGCGCGCTAGGTCGGCGTAACCAATCCTTAGACACGACCGCCTAGCCTGCGGCCATGCGCTCGACCGAAGGCCTCTATTATTCGCGGCTCGACCACATCCGCGCCTTCGCGGCGTACCTGGTGTTCATGTGGCACTCCCTGCACATGACGCCGAGTTACCCGGTGCCCTACGCCAGCGCGCCGATCTTCCCGTTCGCGCTGTTCGACGAAGGGCACACCGGCGTCGCCCTGTTCATGACATTGAGCGGCTACCTGTTCGCCAAGCTGGTCGGCGACAAGCAGATCGCGTTCGGCAGTTTTCTGTGGAGCCGCGCGGTACGGTTGGCGCCGCTGCTGATCGTTTGCATCGGCGCGTGGATGTTGATCGGTTATCTATCAAACGAACCGATCCCGATGAGCGATATCGTCGGTGGCTTCCTGCTGCCTACCTGGCCATTTGGCACCTGGTCGATCTCGATTGAGTTGCACTTTTATCTGCTGTTCCCGTTCCTGCTCCTCGCCGTGCGCCGCTACGGCCCGCTGGCACTGCTCGGTGTCGTCGCCGCCGCAATCGCGTTTCGCATCGACTGGTGGCTGACATTCAGTGAGGCGCAGCATATTGCCTACTGGACGATTTTCGGCCGCATTGACCAGTTCGTGCTTGGCATGCTGTTCGCGCTGGCGGCTCCGAACATTCGGCTGCTGCGGGTCATTGGCGGCATTTCGCTCGCCGCGTTTCTCGCCTTC
The DNA here is from genome assembly GCA_035546455.1 of Pseudolabrys sp. Taxonomy (GTDB): domain Bacteria; phylum Pseudomonadota; class Alphaproteobacteria; order Rhizobiales; family Xanthobacteraceae; genus Pseudolabrys. The sequence goes on from DASZXA010000102.1 coordinate 8,430, forward strand.
TGGCAAGTCTTCGACGCGATGGGCGGCTATCACAATCACACCGGCGCACCGTCTCCGAGCGCGGTCTGGATTTTCATTCCGACGCTGGAAGCCGTCACCTGGGGTTCACTGATCGCGCTCTATGAGCGTTCGACGATCAAAATGCCGGCGATCGTCGACCGAACGCTCGCCAAGGTCGGCGAGTGGTCCTACTCAATTTATCTGCTGCACTTCTTCCCGATCGTGCTGATGCGCAATCTGTTCTGGGAGCGGCACGGAAGTCCCAGCGATTTCTACGTCGCGTTCGCGATCGCCAATCTGGCGTTTCTCGCGTTCCTGCCGATAGCCGGCGCGTCGTTCAGCTATTTCGAAAAGAGATTCCTGGCTTATCGGCGATCCTATCTGCGGCCGGCGTTCGGCCAACAGATAACAACGGTCACGAAAACCGCAGCGTCACGGGTTCAAGCGGAATCCCGATAACGCGCGCCGTCCAACTCTGGCTCGCCTTGATATCCAGCGCCCGCGTCAGCGTCCCGGTCGACAGGATTTCGCCAGCCGCCAGCGGTGGATTGTACGGGTCGCGCGACAGCATGCCGGTGAGATAGGCCAGCACCTTCAACGGACCGTCGAGCACGTTGGCGGCCTCGCCGCGGTCCATCACGTCGCCATTGCACAGCAGTTCGATCTTGAAGTCGGCCAGCTCGCGCAACCATTCCCGCTTGCGCGGCGCGACAGCGTGACGCTCGCCAATCAGCAACGCGCCATGCATCGCATTGGACGCCGCCGTATCGGGCGCCGCGAATTTCCAGTTCGGATAGATCGATTGCACGATCTCGTAGCCCAGCGCGATCCATTCGATGCAATCGAGCAGCGCGGCTTCATCCATCTGTGGGGACGGCGCAGGGCCGAGACCGAAAATGATCTCCGGCTCGATCTTCGGCTCGACGAACTGGCTCGCTGGCAACACAGGCGTTTTCGCCAAATCATAGAGCGTGCGGTCGGTGACATAGCCCCAGTTCGGCGCATTGACTCCGTATTCCGGCCAGATGCGGCGGTTGGTAAAGCCGATCTTGCGGCCGACGATCTTCTCGCCGCGCTCCTCGAACGCCTTGCGCAGCAGCGGCCTGACCCGATTGCCCTCGTCCGGGGTAAGACCGCCGGCGCGACTACTGAACGGCGCAATCTGCCGGCGCCCATCGATCGCCGCGATGGCTTCGTTGGCGACAAGCTTGACGTCACTCATTGTCCGGCTTCTCCACGCTGTATTTCGTCACCAATGGAACTTGCAGTGCCCCGAACAGCATCGTCAGCGGCACCACGCCGAACACCTTGAAGTTCACCCAGAAGTCAGTGCTCTGCGTGCGCCACACGGCTTCGTTCAGCACCGCAAGCACGAAGAAGAACAGCGCCCAGCGTATCGTCAGCTTGCGCCAGCCTTCATCGGTAAGGCTGAAGACCGAGTCAAACACCATGCCGAGCAGCGGCTTGTTGAACAGCAGCCCGCCGAGCAACGTGCCGCCGAACAGAATGTAGATGATGGTCGGCTTGACCTTGATGAAAAGCTCATCGTGCAGGATGAGCGTCAGTCCGCCGAAGATCAGCACGATGACCGCGGTGACGACAGGCATCACCGCGACATGGCGCGTCAGATAATACGACACGGCGAGCGCGATCAGTATCGCGGACATGAAGACGGCGGTGGCGGTGAAAATGCCGAACCGCGAATTGGCGAAGAAAAACAAAACCAGCGGCCCTATATCGAGCGCGAGTTTGAGCATCGGATTGAGTTGCTGCTTGTCCGCCATGTCCTAGTCCAGACCAACCAAGGCGCGTGCGAAATCGCGCGCGGTGAAATCGTTGAGATCGTCGATCCCCTCGCCGACACCGATGAAGTGCACCGGCAGGCCGAATTTGGTGGCGAGCGCGACCAGAATGCCGCCGCGCGCCGAGCCGTCGAGTTTCGTCATCACCAGCCCCGTGACACCCGACGTTTTGCCGAATGTCTCGACCTGCGATAGCGCGTTCTGTCCGACCGTGGCGTCGAGCACCAGCAGCACGGCATGCGGCGCGGTCGGCTCGACCTTGCGGATGACGCGCACGATCTTTTCAAGTTCGCCCATCAGCTCGGCGCGGTTTTGCAGGCGGCCTGCGGTGTCGGCAATGACAATGTCGATGCCTTCGTTGCGCGCCTGCGTCACCGCATCGAACATCAATCCCGCCGGATCGGAGCCTGGAGTGCGGGCGATCACTCTGGCGCCGGACCGCTCGCCCCAGATCTTGAGCTGATCGATCGCGGCGGCACGAAAGGTGTCTCCCGCCGCCAGCAGCACGCTCTTGCCTTGCGCGCGGTAACGCGACGCCAGCTTGCCGATCGTCGTGGTCTTGCCGGACCCGTTGACGCCCACGACGAGGATCACGAACGGCCGCGCGGTAATCTCGAGCGGCTTGGCGACGCCGGCGAGCGATTTCTCGATCTCGCCCGCCAGCACGGCTTTAATATCGTCTTCCGCAATGTCCTTTTCGAATCGGCCGTCGCTCAATGCCTTGGCGATGCGCGCGGCCGTCTCGACGCCGAGGTCTGCCCGGATCAGCTCGTTTTCGAGATCTTCGAGCGCCGCCGCGTCGAGCTTGCGCTTCGACACCAGATCGGAAATCGCGCTGCCGAGCGCCGACGACGAACGCTTGAGCCCGCCCGTCAGGCGCTGCCACCAACTCTGTCGCGTGCTGTCACTCATCGTGCGCTCGTGATAGCGGTTTCGACATGACACCGGAAGAGATGCAGGCGCGCCTGCTCTACCGCGACGGGCTGATGCTGGTGATCGACAAGCCGGCCGGCATCCACGTTCATCGCGGGCCGAAGGGCGGCGAAAGCCTGGAGGACAGTTTCGACGCGCTGCGCTTCGGGCTGCCGCGCCGCCCGGCGCTGGCGCACCGGCTCGACAGGGACACCTCCGGCTGTCTGGTGCTCGGCCGCCATCGCAAGGCGCTGGCGAGTCTCGGCAAGCTGTTCAAGAACGGCAAGGTCGGCAAGACCTATTGGGCGGTGGTCGAGGGCGGCCCGTCCGAGGGCGAAGGCCGCATCGACATTCCGCTCGGCAAGCTCGACGAGAGCCGCGGCTGGTGGATGAAGCCGGACCCGAACGGCCTGCCGTCGTCGACGACATGGAAGGTGATGAGCCGCGCCGGCAATTTGACGTGGCTGGCGCTGGAGCCGCTGACCGGGCGCACCCATCAGCTTCGCGTCCACTGCGCCGAGATGGGCTGGCCGATCGTCGGCGACAACATTTATGGCCGCGCGCCGCGCAGCGGCGGGCCGGTGCTGCATCTTCATTCCCGCGAGGTGGTGGTGCCGCTCTACAAGAACAAGGATGCGGTCAAAGTCGTCGCGCCGCCGCCAGATCATATGCGTGAGCGGTTATCCGCTTGCGGCTGGAAGGATTAGGCGGCGATCAGATTGCGGCCGTCGTGCGCCGCGATGGCAACATCGAGCATCTGGCCTGGTGCGCAGGCCGAAGCGAGCCGCACCGGAATGAATTGCGCAGTGCGGGCGACCTTGGTTGATTCGCTCAACACCTGCATGCGGCCGCCGACTTGCCTTTCGAGATGACGACGCAACGCCGCTTCACCCTTCTCGCGTAAACGGCTCGCGCGATCCTTGATGATGTCACGCGCGACCTGCGGCATGCGCGCCGCCGGCGTGCCGGGGCGCGGCGAGAACGGAAACACGTGAAGCTGCGTCAGTCCGCACTCGTCGACCAGATCGAGCGAGCGAGCGAACATGTCATCGGTCTCGGTCGGGAAGCCGGCGATAATGTCGGCACCAAACGCGACATCCGGCCGGAGCCGCCGGATCTCTCGGCAAAAATCGATCGCGTCGGCTCGCGAATGGCGACGCTTCATGCGCTTGAGGATCAAATCGTCGCCTGCCTGCAAGGACAGGTGCAGATGCGGCATCAGCCGCGGCTCATTCGCCAGAGCGTCGATCAGGTCGGCATCGGCTTCAACCGAGTCGATCGAGGATAGCCGCAACCGCGTCAGCTCCGGCACCTCGCGCAGCACGTGTTTGACCAGTGTGCCGAGCGTCACTCCATCGGCGTCGTAGCTGGTGATATCGACACCGGTCAGCACCACTTCCGGCACCCCGTTATCCATCAGCCGGCGCACCTGCGCGATCACGTCGGCAACCGGCAGCGAGCGCGAATTACCGCGACCATACGGGATAATGCAGAAGGTGCAGCGGTGGTCGCAGCCGTTCTGCACCTGCACGAAGCCGCGCGGCAGGCCACGGACACTGTCGATCGTGTGCGGCTGAAGCGTACGCGACGCCATGATGTTACCGACCGCGACCTTGTCGCTGGCGGCCCAGGCACGAATGTCGAGCTTCTCATCGTTGCCGAGCACACGCGCGACTTCCGGCATTGCGGCAAAAGTTTCCGCCTCGGTCTGTGCTGCGCAGCCTGTAACGACGATCTGCGCCTGGGGCTTCTCGCGCTTGAGCTTGCGGATCGTCTGCCGCGCCTGCCGCACCGCCTCGCCAGTTACCGCACAGCTATTGATCACAATGGTGTCGCCGCTGACACCTGACGCTGCGCCACGGATTACCTCCGACTCATAGGCATTGAGCCGGCAACCGAACGTGACAATCTCGATGCTCATTTGGCCGCAGCCTTGAACAGTGCCGGATCGAACGTGCCGGAGAACTCGAATTCAGCTGCGCCCGTCATCAGCACATGATCGTCGCGCTCGCGCCATTCGATGACGAGATCGCCGCCGGACAATGTGATTTTGACCTTGCGCTCGGTTCGTCTCAAACGCGCCGCCGCGATCGCCGTCGCGCAGGCCGCAGAGCCACACGCCTTGGTCAGTCCCGCGCCGCGCTCCCAGGTGCGGATCACGATGTGATCGCGTGAGACAATGTGCGCCAGCGTGATGTTGGCGCGCTCGGGAAACATCGGATGGTTTTCCAGCAGCGGCCCGAAGCGCGGCAAGTCGTAGGCGTTGACGTCGTCGACCCAGAAGATCGCATGCGGGTTGCCCATGCTGACGACCGAGGGCGAATGCAGGATCGGCTTGTCGATCGGGCCGATCTGCAATTCGATCGCGCGGGTGTCGCGGAATTCCTCGGCCAACGGGATCTCGTTCCAGGCAAAGCGTGGCTTGCCCATGTCGACGGTGAACGTGCCGTCGGCGTTGCGCGCGCAGTTGAGAATGCCGGCCGCCGTCTCGAAGGTCAGCGCGGCCTTGCCTTTCTCGCCGGATACCAGCGACGCCACGCAGCGCATGCCGTTGCCGCAGGCGCCGGCTTCCGAACCGTCATTGTTGAAGATACGGATGAAGGCGTCTGTGCCGGGAGTGCGCGGCGGATAGAGCGCCATCAGCTGGTCGTACGGCGCGCCTTGCGGCTGCGCGACCGCGCGGGCATCGTCCGCGCTGATCTTGCCGGCCGAATCCTTTCGCATGTCGACAATGACAATCTCATTGCCGATGCCGTTCATCTTCACGAAAGCATGGTTGGCAAGAACGCTCATAATTATGCGCGGTTGGCTGCGGCCCGAATTTGGACTGGTTTATATGGCGAATACGGACGGCAATGCTAGCGGGGCACGGTAAGGCCCGTGCTAGCCTGCATTTCGCCGGAAACGGAGCGCCCTCGTGTTCGTTCGACTAGCCGGATTGATCGTCGCGGCCTTCATGCTGGCCGCGCCGGCGTTTGCCGAAACACTCGACTCGCCGAAGCCGCTTAAACCGGACGACGCATTCGGCGAAGAAGTCGCCCTGCCCGAGCAGACCATTCTTTATTTCCGTGGCCACGGGAATTGGGACACCGCATTCGAGACTCTGGTCGACGCTTTTGCCTCGCTGAAGGACTACATGGACAGCAAGAGTATCGTCGCGTCCGGCAATCCGATGACGATCTACATGCAGACCAGCGACGCCGGTTTTGAATTCCTCGCCGCGCTGCCGATCGCGCAAGAGCCGAAGGACCCGCCGAAGGGTGATATCGCGACCGGCAAGATGCCGTCCGGCCGCGCGCTGAAATTCACCCATCGCGGCAGCTACGAGTCGCTCGACACCACCTATGAGGCGGTCACCAATTATCTCGACGAGAAGCAGATCGAGGCGAAGGATATCTTCATCGAGCAATATGCCAGCGGACCGCTGAAAGCCGGCGACAACGATATGGTCGTCGAAATCTATGTTCCCGTTAAGTGAGAGAACTCATGCGCAATAAAGCTGCCGCTCTTCTCGTTTGCCTCGCCTGTCTCGCGCCGCTCAACCCCGCGGTGGCCCTCGACAAGCTGATCACCGTGACCGGCGATGCCGTCACGGCAGTCACGCCCGATCGTGTGACGATCCGGCTCGGTGTCGCGACGCCCGGCGAGACAGCGCGCAAGGCGAGTGAAGCCAACGCCAAGACAATGACGGCCGTGCTGGCCGCGATCAAGGCCGCGGGTGTCGAAGATAACGCTGTCCAGACATCGCGCCTGTCTTTGCAACCGCATTTCGAGCAGACCAAGAACGGCCCGCCCCACCTCGCCGGTTTTCATGCCAGCAACGGCATCACGGTGAAGCTGCACGACCTTGGCAAGCTGTCCGGCCTGATCGACGGCGCCGTGGCGTCCGGCGCCAACGAAATGTCAGGCATCGAGTTTTCGGTATCCGATCGCTCCAAGCGGCTCGACGATGCGCGGGCGCAGGCAATCGAGGATGCGCGGCGCAAGGCCGGAATTTTCGCCAAGGCCGCAGGCGTCGTGGTCGGTCGCCCGGTTTCGATCACGGAGAACATGACCTCATCGCCACCCCGGCCGGTCGCCGCCGCGACGTTCCGCGCCGCGCCGACCCCGGTGGCGCCTGGCGAAGTCGTCATGCACGCCGCCGTGACGGTGAGTTTCGAGCTGACGCAATAGAGCGTTAATGCACGTATTCCGGGGTTGCCTTGACTTGGCCCCAGCCGGTGCCTAGTTTCCGCACGCTCTCGAAAGAGACGGCCTTTTAATCCCGCCGACCGGTCCGTGAGACCGGAGGCAACCGCCCGACAGCGCGATGCGCCCTCGGGCGCAAAAGTGTTTGAGCATAGGACCGCCGAAGGCGTGTCCGTTGGAAATTCGTGATGTTCGACTCGCTGTCAGACCGGCTGAACGGAATTCTCGACAAGCTGACGCGGCGCGGCGCGCTGCGGGAGGCCGATGTCGAGGAGGCGCTGCGCGAAATCCGCCGCGCGCTGCTGGAAGCCGACGTCGCGCTCGATGTGGCGCGCGCCTTCACCGAGCAGGTGAAGAAGCACGCTGTCGGCGCGGAACTGGTGAAGTCGGTCACGCCCGGCCAGATGGTCGTCAAGATCGTGCACGACCAGCTTGTCGAGACGCTGGGCGCCGAAGGCCAGTCGATTGACCTCAACGCCGCGCCGCCGGTGCCGATCATGATGGTCGGCCTGCAAGGCTCCGGTAAAACCACCACCACCGCGAAACTCGCCCGCCGCCTCGCCGACCGCTTCAAGAAGAAGGCGCTGATGGCGTCGCTCGACGTGCGCCGCCCGGCTGCGATGGAGCAGCTCGCGGTGCTCGGCCGCGACGCCGGCATCGATACGCTGCCCGTGGTCGAAGGGCAGACGCCGACCCAGATTGCCAAGCGCGCGCTCGAAGCCGGCCGGCTCGGCGGCTACGACGTCGTGCTGCTCGACACAGCCGGCCGCACCACGCTCGACGAAGAAATGATGAACGAGGCGGCCGAAGTAAAACGCGCTGCCGCCCCGCACGAAGTGCTGCTGGTCGCAGACAGCCTCACGGGCCAAGACGCCGTCAATCTCGCCCGTTCATTCGATGAGCGCGTCGGCCTGACCGGCATCGTCCTCACCCGCGTCGATGGCGATGGCCGCGGCGGCGCCGCGCTGTCGATGCGCGCCGTCACCGGCAAGCCGATCAAGCTGATGGGCACCGGCGAGAAGACCGACGCGCTCGAGGATTTCCATCCCGCCCGCATCGCCAACCGCATCCTCGGCATGGGCGACATCGTCTCCTTGGTCGAGAAGGCGGCCGAGACCATCGACCGCGACAAGGCGATGGCCATCGCGCAGAAGATGCGCAAGGGCCGCTTCGACCTCGCCGATCTGCGCGAGCAGCTCGTGCAGATGGGCAAGCTCGGCGGCATGGGCGGCATCATGGGGATGATCCCCGGCATCGCCAGGATGAAGGACCAGGTCGCCAATGCCGGCCTCGACGACCGCATGGTGAAGCGCCAGATCGCCATCATCGATTCGATGACGCCGGCCGAGCGCGCCAACCCCGACATCCTCAAGGCCTCGCGCAAGCGCCGCATCGCGGCGGGCTCGGGCACGAGCCCCGAGCACATCAACCGCCTGCTCAAGATGCACCGCCAGATGGCGGACATGATGAAGCACATGCAGCGCGGCAAGGGCGGCAAGATGGGCAAGCTCGGCCAGATGTTCGGCATCGGGCCGGGCGGTGGCGGCGATCCGCTCGCCGGCCTCGACCTGT
>DASZXA010000103.1:0-6283 GCA_035546455.1 Pseudolabrys sp.
TCATAGCCGATTCGGCATGATGCCGGCCAGTGCGACGAAGCCTAAAGCCTGATCCGCAGGTAGTGCGCCAGCTCGCCGAGGATGCCGCGGCGAAACAGCAGCACGCAGATCACGAAGATCACGCCTTCGATGACCAGCACCCATTCGCCGAGAAAGGCGAGCTTGTATTGCATGGACAGAATGGCGAAGGCGCCGACCACCGGCCCGAAAATGGTGCCGAGGCCGCCGACCAGCGACATCAGCACCACGTCGCCGGACATCGGCCAGTAGACGTCCGTCAACGAGGCGATCTGCAGGACGATCGCTTTGGTCGCGCCGGCCAGACCGGCAAGGCTCGCCGACAGGATGAAGGCAATTAGCTTGTAGCGTTCGGTCTTGTAGCCGAGCGAGATGGCGCGCGGCTCGTTCTCGCGGATCGCCTTCAACACCTCGCCGAACGGCGAATGAATAATGCGATGGATGAACAGGAAGCCGGCGAGGAAGATGAAGAGCACGACAAAGTACATCGTCGTCGCGTTGTTGAGGTCGAAAATACCGAACAGGTGTCCGCGCGGCACCGACTGGATGCCATCCTCGCCGCCGGTGAACGGCACACGCAGCGCGACGAAGTACATCATCTGCGCCAGCGCCAGCGTAATCATCGCGAAATAGATGCCTTGACGCCGGATCGCGAGCGCACCCGCGACCACGCCCAGCAGCGCGCCGGTCAGCGTTCCGGCAAGAATGGCAAGCTCGGGCGGGAGGCCCCATGTTTTCGCGGCATAGGCCGTGACATAGCTCGCCCAGCCGAAATAGAGCGCATGACCGAATGACAGCAGGCCGACATAGCCGATCAGCAAGTTGAAGGCGCAGGCGAACAGCGCGAAACACAGCGCCTGCATCAGAAAGAGCGGATAGGTCACGAACGGCGCCGCGACCAGCACCACCACCATGACCGCGAAAACGATCCGGGAGCCATTCTCGCGCAACCGTGACGTTTTCAGGCCGGGCTCTGTCACGCGCTCCATTATCCTCTCCGTCCGAACAGGCCGGCAGGACGCACCAGCAGCACGATCGCCATGATGACAAAGATCACCGTGGCGGAAGCTTCCGGGAAGAACACCTTGGTCAGGCCCTCGATGACGCCGAGACCGAACCCGGTCAGAATCGCGCCGAGGATCGAGCCCATGCCGCCGATCACCACCACGGCGAAGACGACGATGATGAGCTCCGAGCCCATGTTGGGCGAGACGTTATAGATCGGCGCCGCCATCACGCCGGCGAAAGCCGCCAGCGCCACGCCGAAACCGTAGGTCAGCGTGATCATGCGCGGCACATTGACGCCAAAGGCGCGCACGAGACTGGGGTTCTCCGTGGCGGCGCGCAGATACGCGCCAAGCTTGGTCCGTTCGATGACAAACCAAGTGCCGAAACAGATCACCAGCGACGCCACGATCACCCAGGCGCGGTAATTCGGCAGGAACATGAAACCGAGATTGTGCCCGCCCTGAAGCGAATCCGGCAACGAATACGGCAGGCCGGCCGTGCCGAAATAATGACGGCTGACGCCTTCAAGGATGAGCGCCAATCCGAAGGTCAGCAGCAGCCCGTAGAGATGGTCGAGCTTGTAAAGCCATTGCAGAAATGCGCGCTCGATGACGATACCGATGGCGCCGACAACGATCGGCGCGAGGATGAGCGACGGCCAATAACCGATGCCGGCGTAATTGAGGAACAGATAGGCCGCGACGGCGCCCAGCATGTATTGGGCGCCGTGGGCGAAGTTGATGATGTTGAGCATGCCGAAGATCACGGCAAGCCCAAGACTCAGCAACGCGTAGAACGACCCGTTGATCAGCCCGATCAGGAGCTGGCCAAACAAAGCCGCCGATACGATGCACTTGCCCCCAAGAAACGCGGGAAGGCAGACCTGAAACATCAATTCCCCTCATAGGCTAAGGAGCGGGCGAACAAACGCCCGCTCCTTAGTTCGCTTAGATCAGCTCTTGACCAGCGGGCAGCCGCCGTCCTTGAGCGGACGGAACGCCTCCGCCGCGGGGATGGTCGCGCGCAGCTTGTAGAGGTCGTTCGCACCCTTCGACTCCTCGGGCTTCTTCACCTCGAACAGATAGGCGTCATGAATGCCACGACCGTCGGCGCGCACCGTCGTGGTGCCGAACAGCGGATCCTTGAAGGACATGGTCTTCATCTTGTCGACCACGGCCTTGCCGTCCTTGGCGCTGCCGACCGCGGCCACCGCCTGGAGATAGGCCAGCGTGCCGGAATAGACGCCGGCATGATTCATGCTCGGCACCTTGCCGGCCGCATTGCGCTGCTTGTCCCAGCGCTTGGTCCAGGCCCGGGTCCCGTCATTCAGGTCCCAATAGAAGGTCTCGGTGAACATCAGACCCTGCGCCGCCTTGAGCCCGAGCGCCTTGATGTCCGGCGCGAAGATCAGCAGGCCGGCGAATTTCTGGCCGCCCGCCGTAATACCGAACTCAGCGCCCTGCTTGATGGAGTTGATGGTATCGCCGCCGGCATTGGCGAGACCGATGATCTTCGCTTTTGACTGCTGCGCCTGCAGCAGGAACGACGAGAAGTCGTTGGTCGCAATCGGATGGCGGACCTTGCCGAGCACCTTGCCGCCATTCGCTTCGACGACCGCCGCCGTGTCGCGCTCAAGAGCGTGACCGAAGGCATAGTCTGCCGTGAGGAAGAACCAGGTATCGCCGCCGTTCTTCACGATCGCCTTGCCGGTGCCGTTCGCCAGCATCCAGGTGTCGTAAGTCCAGTGCACCGTATTGGCATTGCATTTCGGGCCGGTAATGTCCGAGCTGCCAGGACCCGAGTAGATCGCCGCCTTGTTTTTCGCCGCGGCGACCTGCATCACGGCCAGCGCCACACTCGACGTGGGCACATCGGTGATCATGTCGACGTTCTCGACATCGAACCATTTGCTGGCGATGCCCGTGCCAACGTCCGGCTTGTTCTGGTGGTCCGCGCTGACCACTTCGACCTTGAAGTTCTTGTGGTCTTTCATGAAGTCCTGGGCGGCGAGCTCGGCCGCAGCCACCGACCCCTGACCGGTGTCGTCGGCGTAGATACTCGCCATGTCGGTCAGCACACCAATCTTCACGTTGATCTGCTGTGCCTGCGCCGTGCCGCAGGCCAACAGCGCGGCGAATGCCGCGAGCGCAAATGTTCTTTTCATCTCAACAGTCCTCCCTTTCGTTTTATTCCGAGGTGCAGTGCCCCTCTTGAACTCATACTCCCAGATAATCGTGGAGCTTGTCGACATTGGCGTCCAGTTCCGAGTTGGCGAACTGATCGATGATGCGGCCGTGCTCCATGACGTAGTAACGATCCGCCACGGTCGAGGCGAAACGGAAATTCTGCTCCACCAGCAAGATGGTGAAGCCCTGCTCTTTCAGCGCCCGGATGGTGCGACCGATCTGCTGGATGATGACCGGGGCAAGCCCCTCGGTCGGCTCATCGAGCAGCAGCATACGCGCGCCGGTGCGCAGGATGCGGGCAATCGCCAGCATTTGCTGCTCGCCGCCGGACAGCTTGGTGCCCTGGCTTGAGCCGAGGCGTTCCTTGAGGTTCGGGAACAACTCGAAGATGCGATCGAGCGGCAGCCCACCCGACCGCACCTCCGGCGGCAGCAGCAGATTTTCCTCGACGCCGAGGCTGGCGAAGATGCCGCGCTCTTCCGGACAAAAGGCGATCCCGGCGCGCGCTATCTTTTCCGGCGCATAGCCGCCGACTTCGGTGCCTTCGAACTTGATCGAGCCGGTCCGGTTTCCAACCAGACCCATGATCGATTTGAGCGTCGTGGTCTTGCCGGCGCCGTTGCGACCGAGCAGCGTCACCACCTCACCGGCGCGCACGTCGAAATTGACGCCGTGCAGGATGTGCGACTCGCCGTACCAGGCCTGCACGTCTTTCAGCGACAGCAGCGCGGTGCGGGCATCAAGCATGGCCGACACCCATATAAGCCTCGCGCACGTCCGGATTGTTGGAAACCGTCGCGTAATCGCCTTCGGCGAGAACGCGCCCGCGCGTGAGCACGGTGATACGGCTGCACAGGTTCTCGACCACGCTCAGATTGTGCTCGACCATCAGCACGGTGCGGTTGGCCGACACGCGCTTGATCAGCGCGGCGATGCGATCGATGTCCTCATGGCCCATGCCGGCGGTCGGCTCATCGAGCAGCAGCAGCTCGGGATCGAGCGCCAGGGTCGTGGCGATTTCGAGCGCGCGCTTCCGGCCATAGGGCAGCTCGACAGCGGCAACATTGGTGAAGGCCGCAAGGCCGACATCGGTGATCAGTTCCATGGCCCGCTCGTTGTAAATGTCGAGCGAGCGCACCGAACGCCAGAAGTCGAACGAGGTGCCTCGCTTGCGCTGAAGCGCAATCCGCACATTTTCCAGAACGGTCAGATGCGGGAAGACGGCCGAAATCTGGAACGAGCGCACAATGCCAAGGCGGGCCACATCGGCCGGCGCCATGCTGGTGATATCCTTGCCGTTGTAGAGAATACGGCCGCGGCTCGGGCGGAGAAATTTCGTCAGCAGATTGAAGAAGGTGGTCTTGCCGGCGCCGTTCGGACCGATCAGGCCGTGGATGCTGCCGCGCTCGACGCGTAAATTGACTCCGCTGACCGCCACGAACCCGGCGAAATCCTTCACCAGGTCCTCGGTCTCAAGAATCGCCTCACGCATAAGCCACCGGCAGAAGAGTGTCCCCAAGCGCATATTCGCTACGTTTTGCCGACGCGGCAAGCCTGATGTGGTCCAACCATCGATATAACCGCCTCGAAAAACGACCTAATTACCCGGCCGCGTCCATTGCACGCAGCCCGCTGCGTTCCCGCTGCCCACCGCATCCAACGATGTGACCGCCGCATGAACTATTTTCGTGGTGCGGAGCCTTTGAGGCCATGAGCGGACGTGACATAGATGGACGGCCGGATCATTCCATGAGTCTCATTGCCTTCTTTCGCGCGGACGCGGATCGTCCGGAATCCCACTACGCTTGGCTCAGGCTGGCCGCCGCGGTGCTGATCGGCACCATCGGCGGCATCGGCATGTGGTCGGTTCCGGTGTCACTCCCCGCCGTGCAGGCCGATTTCGCCGTCGACCGCGCGGCCGCCTCGATGCCCTATACCGTGACGATGGTCGGCTTCGCCTTTGCCGGCGTTGCGATCGGGCGAATGGTCGACCGTTTCGGCATCTTCCTGCCGCTGGTCGGCGGCACGCTGATGATGTGCGCCGGCTACGTCACCGCGAGTTTCGCGCCGAGCCTGCTGGTCTATGTGCTGGCGCAAGGCATCCTGGTCGGTGGCGGCAGCGCCGTGTTCTTCGCGCCGTTGCTCGCCGATATCTCCCATTGGTTCGTGCGCCGCCGCGGCATCGCCGTCGCCGTGGTGGCGGCCGGGAATTATCTGGCCGGCGTGTTCTGGCCGACGCCGCTCCAGCATTTCACCGAAATCTACGGCTGGCGCGCGGCGCATCTTGGCATCGCCGTCATCTGCTTTTGCCTGCTGTTGCCGCTGGTGTTGCTGCTGCGCCGCCAGGCGCCGCTCCACGACACCACGCCAAACGCCACGCAGCGCGCCTTCACGCCGCGCGAGCTCGGCATCTCCAAGAACACGCTGCAAGCGATCCTGTGCCTTGCCGGGATCGGGTGCTGCGTGGCGATGGCGATGCCGCAGGTCCACATCGTCGCCTATTGCGGCGATCTCGGTTACGGCGTCGCCCGCGGCGCCGAAATGCTGTCGCTGATGCTCGGGTTCGGCATCATCAGCCGCATCACCTCGGGCTTCATCGCCGATCGCATCGGCGGCGTTGGCACGCTGTTAATCGGCTCCGTGCTGCAGGGCGCCGCCCTCGTCCTGTATTTCCTGTTCGACGGCCTGACGTCGCTTTACGTGATCTCGGCGCTGTTCGGCCTGTTCCAGGGCGGCATCGTGCCGAGCTACGCCATCATCGTCCGCGAATATTTCCCGCCCGGCGAGGCCGGCACCCGAGTCGGCTTGGTGCTACTGGCGACGCTGATCGGCATGGCGCTGGGCGGGTGGCTCGCGGGCGCGATCTTCGACGCGGCCGGCTCCTACCGCGCCGCCTTCCTCGACGGCATCGGCTGGAACTTCTTGAACGTCGCCATTATGGCTTGGCTGCTCTTGCGCACACGCGCGTCCTTGCGTACCGCCGGCGCATAATTTTTGGTGACGGCGGAGGAATAAAGTTGAGTTCCGGTTGTTCTTCGCCTTTGATGCAAGGCGTGCGTGAAGACGCGCCT
>DASZXA010000104.1:0-18463 GCA_035546455.1 Pseudolabrys sp.
GCCCGACACGAGCCCGTCCCACAGCGTCTGCACCAGCAGGTCGGGCGCGCCGACCATCTGCGCGAAGGGATCGATGAATATCTGGTAGAGCATGTGCATCAGGCGGTCCTCAATGCGCGACGCCGAGATAGGCGTCGATCACCGCCTGGTCGCGGCCGACTTCCTCGGGCGTACCGTCGGCGATCTTGACCCCGTGGTCGAGCACCACCACACGGTCCGACAAATCCATCACCACGCCCATGTCGTGCTCGATCAGCGCGATGGTGGTGCCGAAGTGATCGTTGACGTCGAGGATGAAGCGCGACATGTCCTCCTTCTCTTCGAGGTTCATGCCGGCCATCGGCTCGTCGAGCAGCAGCAGGTCGGGCTCCATGGCGAGCGCACGGCCGAGTTCGACGCGCTTCTGCAGGCCGTAGGCGAGACGGCCGACCGGCGTGCGGCGGATCTCCTGGATCTTGAGGAAGTCGATGATCTCCTCGGCGACGTGACGGTTCTCGACCTCCTCCTGCATCGCCGGGCCGAAGCGCAGCAGCTGCCAGAACAGGTTGCGGTGCATCTTGAGCGTGCGCCCCGCCATGATGTTGTCGAGCACGGTCATGCCGCGGAACAGCGCGACATTCTGGAAGGTGCGCGCGATGCCGCCGAATGCCGCCTCGTAGGGACGCATTTGCGGGCGCGTCTGGCCCTTGAAGGTGATGCGGCCCTGCTGCGGATGGTAGAAGCCGTTGATGATGTTGAGCATCGACGTCTTGCCGGCGCCGTTCGGGCCGATGATAGCGCGGATTTCGCCCTTGCGAATGTCGAACGAGACGTCACTGATCGCCTTCACGCCGCCGAACGACAGCGAGACATTCTCGACCGAAAGCAAAACGTCGCCGGCGGCGACTTCGGGCCCGCCCGGCGCTCTCATTCCGCGGCCTCCAGAACCGGCAGCGGCGCGGTTTTCACGTCGGCGACCTTGATGCGTGCCTTGATGGTGCCCTTGCGGCCGTCCTCGAACGTCACCTCGGTCGCGATATCGACTTCGTTCGAGCCGTCGTAGAGCGCCTGGATCAATGGCGCATAGCGATCGGCGATGAAGCCGCGCCGGACCTTCAGCGTGCGAGTCAATTCGCCGTCGTCGGCGTCGAGCTCCTTGTGCAGCACCAGGAAGCGCCTGATCTGCGCGCCGGCCGTCACCTTTTCATCGACCAGCGAGCGGTTCACTTCCTCGACGTGCTTCTGCAACATTTCGTAGACGCGCGGATGGTTGGCCAGCTCCTGATACGACGCATAGACCACGTTGTTGCGCTCGGCCCATGAGCTGACCGCGACGAGATCGATGTTGAGCATCACCGTAACGAAATCGCGCTTGTCGCCATAGGCGACCGCCTCGCGGATGTTCGGATAGAACTTGAGCTTGTTCTCAATGTATTTCGGCGCGAACAGCGTGCCGTCCTTGAGCTTGCCGACATCCTTGGCGCGGTCGAGAATCTTCAGATGGCCCGACTTCGGCTCGATGAAGCCGGCGTCGCCGGTCCGCACCCAGCCGTCCGGCGTCTTCACTTCCGCCGTCTTGTCCGGCTCCTTGTAGTAGCCGAGGAACACGCCCGGCGACTTGAACAGAACCTCGCCGTTGTCGTCGACCTTCACGTCGACCTCGTAATTCGGCTTCCCGACCGTGTCGGCGTAAATCTCGCCGTCCGGCTGCGCGGTGATGTAAACCGACGCTTCGGTCTGGCCGTAGAGCTGCTTCAGGTTGATGCCGAGCGCACGGAAGAAGCGGAAAATTTCCGGCCCGATCGCCTCGCCAGCCGTGTAGCCGACCCGCACCTCGGAGATGCCGAAGCGATTCTTCAGCGGCCCGTACACCAGGATTTCGCCGAGCCAGTAAATCAGCCGCGCGTGCGGCGGTACGCTTTCCTTGTTGAGAATCTTCTCGCCCCATTTGCGCGCGTGCCCGATGAAGAACTCGAACATCTTGCGCTTGAGCGGATCGGCATCGGCCATCCGCACCATCGTCAGCGTGATGAGATTTTCGTAGATGCGCGGCGGGGCGAACGCGTAGGTGGTGCCGATCTCGCGGCGGTCGTCGAGCACCGTCTCGGCCGCTTCCGGACAGGCGACGCAATAGCCGGCGAGATAAGACTGCGCGTACGAGAAGATGTGGTCGCCGACCCAGGCGATCGGCAAATAGGCGATCACGCTGTCGCTCGCGGCGAGATTGTCGAACTTGTTGCCGTTGTCCGCCGAAACGATGACGTTGTCGTTCGTCAGCATCACACCCTTCGGCCGTCCCGTCGTGCCGGAGGTGTACATGATGATCGAAAGGTCGGAGCCCTTGCCCTGATCGACTTCCGATCGCCAGCGCGCAAGCGTGGCTGGATCGGCGAGCTTCTCGCGGCCGATCTTCTGCACGTCGGCAATCCATTTCAGCTTGCTGTGGTCGTAATCGCGGAGGCCGCGCGGCTCGTCGTAGAGCACCATGCCGAGCTTGGTCAGGCGGTCCGCGATCGACACCAGCTTGTCGACCTGCTCCTGATCCTCGGCAATCGCGAAGGTCGCTTCCGCATGCTCGAGCACATAGGCCATCTCGTCGGCGACCGAGTCCGCGTAGATCGGCACCGGGATCGCGCCGAGCGCCTGCGCCGCGCACATCGCCCAATAGAGCCGCGGCTTGTTCTTGCCGATGATGGCGATCTTGTCGCCGCGCCTGAGGCCAAGCTCCATCAGGCCGACCGAAAACGCGCGGACCTCTTCGGCCATCTGCGCCCACGTCCAGCTGCGCCAGATGCCGAGGTCCTTGTGACGCATGGCGGGCCGCGACGCGAACTTGGTCGCGTTTCGGATCAGCAGCTTCGGAAATGTGTCCTCGCCAGCGGCAGCGGTTTGCGCCACGGCCATATCCTCCCGAGCTTTCCGTGGGTTAGGCCACGGCCCCTCGCCGCTTCAGCGGTCTTTGCGTGATATGAAATCACCGCGAAACCGCGGTCAAGCCTACGATGGGCGGAGGTGGGCCTAAATTACTCGGCCGCCTTGAGAACCGGTGCACCGCCCGCGCGAAATTGTTCGCGCAAGGTCTTTTCCTCGGCCTTGGCGGCGGCCAAGTGCCGCAACTTGACGTGGCCGAAGCCGCGGATTTTTTCCGGGATGGCGGCGAGCGCGACCGCGGTGGCGTGATTGGCCGGTGTGAGCTTGGCCATGATCTCGTCAAGCATCGCCTCGTAGTCGGCGATGAGTTGCCGCTCGGTCTTGCGCTCGGCGGTATATCCGAAAATGTCGAGCGGCGTGCCGCGCAGCACGCGGAATTTCGACAGCACCTTGAACGCCGACAGCATCCAAGGTCCGAACTTCATCTTTTGCGGCTCGCCGGTCACCTTGTTCCTGCGGGCGAACAGCGGCGGCGCTAGATGGAATTCGAGTTTCAAATCGCCGTCGAACGAGCCCATCACCTGATTGATGAAGTGCGAGTCGCTGTAGAGCCGCGCGACTTCGTATTCATCCTTGTAGGCCATCAGCTTGAACAGATAGCGCGCGGCGGTTTCGGTCAACGCGCATTCGCCCGGCGCCTTCGCCTCTTCCGCCATCTTCACCTTGTCGACAAGCGCCTTGTAACGCGCGGCGTAAGACGCATTCTGATACTTGGTGAGGAAGTCGACGCGGCGCGCGACCATCTCGTCGAAAGACTGTGAAATCTTCAGCGAGTCGCGCGCGGCTTCCGGCGCCGGCTTCACGAGCGCCTCGATCGCCGCCGGATCGGCGGCGGCGCGGCGGCCGAACTGGAATGCCGCCTTGTTCATCGCCACCGCTTCGCCGTTCATCTCGATCGCCTGCTCGATCGCTTCCGCCGAGATCGGCAGCGCGCCGCTCTGATAGGCGTAGCCGAGCATGAACATGTTGGCGCCGATCGACTGGCCGAGCAGCGCGGTCGCCAGCCGGCTCGCATCGACGAAATGGCTGTTCTGCTCGCCCGCCGCGGCGGTGATCGCACGCTTGAGGCGCTCGGTCGGCAGCGAGTAATCCGGGTTGCGGGTGAAATCGCCCGGCAGGAATTCCGCGGTGTTGACGATCATCCGCGTGCCGGCCTTCACGGTCGAGAGCACCTTCTTGGTGCCGACCACGACGATGTCGCCGCCGATCACCAGGTCGGCGCCCTGCGACGCGACACGAATGGCGTGAATGTCGTCCGGCGTGTTGGCGATGCGGATATGGCTCGACACCGCGCCGCCCTTCTGCGCGAGGCCCGCCATGTCGATGATGCCGATACCCTTGCCCTCGAGATGCGCGGCCATGCCGAGGATGGCGCCGATCGTCACCACGCCGGTGCCGCCGACGCCGGTGATGATGACGCTGTACGGGTGATTGGTCTGCGGCATGTTGGGTTTCGGCAGCGCCGCCCAGTGGGCCGGCATCGCGACGCCCTCGCCCTTCTTCAGCTTCGCACCGTGCACCGTGACGAAGGACGGGCAGAAGCCGTTGAGGCAGGAATAGTCCTTGTTGCAGCTCGACTGGTCGATGGTGCGCTTGCGGCCCCACTCGGTCTGCAGCGGCTGCACCGACACGCAGTTCGACTTGACGCCGCAGTCGCCACAGCCTTCGCAGACCAGGTCGTTGATGACGACGCGCTTGAGCGGATCGGGGAACGCGCCGCGTTTGCGGCGGCGGCGCTTTTCGGCGGCGCAGGTCTGGTCGTAAATGAGCACCGTGACGCCCGGCACCGTCGAGAGCTCGCGCTGCACGGTATCGAGCTCGTCGCGATGATGAACGGTCAGGCCCTTCGGCCAGTCGATGTCGCCCGGATATTTCCACGGCTCGTCGGTGACGACGACGACGCGCTTGACGCCCTCCGCCGCGACCTGCCGCGCGATCTGCGGCACGTTGAGACCGCCGTCGTTCGACTGGCCGCCGGTCATCGCGACCGCGTCGTTGAACAGGATCTTGTAGGTCATGGTCACGCCGCTTGCGACCGCGGCGCGAATGGCGAGATAGCCGGAGTGGTTGTAGGTGCCGTCGCCGAGATTCTGGAAGACGTGGTCGCGCTTGGAGAACGGCGCCTCGCCGATCCAGTTGGCGCCCTCGCCGCCCATCTGCGTGTAGCCGAGCGTCTTGCGGTCCATCCACTGCGACATGTAGTGGCAGCCGATGCCGGCATAGGCGCGGCTG
Organism: Pseudolabrys sp.; assembly: GCA_035546455.1. Lineage (GTDB taxonomy): Bacteria > Pseudomonadota > Alphaproteobacteria > Rhizobiales > Xanthobacteraceae > Pseudolabrys. The sequence goes on from DASZXA010000104.1 coordinate 5,143, forward strand.
CCCTCCGGCACGCGGGTCGAGGTGTTGTGCGGGCAACCGGAGCAGAAATAGGGGATGCGGTTGGCGACGTCGGCTGTCTCGGCGAGCGTCTTCTGCGCCGAGCGAAGCCGCGAGACGTTGGCCGCGATCTCCGGGTTGTCGCCGTATTTCAGCAGCCGCTCGCCGATGCAGATCGCGATGTCGTTCGGGTCGAGCGCACCTTTCACCGGGAACAGCCAGTTGCCCTGCTCGTCCTTCTTGCCGATGCAGACCGGCTGATTGGCGGTGCCGTAAAGCTCCTCGCGCACCTGCACTTCGATCAGCGAGCGCTTCTCCTCGACCACGATGATAAGGTCGAGGCCCTTGGCGAATGCGGCGAGCTCGTCGCGGCTGATCGGCCACGGGCAGCCGATCTTGAACAGCCGGATGCCGAGCGCATTGCACTTGATCTCGTCGATGCCGAGCTCGTCGAACGCCTGCCGGACGTCGAGATAAGCCTTGCCGGTGGTGATGATGCCGATCTTGGCGTTGCCGCCGCCCGACGTGACGATGCGGTTGATCTTGTTGGCGTTGATGAACGCCAGCATGGCGTCGCGCTTGAAGTCGTGCAGCCGCGCTTCCTGGCCGAGGAACGTGTCCTGCAGGCGGATGTTGAGGCCACCGGGCGGCATCACGAAATCAGACGGCGTGACAATCTGGATGCGGTCGAGCGAACCGTCGACTACTGCGGTCGACTCCACTGTCTCGTGCATGCACTTGAGCGCGGTCCACGTTCCGGTGAAGCGCGACATCGCCCAGCCGTAGAGACCGTAATCGAGAAATTCCTGCGCGCCGGCCGGATTGAGGATCGGCACCATCACGTCGACGAAATGGAATTCGGACTGGTGAGCGGTGGTGGATGACTCTGCCGTGTGGTCGTCGCCCATCAGCGCGAGCACGCCGCCGTGCTTCGAGGTACCCGCGAGATTGGCGTGGCGGAACACGTCGCCGGTACGGTCGACGCCCGGCCCTTTGCCGTACCACATGCCGAACACGCCATCGAACTTGCCTTCGCCGCGCAGCTCGGCCTGCTGCGTGCCCCACAATGCGGTGGCGGCGAGGTCCTCGTTCAGCCCGGTCTGAAACTTGATGTCGTTGGCGACAAGCTGCCGCGCGTTGCGCATGAACTGCTGGTCGAGGCCGCCGAGCGGCGAGCCGCGATAGCCGGTGATGAAACCCGCGGTGTTGAGCCCGTGGCGGCGGTCACGCTCCTTCTGCATCAGGCAGAGCCGGATCAGCGCCTGATAGCCGGTGACGAAGATGTGGCTCTTCGACAGGTCGTATTTGTCGTCGAGACTGACCGGTTGAAGCGTCGTCATGTGACCCCAAGAACCTCAGAGGGAACGCCGGAACCGCGGCCTCCCTCTTTATATAGAGCAGCCGCACCCGACTCGAAACGCCGCGGCTGCTCAAAAAGGTCCCATTGGCAGGGGTTTGCGTCAATTTCGTTATGGGCGGGCCGCCCGCCACGATATGTCGCCGCACATCCCGGCCGCGCATTTTGGCGCAACGCAGCATCTTGGCTGTCAGGCCGGGATGGTCGGAGACTCAATCTGCGCCGTCTCCGCCATCCCGCCCGGATTGGCGAGAACCGGCAGCGGCAACCGAACACCGATATCCTGCAGGATATCCCGCGTTAGCCGAATCCCGTTGTCGAGCGAGAAAACCGATCGCGCGCGACGAAGGCCGTTCGACGAGCGCTGCGTCCATGCGGCCTTATCGTCGTACAAGCTGCAGATTTTCTCGACATAGTCCGCGGGCGACCGCGCCACGGCGATTTCGCGACCATCCTGCAATCCCATGCCCTCCGCGGCAATTTCCGACGCAACACATGGAACGCCGCGGCCCAGACTCAATACGACCTTGCCTTTCGCACCGGCGCCGAACCGCAACGGCGCAACGGTGAGTTTCACGCCATCGAGAAAATGATCGATGTGTTCGACATGGCCCACGAAACGGACGCCAGGATCGCGCCGCGAAGCAAGCTCGGCCGGAAGAGAAGATCCCACCACGAAAAATGGAATGTCCGGACGCCGCGCATGAAGCTCCGGCCAGACGGCCGCGAGAAAATGCTCAACGGCATCGACGTTCGGCCGGTGGCTGAAGCCGCCGACAAACGCGATCCCGTTTCGCGAGGAAAACTCGGGAACCGGCGCCGTCCCAAACTCCCGGATCAACGGAACGGTATACAACTGCCGGTCCTCGCCCATGCTGGACAATGCCGCTCTTTCGTACTCCGAGACGACGATCGAGGCGTCCGCGCGCCGGACAAGGTCGAGTTCGCTCTGCCTGGAAAGCATCGAGCGTGAGATCAGCTCGGGTTCGTTCAGTATCTCCCCTTCGCGTTTTTCCCGGATGAAATGGAGGTCGACGGTATTGAAGATGATCTTTGCCTGCGGGCAGAGCTCGCGCACGGAAGGGAGCAGCGATTCCGCGACCCAATGGCGCGACAGGAACGCAGCCGCGATGCGGCTTTCGTACCGGAACAGGTAATCGTCCACGCAATGGAAGTCGCCGGCCCTGAGCCAGCGCACGCCATTGCTATCCGGAGGAAATTCTTTCGCGAGAGCGCGAACATCCGGCGACTGATCGCGCGTCCCGAGAAAATGGATATCAAATCCAAGCGCGCGAAAGATTTTCAGGAACGAGATTTGATCGAGCGAACCGGAATCGCGGTCGCGCCGCGGCAACCGCACATCCGCCATGAAGATGACCGGCTTTTCCGGCGGCAAATATTTCGCACCTGGCGAGAACCCGCGCTCGCGGCCGTACCAAATATAGTGCGTAAGCGGATCGAGCGGCCCGATCGCCGCGCCATATTGTTCAAGATACTGCGTCGTATCGAAAAGCGGATGCGGGTTGCGGCCTTCGCGCCAGCCATATTCGATGTAGTGAACGAGAGGATCGACTTCGGCCGCCGCCACATCCCGGTATTTTCCGAGATAGTAGGCAACGTCGAACATCGGATGCGGGTTGCGGCGGTCTTTCCAGCCCTGCTTCGAATAGTGATCGAAAGCGTCTTCGCCGACCGCCACGACATCGGGATTGCGCTGCAAATACCAGCGCGCGGCGAAAATCCGTTTCGCCCTGGCCGGAATCTCGTCCGCCCCCACTCTGGCCCGCCCCCACGGGAATTTCATCCGGCCGTTCTCTTACTAAAACACGCGACGATAAAACTACTATTAGCCCTCGTCTGTAAAGCTAGACGGCGCAGCCCGAATTAACGCGATGCTTATAGCGACGCTGGCCCGCCGCGACTTTCCACACGAAGCCCGCGCAGGACCGGCATGCGTTCCGCCTCTAGGTTCCGTGTATCAGGCAGCGTAGTGTTCCTTGCCGGAATCAGAATGCCACCTTCCCACTCACCGTCCGTGGAAACCGCGCAGTCGTGGCGCGTGGCCTTTGCCGCGCTCCTCGTGCTGCTGATGGTGTTCGGCGGCGCCTGGATCACCACCATCGCGCTCAAGGACATCGCGGCCGAAGTCGGCGGCGCCCGGTCGATCCCCGCATTCGGCGCCGCGCTGGCGTGGCTGTGCACCGGCGCCGGCGGCATCATGATGGGCCGCCTCGCGGAGAAGATCGGCGCGCGCTGGACCGTGATGATCGGCTCGGTGTCGATCGCCTGCGGCCTCGCGATCTCGACGCTCGGCCCGCATTGGCCGCTGTTCATCGGCCACGGTCTCTTCATCGGCCTGTTCGGCCTCGGCGGCATCAACGCGCCGCTCTACGTCTACATCAGCCGCTGGTTCGACAAGCGGCGCGGCTCGGCGCTGGCGCTGATCTCGAGCGGCAGCTATCTCGCCGGCACGCTGTGGCCGCCGATCTTCGAGCAGGTGATCGCCGCCGTCGGCTGGCGCGAGTGCATGCTGATCTTCGCCGTGCTCGAAATGATCGTCGCGATCCCGATCGCGTTCATCATGTTCCGCGCGCCGCCGGACTTGCCGGAGCCGGTGGTGCCGCACGGCTCGAGCCACGCGCGGCCGCAGGTATTCGGCTGGCCGGCCAATCTGGTGTTCGGCATGCTGTGCTTCGCATCCATATTGTGCTGCATCACCATGTCGATGCCGCAGCAGCACATCGTCGCATTCTGCAGCGATCTCGGCTTCACCCGCACGTTCGGCGCGCTCGCGCTCTCGGTGCTGCTTGGCACCGCCTTCATCAGCCGGCAGATCTGGGGCGCGATGACCGACAAGATCGGTGGCCTCAACACCGTGCTGATCGGGGTGGCGTGGCAGGCTGCGGCGATGGCGGGCTTTCTGGTTTTCAGCGACGAAGTCGGCCTTATCGCCGTTGCCGGCGTGTTCGGCCTGGGCTTCTCCGGCATCATCCCGGCTTACGTCGTCGCGCTGCGCGAGCATTATCCGGCGGGCCAGGCCTATTGGCGCATCCCGACGCTGCTGATGTTCACCGCATTCGGCATGGGTGGCGGCGGCTGGATCGCCGGCGTCCTCTACGACCACTTCGGCTACTACGCGCCGGCCTGGATCGCCGGCATCGCGGCAAGCATCGTCAATGTGCTCATCATCGGCACGCTGGTGATCCGCGGCGGCTCCGACAAACGGCGGCGCGCCAGACTGGTCGTCACGCCGTCCGTGCCGGCTTGATCGCCTTAGAGATCGAGCGCCGGCGGATCGAACCAGTTGGTGAGCGCAAGCCCGCCGTCGATTGTGATCGCCGCGCCGGTGACGTAGCCGGATATCCTGTTCGACAGCACGGCGAGCGCCAGAGGCGCGAGGTCTTCGCTCTTGCCGAGCCGGCCGAGCGGAATGTGCTTCGCCAGCGCCGGATCGGCGACGAAGCCGCCGGCGGCAATTGCGCCCGGCACCAGTGCGTTGACGCGGATGTTGTAGCGCCCCAGCGTCTTCGCCAGTTCCTTCACCAGCATCGCCAGCGCGGCCTTCGACGTCGAGTAATGCGGCAAGTTGCGCGGCGTGCCGGCATGCAGCGAGGTCAGCATCAGGAACGACCCCGGTGCCTTGGCCGCGATCAGCTCGCGCGCAATCTCGCGCGCCAGATGAAAACCGGCGTCGACATTGACGGCACGCATCCGCGTCCAGGTCTCGTCGCTGACGCCGAATGTGTGATCGGCCTCGCGTCGCGGCGGCGCGGCGCTGTGGACGAAATGCGTGATGCGGCCGAGTTTCCCGTGCGCGAACGCCAGCAATTCATCCCACGCTTTCGCGTCCGCCAGATCGCCGACCGACGGCACTGCCAATTCCGGCTTCGGCGATGCCTTGATCGCGGCCTCGACCCGCGCCGGATCGACATCGGCAAACACCGTCTTCACGCCCTCGCCGGTCAGAGCCTGCGCGATGGCGCGGCCGATGCCGTTGCCGGCGCCGGTCACCAGCGCGCGATCCGTGTCGCTGAAAGGCTTGTCGAGCAGGCTCATTGTTCAAGACCCCGGCGAATTCCGCCGTCCCTCGCCCGGTCCCCACGACCAGAAATCGCGGCCTTCCTGCTTTAGGAATTTCGCCAGTACCATCATGTGCACTTCGCTGGCGCCGTCGACCAGTCGCGCCGAACGCGCGTAGCGATAGACCCACTCGACGATGGTGTCCTTGGAGAAGCCGCGCGCGCCCTGCAACTGGATCGCAACATCGGCGGCCTTGTGCAGCGTGTCGGCGACGTGGACCTTTGCCATCGACACTTCCTTGCGGGCGCGGCCGCCCTGATCGAGCATCCACGCCGCGCGCATCGTCAACAGCCGGCCGATCTCGATGTCCTTCGCCACCTCGCCCAGTTTGATCTGCACACTCTCGCGGTCGCCGAGCTTGACGCCGAAGCCTTCGCGGTTCGCGACATAATCCTGCGCGATCTCGAGGCAGCGCTTGGCGAAACCGGTCCAGCGCATGCAGTGCGTCAGCCGCGCCGGGCCGAGCCGCAACTGCATCAGCCGCAGCCCCTCGCCCTCGCCGAGCAGCACGTTCTCCGCCGGCACTTCGAGGCCGTCGAACTCCAGCTCGCAGTGGCCACCGTGCTCCTCCGGCGCGAGGATCGGGATGCGCCGCACGATCCGCCAGCCGGGCTGGTCCTTGTGATAGAGGAACGCGGTGAGGCCCTTGCGCGCATCGTCCGACGTGCGCGCCATCAAAATGAAATGCGACGCACCTTCCGCGCCGGTGATGAACCACTTGCGGCCGCGGATGACATATTTGTCGCCCTTCTTCTCGGCGCGTGTCTTGATCATGGTCGGGTCGGAGCCACCGCCCGGCGCCGGCTCGGTCATCGCGAACGACGAGCGCACCTTTCCTTCGACGATCGGCTTCAGCCACTTGTCTTTCTGCGCCGGGGTAGCGACCAGCCGCAGCATATTCATGTTGCCGTCGTCCGGCGCCATGCAGTTGATGGCGAGCGGGCCGAAGATCGAACGCGCCGCCTCCTCATAGACCGCCGCCCAGGCGACGATCGGCAGCTCCATGCCGCCATATTCCTTGGGGCTTTGCGGCGCCCACAGGCCTGCCGCGCGCGCCTTCTCCCGCACCTTGGCGAGCCGGTCTTCCGGGATGTTCTCGTGCTCGGCGAAATTGGCGGGGTCGCTTTCGAGCGGCAGCACCTCCTTCTCGACGAAGGCACGCACCCGCAGGCGAAGATCTTCGATTTCCGGCGACAGCGAGAAGTCCATCACTCACCCCAGATATTTCGGTGACGCCTTGAAGGCGGCGAGCACCTGCCGCAATCCGTGCGACAATAGCTTGTCCTTCCGCAGCACCACCAACAGTTTTCGCTGCAACGGCGGTGACAGCGATTTCACCGTGAAGCGCGCCTTTTCGGCGGCGACCGACAGACGCGGCAGGATCGCGCAACCGAGCCCGGCGCCGACCACCTCCTTGATCGCCTCGACGCTGCCCAACTCCATGGCCGGCTGCGGTGAGACACCGCCGCGATCGAACCAGTCGTCGACCACGCGGCGGGTGTTGCCGCCCGGTTCGAACAAAACGAGCGGCAGCGCGGCAAGCGCCTCCGGCGTCGCGACTTTCGGCACCGCGAAGTCACGCTTGGGGAACACCGCGACCTGCTCGTCGTCGAACGCCGGCGTCGTCGTGAACACGCGGCCGTAGATCGGCCCGGTGACGAGGCCGACGTCGATCACATTGTCTTCCATCAGCCGCACCACATCGGCCGTATTGCCGGTGTGGACGAGAATTTGCAGCGCCGGGAAACGCCGCCGCAAACTCTGGAGGATCGGCGGCAGCAGATAGATGCAGGCCGTCGCACCGGTGCCGATCACCACGCGGCCGACCTTGTCGTCCTTGAACGGCGCCATCGCCGCCATCGCGCCGTTCACCGCGGCATCGATGCTCTTGATGCGCTTGAGCAGTTCCTCGCCGGCCATCGTCGGCCGCGCGCGCTTGCCGGAGCGCTCGATCAGCCGCACGCCGAAGCGCCGCTCCAGCGCGCGGATCTGCAGGCTGACCGCTGGCTGCGTCAGGTTGAGGCGCCGCGCAGCGGCGGAAAAGCTGCCGAGCGCGGCAAGCGTGGCGAACGAATGAAGCTGGTCGAGATTGGGAGCGCGCATGGTCAAAATTCTATTTTATACTCTGCATCAGATCAATAAATTTTACTTTGCGGCAGCCGGCGCGCATGGTGCCGCCATGCTGATGCGCCCTGAAAAACCAGTTTCGCCCCTCAAATCCACCCTGCTGCGGATGACGGACAATTTCCTTGCCCGGATCAACTCGTCGAGCTTCGGCGCGGCGCAACGCCGCCGCGCCCTCGCCGGCCTCGATGCAAGCCAGCTTGCCGACATCGGATTGATCTACGTCGACGGCGATTACCGGCCGCACCCGGACAGGCTTGCGTCTGCCGTCCCGGCGAAAGCAGAGGCGGCGGAGTAGCTAGCCCCTGATCTGCACCACCTGGCCGCCGTCGACCACGAGCGTCGCGCCGGTCATGTAGGTGCCGGCGTCCGACACCAGCAGCAGCAGCGCGCCGTCGAGATCGCCCGCATTGCCGAACCGCCCCATCGGAATATCGCGCTTGATCGCCGCGCCGGCATCGCTGTTCAAATAGTCGTCGTTGATCTCGGTGACGAACCAGCCCGGTGCGATGGCGTTGACGCGCACGCCCTTGAACGCCCATTCGAGCGACAGCGCCTTGGTGAGCTGGATCACCGCCGCCTTCGACGTCGCGTAGGACACCGCGCCCTTCGAGACGCCGAGCCCAAGCACCGAGGCGATGTTGACGATCGCACCCTTCTTGCCCGTGGCGAGCATCCGCTTCGCGGCCTCCTGCGCCCAGAACAGCACGGCCTCGAGATTGGTCGACATCACGCGCCGCCATTCGTCTTCGGTAAGCTCGACCGCACGGACGGGAGCCTGCGCTACCCCGGCATTGTTGACGAGGATCGTCACCGTGCCGAACGCTTTCTCGGCGGCGTCGAATGCCGCCGTCATCGCGGCGCGGTCGTTGACGTCCGCCTCGACCGCAATCGCCCTGGCGCCGGATTTCTCAAGCTCGGCCTTGAAGTCCTTGAGGCGGTCCGCGCGGCGCGCCACCAGCACGATCGCGGCGCTGTTATCGGCCAGAGCGCGGGCGAATTGCTGGCCGAGGCCGGACGACGCGCCGGTCACCAGCGCCACACGGCCTTTCAGGCTGAACATCTGGGCGGCTTGCATTCAATCTTCCTAAACTGTGAGCGATTAGTTTTGCAGCCGCGGGCGGGCCCCGCAAGGAGCAAGCATGGAACGGCTTTGGCTGGCGGCGATCAATAGCTGGAAAGGCTTTGCCTTTGCCGCCCGGACCGAACGCGCCTTCCAGGAAGAAATTGTCGTGCTGTTGCTCGCCGTGCCCGCCGCCTTCTGGCTGGCCGAGAGCGCCGTGCAGCGTTTCGTGCTGGTCGGCTCGGTGCTGTTCCTGATGGTGGTCGAGCTGCTCAACACCGCGATCGAGAAGCTCGCCGACCGGCTGACGCGCGAGCAGGACGTCGAGATCGGCCGCGTCAAGGACATGGGCTCCACCGCCGTCGGCATCTCGATCCTGATCGTCGCCGCGGTATGGCTGTGGGCTTTTATCGGCTGGCTCATGCCATCTTGAGCGTGATCTTGTCCGAAAACCGGTTCCCACTTTACGGGATCACGCTCTATCGATAAAGCGCGTGCGGCAGCCAGGTCGCCAGCGCCGGCACGAACCATAAGACAATCAGCGCGACGATCTGAATCGCGACGAACGGAATGACACCCCAATAGATGTCCGAGGTCTTGATCGCCTTCGGTGCGACGCCGCGCAGGAAGAACAAGGTCGGGCCGAGCGGCGGGTGCATGTAGGACGTCTGCAAATTCATCGCCATCAGGATGCCGAGCCACACCGGGTCGACGCCGGGCATCTTGAGCAGCGCCGCGCCGACGATCGGCACCACCACGAAGATAATCTCGAAGGCGTCCATCACGAAGCCGAGCAGGAACATCGCCAGCATCACGGTGAGGATCGCGCCGGTGGTGCCGCCGGGCAGATTCGTCAGCGCCCGTTCGACCATGAGGTCGCCGCCGAGCGCGCGGAACACCAGGCTGAAGAAGGTCGCTCCGATCAGGATGACGAAAATCATCGCGGTGATCTGCGCGGTCTTGTCGGCCACCGGCCGCAGCAGCGGCGCGATTGCTGTTTTTCGCGCGGCCAGCAGTATCGCGCCGACCGCACCGATCGACGCGGCCTCGGTCGGCGTCGCGATGCCGCCGAGGATCGAGCCGAGCACGGCGAGGATCAGCACCAGCGGCGCGACCAAGGATTCCGCCAGCTTGCGCGCGAACTTGGCACCGCGCGGGCCTTTCGGGTCGCGCCTGAGCGCCGGCGCCGCCTTCGGCCATAGCCACGCCACCGCGCCGACATAGACGAGATAGAGCGCGACCAGCGAAAAGGCCGGCAGCAGCGCGCCGGCGAACAGGTCACTGACGTTGAGCGCATCGGGCGCGAACTTGCCCTGCGACAGCTGCGCCGACTGGTAGGCGTTGCTCAACTGATCGCCCAGCAGGATGAGCACCGTGGCCGGCGGAAAAATCTGCGCCAAAGTCGCGGTCGCCGCGACCGTGCCGGCGGCGAGCCGCTTGTCGTAGCCGTGCCGCAGCATCGCCGGCAGCACGATCAAGCCCATCGTCACGGTCGTTGCGCCGACCACGCCCTTCGCCGCGGCCAGCAGCGTACCGACGATCACCACCGAGAACGCCAGCCCGCCGCGCAGCTTGCCGAACAGCCGCCCCATGTTCTCCAGCAGGTCCTCGGCGACCCGCGAGCGCTCCAGCATCACGCCCATGAAGATGAACATCGGGATCGCCAGCAGCGTGCCGTTGGTCATCACGCCGAAAATGCGCTGCGGCAGCGCGCCGAGAATGGCGAAGCTCATGACGCCGGTGAGATCACCGATGAACGCGAACGCGAGCGACACGCCGGCCAAGGTCAGCGCCACCGGATAGCCGGCCATCAGCGCGGCGATCACCGCAACGACCATCAGGATGGCGAGGGTTTCAGCCACGGCGGCGTTTCCGCAGCACGAGAACGGCCCGCGCCGCCTGCGCCATGCCCTGCAGCGCCATCAGCACGGCGAACACCGGGATCAAGGTCTTGAGCACGAACACCAGCGGCAGGCCGCTCGCCTCCTGCGAGCGTTCCAGCACTGCCCACGACCGCGCGGCATAAGGCCACGACAGCCACAGCAGCGTCAGCATCACCGGAAACAGTAGGACCAGCGCGCCGATCAGGTCGATCCACGCCTTGGTGCGCGGCTTTGCGTCGGCATAGAAGATGTCCACCCGCACGTGGCCGCCGAGTTGCAACGTCCACGCCGCCGCCAGCAGGAACAGCGCGGCATGCGCGTAGATCACCGTCTCGGAGAGCCAGATCGAGCCGAGCGAGAACACGTAGCGCGCCACCACCAGCGCGAATTGCAGCACGACGATGACCAGCGCCAGCCATGCCGCGCCGCGCCCGATCGCCGCATTCAACCGGTCGATGCGGTCTGCAACAGTTTCAAGGCTGCCCTTCGCCATCGCCGCATGATGGCACATCGCACGCGTTTTCGCTTATATTGGCCCCATGGCACACGATCACGACCATCATCACGACCACGATCATGAGCATTCCGAGCTGTCGGAGATGCAGCTTCGCATCCGCGCGCTCGAGACGATCCTGACCGAGAAGGGCTACGTCGATCCGGCGGCGCTCGACGCCATCGTCGAGACCTACGAGACCAAGATCGGCCCGCGCGAAGGCGCCAAGGTCGTCGCCAAGGCCTGGACCGATCCGGTGTTCAAGCAGGCACTGCTCGACGACGCCTCCAAGGCGATCGGCACGCTCGGCCATGTCAGCCGCGTCGGCGACCACCTCATTGCCGTCGAGAACACCGCGCAGCGCCACAACATGGTCGTCTGCACGTTGTGCTCCTGCTACCCGTGGGAAATGCTCGGCCTGCCGCCGGTCTGGTACAAGGCCGCGCCCTATCGCTCGCGCGCGGTGAAGGATCCGCGCGGCGTGCTCGACGACTTCGGCGTCACGCTGCCGAAGGACACTGAAATTCGCGTCTGGGACTCGACCGCCGAGACGCGCTTCCTCGTATTGCCGATGCGCCCGGCCGGCACCGACGGCTGGAGCGAGGACAAGCTCGCCGAACTCGTCACCCGCGACTCCATGATCGGCACCGGCCTGCCGAAGAGCCCGGCGGAGCTGAAGTCATGAACGGCGTCCACGACATGGCTGTTTTGTCATGAACGGTGTTCATGACATGGGCGGCATGGATGGCTTCGGCAAAGTCGAGCCCGAGCCGAACGAGCCGACCTTCCACGAAGACTGGGAAGCGCGCGTGATGGCGATGGTGCGCGTGATGGGCGCCAACGGCGGCATCAACATCGACGTGCAGCGGTTCGGCCGCGAGTCGCTGCCGCCAGACGTTTACCTGTCGAGCTCGTATTACCGGAAATGGTTTCTCGCCATCGAGAAGCAGATCGTCGAGCGCGGCTTTGTCGGCGCCGACGAAATCGCCGCCGGTCATTCGCTGCGCGACACCAAGCCGCTGCCGCGCGGCAAGTTCACGCTCGACGACGTCAAGCGCATCGAGGTGCGCGGCAGCTTCGGCCGCGACGCGGCGAAGCCCGCGATATTCAAGACCGGCGACCGCGTGCGGGCGAAGAACATCAATCCGGTGACGCACACGCGCCTGCCGCGCTACGTGCGCGGCCATGTCGGCGTGATCGAGCGAATCAACGGCTGCCATGTCTATCCGGACACCAACGCGCAGGGCCAGGGCGACCATCCGCAGTGGCTCTACACCGTGGTGTTCGACGCCCGCGAGCTGTGGGGTGCCGACGCCGATCCGACGCTGAAAGTGTCGATCGAGGCGTTCGAGCCCTATCTGGAGACCGCCTGATGGACCACGCCGCCGCAAGTCACGCCGCGAAGACTGTCCCTGGCATTCCGCAGGACGAAGCCGGCCCGGTGTTCCGCGAGCCTTGGGAGGCGCAGGCCTTCGCGATGACGCTGGCGCTTTACGAGCGCGGCCTGTTCACCTGGCCCGAGTGGGCGGCCACCCTCGGCGACGAGATCAAGCGCGCGCAGGCCGCCGGCGATCCCGACACCGGCGAGACTTATTACCGGCACTGGCTCAATGCGCTGGAACGCATGGTGGCGGAGAAGAACGTCACCGACACCGCGACGCTCAAGCGCTACTACGAAGCGTGGGACCACGCCTGCGATCGCACACCGCACGGCAAACCGATCGAGTTGCAGTCGGCCGATTTCCGCTAGACGAACAGCCGTTCGCTGACGAGATAACCGGTCAGCAGCGCCGCGCCGAACAGGATAATCACCACCGCCGCTCCTGTTTCCAGCGCGCGCAGCAGGATCATCCCGGCGCCGGGCTTCGTCCTGGCGAAGCGCGAGGCCAGCCCGCGCGCCCCGACCGCCAGCGTGGCGATGGCGGCCACCGTGATCGCGGTGCCGAGCCCCATCGCGAAGGTCGAGGCGACGCCGATCAGGAACAGCCCCTGCGCCAGCGCGAACACCAGCACGATGATTGCGCCCGAGCATGGCCGCAGCCCCACCGCAACCACCGCTGCCAGCCCGCGCTTCAACCAGTCACGTCCCGTCAACTCCGCCGGCTCCGGCGCATGGGCGTGACCCCAGGCATGGCCCTCGTCGTCGTGGTCATGGTCGTGATGCGCGTGGTCGTGATGGTGGTGCGCATGCGCATGATCGTGTGCGTGATGATGGTGGCCGTGGTCGTGATCATGATGGTGATGATCGTGACCGTGAGCATGATCGTGGCCGTGATGATGATGCGCGTGCTTGGCCGGCCGCAGCAGCGCCAGCAACGCGCGTC